>NZ_JALBGV010000100.1 GCF_023006505.1 Neorhizobium sp. SHOUNA12A
CGCCGCGGCCCGCAAGGCGGGTGGCACCCAGCCGCCCGGCGCGCTGAGGCTCGCCGAAGCGTCGAACCTGCTGCAGCTGCTCAAGGGCAATATCCTGTCGGGCCTCAAGACCTACGCGGATGCGAAACACGATCCCGACAAACTGTCGTCCATGGCCTTTTCGATCGCCATGAACAATATCAAGCTCGCCTCTTCCGAGACGATCCTGACCATCATCAACCAGGCGATGATCATCTGCGGCATCATGGGCTACAAGAACGGTACGCCCTATAGTCTCGGACGGCATCTTCGCGACGCGCACTCCGCCCAGCTGATGATTTCCAACGACCGCATTCTCGGCAATACGTCGACCATGCTGCTCGTTCAAAAACCGGACACCAGCCTGCTCGGCTGACGCCCCATCACTTCAGATGTAATCGTTTAAAGAATGAGGTGAATCCATGGATCTGCAAGTTTCCTTTCTCGACCGCCTGTTCGACGCTGGCCTGCTGATCGAGACCGGCGTCGACGGACTGTATGGCCGCAGCGGCCAGTTCGAAGACGTCATTGCCGCCTTCGAGCGGCTGATCGACAAGGTCGGCGGTGCCGACGGCGCGGAGGCGATGCGCTTCCCGCCGGGCATGAACCGCGCCTTCTTCGAGACCAGCGGCTATATGAAGAGCTTTCCGCAGCTCGCCGGCACGGTTCACTCGTTCTGCGGCAACGAACTCGACCACATGAGCCTGCTGAAATGCATGGAAGTCGGCGAGGAGGACTGGACCAAAGGCCAGGAAGCGACCGACATCGTGCTGACGCCGGCGGCCTGCTATCCGCTCTACCCGACCGTTGCGCGCCGCGGCAACCTGCCCGCCGGCGGCGGTCTTTTCGACCTGCAGAGCTACTGCTTCCGCCACGAGCCCTCCAAGGATCCGGCCCGCCAGCAGCTTTTCCGCATGCGCGAATATGTCTGCATGGGGACCGAACAACACGTGACTGATTTCCGCCAGCTGTGGATGGACCGGGGCGTCGAGATGATGAAGTCCGTCGGCCTCGACGTCACCATCGACATCGCCAACGATCCTTTCTTCGGCCGCGCCGGGAAGATGCTGGTCAACAACCAGCGCGACCAGAACCTGAAGTTCGAACTGCTGATCCCGATCGCCTCCGTTGCCCAGCCGACCGCCTGCATGAGCTTCAACTATCACCAGGACAGTTTCGGCCTGAAATGGGGCCTCAACCTGGAAGACGGCAGCGTCGCGCATACGGCCTGCGTCGGTTTCGGCCTGGAACGAATTGCGCTTGCGCTTTTCCACACCCACGGTCTGGACGTGAAGGAGTGGCCGGAACACGTCCGTGCCACGCTCTGGGGCTGATCCCATGACGGCGGTGTTTCCCGCGCTCGATCCGGGCAACTACACGACGCATGCGCTGCATTCAGCCGAGCGTATGTGGCCGGAGACGAACTGTTACGTCGATCTGTGGATCGAAGTGCTTTCGGCGCAGGGCCTGCCGCCGGAAGCGATGCTTGGTTTCACCCTGACCCAGGATTTCGAAGGCGACCAGTTCACCTTCTTCAAGGTGCCGCTGGAGGATCTCGAAACCCTGTTCGGCATTCGCGTGACCGAACTGGCGATCTTCGACCGGCCGGAACGGCATGTCGCGGAGCAGATCCGCCGCGGCCGGCTGACGCTGGTCGAACTCGACAGCTTTTATCTGCCCGATACGCGCGGCGTCGCCTATCGCCAGGAGCACGGCAAGACGACTGTGGCCATCAACCGGCTCGACCTCGAAAGCCGCGGGCTCGACTATTTCCACAATGGCGGCTTCTTCACCCTTTCCGGCGAAGATTTCGATGGCCTGTTCCAGTTGAACGCGGCCCCGGACGCGCTGCCCTTCCTGCCTTATACGGAATTCGCCAAGTTTCCGGCGGCCTATCCGGAAGCGAGGGAAATTCGCGAGACCGCATGGAAACTGCTCAGGCATCATTTTGCCCGGCGGCCGGAGGACAATCCGATCCGGGCCTTTGCGAGGGTTTTTCCAGAGCAGGTCGAGCGGATTGCCGACAGGGATTTTGGCTTCTTCCACAAATATGCGTTCAACACGCTCCGCCAGCTCGGCGCCAATTTCGAGCTGCTGGCGAGCCATCTCGCATGGCTGAACCCCAACGCGTTCGCTCAGTCGGAACAGCAGGCGCTGAAGATTTCGGAAGTGGCAAAATCCACCCAGTTCCAGCTTGCCCGCGCCCTCACCCGCAAGAAGTTCGAGCCGCTCGCAACGGCGCTCGATCCGGCCGCTGATGCCTGGGACCTGCTGATGCGCGACCTGGCCTCGACACTGACCCAGACCCGCGAGGCCGCGTGAGCCTTCCTATCGCGATCGGGTCAAAGACCAGCCTTCTTGCCGAAGGCTGGTCTTTGACGTTGACGGAGCCAGGCGCCTACACCCTGCCGGCCGACCTTCCTTCGGATCTGGAATACCTGCCGGCCATGGTGCCGGGCACGGTCGCCGCCGCCCTGGAAGCCGCAGGCCGCTTCGACCGCAACAATCCCGAGCCGCTGATCGACAGGGATGCCTGGTATCGCCGCTCGCTTGCCGGCGAAACGCCGGGACCGGCAATCCTGCGGTTTGCGGGGCTCGCGACGGTGGCCGAGGTGTTTCTCGACGAGACGCTGATCCTGTCCTCGGCCAGCATGTTCGAAAGCCACGACGTTGCGGTCGAGTTGACCGGCACGGAAACACTGACGATCTGCTTTCGGGCCTTGAGACCGCATCTGGGCAGGACCGGGCCTCGCGCCCGCTGGCGACCGCGGCTGATGAACCAGCAGGGGCTTCGGCTGATCCGCACCACCGCGCTGGGCTTCATGCCCGGTTGGAGCCCCGAAATTCATGCGGTGGGACCCTGGCGGCCGGTTTCGGTGATGCGTGTCGACGACAATCGCTTCGCTTCGCCCCCCTCATCCGGTCCCACAGGCCACCTTCTCCCCGCGGGAGAGAAGAGGGAGTTTGCGGTTTCGGCGACGCTCGATGGAAGCGGAACAGGCATTCTGAATGTCGGCTTTGCTTTCGACGGACCGCCCCGGGATTTCCGGCTTGTCTGCAACGGCACCGAGGCGCGCTTCGCGAACGACGGCAGACGATATTCAGCCGAGCTTTGTCTGCCGGAGATAAAACCCTGGTGGCCGCATACCCATGGCGAGCCGGCACTGCATGACGTGACACTCAAGATCGAGGACAAGGAGTTCCCGATCGTCCGCACCGGCTTTCGGAGCCTGACGGTCGATCGCGGCACCGATGGCAATGACTTCGCCGTTGTCGTCAACGGTCGGAAAATGTTCTGCCGCGGTGCCGTCTGGACTTCCGCCGACATCGCAAAGCTACCCGGCGACCGCGCGAGCTACGAACCCTGGCTGAGGCTCGCCAAAGAAGCGGGCATGAACATGATCCGCATTCCGGGCATCGCGACCTATGAAAGCCCGGAATTCTTCGCGCTGTGCGACGAACTCGGCCTGCTGGTCTGGCAGGACCTGATGTTCGCCAATTTCGACTATCCCGCCGGCGATCCGGACTTCATGATTCACGTGAAAACCGAGGTCGAGCAGTTCCTGACAGCGACACAAGCCTCGCCGTCGCTTGCGGTCCTTTGCGGCGGCAGCGAGGTCTATCAGCAGGGCGCGATGCTCGGCCTGCCGGAACGCATCTGGAAAGGTCCACTCTGCGAAGAGATCCTTGGCACTTTCGCCAGCGAGTGCCGGCCGGATCTCCCCTATGTGGCCAATTCCCCTTCAGGCGGCGCATTGCCTTTTTATCCGAATGCGGGTGTCGCCCATTATTACGGTGTCGGGGCCTACAAACGGCCGCTCGAAGATGCACGACGGGCAAACGTCCGTTTCGCAGCCGAGTGCCTGGCTTTCTCCAACCTCTCCGCGTCGGAAACCCTCGCCGGCGGCAAGGCCGGCATCCCGCGCGACACCGGAGCTGACTGGGATTTCGAAGACGTGCGCGACCATTATCTGGGCACGCTCTACGGTGTCGATCCCGTGGCACTGAGAGCGCAGCAGCCCGAACGGTACCTCGCTCTTTCCCGTGCCGTGACCGGCGAAGTGATGGAGGCGGCTTTCGCCGAATGGCGGCGGCCGGGCTCGACCTGCAACGGTGCGCTCGCCTTCACCTTCCAGGATGTCATGAGCGGCCCAGGTTGGGGCGTCGTTGACGTCCACGGCAGGCCGAAACCGGCCTGGTTTGCGCTGAAGCGCGCCTTCCAGCCGATCCAGGTCGTGTTTGCCGACGAAGGCACCAATGGGCTGGATGTTCATCTTATCAACGAAACGCCGAACGATCTGCCGACGGTTCTGGAGATCGCTTGCCTGCGGGAGGGCAGGATGCCGATCGTATCGGGCCGCCGAGATCTGACGCTTAAAGCCGGAAGCAGCGCGAGCGTTGCTTCGACCGACCTGTTCGGCGCCTTTTTCGACGCGAACTATGCCTATCGTTTCGGCCCACCTTCCCACGATGTGACGGTGGCACGTCTCAGGCATGCGGAAACCGGCGAAATCCTCTCGGAAGCTTTCCATTTTCCGCTCGGGCGTGCCAGTGCTTTTCATGATGCCGAGATCACGGTCTCGGTCACCGAGGATGAGGGAGAATTCTGGCTGGAGATTTCGGCCGACATCTTCGCGCAGACGGTCAACATCGAATGCGACAATTACTGCGCGTCGGACAATGGATTCCATCTGGCGCCGGGCGCAATCAGGCGTATCCGCCTTGCAGCGCTTTCCAAAACCGCCGAACGACCCGCTGGCACGATCCGATCACTCGGCGGCGACCGATCCGTCCGCTTTTGAATAGACGCCTTCTTCCAGAGGAAAACGGAAAGCCATTTCCCTCAATGCCTCGAGATAGACCTTGCGGGCATGCTCGGGCGTCAGGTTGTGATCGGCATCCGGGATGATTTTCGGCGATACGTTTGGAAAGCGAGCCAGGCCCGATCCGTCATGGCCGAAATAGAAATCGTACTGTTCGAGACCGAGATCGTTCTCGCTGTAAATCAGCGAGACGGGCATGCCGCGCTGGTGGAGGGTGCGGAAGGCACCGTAGATCGCCCGTCCCTCCGGCAGGAACCCGCGGAAAGCATGGAAGACCCTGCCCATGGCCCGGTTGCCGAGACTTTTGGCGATA
Source organism: Neorhizobium sp. SHOUNA12A (assembly GCF_023006505.1). Taxonomy (GTDB): domain Bacteria; phylum Pseudomonadota; class Alphaproteobacteria; order Rhizobiales; family Rhizobiaceae; genus Neorhizobium. The sequence goes on from NZ_JALBGV010000100.1 coordinate 5,155, forward strand.
TTGCGGACCGCGGCGACGGTATCGACCTCGCCCCTCAGGATGCGTTTGAACGTATCGGCCCGCAAGGCCCGCTTGCGGTAGTCCCGAAGACTACGCGCGCCACTGACGATCATGTCCTCGACGGACCGGCCGGGGCGCCAGCGGAGGACCGCCGGATTGACCGAGACATTGCCAGCGATGCGCGGTTCGACGAGTGATGCCTGGAAGCCGAGAAAGGCGCCGCTGCAGCGGCCGGCGGCGACGACCGGTGTCATGTTGCAGGCAGCGAGGAAATCGATCGCTTCCGAGACGTCGGCATTCTGGTCCGAATGATAGAGAACCTGGTCCGGCCGGCCAGGCACCGGCGGACTGTCACCGACATTGGCCGTGTCGAAACGCAACGACGGAATGCCGGAACGCGCAAGCGCGCGAGCCAGCCCCACCGTCGAACGGCCCCAGCCGGCATGCCGGTCATAGGCCGATGTCAGGAAAAGCACCGTCGCGCCGGCGCGATCGTGCAATGGCTCGCAGAGAACTCCGAAAAGATGGCTGTTGAGACCGAAGCGTGCCGGCGTTTCGGTAAAGCCGTCGCCAGCGAGAGGGGCCGCCGGCGCCGGCGAGCGCGATGGTGCGGAAGCAGCCGGTCCGGACGGTAATGCGACGATCCAGTTCGTCAGATTATCGGCAACCGTCAGCGGCAACTTGACGATCACCGGGTTTGAGACGAGCTTGTCGTAACCTTCGAAAGGTTGTTCATCCACATCGGCGCCAAGCGCCCGCAACCGAACGGCAAACTCCTTGTCGGAGGGCCGATCGGCCCGGCCGACGACCAGCACGCGCGGTGCAGGCGGCCGGTCGACCTTTAACAGATTGACGTTGCGAACCTCGTCGGCGATCTCGCCGGGCATGGTGAGCGACGCGATAGAGGCGCCGATTTCACTATGCTGTTCTTCGGTAAGGCCCAGATTTTCGTCGACCACCCTGGACCAGACCGCGAGCTCGCGGATATGCAGACGGCCGGAAACGACCGGCGCCATATAAACGATGGCGGCGAGCGCCTCGATCTCCTCGGCGGCCCTGGTGGCGACGAGCGCCCCCAGCCCCTGCGAGATGACGGCGATGCGCTCGCAGCCGGAAAGCTCCTTGAGATGCGCGGCAGCGGAAATGAGACTGTCGGACCAGACGGAAAGCCCGCCTTCGAAATCGATATCGTCAAGCGCGTCGCCGGTGCCGGGATAATCGAACCGCAGGCTGGCAACACCGCGATCGGCAAGCTTTTCGGAAATGATGCGCCAGAATTTGCGCGTGCACATTTCCTCCAGCCCCCAGGGACTGGCGAACAGCACGGCAGTGCTCGACGGCTGGGTACCGTTCGACGGCGGCGTGAAAAGCCCGATCGTGCCGTTGAAGGTCAACGGTTCGGAAGCCGAGCGTGGCAGCAGCGGCGATATTTCCCCGGCGGACGAGGATTCATTTCGGGCGTTCATCATAGCCATGCCGGCGATTTTTCCATCACTATAACAGCAATACGCCCGGTCTTGCTGATAAAGACTTAAACTATCAGCGGCGATTTTACCGATCGCAGGCGGAACTGTTCCGAAAAGAGGCGAGGGAGAACTTGGATCTGCGGCCTGTCACCGATTTTGCCAGACTTTTCAGGACCTCTGCTTCAAGTCTTCCTCCAGTGCGAAACCGCAACCCGCCACCATAATGTCAAGTAAATGCGAATCGTTGCTCGAAGCAGCTTCCGCGGCGGTGATGCGCGCGCCGACGGCGCAAAGGGAACGGAATTTTGGGTGGCTGGCTTTAAGGTCGGGAGGTAAGAAGCTTGCCTGGACATTCAAACGAGGCTGGCTGTACACATTTTAGGACCAAGCTCGGGCCTCGCTGGGCATTTTCCTGTCCTGTAGGGGCTGGATATTGCCCGGCGCCAATTTTATGTATACACGGAACGGCCGACCGATGGCAGAGGAGGGAGAATTTGCATGAACAACTACGTCCTGACCGTATCCTGCAAGACAACGCGCGGCATTGTCGCGGCGATTTCCGGCTTTCTGGCGGAAAAGGGTTGCAACATCATCGACTCATCGCAGTTCGATGACCTCGACACGGGCAAGTTCTTCATGCGCGTCAGCTTTCTCTCCGAAGAAGGCGCCGAGCGTCCGGCGCTGCTCGAAGGCTTCAAGCCGATCGCCGGCCGGTTCGAGATGGAATGGGAGATCTTCGATACCGATGAGCGGATGAAGGTTCTCCTGATGGTCTCCCGTTTCGGCCACTGCCTGAACGACCTCCTCTACCGCTGGAAGATCGGCGCGCTTCCGATCGATATCGTCGGCGTCGTCTCCAACCATTTCGACTACCAGAAACAGGTCGTCAACAACGACATCCCCTTCCACCACATCAAGGTGACGAAGGAAAACAAACCGCAGGCCGAAGCCCAGCTTCTCGATCTGGTCGAGCAGAGCGGCACGGAACTCATCGTGCTGGCCCGCTACATGCAGGTTCTGTCCGACAGCCTCTGCAGGAAGATGTCCGGCAAGATCATCAATATCCACCACTCCTTCCTGCCGAGCTTCAAGGGTGCCAATCCCTACAAGCAGGCCTATACCCGCGGCGTCAAACTGATCGGCGCGACGGCGCATTACGTCACCGCTGATCTCGACGAAGGCCCGATCCTCGAGCAGGACACGGTGCGCATCACCCATGCGCAGTCGGCCGACGACTATGTTTCGCTCGGCCGCGACGTCGAAAGCCAGGTCCTGGCGCGCGCCATCCACGCCCATATCCATCACCGTACCTTCATCAACGGCAATCGTACCGTCGTCTTCCCGCCGAGCCCCGGTTCCTACGCTTCGGAGCGTATGGGCTAAGACCCAGCCAATGTCGGTGAAAAGGCCTATGGACGCAGGCCTTTAACGCTCTATCCTCTTCGGAAGCGCCCTTCCGGAGAGGTTCATGTCCGACGTCCTGCCAGAACTCATCGAGCCTCCTGCAAACGACCTTTCGATCGACGCGATCGAGGGCGTTCTACGCGACCACTACGGGCTTTCCGGGCAGATCTTCCCGATCGAGGGACGGCAGAACCCCTACTTCCTGATCGACAACGGCCACTTGCGCTATCTGCTCAAAGTATCGCCCGCCAACGATCCCATCGAGGAGATCGAGGCGGAACACGCCTTGATGCGCCATATCCTGCGCAGTCCCGACGGACCGCGGGTTCCCGAACCGGTGATGACCAAGGACGGCGGCGACATGCTTGTCCTGCCGCTCGGCGGCGAAGACCGGCGTGTCCGCCTCCTGACATTCCTGGAAGGTGCGCCGCCGCCGACCGGTGAACGACTGTCGGATCGATCCGTCGCCGCCTTCGGATCGATCTCGGCCGAGCTTGCGAAAAGCCTCCAGGATTTCGAACATCCGGTCCTCGAGCGCGAGCCGGAAGGCGACCTGCGCAAGGCCGGCCCCCAGACGGTCTCGCTTCTGTCCACCGTCGCCGACCAGGAAATCCGCGACGTGATCGCCAAGGCGATGGTGACGGCGCTTCGGCGCATCCAGCCGCTCAGCCCGGGCCTCAGGGTCGCGGCGGCACATCAGAACCTGAATGCCGGAACCGTCATCGGCGAAGATACGGATGGCACATGGATGCCAACCGGCGTGACGGATTTCTCAGGCATTTCCAATGGCTGGCTCGTCGCCGGTTTTGCCAATACCTGCGCCTACCTGCTCGCGGATCGCGATGGAGATCCGTTCGCCCTGCTGCCGGCGATCCGCGCCTACCACGAGGTCTATCCGTTCACCCTGGCCGAGCTCGAAGCCCTGTGGCCGCTGGTCGTCGCCCGCACCGGCATTCTCGCCGCCGAAGCCGAGAGCCGGCAGGCCTTGTCGCCCGATGATCCACAGGCAAAGGAGGAGACCGAGAAACGCCGTGCGGTGCTGAACGGCGCAACCGCCGTTTCCCCGGCACAGGTCTTTGCAGCCATCCTCAATGCCACGGGAATGACGAAGCCGTTGCCGGAAATCGGCCGGCTCCTGCCCGATATCGACCCGGAAACTTTCCGGCTGGTGGACTTGAGCGTCACCAGTCCGCTTCTCTACGGCGGAAACTGGACGGACACCGACAACGACTGGAAGCTGCTTGCCCACATTTCCCGGGAGACCGGCCGCGCCAGCACCCGTTACGGCGAATACCGACTTTCGAAAGGCAGCACCGACGCGCAGCAGGAGCCGGAAAGTTTCGCGCTCCATATCGATGCCTGTATCCCCGCCCGGATAACGGCAGTGGCGCCTTTTGCCGGGACGCTGAAAAGCGCCGGCCCCCGCCTCGTCCTTGTCGGACGCGACCTGACCCTGCATGTCGAAGGCCTCGAATGTACGCTTGCCGAAGAGGCGGAGCTTGCCGCAGGCGACCCGATCGGCGTGATCGCCGGAGCGGACAACTCGATAGGCGGCCTGCGGCTCAGGCTCTGCCTCGATCCGGATCTCGTGCCGCCGCTCTTCTGCACGCCGACCGGGGTCGGCAGGTGGTCGAGGTTATGTCCTTCCCCGGCTGCATTGCTCGGCATCGATGCGAATGCCCCGGCTCCGAAACATTTCGATCAGCCGGTCCGCGGCTGGAAGGAATATCTCTTCGACGCGGCGGGGCGCACCGCGCTCGATCTTGGCGGTCAGGCGCCGCTGATCGGCCACGGACATCCGCGCCTCGCCGCCGCGACGTACCGCCAGACCATCCTGCTCAACCGCGCCACGAGCCATCCATCTGAGCCGGAGGAGGTGTTGCGAGTGCAACTGGCTGAGCTTGCGCCTGAAGGTTTGAACCATGTCGCGTTTGCGGCCAGCCGTGGCGACGCTCTGGATCTCGCCTTCCGGCTCGTCCGCGCTCACACGAACAAGGCCCGGATCATCGGTCTGCCGGGTTTCCGGGTGAACCGCCGCGATCCGGACCTTTTCACTGTCCCCGCCATCGGCACCGCAGCCGATATGATCCACGATCTCGAGGACGTCGCAGCCGTGCTCGCGAACGGCTACGACGAGGCCTTGCACCTGGACGAGCCGCTGGCCGAACTTCGAGAGAAGGCCGGCCTGCTGGTCGTCGACGAAACCGGAACGGGCTACGGCCGTCTTGGCCACCACACCTGGGGTTTCTCGCACCGGGGCCTGGCGCCGGACTTTCTGATCGCCGACGGACCGGACGGAGGGGCGCCGGCGCTCCTGCTGACACGGCCCGAAATCGCGACAAGCCTTGCCGCCGACGAACGTCCGCGGGCGATCTCTCCGGTCGAGGCCGCAGCGGCCGCAGCGGCGCTCGACGTCATCAGGGAAGAGCAATTGCGGGAGAACACCCGCGAGATCGGCGGCCATCTGAAGACGCGGCTCGAAAGCCTTGCCGAACGCTTTCCGGCGATCCGTGCCGTGACCGGCAGCGGCTTGCTGCTCGTGGTCGATCTGTCGGACGAAGCGGCGAACCTCGGCGAACGGCTACGACCCGGGTTTATCGTGGACGATAGCATACCGAAGCGCATTGTCCTGCGTCCGCCGCTATGTCTCAGCCGCGAGAGCGCAGACGGGTTGGTGGATCGGATCGAAACCCTGCTCTCGGAAATTTGAGCTGGCCGATCCGGGCTTTGCCGGAAATTTTCCACTCTCGATCCTTGCTTGGATGGAAAAGCCACCTATCTCAGGGCTGACAGGCAATGATCAGGAATCGCGAATGAAATTTCACAATTCGGCCTTCTTCCTGTCATCAGTCGGAAAAAAATTCTAGGTAGATTGATTTCCGTTGATCATTTTGTGGGACTCGCCTACAGATGATTTTCGTTCGGCCTGCTGAGTCTCGCCGACTTTCGCGCAACGCCATGAAGGGAGAGTGACATGTTTAAATTCGTCCGCGTCGCCGCCTTTGGTGAGGCCGCGTTCAAAATGAATGGCACGGATCGCCGCTCCCTTCCGTGCTGTCGAATGTAACGCTTCAGTTCAATCGTTCCTGAAAATTTTCATTCGCCAGAGCTGCGTCGCAAGCAGCCAAAGCGGGAGTCTGCCATGCAGAAGCAAGTAATCGAGTTCGGCGGCGAGCCCGTCGGTATTGTTATTCCTGACGCGGATCGGCTGAAATTCATCGCCGTTAAATTCCATGTCATCGATCTGGACGAGCAGCGTTTCGGCTCTGCCGACGAAGTGCGTCTTGCCATCCGCGAGCTGGTTCGCTCGCGCAACAGCGCCTCGGCGGCGCATGCCTGAGATTTTTAAATCCAATCCAAAAAGCCGCCCCTGTGGCGGCTTTTTTTTGCGCTCAGAACGCTGTGAAGGTCATCGTCGTCAACGAACGTTCGATGCCCGGAATCGAGGCGATCTTCTCGTTTACGAAGCGGCCGATCTCGTCGTTGTCCTTGATGTAGACCTTCAACAGCAGGTCCCATTCGCCGCTGGTCGAATACAGTTCGGAGGCGAGCTCGGTCTTGTAGATGGCGTCGGCAACCTCGTAGGTCTTGCCGGGCTTGCAGCGGAGCTGGACGAAAATAGGTTTCATGGACGTCTTCCCGTCGGTCGGATCGCCTAAGCGATCATGATGGACATGTCCGACTATTGGCCGATGCGACCGCCGTTCGCAAGCGCATCCTGGTGAATCTCTTGCCTGTGGATCTCTTGGGTGATCCAGTCCCTGAAAGCCGCAAGTGGCGGATAGGTGGCTCGGTCGGGCGGATAGGCGAGATGATATTGGCCGGTCTCCATCCTCTCGGCGTCCACGGCCGGCACCAGCAGGCCCTGCTCCAGCTCCCGGCCGATCAGGAACCGCGGCAGCAGCGCGGCACCGAGGCCGGCGGTTGCCGCCTCGACCATGGTGATGAACTGGTCAAACAGCATCCCATGCAAGGCATCGAACGTGATGCGGTTCTTTGAAAACCACAATTCCCAGGCGTCCGGCCGGGTATTGAGATGCAGTAGCGGCGCCTGCAGCACGTCGGCCGGAGATTGAAGATTGTGCCGCACTTTGAATTCCGGACTGCAGGCCGGTAGCACTTCCTCATCCATCAGGAAGGTAAGCGCCGCGCCCGGCCAGCGAGCCGCACCGAAATGAATGGCGGCATCCAGCGTGTCGAACCGGAAATCGAACGGTTCGAGCCGTGTGATCAGGTTCACGACCATGCCCGGATGCGCATCGAGAAAACGCCCGATCCGCGGCGTCAGCCAGCGCGTGCCGAAAAACGGCAGGATGGCAAGGTTCAGCGTGCCGCCGGAAGGATTGGCCCTGAGATTGAGCGAGGCATGCGAAATGCGCCTGAGCGCCTCCCGCACCTCGCGGGCATAACCGTCTCCGGCAAGCGTCAACCGGATCGTCTGGCGTTCGCGTAAGAACAAAGCCACGCCGAGTTGTCTCTCGAGCGCCGAAATCTGGCGGCTGACGGCGCTCTGAGTGAGGCCAAGCTCGTTTGCCGCAGCCGTGACGCTGCCGGTGCGGGCCGCCGCCTCGAAGGCGGAAAGCAGCGAGAATGACGGGAGAAAGCGCCGGGGCGGCAGCATGTCATTCCTCCAGCGAATGATCTGTTGAGAACATGTCGATATTCATCGATAACGGCTCCCTGTAAAGAGTTGGCAACCAACACTCCCGGACAATCATCATGCTGAACGATCCCCGCTCTCACGGCCTCTGGGAAAAGACCGCCCCCGCACCGCCGCTCACCACCCGGTTGGAGGAGACGATCTCGGCCGATGTGGTGATTGTCGGCGGCGGATATACGGGTCTCTCGCCCGCGCTGCATCTTGCGCAAGCGGGGACCAATGTCGTGCTGCTTGAGGCAGCGGAGATCGGTTTCGGCGGCGCCGGCCGCAATGTCGGCCTGATCAATGCCGGCATGTGGGTGATGCCCGACGATTTTCAGAAGGAACTCGGCCCTATCTACGGTGAACGCCTGCTCGACCTGCTCGGCAACGGCCCCGCCCTCGTCCGCGAACTGATCGAGAAACACGCCATCGCCTGCGAACTCGAAAAGAACGGCACGCTGCATTGCGCCGTCGGCTCTGAAGGGTTGAAGGAACTGGAGGAGCGCGCTCGCCAATGGCAGAAGCGCGGGGCGCCGGTGACTTTGCTCGATGCCGCCGAGACGGAAAGGCGCGTCGGTTCCACCGCCTATGCCGGATCGCTGCTCGACATGCGCGCCGGCACGCTGCAGCCGCTTGCCTATGCCCGCGGTCTTGCCCATGCGGCGGTGAAGGCTGGCGCCAGGCTTTATACCGGCAGCGCTGTCACCAGCACCGGTGAAGTCGACGGCCGAAAATTCGTCAAGACCGCCTCCGGTCAGGTGACCGCCGACTGGGTGATCGTCGCAACCGATGCCTACAGCACCGGCCCGTGGGAACAGGTACGCCGCGAGCAGGTGCACCTGCCCTATTTCAACCTCGCCACCACGCCGCTCAGCGATAACCTTCGTCGCTCCATCCTTGCCGGGCACGAGGGCTGCTGGGACACCAAGGAAATCCTCTCTTCCTTCCGCATGGATCAGGCCGGCCGGCTGGTCTTCGGTTCGGTCGGCGCCCTGCGCGGAACAGGTACGGCGATCCATAAAAGCTGGGCTCGGCGCTCGTTGAAGCGCATATTCCCGCAGCTCGGCGAGGTGGAATTCGAGGCCGAGTGGTACGGCAAGATCGGCATGACCGACAACGCTTTGCCGCGCCTCCACAAATTCGGCCGCAACACGATCGGTTTTTCGGGCTATAACGGCCGGGGCATTGCGCCCGGCACGACGTTCGGCATGCTGCTTGCAAAACATATCCTCGGGGAGATCTCCGAGCCCGACCTGCCCCTGCCGCTTTCGAACCCGCAGGAGCCGGCCTTCCGCGCCATCAAGGAAGCCTATTACGAGGCGGGCGCACAGATCGCCCATTTCGCCGGCGAGCGGTTCTGATTGCGAAACTGCCACCGATTTGTAGATTGACGAAAATTACCTATCCGGAGACTGACATGACGCTCGCCACACTCGATCTCGCCGCTGAGGTGAAAAACATTCTGGGCGGTCTCGGCGTGAAAGCCGAAAGCTATACTGGCGGCACGCTCGCCGTCCGTTCGCCGATCACCGGCAAAGAGATCGGCAGACTGCCGGAAGAAACCGCCGCAGGCGCGGCAAAGGCGATCGACGCCGCCCATGCGGCCTTTCTCGAATGGCGGCTGGTGCCGGCTCCGAAGCGCGGCGAACTGATCCGCCTTCTCGGCGAGGAACTGCGCGCAGCCAAGACCGCACTCGGCCGGCTGGTGTCGATCGAAGTCGGCAAGGTAACCTCCGAAGGCCTCGGCGAAGTGCAGGAAATGATCGACATCTGCGATTTCGCGGTCGGCCTGTCCCGCCAGCTCTACGGCCTGACCATCGCCACCGAACGCTCCGAACACCGGATGATGGAGACCTGGCATCCCCTCGGCGCCATCGGCATCATTTCCGCCTTCAACTTCCCGGTCGCCGTCTGGTCCTGGAACGCGGCGCTCGCCATCGTCTGCGGCAATTCCACCGTCTGGAAGCCGTCGGAAAAGACACCGCTGACCGCGCTCGCCACCCAGGCAATCTTCGAAAAGGCGCTCGCCCGTTTCATCGCCGACGGCGGAAAAGCGCCGAAGAACCTTTCGACCGTTCTGATCGGCGGCCGCGATATCGGCGAAGTCCTCGTCGACCACGACAAGATCCCGCTGGTTTCCGCAACCGGCTCGACGGCCATGGGCCGGGCCGTCGGCCCGCGGCTGGCGTCGCGCTTCGCCCGCTCGCTGCTGGAACTCGGTGGCAACAATGCCGCGATCGTCGCCCCGACCGCCGATCTCGACCTGACGCTGCGCGGTGTCGCCTTTTCCGCCATGGGCACGGCCGGCCAGCGCTGCACTTCGCTGCGCCGCCTCTTCGTGCACGACAGCGTCTATGAAACGCTGGTGCCGCGCCTCGCCAAGGCCTACCAGTCGGTGACGATCGGAAGCCCGCTCGAAAACGGCAACCTCGTCGGCCCGCTGATCGACAAGGCCGCTTACGACAAGATGCAGAAGGCGCTGGAAGCCGCCAGGGCCGAAGGCGGCAAGGTGACCGGCGGCGAACGTGTTCACCAGAACGAGGCCGCAGACGCCTATTACGTCCGCCCCGCGATCGTCGAAATGCCGGCCCAGTCCGGTCCGGTCAAGGACGAGACCTTCGCTCCGATCCTTTACGTGATGAAATATTCGAGCTTCGACGAAGCGCTCCACCTGCACAATGACGTGCCGCAGGGCCTTTCCTCCTCGATCTTCACCAACGACATGCGCGAGGCGGAAACCTTCGTCTCCGCCCGCGGCTCCGATTGCGGCATCGCCAACGTCAATATCGGCCCTTCGGGCGCCGAAATCGGCGGTGCGTTCGGCGGCGAGAAGGAAACCGGCGGCGGCCGCGAATCCGGCTCAGACGCATGGCGCGTCTATATGCGCCGCGCCACCAACACGCTGAACTACGGCCGCACCCTGCCGCTCGCGCAGGGCGTCAAGTTCGACATCGAGTAAACGATGGCCGAACCGCTGAACCTGCTGACCGATATCGGTGGCGTGGCCGTCGGCCATGCCACCGATCTTGCCCTGGGGTCGGGCGTCACGGCGATCATCTTCGACGAACCGGCAATCGCCTCCGGCTCCGTCCTCGGCGGCGCTCCGGGCGGGCGGGACACAGCCCTCCTCGATCCGTCGATGACCGTGCAGACGGTCGATGCCTTCGTGCTGTCCGGCGGTTCGGCCTTCGGTCTGGATGCGGCCGGCGGCGTGCAGTCGGGCCTGCGCGAAATCGGCCGTGGTTTCCAGGTCGGCAGCGTTCGCGTGCCAATCGTGCCGCAGGCGATCCTGATGGATCTCCTCAACGGCGGCAACAAGGACTGGGGCCTGCATTCGCCCTATCGCGACATGGGTTACGAGGCCTTCAAAGCTGCCGCCAAGGGTGAGTTCGCACTCGGAACCATCGGCGCCGGAACGGGCGCCACGACGGCAACGTTCAAGGGCGGCATCGGTTCGGCGAGCGCCCGGACTTCGACGGGCCATACGGTCGCGGCACTGGTTGCCGCCAATGCCCTGGGCTCGGCGACGATAGGCGAAGGCCCGCATTTCTGGGCCGCTCCCTTTGAAGAAGACAATGAATTCGGCGGCCTTGGGCTGCCTCCGACCTTCGACAATCGCATGCGCCTCAAGGGCCGCAACGTGACCTCGACGACGATAGGCGTCATCGTCACCGATGCCGTGCTGACCAAGGCACAGGCGCACCGGCTTTCCATCCTCGCCCATGACGGCCTCGCCCGCGCGATCCTGCCGGCGCATCTGCCCTTCGACGGCGACACGATCTTTTCGGCGGCGACCGGTGCGAAACCTTTAAGCGACCCCTCGGATTTCATGGAAATCTGCCATCTGGCAACGCTGGTAACCGCCCGTGCCGTAGCCCGCGGCGTCTACGAGGCGACTGCTTTGCCCAATGCAAGCGCCCAAATCGCCTGGCGCGATAAATTCACTTCGCCGGCTAAATAGTTTTCAAGGCTTCTTGGAGCCGCGGCCAGTCGCGCTCGCAGGGAAGGCCGATCCTGAGATCATTGGGCCGTTCCTCGAACCGGCGCACCAGAATGCCCTGTTCTCCAAGATGCCGGAAAACCGCCTGCGCGCGAGGATCCCGGATGAAGCGGAACAGCGACGTCCCACCCGCAACAGGTATTCCCGCAGCACCGAGCAGGGCATCCAGCCGCGCCGCATCCTCTCTAAGCCTCAGCCGCATCGCGTCCTGCCATCTCACATCGGCGAGTGCCTCGTTCGCCACGTACAATGCCGGGCCGGACACCGCCCAGGGACCGAGCCGGTTCTCGATTTTCGCCGCGGTTTCCGGATGCGAAATCACGAAGCCGAGTCGCAGGCCGGCCATGCCGTAGAACTTGCCGAAGGAGCGCAGTACCACCAGCCCGCCGGCATCCACCGCGTCGGTGACGCTCGATGCTTCCGAAACATCCATGAAGGCTTCGTCCACGACCAACAGCCCGTTCTTTGCCCGCATGATGATGGCGAGCGCCAAAAGATCGGCACGCGGGACGATGCGCCCGGTCGGGTTGTTGGGATTGACGATGACGGCGACATCGGCATCTGCCAAGCGATCCAGATCGTCGGTTTCGGTGACCTCGAAACCGGAAAGCCGCGCCGCGCGGGCATGCTCCGCATAGGTGGGCGAAAGAACCGCGGCACGGCCTTTCCGGGCAATCAGATCGGCGACCATCGGCAGCAGGATCTGCGTCCCCGGCCCCGCCGCGACATGTGCCGCCGAGGGCGCACCGTAGGCAGCAGCGGCAAGGGCCTTCAGCCTTTCCGTCGATGCGACGTCGGGCAGTCGCGTGAAAGCATTGTCGGGCAGGGGCGAATACGGATAGGAATGCGGGCTGATACCGGTGGAAAGATCGACCCAAGGCTCCGGCGCATGTGGAAACAGCGCCCGAGCGCGGGAAAGATTGCCGCCATGCTGTATCGGATCGCCAACTTCGTCGCCAATCTCAGGGCCTGCCAACTTCATGTTCCTTCTCGCATTTTTCGCCCTGATCACGGAGCGCATCGTGGGTTATCCGGACTGGTTATTCCGGCGCATCGGCCATCCGGTCACCTGGATCGGCGCATTGATATCCCGGCTCGACCGCGATCTGAACCGCGAAAGGGACGACTTTTCCACGCGCAAGCGAAAGGGCGTGTTCGCGCTTCTGGCGCTCCTCGGGATCACCGTCCTGCTCAGCCTGGTGATCGAATACGACCTGAGAATGATCCCCCTTGGGCCGATCCTGCTGGTCCTGATCGCTGCCAGCCTGCCGGCGCAGAAGAGCCTCGAAACCCATGTCGAGGCCGTGGCGACGGCGTTGCGATACGGAGGCCTGGATGCCGGGCGGAAAGCGGTCTCGAAAATCGTCGGGCGCGATCCGGAAAAGCTCGATGAAGCCGGCGTCTGCCGCGCGGCGATCGAGAGCCTCGCCGAGAATTTTTCGGACGGCGTCGTGGCGCCGGCCTTCTGGATGGGGATCGGCGGTCTCGCGGGCGGCGTCGGCTACAAGGCGGCCAATACCGCCGACAGCATGATCGGCCACAAACTGCCGCGTTACGAGGCCTTCGGCTGGGCGGCAGCGCGGTTCGACGATCTCATCAACCTGCCCGCCTCGCGCCTGAGCGCCCTGCTTTTCGTGGTCGCGGCAGGCTTCATCGATCGCGCCTCGCCGGGCAACGCGATCCGCGCCATCAGGCGGGATGCCCGCCATCACCGGTCGCCGAACG
>NZ_JALBGV010000101.1 GCF_023006505.1 Neorhizobium sp. SHOUNA12A
CTTCCGGCTCAGCCTTGCGCTGGCGCTGCGGCTGTTCCTGCTGCTGGGCCTGGGGCGGCGCTTGCGGCCGTTCGGCCGGAGCCTGCTGTTGCCCCTCCTGGGGCTTGCGGCGTGGGCGCTGCTGTCCCTCGCCTTCCTGCGCATCCGGAGGAATGATGACCTGTTGCTGCACCTCGATGACGCCCGGCATCCGGCCGGCCTCGATGGCGGGTCTCATCTCCAAAGCGGGTCTCAAGGGGGCGGCACCGGCCGGCTGAAGCATCAGCGGCAGCGATATGAGAGGTGCTGCGACGCTGGCGAACAGTCTAAATTTTTTCGACATGGACATTTCCTCTTCTAGGGGTGTCATCCCTTTCATGCGCGTCCTTTATTGCCTTTTTCGGCGGACTTACGCGGCGGCTCAACTGTATTGCACCAAAATGGTTCCGTTGCAGCCTGTTGCCGACGGCCTGAACCTCGCATGAATGTATTGTTCATCGACAAAACCCAGGCAGACGTGCACGTAAAATGCCGTTGCAATTTTCTGCGAGCGGGTATCTAAAAATCCATTCGGGGCGCGCCCGCACGCGTGCCCCGTCTTCCTGCGGCCGAAAAAGACCAACACCGCAGGGTTGCCAACAGAGAGGATCAAAATGAAAATTTCCACCCGATTCCTTGCTGCCGCCTCGATCGCCGCCCTGTCGCTTTTCGCCGGTTCGGCGATGGCTCAGGAGAAACTCGTGATCGGCACCGAAGGCGCCTATCCGCCTTTCAACAACCTGGAGGCCAACGGCCAGCTCACCGGTTTCGACATCGATATCGCCAAGGCGCTCTGCGACGAAATGAAGGTCACCTGCACCTTCGTCACCAATGACTGGGACGGCATCATCCCGGCGCTGCAGTCGAAGAAATTCGATGCCATCATCGCTTCCATGTCGATTACCCCAGAGCGGAAGGAGCAGGTCACCTTCTCGAAGAAATATTACAACACCCCGCCGGCCATCGCCGTCCCGAAGGATTCGCCGATCAAGGAAGCGACTGCCGCCGGCCTCAAGGGCAAGACGATCGGCGCGCAGGGCTCCACCACCCATTCGAACTATGCCGAAAAGCATATGCCCGACTCGGAGCTGAAGCTTTATCCGACTGCCGACGAATACAAGCTCGACATCACCAACGGCCGTATCGATGCCGTCATCGACGATATCGTCGTGCTGTCGCAGTGGATCAAGTCGGACGCCGGCAAGTGCTGCAAGATCCTCAGCCCCCTGCCGATCGACGTCGACATCAATGGCGAAGGTGCGGGCATTGCGGTCCGCAAGGGCGAAACCGCACTGGCCGACAAGTTCTCGGCCGCGATCCTCGCGATCCGCGCCAACGGCAAATACAAGGCCATCAACGACAAGTATTTCGATTTCGACGCCTACGGCAAGTAATCGACCGGAGAACCCGGTTAACGCCCGGCGGGAGGCTTGCCCTTCCGCCGTTTTTCTCTTTAATGGCGTCAATACAAGACAAAAGCGGTACACAAAAAGGCCGCAGGGGAAAACGACCTTATGAGCGGATTCTTTTCCGCCCTCCTTTCCGCGCTGGATCCGCTTTGCGGGCCCGTCGGGCTTTTTTCATTGTTCGGTTCCGGTAGCATCGTTGCCTGCGGCGAGACCGGCTGGGGCGACGAGATCGCCTTCGGCGTCAAGGTCACGATCACGCTCGCGCTCGCCACGCTGCCTGTCGGGCTGGTCATCGGCTTCCTGATCGCGCTCGCCGCGCAATCGGAGGACAAGCTGCTGAGGCTTGCCGCCGGCATCTACACGACGATCTTCCGCGGTCTGCCGGAGCTGCTGACCCTGTTCATCGTCTATTACGGTCTTCAGATCCTCATCCAGGCTGTGCTCGCCTCCTTCGGGTACGCTGGGCGCGTCGAAATCAACGCCTTTTTCGCCGGCATGGCGGCGCTCGCCGTCGTCTTCTCCTCCTATTCCTCCGAGGTCCTGCTGTCGGCCTTCAGGGCGATCCCGCGTGGCCAGTACGAGGCGGGCGATGCGCTCGGTCTTCACCGCTCGCGCACCATGCTTCTCGTCATCCTGCCGCAGCTCATCCGCATCGCCCTGCCCGGCCTCACCAATCTCTGGCTGATCCTCTTGAAGGACACGTCCTATGTCTCGGTCATCGGGCTCGCCGATATCCTGCGCCAGACCGGCATTGCGGCGCGCGTCAGCAAGGAAGCCTTCTTCTTCTACGGCATCGCCTGCCTGCTCTATCTGATCCTCGCGATGGTCTCGTCCGTCGGGCTCGGCTTCATCGAGCGCTGGGCGAAACGTTCGGAGGGCCGTCGATGAGTTACGTCAAGGAACTGATCCCGCCGCGCGCCCCTCCGGCCCTGATCGGCAGACAGCTGGCGCCGGCGCGTATTGCCGGCATCCTGGTCCTGCTCGTCTGGGCAGCCCTTGCGATCGCACTCGTCTTCATGATGATCAGCGGCTGGAACGAGGATAAATTCCTGCGTTACGGCCCGCGTTATCTCCATGGCCTCTGGACCACCATTTCGCTGGTCGGCCTCGCCGTCATCCTCGGGGCCGTGCTGTCGGCACCGATCGCCTTCGCAAGGATGTCGAAAAACAAGGCGCTGAATGGCCTCTCCTATGCCTATGTCTACGTGTTTCGCAGCACACCGCTGCTCGCCCAGCTGTTCATGATCTATTACGGGCTCGGCAGCTTCAAGCCGCAACTCGAATCCGTCGACCTCTGGTGGTTCTTTCGCGAAGCCTGGTATTGCGGCCTTTTCTCGCTGACGCTCAATACCGCCGCCTATCAGGCGGAAATCCTGCGCGGCGCGATCGAAAGCGTACCGCGCGGCCAGCACGAGGGTGCGGCTGCACTCGGCCTTTCCAAGCGCAACGCTTTCCGCAAGGTCATCCTGCCCCAGGCGCTGATCGTCGCATTGCGCCCTTATGGCAACGAGATCGTGCTTCTGATCAAGGGATCGGCCGTCGTCGCGATCGTCACCGTCTTCGATCTGATGGGAGAGACACGCTACGCCTTCTCACGCACGTTCGACTATCAGACCTATCTCTGGGCGGCGATTTTCTACCTCGCCATCGTCGAAGCGCTGCGGCATCTCTGGGCCTTCATCGAGGCGCGCCTGACGCGCCATCTGAAGCGTTAGCAGCACTCGGAAATCATAGCTGCTAACATACTGAATATTATCACGAATGTGCTCTTAAGGTGCAATTGTAAAGCTTCGGTTAAACATGGCATGCTCTCCTATCAGGTGACGCAACGACGTCACCTCGAAACAACAAACGGGAACTGCTTGCATGTCTGAAATGGAAATGATGCTGAAAGGCTACGGGCTGACGACCGCCCAGATCTTCTACCACCTGCCGGACCATCCCGCCCTGCTGCAAAGCTATGTCTGGCAGAACTACGACCTCGCTCCGGATTTTCCCGAGATGAACGGTTTTCTGAAATTCTGGCAGGAAAAGCTCGACGGCCCGCTGCATTCCGTCCGCTATGTCCACCGCAAGCTGATCTCGGCCAGCGAGTGGCGGGCCGTCAAGGGCGAGATCATCCTGCACTAAGAAACAGCGGTCTACGGCGCGTCCATTTTAATCGTGTCATATCCGGCTGCTGCGAAGTGCCGATGATAAATGCCTTATGCGCATCCAGCCTGAAGCCAGAACGTCGGCCTTGTTTGCCTGCGGTCAATTGCCCCGTCGCGCATTGGCGATCCGGGCAATCATCCTCTTGGTTGCTGTTTTAGTGTGATTGACTTCACACGTTTGACGTGAAAACCTAGGTCTCTGCATAACGGCTACCAATGATGAAAGTGCTCTTCGGGGCGTTACTTCGGGGAAGTGCGGCAGGTTATGTGACGACTTTCCAGAGGTTAAAATGCCAATAATTAATAATGATAAAACATTTCCTTTCCAAATAAAAGATCATCCTCAACTTCAGAAATACATAAATATTACAATAATATCATCGATAATAATTGTTACATCTGCAACATATCTACTTGGATATTTTTTCTATATTGGATATTTTGATAGACTGCTATTTTCAACCTTGAACTTAAGTAAGTCATTTCAAGCTCGATTTGAAGATTTGAACAAGTACGACAAAATTTCCGGATTCTATTATGTTGCTGGATTGATAAATTACTTTGTATGGAGTATTTTCTTATTCTTTTCTGCGATTATTGTTTATTCGAAACGAAAAACAGTAAATATTTCCGGTGGATATAATAACGCGATGATAATTGGGACAGGAATCTGGTATTTTATCGCTTTATTCTTTACGTACATATTGTTCTTCCATCACGTTGGGATTTCTGAGGAAAAATACGTTGGCACGTCTCGCTTCTTTACGGTATACTTTTTTCCATTTTTCTCGGGAATGTCAGTTTTTTTCCTTCAAGCGTGCGCCTTTTCAACCGCAGCATTATTTCATCGTATGAATAAGGGATAGCCATGAGCAGCTCTTCAGAAAATCAGCAACCAGACGGGAGCGACTATCCAGGCGACGGATCGGCTGATGAAGGCGGCGGGGCGAGGTTCTTGGGTGGGGCTTATGCGGTTAAGTAGTTTTAACTGGGACGCCTTCAAGAGAGCTTGTGCATATCACGGCGTGGAATTCATATTCCCTTTAATTTTCCTATTTTCTTACGTCATTTTTGGGGATAAATTTAAGTATGAAAGATATTATGCGATATGTTTTATTGGCATAACAATATTGCCAATAGTTACAATTCTAAGAATATTACATTCTACTTTTACGGATCGGTTTAGAAAGTAATATTTGGGATTTTTTACGAGCGGTGATAACAGAGAGTATGCTCCCCGGCACTTGGCGCTGTGGGGAGCTTCTAAAGGGCGCCTGAGCCATTAAGTTTTTTAAGGGGCACATTTAATCGAGCCTCGATTGCTTTTGAGATAGTTCTAAGGGCAAATGACAAGGAGGGCTTCACTTTACGTGAAAGTAATGCTGTTGGAGCTAACGTTTCAGACGTGGACTTCGCCATGGGCGAATTCGCCGTCATCCGGCTCGCGATGCAGGGCTGAGAAAATCACGGCAGCATAAAGGACCGCGACGAGCGCAATCACGCTCCATCCCGGTAAAGGACCGAGCGCGGCGTTGTTGACCGCCTCCGACCATGAAAAGACGACATCCGCCTCAGTATCGTTGGGCAGGAGTTTGGGTGTCGAGATCTTCAGAAGCCACGCCATCAGCAGGATGGCGTACATCCAGACGTAGTTGCGCCTCACCCGGCGAAACAGCGCCTCGCGATAACTGATCAGGAAACAGGGATTGCGCAGACTCGTGGCGATCGCCTGCGCCCAGTCGGGCTTGAGGTCCGCCTGCGGATAAAGCGCCTGCGCGAAATAATGGCGTTCCAGCTTGCGAACCCTTGCGCGGTAGACGTCGAAGAAGCGGTATCGCCGTGCTTCGATCAGGAGAAGCAGCGAGATCAGCAGCATCGCAAACAGAACCACGCCGTGATGCGATGTCGGCGTCGACAGCGAAACCGACAGCAGCGCCGCCACCACCGTGATCGACCAGTTCGAGGTGCGGTCGATGCGGTCGCGCCAGCTGGTCATCCGCCCGAGTTCGCCGCGGTAATAGTGGATGATCACATTGGCCTTTTCGGCGGAGGTCATCGGCAACGACGGGGCGCGCCGCTCGACATTCTGCTCCAGCACGCTCTTGCCCTCATCGGCTGGCATGACCTTCTCCCGGAGGTGGTTCTCAAAAAGCCGTTCTGCTTTGACCTCTCAACGAATGAGCACCCGCCGCGTTCCCCTGATGGACAAATGCCGGCTATCGGCTTAAAGCCGCCTGCGAAAAGAAGGACGCTGGCCATGAAGAAGATCGACGAGGAAGCCCTGGCAGAGGCCTATAACCGTGCGCTGGCGCTGGAGAAGGCGGGCGATATCGACGCAGCCGTCAAGGCCTACGAGCAGGTGCTCGAGCTCGATCCCGAGGACCACGGCGGTGCCGCCGTGCGCATCGCGGCCATGGGCCGCGGCGAGACGCCCCCCAAGGCACCGGACGCCTATGTCGAAACCCTGTTCGACCAGCACGCCGAAAGTTTCGAGGACATTCTCGTCGAGCAGCTCGGTTATGCGGTGCCGGTGATCGTGCGCCAGCGCCTTCAGGAGCTGAAGCTCGGGCCGTTCAAGCGGATGCTCGATCTCGGCTGCGGCACCGGGCTTACCGGCGGCACGCTGCGCGACATGGTCGACGACATCACCGGCATCGACATTTCCGAAAACATGGTTGAAATCGCGCACGAAAAGGATCTCTACGAGACGCTTTACGTGGCCGAGGTCGAGGATTTCCTTGAAGACAATGACGACGAGCCCTTTGACCTGGTGACCGCCACCGACGTGCTGCCCTATCTTGGCGCGCTGGAACCGCTGTTCTTCGGCGCGGCAGAAAACATGGCTCCCGGCGGCTTGTTCGTCTTTTCTTCCGAGACCCTCTCCCCGGAAGCTTTTGCCGGCCGGTCCTATATCGTTGGCCCGCATCAGCGTTTCGCCCATTCGGAAACCTATATCCGCGAACGCCTCACGGCCACCGGCTTCGAACTTCTCGAAATCTCCGACATCAATGTGCGGATGCAGGACGGCAACCCGACGCCGGGCCATCTGGTGATCGCGCGGCTGATTGTAAAGTCATGACAATCTCAGGTTGAGAGCGCAATGGCAATTCTCGGCGCCGTCACAGGTGATGACAGGCGCCGAGCACGACCAAGCGTCCAAATCATCCTAGTGTTCGCGAACCATCTTCTCATCGTCCCTCTTCATCGGTAGTTTGCCCTCCGCAACGGAGGGATTCGGATGACGCCGCAGCGCTATCTTCTTGCCCAGGCCTATAACAACGCATGGGCCAACCATCGGCTGCTGAAAGCCTGCGGAGAGCTTTCGCGCGAAGAGCTGGATGCGACACGGGTCAGCTTTTTCCCGTCGATCATCCATACCCTCAACCATATCCTGACCGTCGACTGGCTCTATATCAGCGCGCTCGAAGGCAATTGCCTCGGTCCCGCCGCCTTCGAGCCGGAGATTCCCTGTCCGCTCTTCGCCGATCTCGATCGCGAACAGCGCGCCGCCGACCGCCGCCTCATCGATCACTGTCGACGCTTGGATGAGAAAACGATCGCCGAGGAGATCCGGATTCCCCGGGACACTTTCGTGCAGGTCGAGCCTGCCGACCGGCTGCTGATGCATCTCTTCCAGCACCAGATCCATCATCGCGGCCAGGTTCACGCCATGCTGTCGGGAACCACCGTTCAACCGCCGCAGCTCGACGAGTTCTTCTGCACGGGCGAAGACCAATTGAGACAACAGGATTTTGCCGAACTGGGCTTCACCGAAGCCATGATCTGGAGTTGACCATGCTGTATTTCATCATCAAGGCCCTGCACATTCTGTCCGACTTCCTGCTGATCGGCGGCATGCTGATCAACGCCTTCGTCATCGGCATGGTGCCGCCGACGATCCGCACCGGCGTCATCTCGGCGCTCAGAAGATACGACCGCACCGTCACCACGGCCGCACTCGGCGGTGCCTGGCTTTTCGGCCTGTGGCTCGCCTTCGGCTACGGTTTTTACACTTCCGGCTGGTTCGGCTTCAAGTTCCTGATCGTCATCATGCTGTCGGCTCTGCACGGCATGCAGGGCGCCTGGATGCGCCGCATGGAAGCCGATCCGCATCTCGACCCGCCGGCCTTCGTGCGCGCCGGCCTGCCGATCATCCTCGGCTCGGTCGTCGTCATCGTCGCGCTCGCGGTCATCAAGCCGTTCTGAGTCAAGCGCAACCAGGGGAACGCACCTGCCTCGAGGGGTGCACCCCTCCGAAACCGAAAACTGCGCTTTTCGCCGAACTGCGCTTTTCCGAAGGTCCTCTTTGCTCTAATCCTCTGGCAACAGAATTCTGGAGGTTCAGCATGGCGAAAGTGGCATTCATCGGTCTCGGGGTGATGGGTTATCCCATGGCCGGGCATCTCAAGGTCAAGGGCGGCCATGACGTCACCGTCTATAACCGCACGGCTGCCAAGGCCGAGGATTGGGCGAAGAAGTTCGGCGGCAAGGCCGCAGCGACGCCGGCCGAAGCGGCCAGGGATGCCGATTTCGTGTTCGTCTGCGTCGGCAACGACGACGATCTCCGCTCGGTGACAACCACCGAGACCGGCGTTCTCGCCGGCATGAAACCGGGCGCGATCCTGATCGACAACACCACCGCCAGCGCCGAAGTCGCCCGCGAGCTCGATGCCGCGGCCCGGGAAAAAGGCGTCGGCTTCATCGACGCGCCGGTCTCCGGCGGCCAGGCCGGCGCCGAAAACGGCGTGCTCACCGTCATGTGCGGCGGCGACGAGGCGACGTTCGAGAAGGCCAGGCCGGTGATCGACGCCTATGCCCGCATGGTCGGCCTCATGGGTCCGGCGGGTGCTGGCCAGCTCACCAAGATGATGAACCAGATCTGCATCGCCGGCCTCGTCCAGGGGCTCGCGGAATCGATCCATTTCGGCAAGCAGGCCGGCCTCGACATCGAGAAGGTGATCGAGGTGATCTCCAAGGGTGCGGCCGGCTCCTGGCAGATGGAAAACCGCTACAAGACCATGAATGCTGGCAAATACGATTTCGGCTTCGCAGTCGACTGGATGCGCAAGGATCTCGACATCGTGCTGACCGAAGCCCGCCGCAACGGCGCCAAGCTGCCGGTCACGGCCCTCGTCGACCAATTCTACGGCGACGTCCAGGCGATGGGCGGCAAGCGCTGGGATACATCCTCGCTGCTCGCACGGCTCGAAAAGAAATAGGCCGGCCATGATCGGCCCCTCCTCCGACGTCGCCGGGATCATCGCGCATCTCGAAACGCTGCGGTCGGAGGAGAACATTTCCGGCATGGCCCGTTTCGGCATCGTCACCGACAAGGCCATCGGCATTTCCAATCCCGACCTGCAGAAGATCGCGCGGGCGATCAAGCGCGACCATGGCCGGGCGCTGGACCTCTGGCGCACCGGCATCCGCGAAGCCCGTATGCTGGCGATCTACACCGCCGATCCCACAGCGCTGACGCCGGCCGAGGCGCGCGGATGGGCCGAGGATTTTGCCTCCTGGGAAATCGTCGACACAGCCGCCGACCTTTTGATCGAGACGCCGTTCTGGCGACAGCTCGTTGCGGATTTCGCGGCGGACGACCGGGAGTTTGTCCGCCGCACCGCGTTCGCGATGATCGCCGGCGCTGCCGTGCACCGCAAACAGGAGCCGGACGGTACCTTCGTCGGCTATATGCCGCTGATCGAGGCGCATTCCGCCGATCCGCGCAATTTCGTCAGGAAGGCGGTCAACTGGGCGCTCCGCAATATCGGCAAGCGCAACCGAACCTGCCACGCCCCCGCGATGGCGCTCTCCGAAAAGCTCACCGCCTCGCCGGACAAGACCGCCCGCTGGATCGGCAAGGACGCCGTCAAGGAATTGTCGAGCGAGAAGCTTTTGGCGCGGCTGAAGGCTTAGCCGTCTTTACCCACCCGGTATTGCCGCGGCGTCGCGCCCGCAAAGGTCCGAAACGCCTTGATGAAGGAACTCGTGCTTTCGAACCCGCAGGCGAGGCCGATTTCCGTGATCGGCTCCCGGCCGGCAAGCAGCATCTCCTTGGCCCTCACCATCCGCGCCCGATGCCGGAAATCGCGAAAACTCATGCCGAGTTCTGCGTCGAATCGCCGTGACAGCGTCCGCTCCGAAAGACGTGACGCCTCCGCAAGGGAGCCAAAATCAAGATCCCGGTCGAGATCTTCCAGCATCCGCGCGACGGCGACCGCCATGCCCGGCGACTGCGGTTTCGGCAACCATGTCTCGTCCTCGTCCGCCGCCAGTTCCTTCGCCACGGATGCGAGCGCCTTGAAGAAGGCATTCGCGGTTTCGTCGCATGAGGGGCGCCCCGTATCCCAACGCATGACATGCAGGATCATTTGCCGCGCCAGATCGGAAAGACCGAAGACCCGGCAGGCCGGTAGCGGCGCTTCGAATTCGCGATCGCCGAACAGAACCGAGGACGCCGTGGCCGCCCCATTGCTGCGCACCGCAATCACCGTTCCCCGTGCGATCAGCGCGGCCCTTTGCGGCGGCAGCATCCAGCGGCGGTCGCCGATATCGAGAACGAAGGTGCCGGTCGACGCGTAAAGCAGGTAATCGGCATCGAAGGCCCGTTCGATCTCGAACGGCGCGTCAAACACCCGATGATAGGCATGAGAAATTGTCGCCATCGCTGCCGGATTTGCCCTATGCGGCCTGCTGTCCCCGCATCTGCTTTAGCAGTTCGGCGGTGTCGAGCAATGCGGAATGATGGACGATCTTGCCGTCCTTCAGGACGAAGGTCCGGTAGGCGCGCACGCGGATGGAATTGCCGGAGGGTTCGACGCCCTTGAAAGCCGCCTGGTGCGTGCCGCACAATGTCAGCTCGCACATGACGCCATCGTCCTCGGCGGCCATCCGCTCGATCGACCAGACGGCATCCGGCATGATCCGCTTCTGCACCGCCACCATGGCGCAGTGTCCTTCGGAATTGGCCGGCGAATAGGTGGCCTCTTGATAGTCGGCTGCGAAAAAGTTTTCGAAGCGCTCGATCAGACCACGGTTCCAGATCTCTTCGATATATCCGCGGATGATCGCTTTATTGGCCTTGGCCTGGTCCTGCATGTCGAGCTCCATCTGTTTCGATGAAACCCAGATAAAACCAAACGGGCCGTTTCAACTCGGCCCGTCCTGCCAGAAAATGATCCCGATCCGCCAAACGGCGAATTATTCTTCGCCCGATTTCTGGTTGTCCAGCATCATGTAGTCGAGCGGCAGTTCGGTCGTGTACTTGATCTGCTCCATCGCAAACACCGACGAAACGTCGCGGATCTCGATCTTGGCGATCAGGCGCTTGTAGAAGGCGTCATAGGCGCCGATGTCCGGCACGACGACGCGCAGCAGGTAATCGACGTCGCCGCTCATGCGGTAGAATTCGACGACTTCCGGGAAATCGACGACGACTTCCGAGAACCGCTTCAGCCATTCGATCGAGTGGCTGGCGGTGCGGATGGAGACGAACACCGTGACCTTGGTATTGACCTTGACCGGATCCAGCAGCGCCACACGGCGACGGATGACGCCGTCCTCTTCCATCTTCTGGATGCGGCGCCAGCAAGGCGTGGTCGACAGGCCGACCTTCTTCGCGAGGTCCGCGACGGCCAGAGTGGAATCTTCCTGCAGAATGCGCAGTATCTTACGGTCGAGGCGGTCCATCAGAGTCCTTTCGAAATGATTTTTCGTTATACACCGAATTCGTGGCAGTTAACCGAAATTTGTTTCCCGTATCAAGCTATCCACATGCTGTCTTAGAACCGGCAGCAGATCCGCCTCGAACCATGAATTCTTTTTGAGCCAGCCGGTGTTGCGCCAGCTCGGATGCGGCAGCGGCAGTATCCTCGGCCCCTGGTTGGCGAAAACATAGTCTCGCCAGTTCTCTACCGTTTCCGTCATGCCCTTGCGTCGCCGGCTCCCCAGATGCCAGGCCTGCGCATAAGCTCCGACGGCGATAACCAGCTCGATCTGCGGCATGGCGGCGATCACCCGAGCCCGCCAGAACGGCGCGCATTCGAGCCGCGGCGGCAGGTCGCTGCCCTTGGCATCGTAGCCCGGAAAACAGAAGCCCATCGGCACGATCGCAAACTTCTGCGGATCGTAGAACTCTTCGCGGGTCACCGCCATCCAGTCGCGCAGCCGATTTCCCGAGGCATCGTTGAACGGCAGCCCGCTTTCATGCACCCGAAGCCCCGGCGCCTGGCCGGCGATCAGCACCTTCGCCGTCTTCGATAGCACTGCGACCGGCCGCGGCTCATGCGGCAGACGGTCGCCTTCGCCTTTCGCCGGCGCGTCGCGACAGATGCGGCAGGCCGCGATCGCGCCGGCCAGCCCGCCGAGATCCTCCACGCCTTCGGTGATATCATCCATGCTCATTGCCAGGCCGTCACTCGCTTCATCCAATCCCAAAATGCCTCCACTAGGCTGACATCGTCCATCGTGCCGCGGCTGGCGCGCCAGGCACGCGGGCTTTCGAACCGGCCGGCCCACAGCCCCTGCCGTTCGCGCCGCGCTTCCACCTGTTCCTGCGCATAACGTCCCGATGCGACCGCGAGCCCTTGCCGCACCAGCGTACCGTTGATGCTCGTCGTACCCGAATGGCAGCGGACGAGAAGCCGACGATATTTGTCGCGCTCGCGGCCGAGACATTCCGTCTTACCGTCGGCAACGAGGCGCATCAGCAGCCGTCTCGCCTCTTCTCCGCAAGCCCATGGTTTGCCGCGGCCGTCTTCGCAGGTCTGGTCGAGTTCCGGCGCATCCATACCCTGCAGCCGCAGGCGCTCGCCGCCCACCGCCAGCGTATCGCCGTCGATCACGTAGAACGGGCCGCGGAGGACGCTGTCGGCTGCCTCGTCCAGCTTGGCGGCAATCAGCACCAGAAGGATGAAGAAGGCCACGAGAAACGCGCCATCGCGAAAAACCCTGAACGTTCGAGCCACAATCCAGCCTTATTGGAAAACGGAAGCTTCAGGAAAATGGCAAACAAAACCTTTCCCGGCAGTACTCTCTTAAGGATTTGGACATACTCTCTCAACACCCGGGGTATCAGTTCAGTGGCCATGAGTAGCGGCGTCAGCACATCGACCGACAAGAACATCGTTGATCGCTCGCGCGGCCACCGCAACAAGGCCGTCTCTAAAGCCGTGCGCGCCACGCGTGAACGCCTGCAGTCCAGCTCCCAGGGCAATCAGATCTTCGACCGCGACATGATCGCCATGCACGTCAATTCCGTGCTGCAGGGCGCATCGGTCATGCCGATCTTCATCGTCGTGGTGACGGCGATCGGCGTCTACCTCAATCCGAACGCCAATCTTTTTGCCTGGGCGCTGCTGATGTTCAGCGTCCATGCAATCAACGTGCTGATCGCCCGTCGCGCCAGCCGCAAGGACATCGGCTCGGGCGACGTCCAGAAATGGCGCCGCAGGCTGCTCGCGGCGCAGTTGATCGTCGGCACCGGCTGGGCACTCTTCGCGCTACAGAACTGCAATGCCTGTTCGGGCGACAACTATTATTTCTACAAGGGTGCCGTTCTCCTTTTCGCGATCTCGATCACCGCGATGAGCAGTTTCATGCTGCGGCTCGGCGTGTTGTTCGGCTTCCTGCCGATGATCCTGGCGCTGCTTGCCACGGCCATCCTGACACGGAATGTGCTCGATATCGGCATGATCGCGATCTGCGCCATTGCGGTCGTCTTCTTCCACTATATCGCCGACCGGCTCTATCGCTCCAACCTGACGCTGATGTCCTATCAGTCGGAAAAGGACGACCTGATCGCCGAGCTGGAAGTGGCAAAATCCATGTCGGACGAAGCCCGCCGCCGCGCCGAAGAGGCCAACCTTGCCAAATCCCGGTTCCTCGCCTCGATGTCGCACGAGCTGCGCACGCCGCTCAACGCCATCCTCGGTTTCTCCGAAGTCATGAGTTCCGAGGTCCTCGGCCCGCTCGCCAACCCGACCTACAAGGAATATGCCGGCGACATCCACCGTTCCGGCCAGCATCTCCTCAATCTGATCAACGAAATCCTCGACCTGTCGCGCATCGAGGCCGGCCGCTACGACCTCGCCGAGGAATCGCTATCGCTGCTGGAGATCGCCGAGGATTGCATCGGCATGGTGCAGCTGCGCGCCAGCGCCAAGAACATCTCGATCAGCCAGCAGTTCGAATCACAGCTGCCGCAGGTCTGGGTGGATGAAAAATCGATGCGCCAGGTCCTCCTGAACCTGCTCTCGAATGCGGTCAAGTTCACGCCCCAGGGCGGCGAGGTGACCGTCAAGGTCGGCTGGACAGCCGGTGGTGGCCAGTATGTGGCGATCAAGGACAACGGACCCGGCATTCCGGAAGAGGAAATCCCGGTTGTGCTGTCGGCCTTCGGCCAGGGCTCGATCGCCATCAAGAGCGCCGAACAGGGCACCGGCCTCGGTCTGCCGATCGTCCAGGCGATCCTTGCCAAGCACGACGGCCAGTTCATCCTGCGCTCCAAGCTGCGCGAGGGCACCGAAGCGATTGCCATCCTTCCCGCGACGCGCGTGCTGCAGAGCGTGCCGGCGGTTGCCGACGCCCAGACGGTCGCCCGCCGTCGCAAGAGCTTCGCCTGAGCCGAACAGGCTCTTTTGCACCGGCTGGTTTCGGTGCATACTGCCGGCATGACCAAACTTCTCGACCGCGCCATCGAAGCAGCCAAGGAACTCCCTGCCGAAATGCAGGATGAGATCGCCCGTGTCATGCTTAGGCTCGTGGGCAAAGACGAGCCGGTGCATCAGCTTACTCCCGAGGAGGAAGCCAGTTTCGCCAAGTCGCTGGACCAGGCCGCTCGGCGTGAATTTGCGCCAACCGAGCAGGTTCAGGCCATCTGGGCGAAATACGCGCAGTGATGATCCGCTTCACCCCTGAAGCCGCCATCGAACTTGAGGATGTCCTCCGCTACCTGACCGCTCATTCACCGGAAGGCGCCCGCAATGTGGCCACGCGGATTCGGCAGGTTTTGAGCAATCTCTCGGAATATCCGCTGACCGGTATGCGCACCAGCCTTGAGCCGATGCGGCGTGTGGCCGTCACACCCTATCCGTATCTGATATTTTATCTGCCCGGCGATGATGAGATCATTGTGGTCGGCATACGCCACGCTGCACGTGACCCATCATCGATGCCGGACCAACTGTAACGGGCGGTTATCCCCACAAGCTCCGCACCACCACATAAACCACGAAAAACCCGTTGGCGCAGAGCAGGCAGAACACCGCGAAGGAGCCGAGGTCCTTGGCGTGGCGGCCGACGGTGGAGATTTCCGGGGATATGCGGTCGACCAGTTCCTCGATCGCGGTGTTCAGCGATTCCACCGCAAACAGCACCAGCATCAGGATGGCCAAGACAAAATAGTCGAAAGCACCGGCGCCGACGATCGCAAACAGCACGATAGCCGCCGCACAGGCGATCACCTCGTGGCGGAAGGCTTCTTCCTGCCACAGGCGCACCAGCCCCTGCATCGAATAACGGAAGGCCGCAATTACCCGGCGGATGCCGGTCGCCCTTTCGATATTGCTGTCGAGCGGCGTCTTTTCCATCCGGGGCTCAGTGGCTCTTGTTGCTGACGCCGGCCTGCTCGAATGTCGCCATGCCGGAATGGCAGGCGGCGGCGGCCTTGACGATGCCGGCGGCAAGTGCCGCACCGGTCCCCTCGCCGAGCCGCATGCCGAGCGCGAGCAGCGGCGTCTTGCCGAGCTTTTCGATCGCACGCAGGTGCCCCGGTTCACCTGAGACATGGCCGATCAGGCAATGGTCGAGTGCCGCCGGATTGGCGGCCTTGAGGATGGAGGCCGCAGCCGTCACCACGTAACCGTCGAGCAGGACCGGGATCTTTTCGACGCGCGCGGCAAGGATCGCGCCGGCGATCGCGGCGATCTCGCGGCCGCCGAGACGGCGCAGGATCTCCAGCGGATCGCTCAGGTGATCCTTGTGGAATTCGACGGCCGCCTTCACCGCGGCGATCTTACGCTCCATGAATTCGCCATGCGAACCGGTGCCGGGACCGACCCAGTCCTCCGCCTCGCCGCCATAGAGCGCCAGGTTGATGGCAGCCGCGATCGTCGTGTTGCCGATGCCCATTTCGCCGATGCAGAGAAGATCGGTGCCGCCGGCGATCGCCTCCATGCCGAAGGCCATGGTCGCGGCGCAGTCGCGTTCCGAAAGTGCCGCTTCAGTTGTGATGTCGCCGGTCGGATAATCGAGCGCCAGGTCGAAGATCTTCAGGCCGAGATCATGGGTGACGCAGATCTGGTTGATCGCCGCACCGCCGGCTGCAAAATTCTCGACCATCTGCTGGGTCACCGACGACGGGAACGGTGTCACGCCATGGCGGGTAACGCCATGATTGCCGGCAAAGATCGCCACAAGC
This sequence comes from Neorhizobium sp. SHOUNA12A, assembly GCF_023006505.1. GTDB lineage: Bacteria > Pseudomonadota > Alphaproteobacteria > Rhizobiales > Rhizobiaceae > Neorhizobium. Next base: position 15,999 of record NZ_JALBGV010000101.1, read on the forward strand.
GGGCGGTTGACCGCCGGTGCGCGGCCTGTCCAGGCGGCCAGCCAGAAGGCGATTTCCTCAAGCCGACCGAGCGCACCCGGCGGCTTGGTCAGCTGCGCATCGCGCTCGCGCGCCGCAACCAGCGCCCGCGGGTCCGGTCCGGGAAGGTTCTGCAGCAGGACACGGAAATCGTCGAAAGGCAGGCCGCTCACGCTCATGGAAAGTCTCTCTTGTGTCTCGGTCTCATCTCGCGGCGGGAAAACTTGTCTTTTCCCGTAAATCGCGCTTGTGTGCGCAAACTCATAGTCGGGTCGGATCGGAGGAACAACTGCCAAACGCAACGGAATTCATCGCGGACCTCGCCCGCTCGGTCGGGTTCCTCAGTCGTCTGCCGGTGCCGGACCGTTTCTTCTGCGGCCATGACGGCACGATTTCGCGGGCGGTACGCGCCTTTCCCGTCGCGGGGCTGATTATTGCGGCCCTGCCGGCGCTCGTTCTTCTCCTCCTGCAATCCGGTGATCCGCTGCTTGTCAGCCTGATTGCGCTTGCGCTGCTGACGCTTGTGACCGGCGCGCTCCACGAGGACGGCCTTGCGGACACGGCGGACGGTCTCGGCGGGGGGCGGGACAAGGACCACGCGCTCCTGATCATGAAGGATAGCCGCATCGGCGCCTATGGCGTCGTGGCGCTGGTCCTGTCTTTCGGCCTGCGGGCCTCGGCGCTTTCCGCACTTTTCCGCGACGATGCCGTCACGGCGGCGCTCGCCGTGCTTGCCGTTGCAGCCGTCAGCCGCGCGATCCTGGTCGCCCATTGGCGCGCCTTGCCATCAGCCCGGGAAAACGGCGTCGCGGCAGGCGCCGGATTTCCGGAGGACGGCGCCCGCAATATCGCGCTGTTTTCCGGCGCCGCCATCGCGCTTGTCCTTCTCGTTCCGGTTCTCGGCCTGCCGAAAGTGCTGCTGTCGCTGATCTTGGCGGCACTCGCCGGTTTCGGTTTCACCCGTTTCGTGCGCCAGAAACTCGGCGGACACACGGGCGATACGATCGGCGCTACTCAACAATTGAGCGAGATCGCCATGCTCGCCACTCTTGCTCTTGCCGCCTGAAACCCCGATATACTGACGCATGATTTCGCCTTGCACCCTCGTCTGTTCGATCGACCTCAAGACCGGCTATTGTTTCGGTTGCGGACGCACGCGCGAAGAGATCGCCGCCTGGATGGATTATACCGATGCGGAGCGCCGTGCGCTGATGGAAACCCTGCCCGCACGGCTTGAAACCATCGAGCGCCGGCCGCGTCGGGAAACCCGCCGGCAGCGCATGATCCGGGAACGCGACACCGCATGAACGCGCTCACCGGCATTCTCATCGTCCTCGGCATTGGCCTGGCGCTGCTGATCTTCAACCACGATGCCGGGCAGACCTTCGGCATCGACAACGACCGTTTCGGCCAGATCATCTACCTCCTGCCGATCGCCGGCCTGCTCGCTGCCGGCATTCTCGCCGGCCGGCGCGGCAATGCCGGCGAGGTGCTGCGCAATATCGCCATCTGGCTGCTGATCATCCTCGGGCTGGTCACCGCCTATCTCTATCGTGACGACGCCAGCAATGTCGCCGCACGGGTGACTGCCGGCCTGCTGCCCGGTACCGCGGTGGTGGTGACGACCAGCGAAGGCGGCAACGAGGTGATCATCCACAAGACCCAGGGCAGCCATTTCCAGACCAATGTCAGGGTCCAGGGTAAGGTCCTGCCGATGCTGGTCGATACCGGCGCCAGCACCGTGGTGCTCTCCTACGACGATGCCCGCGCGATCGGCCTCAACCCGCAGAGCCTCAATTATTCGGTCTCTGTGATGACCGCCAACGGCCGGGCAATGGCCGCGGGGGTGCGGCTGGACGAAATCGCCATCGGCCCGATCGTGCGGAAAAACGTCCGGGCGATGGTTGCGGAAGACGGAAAGCTCGGCGAGAGCCTGCTCGGCATGAGCTTTCTCTCCACCCTCGGATCCCTGCAGATGCAGACCGACGAGCTGAGATTGCGGGACTGAGGTCAGCCGAAATCCTGGATGGCTACGCCATCGCCCTTGCTGCGGAAATGGCTCGGCGGCGTGCCGATGATGCGCTTGAAGGCGCGGCTGAAGGAGGCTTCGGCATCGTAACCGAGCCGTTCGGCGACGGTTGCCACCCGTTCGCCGTCGCGCAGCCACTGCCGGGCCTGGTGCATGCGCACCCGTGCCACGTAGCGCGCCGGCGTTT
>NZ_JALBGV010000102.1 GCF_023006505.1 Neorhizobium sp. SHOUNA12A
GGTGATGCCGGCGGGATAGGTGCCGACGCCAGCGGGGGCGTGGACCGGAAGCACCGAAGAGAGTTCGCCGCCGAGGGCGCCGCCGAAGCTTGCAGCGGTAGACAAGCCGCCGAGCAGGCCAAGCACCCAGGCGAGCACGGCAATCTTGGTGAACCAGTTGATCAGCGTCGCGCCCCAGGCCCGGGCAAAGGCTTTGGCATCGAGCGGCAGGCCGGCTTCGACTTCGTCGAGCAGTTTTTTCGCCTTGTCCGGCAGAACCTTGGCCGCCAGGCGGAAGGCCTGGCCGCGCAGCGCGAAGGCGACGGCGGGCAGGATGAGGAAGGCGAGCCACAGCGCCCAGGCCCAGAGCGTTCCGGTCTGCAGCGCCAGCCCCGTGCCGGCAGCGGCGAGCAGCGCATGCAGGTCGAAGAGGCGCATGACGAACAGCGCCGCGGTTCCGCGGGCGACGCCGAGGCCGAACTCGCGCTTCATCAGCAGGGGAAAGCTCGCCTCGCCGGTGCGGAAGGGCAGCATGATGTTCAAGAGGTTATGGACCTGGACGAGCCTCAGCAGCGTGCCGAAATGACCGCCGGTTTCGGCCGGGAAATAGTCGTAGATACGCCAGGTGCGCAGGACATAGGTGCCGAGCAGCAGCACGAGCGCTATTGCCGCCGAACCCCAGCCGGCGCTGCTCCACAGCGACACGACGCTCTGCCAGCCCCAGACCCACTGGATGAAAGCGGCGTAGACGGCGATGATCGCCGCCGTTCCGAGCGTCATCGCGTGGCGAATTATCCACGCCCGGCGGCTGGCAACCGGAGAATTCTTCATATAGTAGGATGCCCCATGTGAAATTTCGGTTTCGGCCACTATCTGAGCGGCCTTTCCAGCCCGTGGTTTAGGAGAAACGCAAGGTGCGTACAACAGCAGAGTCGGTGACGGACCGCATCGAGACGGCCGAGCCGATCGAACTGTCCCTCGTCGTGCCCCTCTTCAACGAAGAAGAAAGCGTGCGTCCGCTGATCGAGAGGATCTGCGCGGCGATGGCGAATTATGCTGCGACATGGGAACTTATTCTCGTCGATGACGGCAGCACCGATGCGACGATCGCCAATGCCCGCGAAGCGCTGAACCGCCCCGGCCTCGACCTGAAGATCGTCGCGCTGCAGCGCAATTTCGGCCAGACGGCTGCCATGCAGGCCGGCATCAACCAGGCCGAAGGACGGCTGATCGCCACGCTCGACGGCGACCTGCAGAACGACCCGAAGGACATTCCCGGCATGGTGGCCGAGCTGGAACGGCGCGAACTCGACCTTCTCGTCGGCTGGCGCAAGAACCGCCAGGACGGGCTGCTGTTGCGCAAGGTGCCCTCCTTCATCGCCAACCGGCTGATCGGGCGGATCACTGGCGTGCGGCTGCATGATTACGGCTGTTCCCTGAAGATCTATCGCGGATCGGTGATCAAGCAGGTCAAGCTGATGGGCGAAATGCACCGCTTCATTCCGGCCTGGGTCGCAGGCGTGGTGCCGAGCTCGCGGATCGGCGAGATGCCGGTGACCCACCATGCCCGCCAGCACGGCGTTTCCAAATACGGCATTTCCCGCACCTTCCGGGTTATCCTCGACCTTCTGTCGGTGATGTTCTTCATGCGTTTCAAGGCGCGGCCGGGACATTTCTTCGGCTCGCTCGGCCTTGGGCTCGGGGCGCTGTCTGCGATCATCCTCTTCTACCTGTTCATCGACAAGTTCGTCATGGGCAACGACATTGGCACGCGACCGCTGTTCCTCATCGGCGTCATGCTGTTCCTCTCGGCGGTACAGATGATCACCACCGGCATTATCGCGGAAATGATTGCCCGCACCTATTACCGCGATGACAACTCGCTCAGCTACATCGTCAGGGAAGTCTATGAGGGCGATGCGGCGCATCAGTGACGCGCTTGCCCGCCGTCCCGGCCTCATCCTCTGGCTGATCGCTGCCTATTATGTGCTCGCGGTCATCCTTCGGGTGCTGCGCTCGGAGGCGCTCGAAAGCGACGAGGCAGAACAGCTCTACCAGTCGCAGTTCCTGCTGATGGGCTACGGCCGTCAGCCGCCGTTCTACAACTGGCTGCAATACGGGGTCGTCCACCTGATCGGCCCGTCGATCCTGGCGATCGCGCTGGTCAAGAACCTGCTGCTATTCCTCACCTGCGCGGTCTATGGGCTGGCGGCGCGGGTGTTGCTGAAGGACCCGCGGCTCGTCGCCATCGCCATGATCGGCGTGATCGCCATGCCGGCGGCCAGCGTCATGGCGCAGCGGGACCTGACGCATGCGATCGCCACGCTGTTTGCCGTCGCGCTGTTCTTCTACGGTTTTCTCAAGACACTGACGCGGCCGAGCCTGTGGACGTATCTGCTGACCGGCCTTGCGGTCGGGCTCGGGCTGATCGCCAAGTATAATTTCGTCATCGTGCCGGTTGCGGCAATCCTCGCGATCCTGCCGGAACCGGACCTGCGCAAGCGCATCCTCGACTGGCGGCTGATCCCGGCGCTTGCCCTCGTCGTAGTGATCTGCCTGCCGCACGGCCTTTGGGTGCTCGGAAACTTGAGCGAAGCGACGGCAGGAACGATCAAGGCGATGCGGGAAGATGCATCGGGCAACCCCATCCTCGACCGGCTGTCCGGCATCGGCACGCTTTTCGTTGCAATACTGACCGGCGGACTGCCGGTGCTCGCCTTTTTCCTGATCGCCTTCCGGCGGCCGCTGGTCGACGCCTGGCAAGCGACGAACCAATGGACGCGAGTGATCGGCCGAACGGTCGTTCTCTGCCTGATCGCCGTCGGGCTGATCGGGCTCGGTTTCGGGGCCACCAGCATCAGCGAAAAATGGCTGTCGCCCTTCCTGGTTCTGCTGCCGCTTTACCTCTGCCTGAAGCTCGAGGCCGCCAATGCGGAGACGAGCCGCAGCATCCCGCGGCTGCTGTTTCCGGTGGCGGCGCTGGCGCTCGGCTTCGTCGTTTATATCGCGCTCGGCAATGTCATCGGCGCGAGGTTCGGCAACTATACCAAGGAAAACCTGCCGTCCGGAAGGTTCATCGAACAGGTGGTGGCGGAGCATGCCGGAGCAAAGCCCGCCTATGTGATCACCGCCGATCCCTATCTTGCCGGAAGCGCCCGGCTGGAACTGCCGCAGGCCCGCGTGCTGCTACCGAGTTTCGGGCAGACGCCGCCGCTCGGCGAGGCGGAAAGACGCCAGCCGGGGCTGATCCTCTGGCAGGAAAGCGGTGATACGCTCGACTCTCTCAAGCCATATCTGCAGGCGAACGGGGTCGCAGCGGAAGGCTTGGCGCCGGCGACCAAAGCCGTGCCTTATCTCTTCTCGGGTGGGCGGAACAGCGTCACGTTTGGATATGCCTGGGTGGAGCCGGTAAAGTAACCGCGTACGGCGGGGCGTGTAGCCCCTCCCCCTTGTGGGGAGGGGTTGGGGAGGGGTCTTCGCTTCGCATCAAAACCCCTCCCGCCTGCCGGCCACCCTCCCCACAAGGGGGAGGGTTAAGGGTGCCGCACCGGCTCACTCCCTAACGCTATCTTTCAAATGATCCAGCGCCGCCCGAAGCTTCTCGATTACCTCATCCACTTCCGAATGGCTGATCGTCAACGCCGGCGAGGCCAGCATGCGGTCGGCGGTGGCGCGCAGGATGAGGCCGTTTTCGACGCAGTGGTTGCGCACCAGTGAGCCGATATCGTCGGGCTTTGCATAACGCCGGCGGGTGGATTTATCCGCCGCGAGCTGCAGGCCTCCGATCAGGCCGGTGCTTTCGGCCTGGCCAACCACCTCGTGATCCTCCAGACTTTTCCAGGTAGCAGCAAAATAGGGTCCGATATCGTCGCGGACGCGCTCGACCAGCCCCTCCTCCTCGATGATGCGGATGTTTTCCAGCGCGGCGGCGGCGCAGACCGGGTGACCGGAATAGGTGAAACCGTGGTAGAAATCGCCCAGCTCCTCGACCATCACGTCGGCGACGCGGTCGCTGACCAGCACGCCGCCGATCGGCAGGTAACCGGAGGAGAGGCCCTTGGCGATCGGCGCCAGATCCGGCTCGAAGCCGTAATATTGGTGGCCGAACCAATGCCCAAGGCGGCCGAAACCGCAGATCACCTCGTCGGAAACGAGCAGGATGTTGCGCGCCTTGCAGATGCGGGCGATTTCCGGCCAATAGGTCTCCGGCGGAATGATAACGCCCCCTGCCCCCTGGATCGGCTCGGCAACGAAGGCTGCGACGCGGTTTTCGCCGAGTTCGTCGATCTTCGCCTCCAGCTCTCGGGCGACCTTGAGGCCGAATTCGGCAGGTGACAGATCGCCGCCCTCGGCGTACCAGTAGGGCTGGTTGATGTGGTGGATGCCTTCGATCGGCAGATTGCCCTGTTCGTGCATCAGCTTCATGCCGCCGAGCGAGGCGCCGGCGACCGTCGAGCCGTGATAGCCGTTCTTGCGGGCGATGACCAAGGTCTTTTCCGGCTTGCCCAAGGCCTTCCAGTAGACCCGCGCCATGCGGAACCAGGTGTCGGTCGCCTCCGAGCCGGAATTGGTGAAGAAGACGCGCTTCAGGTTGTCGCCGGCATGGGAAGCGATCTTCTGGGCGAGCAGCGCCGCCGGCTCCGTCGTGGTGCCGAAGAAGGTGTTGTAATAGGGCAGTTCCTGCATCTGCCTGTAGGCGGCATCGGCGATCGACTTGCGGCCGTAACCGACATTGACGCACCAGAGGCCGGCAAAGGCATCGAGATATTTCTTGCCCGTCGAATCGTAGATATGGACGCCTTCCGCACGCTGGATGACTCGCGCGCCCTTGGCGTTCAGCTGCTTCATGTCCGAGAACGGGTGCAGGTGATGGGCGGCGTCGATGGCGGCGAGATTGGAAAGCGGCGGCATATCGGTCATGGCTGTCTCTCTGCCGTAGATTGTGCCGTTAATTCTTATCGGTTACGAACAGAGTTCCGCAACACCCGTCAAAAGACATTCCTCATGGCTTCCGATTCTGCACCGCCTCGCATCGAAATCCTGCTCGTCGGCATGAACGGCGACCTGCGCGGCAAGCAGATTCCGCTCGAGGCGGAAAAGAAGGTCTGGGACGGTACGGTGCGCCTGCCTTCCTCCACCCAGTCGCTGGATATCTGGGGCGACGACAATGACGACATTACCGGCCTGTCGCTGTCGGTCGGCGACCCGGACGGGGTGTGCATTCCCGACAAGCGTAGCCTTGCGCCAATGCCGTGGGCGCCGGAAGGGTCGAAGCAGGTGCTTTCAACCATGCACGAATTCGACGGCACGCCTTCCTTCATGGATCCGCGCGCCATTCTCGCGGCCCTTCTCAAGCGCTTCGAGGAGCGCGGCCTGACGCCGGTCGTGGCGACCGAGCTCGAATTCTACGTGATCGAGGACGACTGGCGCGAGACCGGCAGGCCGCGACCGCCGGCAAAGCTGACCTATCGCGGTGAGCCGAACGGCTTCCAGCTCTACGACATGAGCGCTGTCGATGCACTCGACGACTACCTGCAGACGGTGCGGACCTGGGCCAAGGCTCAAGGACTGCCGGCGGATGCGACGACCGCGGAATTCGGCCCCGGCCAATTCGAGATCAACCTCCTGCACCGCGCCGACGCGCTGGCGGCGGCCGATGACTGCATCTATCTCAAGCGCATCGCCGAACAGGCGGCAAAGAAGCACGGCCTCAAATCCACCTGCATGGCAAAGCCCTATGCGGACCATGCGGGCTCCGGCCTGCATGTGCATGCGAGCATCATCGACCGAGACGGCAACAATGTGCTGGACGCGAAGGGCGGCGACCCGGTGAGGCTCAAATCCGTCTGCGCCGGAATGCTAGACACGATGCGCGATGCTCAGCTGGTCTTCGCACCGTTCGCCAATTCCTACCGCCGTTTCCAGCCGGGCTCATTCGCTCCGGTCGATATCGACTGGGGTTTCGGGCATCGGGGGACTGCTGTGCGCATTCCTGACGCCCAAGGGCCTGCCGCCCGCATCGAACACCGCGTCGCCGGCGCCGACGTCAATCCGTATCTGCTGCTGACCGCCATCCTCGGCGGCATGCTTTTAGGATTGGATGAAACGCTGGATCCGGGTCCTGCGACCGAACCGGGCAAGGAGCCGCCGGCCGGTACGAAAAAGCTGACGCACGACTTCCTGACCGCCGTCGAGGAGTTTTCCGCCTCCCCCTTCATCGCCGACGTTTTTGGGGCGCGCTATCAGAAGCTCTATGGCGACACGAAGCGCAAGGAGGCGATCACCCACCTGCGCACGGTCTCGGATTTCGACTACCAGACCTATCTGCCGCGGATTTAAGATCCAGGCGGCTTCAGGATCCAGGGCGCGCTCGCCAGATCGTCGATATCGATCAGCATCGGCGATCCCTCGTCCTCCTTGTAGTCGAAGGCCTTGGTCATCGCTGCGGAGAACTTACCGAATTCCTCGTAGAGCTGAAACAGCCCTTCTTTATTGCCGGTGACCTGGGCCGCTATCTCTTCCTCTGATATCGCCTTGACCAGATCGCGATAGGTGCTGTTGCCCTTGCTGTCGGGGATGAAGACGACAACGCCGCCCACATCCTTGAACTTGATGCCGATCTCGATTTCGTCATCGGTGAACAGCTCGCGATTCTTGGCGATCATCTGCGGAAGGGTAAGCGCGAACAAGCTTTCGCGCGTGAGGCCGCCATGTACCTCATACTGCTGGTTCGCCAGCTGCATGAACTGCCAGCCCTTTTCGGAAAGCAGGACTTTCAGCATCAGTTTTGCTGTCGGGTCGCTTATCTTGAACTTATCGGAGCCGATGAACGCGATCGCATCGGAAACCAGCTGGCTCTTCTCATCCACATCGATGAAGGCCGCATTCACTGCGAATGCCGCCCGCATCGTTTCCCTGGCGGGCTCGCCGGTAATTCCGTTCGCCACCTGGACGAGATCGGCCTTCTTCTCCTCGGTCTTGTCTTCTTCATTTTCGGCAGGCTGCGCATTCGCCTGCTGAAGGATCAGCAAAGCCGCAGGTTGAACAACGGAGATGGAAGTCATGCCGGCCCTCGCCCGCGACGCGCCACCCTTGATGGGCATTGCCGCGATTTGTCGGGCGCTTCATGGCCAGACCAACCAATGATTCTATCATTGGTTGAAAAGCTAGTGTTCCCGAGTTAACGGGATATGAACAAACGGATGCAAGAGGTTGTATCGCAGGCTTCGGGCTCGCTCAAATCCTGCTGACGTCCCGTTCCTGCGTCCGGTTGATTAGCACCGTCGGCTCGCCCGCACGGACCGGCAGCATCGCCCCACCGCAAACAGGGACGATCCATCGGCTGCACAGGATCGATGTTTAAGCGAATGTTTCAACCTATCTTAAATTCATAAGGCCTAAGGAAGCTCGATATTTGAAGTCTTGCGGCACATCCGATGCGTATTGTTATCGCCAAGTCACTCCTTACCGGCCTCCTGTCCCTGCTCGCATCTCTGGCTATATCGTTTACCTTCGTTCCGATGTTGGGCGGGGAAGTGGCCGGTGCCGGCCTGGTGATGACGATCGTTTGCCCGCTTGCCATCTCTATCCCCGCCTCGGCCGTGCTTTACAGCCAGTCGGAACGAATCCGGCGTGCAGAAGCCAAGGCCTCTGACGCACTCGCCAAACTGGCAGCCGCCTACGAGGAGCTTCATCGGCAGTCCCGCCACGACGGATTGACCGGGCTGTTGAACCGCAGCGCCTTTATGGAAGAACTGCAGACCCTCAGCCGGGAGGGTGTAACCGGAGCCCTTATTTTTCTGGATCTCGACCATTTCAAGTCGATCAACGATCGCCACGGTCATGCAATCGGTGACGAGGTCCTTCGCCGCACCGGGCAGATACTCGCCGCGTATGACGGGCAATTCAACATAGCGGGCCGCCTCGGAGGCGAAGAGTTCGCTCTCTTTCAAGGCGGCCTGAGCGTCGACGAGATGTTGAGGTGGTGCGAGGATATCCGCGGACTCATCGAAGGCATGGACATGCGCTCCGCCTCACGATCGAGCGTCCCGGTGTCGGCCAGCATCGGAGCTATCCAGTGCGCTTCGGGCTTTGACCCTTCTGAAAGTCTCAGAGCCGCCGATGTAAATCTATACGAGGCAAAATCGCTCGGGCGAAATCGAGTGGTTTCATCCATCTGAAGAGGCGGCCGAACTGCTCGGATATCGCCGCCAACCCGCTCAGATGCCGCTGCCGTCACGTTCCTGCGGCTGGTTGACCAGCACGGTCAGCTCACCCGCATGGATCTTCAGGAGCACGTCGCGGTCCATGGGGAGCAGCTCTCCGTCGATGACGCAGCGGATATCGTGGCGCTCGCGGGGGAAATGCAGTTCCAGTTCGGTCACCGTCATCGCGGTGACGGCGGCGTTTTCCTTCAGCCGGCCGCGCAGGATGTCGAAAGTCAGCCGCACCACGCCCGCCGGCGTCAGCGGATCGGCGACATAAAAGCCGAGATGGCCGCCGGTCAGGCTGTCGGCAAACATCAGCGGGTCGCGGCCGAACTCGTTGTTGGAAACGGAGATGGCCGAGACCCTGCGGTGCCCGACCTTGCCGCCCGCATTGTATTCCACCTCGAATTCCGGCGGATTGAACATGACGCCGATCGCCGCCCTCGTGCTCGCGCGTATCTTGCCAAGCCGTGAGGCGAAGGTCATCGAATTGCGGTAGCGCACCATGCGCGCATGCATGCCGGCAGAAAACTGATGCACGAAACTCTTGCCGTTGGCGCTGGCGATATCGATGTTTTCCGGCCGCGCCTGCGCCAACGCATCCAGCACCTGCCAGATATCGAGCGGCAGTTTCAGCGAGCGGGCGAACAGGTTCATGGTGCCTGCCGGCACGACGCCGAGCGCGATGCCGCTTTTCCACGCGATGCCGGCGGCGGCCGAGATCGTGCCGTCGCCGCCGCCGGCGATCAGCCCTTCGACGCCTGGCGTCGAGGCCGCCTTTTCCATGGTCGAGACCACGTCCTTGCCGGATACCACATGGCATTCGATCTCGTGACCGGCCGCCTTGAACGTCTCGGCTGCTCGAGCGCAATAGGCGTCCATGTCTGTGGTTCGGAAGGTACCGCCATCGCGGTTGAAGACGGCAAAGAGGTTCATTTGCTCTCGCTTGCAGAGGAGCGGATTTGGCGCGGGACAACGGCCCATCAGAGAAATGGTTGCGACCGGGAGTTTTATCAACAAGCCCGCCGTCGCTTCAGGAAAAAACTCACAATCCCGTGAGAGCACGCCTGAATAAATGGCGGATACTACCGCAACGCACCATGCCGTGTTAGCCTTAAGTCCGGTCATTTGATGACCCACTCACCTCCAGAGCGGGTGGATGCCTCCCACATCCTACCCGCGTCTTTTTCCAGCAGATACAATGCCATGACCGATACTGCCGCCTGTTTCGATTCCGCTCGCGACCGTTCGGAAGCTCAAGACTTTGATAGTGCACCCGCTCTTTCGCGGCTCGCCGTCATCCTGATCGAGATCGCGCTGGCGGTTGGAGGTTTCGGAATCGGCACCGGCGAATTCGCCATCATGGGGCTGCTGCCGGATGTCGCCTCCACCTATCAGGTCAGCATTCCGATGGCGGGCTACGTGATCAGCGCCTATGCCCTCGGCGTCGTCATCGGCGCGCCGATCATCGCGGTCGCGGCCGCGCGGATGACGCGGCGCTCGCTGCTGCTGATCCTGATGACGGTGTTTGCACTCGGCAATATCCTGAGCGCCGCCGCCCCGGATTTCTGGAGCTTCACGGCGCTGCGCTTCATCACCGGCCTGCCGCATGGCGCCTATTTCGGGGTTGCAGCCCTCGTTGCCGCCTCGATGGTGCCGCCCAACAAACGCGCCCGCGCCGTCGGCCGGGTAATGCTCGGCCTCACCGTCGCGACCCTGGTCGGCACGCCGATCGCCACCTTCATGGGACAAATGCTCAACTGGCGCGCCGCCTTCTTCCTGGTCGGCGGCATCGGCGTCGTGACGGTGGCACTGCTCTGGTATTTCCAGCCGCGCGACAAGGTGCATGAGGGCGCCAGCATCTGGCGCGAGCTGAGCGCCTTCGGCCGCGCGCAGGTATGGCTGACGCTCGGCATTGCCGCGGTCGGTTTCGGCGGCATGTTCTCGGTGTTCAGCTACATCGCCTCGACCACGACGGTGACGGCCGGAATGTCGGTCAGCATGGTGGCGATCGTGCTCACACTGTTCGGCATCGGCATGAATGTCGGCAATATCGTCGGTTCGCGGCTGGCCGACGTGTCGCTGAAAGGCACGATCGGCGGCGTGATGCTGTTCAACATCGTCGTCATGGGTGCCTTCGGCCTGTGGGCGCAATATCCGGTCGTGCTCTGCCTTTGCGTGTTCCTGATCGGCTGCGGCTTCGCTGCTGGCCCTGCGCTGCAGACGCGGCTGATGGATGTCGCAGCCGACGCGCAGACGCTGGCCGCCGCCTCCAACCATTCGGCCTTCAACATCGCCAATGCGCTCGGCGCCTGGCTGGGCGGGCTGGTGATCGCCTGGGGCTGGGGTTTTGCCGCGACCGGCTATGTGGGCGCGGTGCTATCGCTTCTGGGTTTTGGGGTGTTCGCGGTATCTGCAGCGCTCGACCGGAAGGTCGCGGCGGCCTGATCAGGCGGCCTTGGATGGCTTTTCAGTCTCCGGCATGACCATATATTTCCGGCCATTCTCGCAGATGACGTGTTCCTTGCCCCAGAGACGGAGTGCGGCGATGACCGGTTCCAGGCTGCGGCCGATCGGCGTCAGCGCATAATCGACGCGCGGCGGCACGACCGGGAATACGGTGCGCGACAGCAAGCCTGCCTCTTCCAGTTCCCGTAGCTGCTTGGTCAGCATGCGCTGGGTGACCGCCGGAATACGGCGGCGCAGTTCGTTGAAGCGCAGCGTGCCGTCTTGCAACAGGTGATAAAGGATGACGCCTTTCCATTTCCCATCGAGGAAACTCAGGGTCGATTCCACCGGGCAGCCTGGGAAATTGTCGGTCAGCTTGGCACGGGGTTTCGACATGGTCAGCGTCCTTTCACGGTATACTTTTCGGTACTATAGACCAAAAATGTGCATTCTTGCGCTCCTTGAACATAGGCGCCATCTAGTCTCCGGACAACAGGACACAACCAAGGAGACGTTCCATGCGCGCCGTCGGCTTCAACACGCCCCAGCCCATTACCGCCGAAACCTCGCTGATCGACATTGATCTGCCCATGCCGGAGGCGGCGGGCCGCGACCTGCTGGTCGAGATCAGGGCGATCTCGGTCAATCCGGTCGACACCAAGGTGCGCCGCTCGGCTGCGGTCGAACCCGGCCAGCACCGGATCCTCGGTTATGACGCTGCCGGCGTGGTGAAGGCGGTCGGCCCGGGCGTCAAGCTCTTTAAGCCGGGCGACGAGGTCTATTATGCCGGCGTGATCAACCGGCAGGGCACCAATGCGGAATTCCATCTGGTCGACGAGCGCATCGTCGGCTTCAAGCCGAAGACCCTGAGCTTCGAGGAAGCCGCCGCCCTGCCGCTGACGGCGATCACCGCCTACGAGACGCTGTTCCATCGCATGAAGGTGCAGGACAAGGTGGCTGGCGCCTGGAACGCGGTGCTGGTCATCGGCGGCGCCGGCGGGGTCGGCTCGATCGCCATCCAGCTCCTGCGCGAACTGTCAGACGTGACAGTGATCGGCACCGGCTCTCGGCCGGAAACGCAAGCTTGGATCAAGGAACTCGGCGCCCACCACGTGCTCGACCATTCGAAGCCGATGGCGCCGCAACTTGCCCAGATGGCGATCGGCGCGCCCGCCTTCGTCTTCTCGACGACCCATACGGAAAACCATCTCCAGGACATCCTGGAGCTGATCGCACCGCAGGGCCGGCTGGCGCTGATCGACGACCCCAAGGAGCCGATGGACCTGCGCGCTTTCAAGAGCAAGGCGCTGTCGGTGCATTGGGAAATGATGTTCGCGCGTGCCGTCTTCCAGACCGCCGATATGATCGAGCAGCACAAGCTTTTGAACCACGTCGCCGAACTGGTCGATGCCAAAAAGATCAGCACAACGCTTGCCGAAACGCTGGGGCCGATCAACGCCGCGAACCTGAAGAAGGCGCATGCGATGGTCGAAAGCAACCGCACCAAGGGCAAGCTGGTGCTTTCGGGCTTCTGACGAGGCCCTGTGAGAAGAACAAAGAAAGCCCGCCGTGGCTGAAACGGCGGGCTTTCTTAGCGGCCTGGCGGTGGATCAGGCCTGGATGACGACGACCTTGGCACCGACATTGACGCGGCTGTAGAGATCGACCACGTCATGGTTCATCATGCGGATGCAGCCGCTCGACATGGCAAGCCCGATCGATTGCGGCTGGTTGGTGCCGTGGATGCGGAAATGCGTGTCGTTGCCGCCGCGATAGAGATACATGGCGCGGGCACCAAGCGGATTGTTCGGGCCGCCCGGCATGCCGCCTGCGAGTTTCCGGTATCGCTCCTCGCGGCGCTGCATGTTTTCGGTGGGCGTCCAGGTCGGCCATTCGGCCTTGCGGCCGACATAGGCATTGCCGGCAAGCGCCAGTCCGGCACGGCCGACTCCGACGCCATACCGGATCGCGCGGCCGTTGCCGAGAATGTAATAGGCGCGGCGCGCCGGCGTATCGACGACCACGGTCCCGGCTGCATGCGGGGTGACATAGGCGACTTCCGTGCGGCGCAGCTCCGGCTTGATGTTCTCGGCCGGCACGGTCTTCAGCGGGAACTGTTCGTTGGGCAGCGCTGCGTAATTCGTCTGATCATTGATGGTGGAAGCGCAACCGGCAAGCAGAAGCGGCAGGCCCGCAAGAAAGCCGCGACGGGAAATCGTCATGAATGTGTCCTTGATGCGTCGAGAAGATGACGCCAAACTTAAGAATATTATGGTTAATGAAGTGCTAAACGGGCGGTTATTGCAGTCATCACGAACGCGTTAGAAGTAGATTGCGACACGACGCATCCGCATTGAATTCCGCATCAATTGATGCTATTTTTGATGACAAGGAGACCGGCTATGCGTACGACCATAACCATCGACGATGAATTGCTTGATAAAGCTCGCAAATATACGGGAGTTACCGAAACTCCCACCTTGATCCGGCTGGCTCTTGAAGGGCTCGTCCAGCGGGAGGCGGCCAGGCGTCTGGCCCAGCTTGGAGGAAGCGCACCCGATCTTGTGGCTCCTCCCCGGCGGCGCTTCGATCCGGTGGAGCCGGAATGATCCTTGTCGACAGCTCGATCTGGGTAGATCATTTTCGGGCCGGCGACGCACATCTGCAGGCATTGCTAGATGCGGAAGAGGTTATCATTCATCCGTTCGTTATCGGTGAACTGTCTTTGGGGCATATCCCCCGATACGACGACGTCATGGTAATGTTGGGAGACTTGCCGAATATAGTCAAAGCGGACGACAACGAAGTAAGGCACATGATCCGCAGCAAGGCACTCTTCGGAACAGGAATCGGTTATGTGGACGCACACTTGCTTGCGTCCGTGTTTCTTTCGGCTGGTCATGCATTATGGACGTGCGACAAGAAGCTCCACAAGATGGCGCATTCGCTTGGCATTGCTATGCCAAGCCATCTGCACTGAAACTCACATGTTCGGATAAACCGGCCCCTCGCCGCCCTGCGGGGGAACCCAATTGATGTTCTGGTTGGGGTCCTTGATGTCGCAGGTCTTGCAGTGGACGCAGTTCTGGGCGTTGATGACGTAGACTTCTTCGCCGTCCTTCTCCACCCACTCGTAGACGCCGGCCGGACAGTAGCGCGTCGATGGGCCGCCATAGACTTCGAGCTCCGAGCGCTTCTGCAGGTCCATGTCCTTTACCTGCAGATGGACCGGCTGGTCTTCCTCGTGGTTGGTGTTCGACAGGAAGACCGATGACAGGCGGTCGAAGGTCAGCACGCCGTCCGGCTTCGGATAGACGATCTTTTTATGCTTGGCTGCCGGTTCCAGCGAGGCTGCGTCGGTCTTGCCGTGTTTCAGCGTGCCGAAGATCGACAGGCCGAACAACTGGTTGGTCCACATGTCGAGGCCGCCGAGCGCGATGCCGAGGCCGGTGCCGAGTTTCGACCAGAGCGGCTTGACGTTGCGCACCCGTTTCAGGTCCGTGCCGATCGGCGTCGAGCGCCATTCGTTTTCGATCTCGACGACCTCGTCATTGGCACGGCCGGCTTCGATTGCCCTGGCGATGTTGTCGGCGGCGAGAATGCCGGACAGGACGGCGTTGTGGCTGCCCTTGATGCGCGGCACGTTGACGAGGCCGGCGGAACAGCCGATCAGAGCCCCGCCCGGGAAGGTCAGTTTCGGCACCGACTGGTATCCGCCCTCGGTGATGGCGCGGGCGCCGTAGGAGAGGCGCTTGGCGCCCTCGAAGGTTCCGCGGATCGCGTCATGCGTCTTGAAGCGCTGGAATTCCTCGAACGGGTAGAGATACGGGTTCTTGTAGTTCAGGTGCACCACGAAGCCGACGGCGACAAGATTGTCCTCCAGGTGATAGAGGAATGAACCGCCGCCGGTTTTCATGCCGAGCGGCCAGCCGAAGGAATGCTGCACCAGGCCCGGACGATGATTTTCCGGCTTCACCTGCCAGAGTTCCTTGAGGCCGATACCGTATTTCTGGGGCTCGCGATCCTTCTGCAGGTCGAACCGCAGGATCAACTGCTTGGCGAGCGATCCGCGCACTCCTTCGCCGATCAGCGTGTATTTGCCGTGCAGTTCCATGCCGCGGGTAAAGGCCGGGCCGGGCTCGCCGTTGCGCTCGACACCCATGTCGCCGGTGGCCACGCCCTTGACCGCGCCGTTTTCGTCATAGAGCACTTCGGTGGCGGCAAAGCCCGGATAGATCTCGACGCCGAGCGCTTCCGCCTTTTCGGCGAGCCAGCGACAGACGTTGCCGAGCGAGACTATGTAGTTGCCGTGATTGTTCATCAGTGGCGGCATCATGAAATTCGGCAGGCGGATCGAGCCGGCGGGGCCCAAGAACAGGAAGTGGTCGGCGGTGACCGGGGTCTTGAACGGATGACCGTCCTCGTCGCGCCAGCCGGGCAGCAGCGCGTCGATGCCGACCGGATCGACAACCGCGCCGGACAGGATATGGGCGCCGACTTCCGAACCCTTTTCGAGCACCACGACGGTCAGGTCCGGATTGACCTGCTTCAGGCGGATCGCGGCTGAAAGCCCCGCAGGACCCGCGCCGACGATCACCACGTCGAATTCCATGCTCTCGCGTTCTGGCAGTTCTTGCTCGTTCATATCCAACTCCGCTCGCCGGCCCCTTCCGGCTTTATTCAGGCAACCTGTTTGACAAAACCGCCCCGGCTTGTCGAGGCGGGAAAACGTCCTCCGCCTTGTCATTCGCGCAAATCGCGTTTCGGTTTTCTCATATTACTTTTACGTGCACGTCAATTATAGGCACCGAACTGCAGAAAGCAAGATCGGCCTTTCGCAGCCTTCTGTCGCTGCTATAAAGGCCCGACAACCGATTACAGGAATTGGGGAAGGAACAGAATCATGGATCTCGGTCTTAACGGCAAACGCGCCCTCGTGCTCGCCTCGTCGCGCGGGCTCGGTCTCGGCATTGCCAAGGCGCTTGCGAGCGAAGGCGCACATGTTCTCCTCGTCGGCCGCTCCGGCGACCGGCTGGCGGACAATTGCAAGGCGATCAATGCCGAAGGCAAGGGCAAGGCCGACTGGGTCTGGGGCGATCTCGCCGAAGAGAATTTCGTCGAGGCGATGAAGGCCGCGGTCAAGGAGAAGCTCGGCGGCATCGACATCCTGGTCAACAATACCGGCGGCCCGACGCCGGGTACAGCGGAAGAAATGACTGCCGACAAGCTCGACATCTTCTTCCAGTCCATGGTGCTGCGCGTCATCACGCTCACCAATGCCTTCCTGCCGCAGATGAAGGAACAGGGCTGGGGCCGCATTCTCACCTGCGCCTCGTCGGGCGTCTACGAGCCGATCGCCAACCTTGCGCTGTCCAACACCCTGCGCTCTGCGCTGGTCGGCTGGAACAAGACGATCGCCACCGAAGTGGCGGGGTTCGGCATTACCTGCAACATGCTGCTGCCCGGCCGCATCCATACCGACCGCATCGATGAACTCGACGGCGCCAATGCCAAGCGCACCGGCAAATCGGTGGAGGAAATCCGCTCCGCCTCGCTGAAGACCATTCCCGCCGGCCGGCTCGGCAGGGTCGAGGAATTTGCAGCCGCCGGCGCTTTCCTCTGCTCGGTCCCCGCAAGCTATGTCACCGGCACGATGCTCCGGGTCGACGGCGGCGCGTCGCGTTCGATCTGATCTTCCGAGCGACCGTTAAACTGAGGTCGTTAAACATTAAATCGAATTGAGCTGCCGCTGTTGGCGGTATCTCAATTCGCCTCAGCTAAGAGGCAAGCCGGCCCCCAAATTAAAGGATCGCCGGCATGATCGAAAGTGTTTCGGGGGCGACCGAAGCTGCATCGCCCAGTATACCCCCCGTCGTGCCCCACGCCGCGGCGCCTTCGGCTGCCTCGTCGGCTGCGTCGATCTCAACGACGCTTGCGGCCGGACAGGTCGCGACCTATGCAGGCACCTGGGAAGCAGCAACCCGGCACGCAGCCGAGACTTCGGCGATCTCCAGCCGGCCGGGCATCATGCATGCGCGAAGCCTTGAGGCCGTGGACGATGTTGTGGTCCGCAACCTCCTCGACAGCCTGTCACCATCGAGCCGCATCGCCGGCAGTTTCTTCTTGGCCGACGGCGAGGAACCAGCGCCACGCTCGCTGATCGCCACTTATTACGAAGACGTCTGACCGGACACGGTTCAGGACGATGTGACATCACGCAAATTCGTCTCGCGGGAGCCTTCGCCCAAGCCTATGATCTCCGGACCTTGCCTTTGGAGATTTTTCCATGAAATTCACTCGACTTGCGCTTTCGATCATCGGTGCCCTGATGGTCGTGCTCGGCCTCATCTGGATCGGCCAGGGCAGCGGCGCCTTCCCCTATCCCGCCAGCAGTTTCATGATCAACCAGACGCCCTGGATCATCAGGGGCGCGATCGTCGCGATCATCGGCGTCGTGGTCATCTGGGGCGCCCGGCGGTTTCTGCGCTAGCTGCGGCGAGCGCAGTTCGGCGGCGCATCCAGAAGGCGAGAAAGATTAACTCCAGTTCATTCTAAGCCCTTCATTACAAACCTTTAATCCACCTTCACCGGTTAGTGAGGCGATCAGGCAAAACTTGTCTTTTTTGCGCCGCAATATGGGCAGTTCGATGGAGCGATACCATTGGCACAACCATAGGCGAGCGGTCACCTCATGAAGAAGATCTGGATTTTTGCTGGCATTCTTGTCGCTGCCGGCGTTGCGGGCTGGGAGTTCCGCGATCGGCTTCCCTTTCTTTCACCCTTCATCCAGCAGGCATCCGCCGATACCGGCGACGGCCAGTCGACGGGCACGCAGCGGCGTCGCGGAGCAGGCGGTCCGCCGCCGGCGGTGAAGACGGTC
>NZ_JALBGV010000103.1 GCF_023006505.1 Neorhizobium sp. SHOUNA12A
CTCGGTCGTCGGCGACCATTCGGTCGTGCTTGCCGGCGAAGGCGAACTGGTGACGCTCTCGCACAGCGCGCGCGACCGCTCGATCTTCGCCCGCGGCGCGGTTGCCGCAGCGCTCTGGGCGCGCGACAAGAAGCCCGGCCATTATTCCATGCTCGACGTGCTCGGGCTTTCCTGAAAATCTTCCCGGAGGAATTCATCCCATGAGCGGAACTCTCGTCCTTGTTCGCCACGGCCAGAGCGACTGGAATCTCAAGAACCTTTTCACCGGCTGGCGCGATCCGGATCTGACGCCGCTCGGCATCCAGGAAGCCGAGGCCGGCGGCGAAGCGCTGGCAGCAACGGGCATCAAGTTCGACATTGCCTTCACTTCGGTGCTGAAGCGCGCCCAGGACACGTTGAAGATCGTCCTCGACAAGGTCGGCCAGCCGGGTCTTGAGACGATCCGCGACCAGGCGCTCAACGAGCGCGACTACGGTGATCTTTCCGGCCTCAACAAGGACGATGCCCGCGCCAAGTGGGGTGAGGAGCAGGTGCATATCTGGCGCCGTTCCTACGACATTCCGCCACCGGGCGGCGAAAGCCTGCGCGATACCGGCGCCCGCGTCTGGCCCTATTACATGACGGAAATCCTGCCGCGAGTGCTGCGCGGCGAAAAGGTCCTCGTCGCCGCTCATGGCAATTCGCTTCGCTCGCTGGTGATGGTGCTCGACCGGCTCAGCAAGGAAGAAATCCTCAAGCTCAACCTCGCGACCGGAGTGCCGATGGTCTACACGCTCAAGGCCGATTCGACCGTCGCTTCGAAGGACGTTCTCGGCGACATGTCCGGCGCGCACTGAGCTTTTGCTTTCAAAACATCCATGTGTTACACTGTACTGACAGCGTAACACATGGATTTGAAGATGACTGAGGCCACATTCACGTTCCGCGTCGAGGAAGAGCTGAAAGCCGCGTTCACTGAGGCTGCGAAAGCCGACGATCAGACAAGCGCGCAGTTGTTGCGCAAGTTCATGCGCGACTATATCAAGCAGCAGCAAGAAGCTGCGGATTACGATGTTTGGTTTCGCCAAAAGGTCCAGAAGGCGATAGATTCGGCGAATGCCGGTGACCTTCTTTCCGAAGATGACGTCGAAACCGAATTCGCTCCCTTACGGGAAGAGGCGCGGAAGTCGTCCGCTCAATGAAGCTTCTCTGGACGCCGCAAGCGCGCCGCGACCGCAGAACAATTTTTGACTACATTCGCCCTGAAAATCCGATGGCCGCGGCAGCCATGGACGATCAGTTTGCAATGGCGGCAGGCCAACTCTCCCGCCATCCCTATTCGGGGCGTCCCGGCCGTGTTTCTGGAACGCGTGAACTCCTCGCCCATCCCAGTTATCTGATGATCTATGACGTGCACGAAGGCGCGGTGCGGATTTTAGGTATCATCCATACCGCCCGCCAATGGCCGCCCGAATAGGCGACTTCAATTCTCGATCGTGAACTGCACCATATCGGCCGGAAAGCGGCTGACGGCGTATTGGACCGGCACGCCTTCGGTATCGGTATTGAGCGCGCGGGCGATGAGGATGATGGCTCCCGGCGAGAGCTGCAGGTCGGCGAGATCCGCCCCGTCCGCATGGGTAGCCGTCACTTCCGTCGAGACACGCAGATAATCCGAAAGGCCGAGCATTCGGAATGCGACCGTGATCGAACCGCTTTTGCTGTAGGCCTCCTCGATGCCGCCGAAACGGTCGGCCGGAAACCAGGTCGTCGAGCGGGAAACCGGGCGGTGATCCGCCTTCCTCAGCGTTTCCAGCCGGATCACCGGCGTGCCTTCGGGAATGCGCAGCCGGGCCGACAGATCGGTCGAGGCCGGTTCCTGCGCCGAATGAAGCAGCAGGCCTTCCTTTTCCCGCGCCTGGTCGCCGATACCCTCGCTGAACCTTGTGCGCCGCGTGATCGGGAAGTTCAGCCGTTCCTTGCGCTCGATCAGGGTACCGCGCCCCTGCACGGAACGGACGATGCCTTCCTGGGCGAGAGCGGCAAGCGCGCTTCTCACCGTATGGCGATTGACGCCGAATTGCGCAGCCAGCGTGAATTCCGGCGGCACCTTGCCGGTCGCGTCGTAGTCGCCGTTGGCGATCGAGGCGCGAATGCGATCGGCGATCTGACGCCAGAGCGCCACGCCGTTTTGCCGATGAACGTTTGCCTGCCCCGTATCCATGTCACACGCTTGTTATATGCGGAAGTTAGTAGTATAGGTAACTTGTATGGTTGTCTATATTAATAGACATTTTGGAGCTTGGCAATGGACCTGGCGAAACAAATCGGGCCGAACGCGGAAACCAACGGACGCCGCCGTGCGGTTGGCCTGCTTGCGCGGGCGATGACGGACGAATTGCGTGCCGCCTGGGACAAGCTTCCGGCCAAACCGGAGGTCAAGCCCGTACGTGGGCCGGAGACCGGACTGGTGATGGTCCGCGGCCGCATCGGCGGCGGCGGCGCGCCCTTCAATCTCGGCGAGGCGACGGTGACGCGGGCGACCGTGCTGCTCGCATCCGGCACTGCCGGCCATGGGCAGGCGCTCGGCACGTCCAAGGACAATGTCCGGCTTGCAGCCATTTTCGACGCGCTCTGGCAGGAGGTCGGCACGCGCGATTTCGTGGAGACCACGTTGCTTGCGCCTATCGAGGCCCGCATCGCGGCGGAGGACAAACAAAAGGCGGAGGAGACGGCAGCGACCCGCGTCGATTTCTTCACCATGGTACGGGGGGACGACTGATGAACATCAAGACGCAAGCGCTTTCCGGCGGGTTCGGGGAGCCGGTTTTCGAATCCCAGGGCGTGTTCCGCATGCTGATGGACGGCATGGCCCGTCCGGGAACGATCCGCGTCGTCGGACCGGATGTCGGTCAGCCCGAGCCGCTTGGAGGGGCAGCCGGGGCGATCGCCGTGACGCTCTGCGACCATGAAACGCCCGTCTGGCTGAGCGCCGGCCTTGCCAAATCGGCCACCGGCGAATGGATCGGTTTCCATACCGGAGCGCCGATCACCCGCGAAAAGGCGGAGGCCCGCTTCGCCTTTGTTGAAGCCGGCGCGACGCTTGCCTCGTTCGGCCTGTTTTCGGCCGGCACCCAGGAATATCCGGACCGTTCGACGACGCTGGTCATCGAAGTCGCAGCACTTGGCGAAGGCCTGCCGCTGACGCTGACCGGTCCCGGCATTCCGCATGCAACGACCGTCATGGTGAAGGGTCTTCCGGAAGTGTTTCCACGGCTTTGGGCCGACAACCGGGCACTCTTCCCGCGCGGCGTCGATGTCATCCTGACGGCCGGCAAGAGCCTGCTGTGCCTGCCGCGAACGGTGCGGATCGCAACGCAATGAACGGACGCCTGACTTTTTAGCCTTGTGGCCGCCTGCTCGGGGCAGCCGCTGGGGCCGAACGACCAAACCCTTCCCGCGTCTTCCATGGAATGCCGGTGATGGCCAGGAGAATGAACCATGTATGTTGCCGTCAAGGGTGGCGAGGCCGCCATCAACAACGCTCACAGGCTGCTGGCCGACCGGCGTCGGGGCGATCGCTCGCTCCCTTCCGTCACCATCGAGCAGATCGTCGAGCAACTGGGCCTCGCGGTCGACCGGGTGATGGCCGAGGCCTCGCTTTTCGACCGGGCGCTCGCGGCGCTTGCTGTCCGCCAGTCGCGCGGCGACATGATCGAGGCGATCTTCCTGCTGCGCGCCTATCGCACCACGCTGCCGCGCTTCGGTTCCTCCGTTCCGGTCGATACGGCCGCCATGAAGGTCGAGCGGCGCGTGTCGGCGACCTACAAGGACCTGCCGGGCGGCCAGCTTCTCGGCCCGACATTCGACTATACCCACAGGCTGCTTGACCCTTCGCTGCTCACCGACGAACCGGTCGATGAGCCGGAGCGCCGCGATACGCCGGAAGAGCACATCATGCGGGTTTCGGACATTCTCGCCCATGAAGGCCTGATCGAACCGGACGGCGAGTTTTCCGAGGACCATCAGGCCGGCGACATCACCCGCGAGCCGATGGAATTCCCGATGAGCCGCGATCTGCGCCTGCAGGCGCTCGCCCGTGGTGACGAAGGTTTCCTCTTGGCGCTCGGTTATTCCACCCAGCGCGGTTACGGCCGCAACCACCCGTTCGTCGGCGAAATCCGCATTGGCGAAGTGGAAATCGAGATCGAAGTCGCGGAGCTCGACTTTGCCGTTTCGCTCGGCCGCATCCAGGTTACCGAATGCCAGATGGTCAATCAGTTCAAGGGTTCGTCCAAGGCGCCGCCGCAGTTCACCCGCGGTTACGGCCTGGTGTTCGGCCAGAGCGAGCGCAAGGCGATGTCGATGTCGCTGGTGGATCGTGCGCTGCGTGCGGAAGAGTTGGGCGAGGACATTACCGCGCCGGCGCAGGACGAGGAATTTGTGATCTCGCATTCGGACAACGTCCAGGCGACCGGTTTCGTCGAGCATCTGAAACTGCCGCATTACGTCGACTTCCAGGCCGAGCTTGCGCTGGTGCGTAGGATGCGCTCGGACATCGAGGCGGCGCGCAATGGCGTTAAGGGCGGCCTGCAGGAGGCCGCCGAATGACCGTGATGCCGGTCCGGCCGCAGTTCGGGGGCGGCTCAATCGCCTCCCCCGTCACCACCACCGCCGCCATCGCAGGCGCCCGCGCTGCCGCTGTCGCAGCTGCTCACGGAACCTCCGGCCCAGCCGCCGTCGCTGCCCGCATTGGCAATCCGGGCATCCTTAGGGGGTTTGATGACATAAAAGGGAATGATGATCCCGCAGGCGACGAAGGCCGCGAAGACGGCCACGCCCAGCAATCCGTTCGAAGTGATGGCGTCCATGACAGCCTTTCCTTCTAGTTGGTTCATGCAGTCACAGGATACTCCAAGATGACGGACCTCGCCACCTACAACTTCGCCTATCTCGATGAGCAGACGAAGCGGATGATCCGCCGCGCGATCCTGAAAGCGATCGCCATCCCCGGTTACCAGGTGCCTTTCGCCTCCCGTGAGATGCCGATGCCCTACGGCTGGGGCACCGGCGGCGTGCAGGTGACCGCCGCGATTATCGGCCCGGAAGACGTGCTGAAAGTGATCGACCAGGGCGCCGACGATACGACCAATGCGGTCTCGATCCGCGCCTTCTTCCAGAAGGTCGCCAATGTCGCCGTCACCACCCATACCAAGGACGCGACGATCATCCAGACCCGCCACCGCATTCCCGAGCACAAGCTCGCCGAGGGCCAAGTCCTCGTCTACCAGGTGCCGATCCCGGAACCCTTGCGCTTCCTCGAGCCGCGCGAGACCGAGACCCGCAAGATGCATGCGCTCGAAGAATACGGGCTTATGCATGTAAAACTCTACGAGGACATCGCCCATAACGGCCGCATTTCGAAGACCTATGCTTATCCGGTGAAGGTCGCGGGCCGCTACGTGATGGACCCGTCGCCGACGCCAAAATTCGACAATCCGAAAATGCACCGCTCGGAGGCGCTGCAGCTGTTCGGCGCCGGCCGCGAAAAGCGCATCTACGCGGTGCCGCCCTATACGGACGTCGTGAGCCTCGACTTCGAGGATCATCCGTTCGAAATCCAGACCTTCGACAAACCCTGCGCGCTCTGCGGCGCCGAGAACGTTTATCTCGACGAGGTGGTGCTGGACGACAAGGGCGGCCGCATGTTCGTCTGCTCCGACACCGACAATTGCGAAGACCGCCGCGAACACGGCCATGCCGGCGCTCTGCTGGCGCCTGCCAAGGAGGCAGCGGAATGACACTGGTTGTGGCTTACCCCCCTCTGTCCTGCCGGACATCTCCCCCTCAAGGGGGGAGATTGGATAGACGCGCCCGCTCGATCCCTCTTGAGGACACCGCTTATCGAACTGCCCGATCCCATTTGGGGCTGAGGCTTACCCACTTGCCGATCTCCCCCCTTGAGGGGGAGATGTCCGGCAGGACAGAGGGGGGTGAACCCCACGCGCCGACATTCAAGGACAAAACGCCATGACCGACACCCCTCTTCTCAAAGTCAGCGGCGTCTCGAAATTCTATGGCAGCCGGATCGGCTGCAAGGATGTTTCCTTCGATCTGTGGCCGGGCGAAGTGCTTGCCATCGTCGGTGAATCCGGCTCCGGCAAGACGACGCTGCTCAACTGCCTGTCGACCCGGCTGATGCCGACGGCCGGCAGTGTCGAATACCGGATGCGCGACGGCAATTTCCGCGACCTCTACCATATGAGCGAGGCCGAACGGCGCTTCCTGATGCGCACAGACTGGGGCTTCGTGCACCAGAACCCGGCCGACGGCCTGCGGATGACGGTTTCGGCCGGCGCCAATGTCGGCGAGCGGCTGATGGCTATCGGCGACCGGCATTACGGCAAGATCCGCGAAACGGCGAGCGACTGGCTGACTCGTGTTGAAATCGGCACCGACCGCATCGACGATCAGCCGCGCGCCTTTTCCGGCGGCATGCGCCAGCGCCTGCAGATCGCCCGCAACCTCGTCACCGGCCCGCGGCTGGTGTTCATGGACGAGCCGACCGGCGGTCTCGACGTGTCGGTCCAGGCGCGCCTGCTCGATCTGGTGCGCGGCCTCGTCAACGATCTCGGCCTGTCGGCGATCGTCGTCACCCACGATCTCGCGGTCGCCCGCCTCCTGTCCCACCGGATGATGGTGATGAAGGACGGCCATGTGATTGAACACGGGCTGACCGACCGGGTGCTCGACGATCCGCGCGAGCCTTATACCCAGCTTCTCGTCTCTTCCATTCTTCAGGTCTGAGGAAAAACGATCATGGCAACTCCCCTCGTCGTTTCCGAGGTCTTCAAGAGCTTCACCATGCATCTGCGCGACGGCATCAAGCTGCCGGTCGTCAACGATGTGAACTTTTCGGTTGCGAGCGGCGAATGTGTCGTGCTTGGCGGCCCGTCGGGCATCGGCAAGAGCTCGATCCTGAAGATGCTCTATGGCAACTACGCCGTCGATGCCGGGCAGATCCTGGTCGACCACAAGGACCGGCTCGTCGATATCGCCCGTGCTGATCCGCGTACCGTGCTCGACGTGCGCCGCCATACGCTCGGTTATGTCAGCCAGTTCCTGCGCACCGTCCCGCGTGTCTCCGCGCTCGACGTGGTCGCCGAACCGCTGGTCGCCCGCGGTATCGCAGCCCCGGAAGCGCGCGGCAAGGCGGCCGAGCTGCTGGGCAAGCTCAACCTGCCGCAGGAGCTCTGGACCCTGCCGCCCGCCACGTTTTCAGGCGGCGAACAGCAGCGGGTCAACATCGCCCGCGGCTTCATCACCAGCCACCGAATCCTGCTCCTCGACGAGCCGACCGCTTCGCTCGACGCCATCAACCGCCGCGTCGTCGTGGACATGATCGCGGACAAGAAACGCGAGGGCGTCGCCCTTCTCGGCATCTTCCACGACGAGGAAGTGCGCGAGGCGGTGGCAGACCGCGTTCTCGACGTCTCCCAATTTTCTCCGCGAAAGGCAGTCGCTGCATGAGCGCCAAGGTCGGGCTCGAGCCCGCGATCCACGAGACGGCAAACGTCAGCAATTCTACGCTCGGCCCGTATACGGAAGTTGCCGAGCGCTGCCGCATCAGCGAGGCTGAGATCGGCGCCTATTCCTACATCATGCAGGACGGCTCGATCTGGTGTGCGACGATCGGCAAGTTCGTCAACATGGCGGCCTCGGTGCGCATCAACGCCACCAACCACCCGACCTGGCGGGCGACGCTGCATCATTTCACCTATCGCGCCGCCAGCTACTGGGACGACGCGGAAGACGAAAAGAGCTTCTTCGAATGGCGGCGCGACCATCGGGTCACGATCGGCCATGACGTGTGGATCGGCCACGGCGCCACGGTGCTGCCGGGCGTCACTGTCGGCAACGGCGCTGTGATCGGAGCCGGGGCGGTCGTCTCGAAGGACGTGGCGCCCTATACGATCGTCGGCGGCGTGCCGGCTAAACTCATCCGCGAGCGTTTCACAAAAGCGGTCGGCGAGGCGATGGACCGGCTTGCCTGGTGGGACTGGGATCACCTGAAACTGAGAGCTGCGCTCGATGATTTCCGGGCACTTTCGGCAGAGGAATTCGTGTCCCGTCATGCCACGTAACGGAAGCGTGACGGGCACTTTCGGAATATAATAAAACCGACATAAAACCGACATTCAGACTTCATCAACCATCGCTATCGAGCTCTCAGAAAAAGGCTGAATTGGCGAGAGAGCATGAAGTTCGAGTTGAGGGACATCACCCGCCGTTTCGGCGACCGTATCGCGGTGAGCGCCGTGAACGTCGAGATTCCCCAAGGCCAGATGGTCGGCATCATCGGCCGCTCCGGCGCCGGCAAGTCGACCCTGCTGCGGATGATCAACCGCCTGCAGGAGCCGAGCTCCGGCTCCATCTATTTCAACGGCGCCGAGGTCTCCTCCCTCAAGGGCCGAGCACTGCGCAACTGGCAGCGCGACTGCGCGATGATCTTCCAGCAGTTCAACCTGGTGCCGCGCCTCGACGTGATGACCAATGTGCTGCTCGGCCGTCTCAATCACCGTTCGACGACCATGAGCCTCTTGAAAATCTTCAGCCGTGACGAGCGCGTCATGGCGATGGCGGCGCTCGAGCGGCTCGGCATCGAACAGACGGCGTTGCAGGCCGCCGGAACATTGTCCGGCGGACAGCAGCAGCGGGTGGCGATTGCCCGTGCGCTGGTGCAGGCGCCGAAAATGATGCTCGCCGACGAGCCGATCGCCTCGCTCGATCCGCTCAATGCCAAGATCGTCATGGATGCGCTGCGCGACATCAACGAGCGCGAAGGCATCACTGTCATCACCAATCTGCACACGCTCGACACTGCCCGCAGCTATTGCGAGCGGATTATCGGCATGGCGGGCGGCCGCGTCGTCTTCGACGGACCGCCGCAGGAGCTCAATGCCAATGCGGTGCGCGAGATCTACGGCTCCGACAGGGATGGCGCCGGGATCGACGAGACGATGACGTCGACCAGCCTCGCCTCCACCCGTCGCGGCGAGGCTCCGGTCGCGATCGACACATCCGGCATGATGGCCGAAGCCGCCGCCATGCGCTGACCTGTTTCCGGCTGCCGACCCGCGGCCGGAAGACTGACGCCCTTTCCGGGTTGACCACCCCAATCACCAAAGGAGACTTCCATGTCTGCATTCCGCAAGATCCTGATGGCGACGATCGCCATCGCTGCCGTCGCCGGCCAGGCCCACGCCCAGAGCGCACCCGTTCTGCGCATCGGCCTCGATGGCGGCGAAAACGAAGCCGACCAGGTTCGCCGCACCGAATGCGTCAAGCCGGGCCTGATCGCCGCGACCGGCGCTTCGGATGTCAAGCTCTTCCCGTCGCCGAACTATAACGGCGTCATCCAGGGTCTGCTCGGCGGCACGATCGACCTTGCCGTCATGGGTGCATCCTCCTACGCTTCGATCTACATCAAGGACCCGAACGCCGTTACCCCGGTCCTGACCACCAAACAGGCCGACGGTTCGACCGGCTACTACTCGATCATGGTTGCCCGCAAAGATTCGGGCATCAAGACGCTCGCCGATGCCAAGGGCAAGAAGATCGGCTTTGCCGATCCGGACTCGACCTCCGGTTACCTCGTACCGAACGTCTCCCTGCCGAAGGACATCGGCATGCCGGTCAAGCAGTACTTCTCCGAAACCGGTTTCGGCGGCGGCCACGAGAACCTCGTTCTCGGCATTCTCGACAAGAAGTTTGACGTCGGCACCACCTTCGGTTCGGCTGTCGGCGACTGGGCGCAGGGCTACTCGTCCGGCAACCTGCACATCATGGTCACCAAGGGCCTGCTCGACATGGACGACATCGTCCAGGTCTGGAAGTCGCCGCTCATCCCGAACGGCCCGCTGATGGTTTCCAACAAGCTTTCGGACGACATGAAGAAGAAGGTGACCGCCTACTTCGCCGAACTGCCGAAGAAAGACAAGGCCTGCTTCGAGAGCTTCACGGGCGGCGGCTACGTCGACTGGTCGCCGGTCGACCAGAAGTTCTACCAGACCATCATCGACGCCCGTAAGGCCGTCATCGGCGGCTGATCCAACGTCTGATCAATATCTTGGCGGCGGCATCATGACGATGCCGCCGCTCGTTCAACAAGGATGCCCAGAATGGCGCACGTGGCCGAACCCGCTCAACTCAGCGGGCTGCAGGAAAGCTCCCGCACCATCCTCGACCATTACCAGCAACAGGTGCGGACCCGGCGGATCTATACCGTCGTCTCCATTGTGGTTTTCCTGATCGTGCTCGCTGCGTCGCTGGATTTCGCCAACGAAGCCAATTCCGGCAAGTTCTTCGAACGCCTTCCGTATTTCTTCGACTTCATCAAGAGCTTCGTGCCCAACAGCCCGCTGGAGATCTTCCGCGCCATGTTCGACCTGCCGTCGCCCTATGCCGACGGCTCGATCAAGTTCGACTATACAAGCGATCGCGTCTGGATCACCGACAGCTTCTACATTCCGAACTTCTTCTACCAGCTCGCTATCACCCTCAATATCGCGATCGTCTCGACCATTCTCGGCTCGACCGGCGCATTCCTGCTCTGCTTCTTCGCTTCCTCCAACCTCGTCGGCTCGCGGGCAGTGCGTTGGGGAGTGCGGCGGATCATGGAAATCATGCGCGCCTTCCCGGAGATCGTCATCGCCGGCCTTCTCGCCGCCATCCTGTCGATCGGTCCGATTGCGGCGATCATCGCGGTCTCCTTCCACACCATCGGTGCGCTCGGAAAGCTGTTCTTCGAAGTGGTCGAGAATGCCGACATGAGGCCGGACGAGGGCCTGCGGGCCTCGGGCGCCAGCTGGCTGGAGCGTGTCCGTTTCGCGATCCTGCCGCAGGTCCTGCCGAATTTCGTGTCCTATACGCTGCTGCGCACAGAGATCAACGTGCGCGCCTCGACCATTATCGGCGCCGTCGGCGGCGGCGGCATCGGCGAGGTGTTCAGCCTGTCGATCGGCCGCGACCACGCCGCCAAGACCTATGCGATCATCATCCTTCTCCTGGTCACCGTCATCTGCGTCGACCAGTTCTCGGCCTGGCTGCGCCGCCGGCTGATCGGCAGGCAATCGTTCGAATTCGGCCGGGGAGCCGCCTGATGTCCACTCTCGCCGTCAATGCCGCAGATCGCGAACGCCTGCTCGCCGCCTATCCGGAAGTCTTTCACCGCAGCTTCATGCAGCGCTGGGGCCTGGCGATCGTCGCCGTTACGGTCTTCGTCTACCTCGCCTTCTGCTTTTCCTTCTTCAACGTCATCCCGACCTTCGTGAACGGCAACTGGGACCGCGCGGCGATCTATATCCAGGACTGGTATTCCTGGCGGGCCCAGCCGCGCCTGCGCTTCCAGAACGGCCAGGTCGTGCCGCAATGGACGAGCCGCCGCCAATATCCCGAGGGTGCGGCGATCGACTGGCTGAAGCCGACCTCGAACGGCGGCTACACGGTCCTTTTCGGCGGCGAAAACCGCCTGGAAGTGACCCCGAGCCAGGTCGACGTCTATATCGACGGCAAGCTCTATCCCGTAGCGATCAACGGGGACCGAGCATCTCTGCCGGCAGGCGCCCCGGCACGGATGGAGCAGGACGACAGCAAGGTCAATGTCCGGTTCGGCTTCGCCGGCCAGGCGGAAATCCGCAGCAACCAAGTCTATATCCAGCGGCGTTTTCTCGGCTGGGCGAATTTCTTCTTCGACACGCACTCGCCGTTCTGGGGCCGCAGCGTCACCGGCGTCGCCGGGCTTGTGCTCTTCGGTGAGCGGCTCGATCCGGCTCAATCGAATGCCTCGCTGGCGCTCGACAATTTCCTGAACAATGGCAGCTGGCAGCACGGCGACATTCTCTCCAAGCTGATGCAGACGCTGGTCATGGCCTTTGTCGGCACGCTGTTTGCCACCCTCGTCGCCTTCCCGCTCGCCTTCGTCGCGGCGCGCAATATCACCACAAGCCGGCCGATGAACTGGGGGATGAAGCGCTTCTTCGACTTTCTGCGCTCCATCGACATGCTGATCTGGGCCTTGTTCTTCACCCGCGCCTTCGGCCCGGGGCCGTTGCCGGGGATCGCCGCCATCTTCTTCACGGACACCGGCGCGCTCGGCAAGGTCTATTCGGAAGCGCTGGAGAATGTCGACGACAAGCAGCGCGAGGGCGTCAAGTCGGTGGGTGCCGCGCCGGTCATCGTGCAGCGCTACGGCGTCGTGCCGCAGGTCCTGCCGATTTTCATCTCACAATCGCTGTATTTCTGGGAGTCCAACACCCGTTCGGCGACCGTGATCGGCGCTGTCGGAGCCGGCGGTATCGGCCTCAAGCTGCTCGAATCCATGAAGACCAATGCCGACTGGGACAAGGTCGCCTACATGGTCCTGCTGATCCTTCTCGTGGTCTTCGTCTTCGACAACCTCTCGAATGCGCTGCGTTCGCGGGTCATGGGCAAAAAGGGTCACTGACCGGCCGGATTATCATCATTCTGTCACGGAAATCTTTTAGCCGAAGGTCCTGTTTCGCCGGCCGGTAGACAGCTAAGGTCGGCCGGCCTTCTCCTGATTCCGGAATCCCGTTTTGCGCTACGCTCTCTATTTTTCGCCCGCCGAAAACCATCCGCTGACGAAGGCGGCAGCGCGTTGGCTCGGTCGTGACGCCTTTACCGCCGAGACGTTTCCGACGCCTGATGTCGAAGGCCTGTCCCGCGACACCATCCATAAACTGACTGCCGATCCGCGCCGCTATGCCTTTCACGCGACGCTCAAGGCGCCGTTCGAACTGCACCCCGACCGGACGGAAGCCGAGCTCATCAAGGCCGCCGAACGCTTTGCCGCAGAGACGCCGGTCTTCGATATCCCGAACGTCATCGTCGGCCAGCTGGGGCGGTTCTTCGCGCTGGTGCCTGACACGATTTATCCGGAGCTCCAGCATTTCGCCGGACGCGTCGTCGAAGAGTTCGAACATTTTCGCGCGCCGCTGTCGGAGGACGATATCGCACGGCGGAAACCTGATATGTTAAGCTCTGCCCAGCGCGCCAATCTCGATCGCTGGGGTTATCCTTATGTCATGGACGAGTTCCGCTTCCACATGACGCTGACGGGCCAAGTCCCGGCCGAGGAGGCACCTGCCATGCGCCGCGAGCTCGATCGGCGCTTCGCCGATTTCGCCAACGCACCGCTGACCGTCGATGGTCTCGCCATCTTCGTAGAGCCGGAGCGCGGCGCACCCTTCATCGCCCATCGCTGGCTTCCGCTGGCATCCGCCTTCGAAAACAGAAAGACCGCATCATGACCGCCGAACTCGTGCTCACCAATGCCCGCATCGTGCTCGAGGACAGCGTGATCGCCGGTTCCGTCCAGATCCAAGGCGGCAAGATCACCGATATCTCGGAAGGCAACGTTCATACCGGCGAAGATTTCGAGGGCGACTATCTGATCCCAGGCCTAGTCGAACTTCATACCGACCATCTGGAACAGCATTATTCACCGCGTCCTGGCGTGCGCTGGAACACCACGGCGGCGATCCAGGCCCATGACGCACAGATCGCCACCTCCGGCATCACCACCGTCTTCGACTGCCTGCGCATGGGCGCCGACGAGGACGGCGGTTTTGCCCACGGCGAAATGCGCGCCATGGCGGATGCGATTGCCGCCGCCGGCGCATACGGCCGCCTGCGTTCCGAACACTTCCTGCATCTGCGCTGCGAAGTCTCCGCCGACAATTGCATGGAGCATTTCGTCGACTTCGAGAACGATCCGCATGTCCGGCTCGTCTCGCTGATGGATCACGCGCCGGGCCAGCGGCAGTTCCAGACGATGGATCAGTACACCCTGTATTACCAGAAGAAGCGCGGCCTCAGCGACGAGGCATTCGCCGCCTTCGTGGCCAAACGCCAGGAAGAATCGGCACGCAACGCGACACCGCACCGCGCTGCGATCTCGAAGGTCTGCGCCGAGCGTGGCATCACCGTCGCAAGCCATGACGACGCGACGCTTTCCCATGTGGGCGAAGCGATCGACAATGGCGTTCGGCTGGCGGAATTCCCGACCAGTTTCGATGCGGCAAAGGCTTCCCACGAAGCGGGCATGAGCGTGCTGATGGGGGCGCCGAACATCGTTCGCGGCAAGTCGCATTCCGGCAATATCGCCGCCCGCGACCTTGCCGAGCGGGGCGTGCTCGACGTGCTCTCCTCCGATTACGTGCCGCTCAGCCTGCTGCATGCACCCTTCGTGCTTGCCGCAGAGGTCGAAAGCATCTCGCTGCCGAAGGCGCTCGCCATGGTCACATCGACCCCTGCCCGTACAGTCAGCCTCGATGATCGCGGCCGGATCGCGACGGGCCTGCGCGCCGATATCGTTCGCGTCCATCACGAAGAGGGCGTTCCCGTCTCCCGTGCCGTCTGGCGGGAAGGCCGGCGGGTCGCCTGATGGACGCCAGGCCGACAACAATGGAATCGGAGCGACGCGGCTGCATGGTCGCCGTCGTCGGCCCGAGCGGGGCCGGCAAGGACACGCTGATGGCCTATGCCGCCCGGTTCTTCGAGGGCCGCGATGACGTCGTCTTCGTGCGGCGGATTATCACCCGCGATGCCGCCGCCGGCGGCGAGGATCACGACGGCGTTTCCGAAGCGGAATTCGAAGCTCTGGAAAGGGCCGGCCGTTTTGCGGTCTCCTGGGGTGCCCACGGCCTGCGATACGGCATTCCCGCCGAGACGAAAGAGGCCATGGCAAGAGGCCAGCTGGTCGTCGCCAACGGCTCGCGGTCCGCGCTTGCCCGGTTCAAAGATACCTATCCGTCGCTCGTGGTCATCAACATCACCGCCAGCCTGAACGTGCTCGCCGCCCGGCTCGAAGCGCGCGGACGGGAAACGCGCGAGGAGATACTTCGGCGTCTCGAACGCAGTTCGCTTGCCGTGACCGGCGACTACCAGGTGGTGACGATCGACAATAGCGGATCGCTCGAAGATGCCGGCAAGGCCCTGGTCGACGCTCTCAACGGTTGCTTTGCGAGCCACCCGACTGGTTAGCGAAAAACGTTCGATCGTTCTTTAAAGTCCCTGATCCGGCTCTATTTGCCTTTCCTTATATTATGAAAGGAAAAAACCATGGGCCAGAACAAACCGCGCGACAGGCACCATTCCGACGGGGCAACCGCCATCGATCTGGAAGCGCGCGTCGTTGTTCTGGAAATCGTCTCCATGACGGCTTTGGCGCTCGCCATGGACACGTCCGAAAATGCGGATGTCGAACACGCCCGCGGAATCAGCAACCTCGTTCTCGAAGCCGTGCACCAGCGCTGTCACGAGATGAACATGCCGGAGGATGCGCGGCTCACCGCCTGCACCTATGCCGACGAGCTGCTTTCGACCGCGCTTCTGTCTCTCTATCCGCAGGAACACTGAGCCTCAAGCTCAATGCGCCTCGTCCCAATTGCTGGCGGCGCGAGCATCGACCTTCAGCGGCACCCGCATCGAGATCGCCGGCATGGCTGCGTGCTCCATGGTCGAGATGATCACCGGCAAGGTCTTGTCGATCTCTTCGTTTTCGACCTCGAAGATCAGTTCGTCGTGCACCTGCAGCAGCATACGGGCTCTTCCGTTCAGCCCGGCCGTTTCCAGCGCCGGCTCCATCTTCGCCATCGCCCTGCGAATGATATCTGCGGCCGAACCCTGGATCGGCGCATTGATCGACGCACGTTCGTTGAAAGCGCGCACCGATGGGTTGGAGGATTTGATCTCCGGATAATGCGCCCGGCGGCCGAAGATCGTCTCGACGTAACCGTTCTCGCGGGCGAAGGTCTTGGTGCTTTCCATGTAATCGCGGATGCCCGGGAAGCGCTCGAAATACTTCTTGATGTAGTCGCCCGCTTCCGAGCGTTCGATCGACAGCTGGTTGGCCAGTCCGAAGGCGGAAATGCCGTAGATGATGCCGAAGTTGATCGCCTTGGCGCGGCGGCGCACTTCGCTGGGCATGCCTTCCACCGGCACGCCGAACATTTCCGAAGCCGTCATCGCGTGAATGTCGATCCCATCGGCAAAGGCCTGGCGCAGTTGCGGAATGTCGGCCACATGCGCAAGCACGCGCAGTTCGATCTGGCTGTAGTCGGCGGAAACCAGCTTGTGGCCGGGCGTCGAGATAAAAGCGGTGCGGATCTTGCGGCCTTCCGCCGTACGCACCGGGATGTTCTGCAGGTTCGGCTCGGAGGAGGACAGTCGGCCTGTGGTGGTGGAGGCAAGCGAGTAGCAGGTGTGGACCCGCTTGGTCTGCGGGTGGACATAACCCGGCAGCGCGTCCGTGTAGGTGGATTTCAGCTTTGTCAGCTGGCGCCAGTCGACGATCTTGCGCGGCAGGGGATGACCTTCGGCAGCCAGGTCTTCCAGCACGCTGGCCGAGGTCGACCACTGGCCGGTCTTGGTCTTGGCGCCGCCCGGCAGGCCCATCTTCCCGAACAGGATGTCGCCGAGCTGCTTTGGCGAACCGATGGTGAATTTTTCCCCCGCCAACTCGTAGATCTCATCTTCGAAGGCGGCGGCCCGCTGGGCAAGCTCTCCCGAAAGCCTGGACAGGATCTGCCGGTCGATGGTGATGCCGCGCTCTTCCATGCGGGCGAGCACCGAGACCAGCGGCCGCTCAAGCCGTTCATAGATGCGGGTCAAGCCCGCAGCCGCCAGCTGCGGTTTCAGCACCATCCACAGGCGCAGCGTCACGTCCGCATCTTCCGCGGCATAGGCGGTCGCCTTGTCGATATCGACGAAATCGAAAGTGACGCCCGCCTTGCCGCTGCCGGCGACTTCCTTGAAGGTGATCGGCTTGTGGTTCAGCCAGCGCTCCGACAGTGCGTCCATGCCGTGGTTCGCCTTGCCGGCTTCCAGCACATAGGACATCAGCATCGTATCGTCATAACCCTCGACGGTGATGCCGTGGCGCCTCATCAATAGGTAATCGAATTTCAGGTTCTGCGCCACTTTGAGGACCGACGGGTCCTCCAGCAGCGGCTTCAGACGCGCCAGCGCTTCCCTGGTCGAGATCTGGTTTTCGGCAAGCCCGCCGCCGAGCAGATCGCCGACGCCGGTCTTGTGGATCAGCGGCACATAGGCCGCGCGGACTTCTAGGCCGGACGGGTTGGCGATATTGTCGGCAAGCGCCAGCGAAAAACCAACCAATTCCGCCTGCATCGGATCAAGCGACGTGGTTTCCGTATCGAAGGCGACAAGGCCGGTTTCCTGCGCCGCGCGGATCCAGTCGTCGAGCACCGTCAGGTCCCGGATGGTCACGTAGCAGCTCGGATCGAGCTTGGCCTTGGCAAAGGCTTCGATGCGGGCCTCAGCGAGTGCGGTCGGCGTTGCCGCCTCCATGCCCTTGGCGACCGGCGCCTTGGCCGGATGAGGCGGCGCTTC
>NZ_JALBGV010000104.1 GCF_023006505.1 Neorhizobium sp. SHOUNA12A
GGCCGATCGCGACGCGCTGGCGCTGGCCGCCGGAAAGCTGGCCGGGCCGGCGTTCCAGATAGGGCTCGATCTCCAGCATGCGGGCGGCTTCGGTAATGCGCTCGGCCACTTCGGCCTTCGGCATGTTGGAATTTTCAAGGCCGAAGGCGAGGTTCTGGCGCACGCTCATATGCGGATAGAGCGCATAGGACTGGAAGACCATGGCAAGGCCGCGGTCGGCGGCGGACACTTCGTTGACGCGCTTGCCGTCGATCTCGATCTCGCCGCCGGTGACCTTTTCAAGCCCGGCGATGGTACGCAGCAAGGTCGACTTTCCGCAGCCGGACGGGCCGACGAAAACGATGAACTCGCCGTCCTTGATCTCGAGGTCGATGTCCTTCAGGACGTCGACCGCGCCGAAGGACTTCTTGATTTTGGTGAGTGTGATCTCGCCCATCGGGGATCCTTACTTCAGGCCGGTGCCGGCAATGCCGGTGGTGATGAAACGCTGCAGGAAGATGAAGACCAGCACGACGGGGATCATGGTCACGACCGTCATCGCCAGGATGAAGTGCCACTGGACGTTCAATTCGCCGGAATAGATGCTCAAACCCACCTGCAGGGTGTAGAGTTCGCGCCTCGACAGGACGATCAGCGGCCACAGGAAGTCGTTCCAGCGCCAGACCACCGAGAAGATCGCCAGCACCGCAAGCGCCGGTGCCGTCAGCGGCAGGACGATGCGCCAGTAGATCTGCCATTCCGACGCCTTGTCCATGCGCGCCGCGTCGATCAGTTCGTCCGGGATGGTCAGCATGTATTGGCGCAGGATGAACACGCCGGTCGGTGTCGCGACCGTCGGCAGGATGACGCCCCAGAGACTATTGAACAGCCCGAGCGACGAGATGATCGAGTAGAGCGGCACCATGATCACCGAAAGCGGCACCATCAGCGTCGCGAGGATGATCAGCATCGCCAGGCTGCGGCCCTTGAACTCGTATTTCGACAGCGCGAAGGCGGCCATGGAATTGACGATCAGGGTGATCAGCGTCGCGGTCACCGTGACGAAGACCGAGTTCCACAGGTAGCGCAGGAAATCGAACTGGGTGAAGGGCGTCGTGTAATTTTCCGTAGCGAACGAGACCGAGCGGACCGGCGTCCGGTCGCCGATGTTGACGCGGACGATTTCTCCGGGCGCCTTCGGATCGACCATCTGGGCGACCAGACCGATGCGGCGCACTTCGGCCAGCACCCTGGTCGAACCGTCCGGCATCTTGGCGTCGAAGAGCTGCAGCGGCTTGTCGTAGCCCTGCACCGTCGCCTGGCTGGTGATATAGGGCAGGATCGACGGCGGGAATTCGGCAAGTGCCGCCGGCGTCTTGAACGATGAGAAGGTGAGCCAGACGGCCGGGCCGAACATGATGATCAGTCCGCCGATCAGCCAGACCCAGGTGACGATGTCCGTCCAGTGCCAGCTCTTGCCGCCGCGGCGGCGCAGAATGAAGCGAGAGGCTACACCCATCAGCGTTTCCCCTTCTTTTCGCCACGCTGGCCTATGCCGAGCTGGATCAGTGTCAGGACGACGAGCACGAGGCCCATCAGGATAGAGGCGGCAGCGGCAAGGCCCGGATTGCGGAGCGCCGAGGCAAAGCCGGTCTCGTAGATATACTGGGTCAGATAGAGTGTGCTGGTGCCGGGACCGCCGCCGGTCAGGACATAGACCTCGTCGAAGATCTGCACGGCCTTGATCAGCGCCAGGACGACGACGACCAGAAGGTTCGGGGCGAGAAGCGGCAGCGTGATGCGCCGGAAGACGCGCGCCGGCTTGGTGCCGTCCATTTCGGCGGCTTCATAGAGATCCTTCGGGATCGCCTGCAGACCGGCGAGCAGGATCAGCGTGTAGAGGCCCATATGCGCCCAGATCGATACGCCGATCGTGGCGATGAAGGTCCAGTTGCGGTCGGTGAGCCAGGTATACGGCTCGATGCCGAACTGGTAGAGACCGAAATTCAAGAGGCCCTGGCGTTGCAGGATCCACTTCCAGATCAGGCCGACGACGACCGGCGACAGGAGGACCGGGAAGAAGAATACGGCGCGCCAGAAGGAGCGGGCGGCGAGATCACGGTTGAGGATCAGTGCGGTGATCAGCGACACGCAGATCATCAGCGCCACCTGCAGGATGACGAACCAGAACGTGTTGCCGACGGCGGCCCAGAAGGCATCCTCCTGGCAGGACATCGGATCGAGGTAGTTCGTGCAGGTGAAAAGGCGCTGATACTGCTCGGCGCCGACGAAATTGCGCTCGGAAAGGAAGAAGGCGGTGCCGCCGGTCATCGAGTAGACGAAGTTGATGACGAGGGGCAGGAGCACGAAAATGCCGAAGATCAGCATGTTCGGGGCGAGGAAAACGGTCGCCATGCCGCCGATGCCGGTCGCTTTCTGGACGGCGCGCAGCGGTATGTCGATGATGCGCATCAAGAGATGCACGGGCGCCATGAGGAGGCTGCCGAGGCGGTCTGTAAGGGACGTCGTGCTCATTTCAATGACTTCCTCCCCTTGGCCTGGTTCTGTTCGTTCGGCTGTATCGATTCAATGCATATGGAAAAAAGGCGTTGCGGCTGGCCGATCTCCCCCCTTGAGGGGGAGATGCCCGGCAGGGCAGAGGGGGGTGTCGCATAGGCACCTCATAGATCCTCGCACCCGCTGCACCGCTGCCACCCCCCTCTGTCACCTTCGGTGA
The DNA here is from genome assembly GCF_023006505.1 of Neorhizobium sp. SHOUNA12A. GTDB lineage: Bacteria > Pseudomonadota > Alphaproteobacteria > Rhizobiales > Rhizobiaceae > Neorhizobium. Next base: position 2,717 of record NZ_JALBGV010000104.1, read on the forward strand.
CATCTCCCCCTCAAGGGGGGAGATCAGAGGGAGCTTGCCGCGCCGCCTCGTATCCTCATGCCGAATTTCTCTCCCCGGTGCGGGGAGAGAAGAATGTCCCGCCCGACGGGCGGAGCAATTTCGCCAATTGGGCATCAAAGGCCGCTGTCCTTGACCTTCTGGGCGATATCGGCGTCGATGCGCGTAAAGGCGTCGTCGAGCTTCAGTTCGCCGGCAAGGGTCTGACCGACGCGGGTGACGATCGCGGCATAGACCGTGTCGGACCAGCGCCAGCCGGGCAGCTTCAGAGCGGTGTCGGAGGTGGTCTTGGATGCCTCGACATATTTGGTCAGGGCCGCCTTGGCGAAGGCGTTGTCGGTCTTGAAGTCAAGGCCGCCCTTGTCGACGACGCCCTTGTGGCCGGGCAGGAACAGGGTGCGCTCGGAGAATTCCTTGACGATCTTCTCCTGGGCGAACCAATCCATGACGGCTGCGACGTCCTTCGGGTTCTTCGTATATTTCACAGCGACGAGCGCCGCGCCGCCGGGCATGCCGGTGCAGGCGGCCGGGCCGCAGGGGCTGCCGGTGGCGACCCAGTCGAAGCTGTTGCCGATCTTGGTGGCGAGGTTGGCCACCTGCCAGGAACCGGAATAATAGAAGGCGAGCTGACCGTTGATGAAGTCTTCGGCCGCGGCGCGGTAGGTCGAGCCGCCGGCGGAGACCCAGACGTCCTTGGCAAACGAACCTTCGGCGACCCAACCGACGAACTTGGTCAGGAAATCCTTGGCGCCCTTGTCGAGCGGGGCCGGCTTGCCGTCCGGTCCGACATAGTTGGCGCCGTAGGACAGCAGCGGAGCGGTGAGGCGGTGGCCGGAGCGGTCGATCGCCATGGCGAACGGAAGCTTCTGGCTATCCTTGACCTTCTTGGAAGCTGCGGCCCATTCTTCCCAGGTGGCCTTCGGGCCTGGCATCGGAACGCCGGCCTGATCGAACAGGGTCTTGTTGGCAAAGCCACCGGTCAGGGTGATCTGCGTCATGAAGCCGGAGATCTGCTTGGAGCCGTCCGGACGCATCCAGTCGGCCTGGGCGCCGAAATTATCGTCCCAGTACTTGGCATCCTTGACCAGCGGGCGCAGGTCGAGCCAATGCCTGGAAAGGTCCTTGATCGCCGTGACGCGGGCGATATCCGGGCCGTTGCCGGCTTCGAGCTGCACGGGCAGCTGGTCCTTGATGACGCTGTAGGCAACGTTGTCGAGCGTGACGTTGATGCCTGGGTTTTCCTTCATGAAACGGCCAACGAGGTCCTTCATGACATCGCCTTCGACGCCGTCCGAATACCACATGATCCGCACGTCGCCGGCATGTGCTGCCGTCGACATGAGAAGGGCGAGCGCAGCGCCCGCCAGAAGCGATTTGGTTTTCATGCTCATTTCCTCCTCTGAATGGACGGGGCCTCCTCCCGTCCGGTTTCCTTAAGGCGCACATCTGTGCGCCTTAACCTGAAAATCCTTTTTATATCATGCGGGGCGCAGCATCGTCGCTTCACCCTTTACGGTGTAATCCGCCCGCGCGATCACGCGGCCTTCGGCCTCCACGGAGCCGTCCTTCCTGAAGCGGACGGTACCATATTCCGGGTCCTCGACAACGATAGTGCCGTCGGATTCCTGTCTCGGAGCGAGACCGCTGAAGCGGTACTCGACGGCCGTCAGATTGTCCGCCTCGCAGACGCGGACGATCCAGCGGGTCTTCTGGCCGTACTGGCGCAGTTCAGCCCCTGCCGACGGACCGTCGGTCACGGCCTCCAGCTTCGAGGGCGCGCGCAGCATGACGGCACCCTTGCCGGAGCGGGCGAGCGCCACACCACCGGAAACATGGGTTTCATCGAACTCGGCCTTCGGGAACCAGGCATGGGTGAAATCCGGCTGTTCCTCATAGGTGGTGAACTCGAGGACGGCGAGGCCGCGATACTGCTGGGCACGCGGGATGGTGCCGCAGCCGCCCCAATAGGATGGGCGGCCATAGCCGAACTGGATGGTTTCGCCCGGATGGTTGATCCAGATCGCAGCTTCCGGCTTGTCCCCGAGACGCAGGTGCAGGATGGTTTCCTGATAACCCCATTCGTCCCAGCGGTAATGCACCGTCGAGCCCATGGCGAAATGCTCGCCCTTGTAGTGATAGAGCGCGGCAAACGAGTTTTCGCCCTGGGCGAAACGCCATTCCTGGTGCTGGCTGCCGCGGTGATCGGCGATCGCGGCAAGCTCGGCGGGGATTTCGAGACCGTGGTCGCGCAGGCAGACGGCCATCTGCGGCAGGCAGTGGACGCGGCGGCCATACCAGCCCTTGCCCCAGAGCAGGCGGGCGACGCCGGACAGTTCCAGCGAGCGGCCGGCGCAGAGCGTGTGCTCGTAGGAGCGGCCTTGCGCCGCGGTGACCATGCCGTGATGGGCCGAGCGGGCGATGATTTCGCAGAGGCGGACGATGCCGGCCTTGGCGCGGTCGGCGATATCCTTGTCGGGCGACAAGGCAGCGAGCGCGGTCAGGCCCTTGAGGTCGATCGGGAAGTAGGGGGCCGAGTTGAACTCGGCCATTTCCCAATGTTCGAAATGGTCGAGCCAGGCGCGGACGCGGGCAGCGCCGACCTTCGCCTGCTCCGAACCTTTGCGGCCGGAGCGGGCGAAGGTGGCGTCTGGGAGGAGACTGCCGCCGAGATAGGCTGAGGTGTGGAAGAGCAGCGCGTGGTTTTCGGAGAAATACCACTGCACGTCGTTGCCCGGCTCATCCATCCAGTAACGGTAGTTGAGGATGGCGCCGTCGATGCGCGCGCGGGTCTTTTCGTTGATGTCCTTGCCCCAGACGGTGCGCGACCAGATGAGCGGCACCAGCGAGAAATCGGCGCAGTCGTGGCAGTCTTCGATCGAGGGCAGGATTTCCTCGATCATCGCGTCCGTATCGGGGCCGGAACGGCCGCTCGCGAGACGGGCGAAGGCACGCACCGTATCGCGTTCGGAGTTCTCCGAAATCTGCGTCAGGGTCTCGGCGATACGATCGCTCAGCGATGCAGGAGCCTGGCCCTGGCTTTCGGCATGGCAGATCTCGACGCCGAGCGAACGGGAGACGACAAAGCCATCGGCGTTCAGCGTGATGCGGAAATGGCGGAAATCGGCGGGCGCCTTTTCGGACGGGCCGACATTGAGGCTGGTGGCGCCGGCAGGAAGGGTAAAGTCGAAATCGAAACGCTCGCGCGACATGAAGTCGCCTTCGACCGCGACATTGACCTTCACCTCGACCGGCAGGGGCTCGGAAAGAAGCAGGGTGATATCGCCGCCGAAATAATGCTGGCGGTCGAAATACATGGTGTCCAGGGCCTGTTCGAGGCTTGCGGCGACGGCGCTTGCGACCGGGACGGGCAGGGCGACGCTGGCAGTCGGGCCGGAGAGATAGTCGAACTGGTAGAAATAACGGGCGTCACGTTCGGCGAGGTCGTCGAAGAACAGCGTGATCTCGTTGAGGCCGGCGACCAGCGGCAGCTCGAATTCCTGCTTGGCTTCGAGATTGCGGCTATAGGGCGCCATCCAGCCGGCTTCCGTGCCGTTGACCCAGATGACGGCGCCGCCGCAGGTGCCGAGGCGGATCTTTGCCGTGCCGGCGGTTTCCGCGTCGATATAGGTGCGGGTCCAGCTGGCGAGCCGGGTCGGGCGGAACCAGAAGCCGGAGAGATCAAGCCGCGGTGAACCGAAAGGCAGCCACCAACGGGTGGCATCGAAGGCGCCGCGGACATCCGGGCGCTTGCCGCGATAGGTCTCGGCAAAGATGGTGCGGCAGGGATATTCGTGCGGAATGAAGTTCTTGACCTTGGTCAGGAAGAAGAACGGGTCCATCTCGCCCTTCATCGGGGCATCGGGCACGTCGAACCGTTCCTCGGTGATGCGGCCGAGCTGCCAGTACCGGACGGCTTCGCCCGGCTTCAAGGTTTTCCGCATCCAGTTTGCTTCGGGATTCATCATCGGTTCCGCACTTATCTAAGTTCGCTGAGAGCCACGGGGGCCACGTCGTTGTATTCCTGGTTCTCGCCGGTCATGCCCCAGACGAAGGCGTATTGCGCGGTGCCGGCACCCATATGGATCGACCAGGCGGGCGAGAGAACCGCGTCGAGGTTCTTGACCACGAGATGGCGCGTCTCTTCCGGGCGGCCCATCAGGTGGATGACCCGTTCCTCTTCAGGCAGGTCGAAATAGCAATAGGCTTCCATGCGGCGCTCATGCAGATGCGGCGGCATGGTGTTCCAGATGCTGCCGTCGGCAAGGTCGGTGATGCCGAGCAGAAGCAGGCAGGACGGCGTGACTTCCGGGTGGATGTACATGCGCAGGTTCCGCAGATTGGCGCGCTTGGGATCGCCGAATGTCAGCATCTTCGATTCCGACCGCTTGATGAGGCGGTGCGGAATGTCGGCGCCTGCAGGAACGGAGTTCATGTAGAACCGGGCCGGCTTTTCGGCCGAGGCGCTGGCGACGGAGATTTCCTGGGCGCCGCGGCCGACATAAAGCACGTCGCGGTTTTCCAGGGTGAAACTCTTGCCGTCGACCGAGACGACGCCGGTGCCGCCGAGATTGGCGATGCCCATTTCTCGGGCCGACAGCAGGAAGGGCGTGCCGATCTCTTCGCCCGAACCGAAGCTCAGCGTCGACGATACCGGAACAGCGCCGCCGACGATCAAGCGGTCGACATGGGTGTAGGTGAAGCTCACCCTGTCGGCCTGGAACAGGTCTTCCATCAGGAATTCGGACCGGAGGCGGGCGGTGTCGTAGGTCTTGATGTCGTTGGGGCCGGCCCCGTAGAGAACCTTCATCGTCATGCCGCCTCGTTTCCCGGTTCCACATGCCGGATGGCTTCGGAAAGGCAGAGGATCGAAAGCGCCTGTCCGTAGCCGGTCGGCTGGATCGGGATATCCCGATAGAATTGCAGGTCATGGCCCATGCGCGTTCCGTAGGAAACGTTGAGCACGGTGCCGGTTTCATCGATATTGGCGAGCACGGCTTCAACGGCCTTGAGGCCGGCCGCGCGCCATTCATGCGTGCCGAGGCCAAGGCGGTAACCCTTGAGCAGGCCGTAGCCGAAACCCGCGGTCGCCGAAATTTCCTCGTAGGACGACGGATCGTCGAGCAGGGTGCGCCAGGCACCGGAGGCAGCCTGCAGCGGCAGCAGCGCGTTGACCTGCGCCGTCAGCACGCCGAGCAGGAAATCCTTTACCGGCTTCGAAACCTCAGCGAGATCGAAGAGGTCGAGCATGCCGGCGGTGATCCAGGCATTGCCGCGCGCCCAGCGGGCTTGCGCAAAATTATGGCGGCCCTGGAACGTCCAGCCGTGGAACCAGAGGCCGGTCTTGGTATCGGCGAGGTAACGGGAATGGACGAGGAACTGCTTTGACGCCTCGTCGATCAGTTCGCGGCGGCCGCTTGCCTCGCCATAGGAGGCGAGGAAGAGGGCGACCATATAAAGCGTGTCGTCCCAGAGTTCGTCGTCATTGACCTTGTCGGAGACGTGATGTTCGAAGGCGCCTTCCTCGGTGCGGCCCATCTCGCTCATGACGCGGTCTGCCCAGGTGTCGAGAACCGGCTGCCAGCGCGGGTCGCGGGTTTCGCGCCAGAGGACGGACAGGCCGAGCATCGGTGCCGTGGTGTTGACGTTGAGCGTCGGAAGACCCGCTTCGATGCGGGACGCATACCAGTTCTCGATCAGCGCCTTCAGGTCGTCGCGGCCGGTGAACAGCCAGAGACGGATCAGACCGTAAAGACCGACGCCCTGCGGCCATTCCCAGCTTTCGAAAGAGATATAGTCGCCGGCGGTCCCGTCGAGATTGGGTTCGTGGAAACGACCGTCGTCGCGAAGCCCGGTTATGCCGGCCACGAGGCGATCAAGCTTTTCACGGATATCCCGGGCTGAAAGGCCCATGTCTCAATTCCTCCCTTTGCTGCAGCTCTTGCCGCGCAGCATTTCACTCCGCTTCTCCCGAGCGATGCCTTCATGAAAACATTTGAAAATTGATTGCGCAATCTGAAAATTTTTTGCAGTGTGCGCATCTGTGATGGGAGGATGTGATGGCAGCGACGATCGTGCCGGGCAAGCGCGGCAAGAAAAGCCGGCGGGTGCGGCTGGAGGATATCGCAGAAAAGGTGGGCGTGTCGCTCAGCACCGTCTCGCGGGCATTGGCCGGCGAGAAGGGGGTGCGCGCGGATATTCGCCAGCGGATCATGGAGGCGGCGAAGGACGCCAATTACGCGATGCCGACGCCGGTGGCCGGCAAGAAGGTCATCCTGGCAGCTTCGAGCGCGGCGATGATCGACTATGTGCGCAACCAGTTCACGCTCTATGTGCTGGAAGGGTTGCGGGACCGCGCCCAGGCTCTCGGGCTCGACATCGTCACCCGCGCCGTCGCCGATCAGTCGGAGGAAAAGGTGGTGCTGGAGGAGGCGCGGGTCGATCCGGACGTCGCGGGACTGCTGTTCCTGACCGTCGACGACGAGGGCATGCTCGATGCAACCCGCAGTTTCGCCAAGCCGGTCGTGCTGATCAATGGCGACGATCCGATGATGCGGCTGTCGAGCGTGACGCCCTGCAATCGCTCGGCGGCGCATCTGGCGACGGATTATCTGATCCGGCTCGGGCACAAGCGCATCCTGTTCCTGATGCGCCCGGGGCGGCGGACGATCGACCGGCGCCGCGAAGGCTGGCAGGATGCCTTCCAGCAGCACGGATTGCCGTGTCCCCCGGATCTCGTCGTGCCGGTCGACGACTGGCTGCCCGAGCTTGCCGCCCAGGCGGTGAGCGACCGGCTGCGGAAGAACGGGCTCGATTTTTCCGCCGTGCTGACGGCGGGCGACAGTCTCGCGGTCGGCGCGATGATGGGCGTGCAGCAGGTGGGTTATACCGTGCCGGGCGACGTTTCGGTGATGGGCATGGACGACCTGCCGCAGGCCGCCTTCCTCAATCCGCCGCTGACCACGGTGCATGTACCGATGCGCGAGCTCGGCGCCGTGGCGCTCGATCTTTTGAGGGACGGCATGACGGGATTTGCAAACCCGGCGCGGCGGGTGGAGCTCGCCTGTTACATCGCCGAGCGGCAATCGACCGGGCCGGCCAGAGGTTAACGCCTGCCAAACGGCGTATTCATGCGCCATTCAGCGGCTTGCTGGAACAATGCGGCTGTTTCGAACATTGATCTGTCGGCGAAATCCCTCCGGCAGATGTCAGCCCGGTTCGAACGCCATTTGGTTTCTCAGGAGGAAGCCCGTGAAGAAAATACTGATGTCCGTTGCGGCACTTTGCGCCCTGTTCGCGGCGCCGTCGATTGCGGATGCGGCCGTGCGCGGGGTTGCCACCGCCGATGTCAACATGCGGTCAGGGCCAAGCACCGGCTATCCGGCCGTCGACGTCATTCCGGCCGGTGCGGCGGTAACGATCTACGGCTGCATGAGCAGCGTCAACTGGTGCGACGTCGCCTTCGTCGGCGGACGCGGCTGGGTGTCGGGCAACTACGTGCAGGCGACCTATCGTTCCAACCGCGTCTATGTCGCCCCCGACTATTACGAGGGCCTCGGCATTCCGATGGTCACCTTCGACGTCGGCAACTATTGGGGCCGCTACTATCGCAACCGCGACTTCTACCGCGATCGCGACCGCTGGGACCGCTACGACTGGAGACGCGAATCGCGTCTTCCGCCGCCGCCGCCCCCGCCGCCGCGCTGGGATCGTGACGGAGCCCCACGCTGGGACCGGGATCGCAGCTGGAGCCCCGGCGACGCGCAGCCGCCGCGTCCGCCAGTCTGGCAGAGATATCCCGACCGTTTCTTCAGAGATCGGGATTGACCGCAACCGGCCTCTCAGCGGTTCGGCCGTGACGATGACCGGCAACCCGAACCGCTGATCCCGCCCAAAAAATCAAAGAGGCCGCCTACGGGTGGCCTTTTTGCGCTCGGCATTAAGCCAAGCTCATGCCGAAGCGTACCGCTCGGCCCTGTTCTGACCATTGCGCCTTTTCAGCCTTTTCGATAAGAGACCCCGCAACTCGATGATCCTGTCACAAACGACGGGATTTCGGGGCGGTTTGAAAGCAGGCGCCCAAGGCTCCCGATCCTTGAGGCGAAACAGTGGTTTTGGTCGGTATGGCTCGCATCGTCATGAAGTTCGGCGGCACTTCGGTCGCCAATCTCGAACGCATTCACAACGTCGCGCGCCATGTGAAACGTGAGGTTGAGGCCGGGCACGAGGTCGCGGTCGTCGTCTCCGCCATGTCCGGCAAGACCAACGAGCTGGTTGGCTGGGTCCAGGACATGCCGAAGGTCTCCGGCGCCAACTCGCCTTTTTACGACGCGCGCGAATATGACGCTGTCGTTGCATCCGGCGAGCAGGTGACATCCGGCATTCTGGCGATCGCCCTGCAGTCGATGGGCATCAACGCCCGGTCCTGGCAGGGCTGGCAGATCCCGATCCGCACCGACAGCGCCCATGGGGCAGCGCGGATCATGGAAATCGACGGGTCCGAGATCGTCAAGCGGATGGGCGAGGGCCAGGTGGCCGTCGTCGCCGGTTTCCAGGGGCTCGGCCCCGACAACCGGATCGCCACGCTCGGCCGCGGCGGTTCCGATACGTCGGCGGTGGCGATCGCGGCCGCGGTCAAGGCCGACCGCTGCGACATCTATACGGATGTCGACGGGGTCTACACGACCGACCCGCGTATCGTGCCCCAGGCACGGCGCATGAAGAAGGTCTCCTTCGAGGAAATGCTCGAAATGGCCTCGCTCGGCTCGAAGGTTCTGCAGGTGCGCTCGGTCGAGCTCGCCATGGTATTCAAGGTACGTACCTTCGTGCGTTCCTCATTCGATGATCCAGATGCTCCGGGGATGGGTGATTTCGACAATCCGCCCGGAACGCTGATTTGTGCAGAGGAAGAAATCGTGGAACAGGAAGTCGTCACCGGCATCGCCTATGCCAAGGATGAAGCGCAGATCTCGCTCCGGCGCCTTGCCGACCGGCCGGGCGTATCGGCCGCGATCTTCGGCCCGCTCGCCGAAGCCCATATCAATGTCGACATGATCGTGCAGAACACGTCGGAAGACGGTTCGCGCACGGATATGACCTTCACGGTGCCTTCAGGCGACGTGCAGAAGGCCATGAAGGTGCTCGACGACAACAAGGAAAAGATCGGCTTCGACGTCGTCCAGACCGAATCAGGCCTGGCGAAAGTGTCGGTCATCGGCATTGGCATGCGCAGCCATGCGGGCGTTGCCGCGCATGCTTTCAAGGCACTTGCCGAAAAATCCATCAACATCAAGGCGATCACCACCTCGGAAATCAAGATTTCGATCCTGATCGACGGTGCTTATTCGGAACTCGCTGTTCGGACTTTGCATTCCGCTTACGGTCTCGATAAGAGTTGAGAATGAACCGTTTGGACGCGCCGGCAGTGGCGGGCGCCGTCCTGCGGTTGGGGTGACCTCGTTTCGGGAGAGCATATGCCGATGAGAGACCTGTCGGCAGGTCCGCGCGTTCTGTTGAGGCGGCTACGCGAGTTGATGGCGGAGCCGCTCGAGCCACAGGAGCGCCTTGACCGGATCGTTCGCCAGATCGCCAGCAACATGGTGGCCGAGGTCTGCTCGGTCTATGTGCTCCGCTCCGACGGCGTTCTCGAACTTTATGCGACCGAAGGCCTCAACAAGGAAGCGGTCCACACGTCGCAGCTGAAGATGGGCCAGGGCCTTGTCGGCACGATCGCCGCGTCCGCCCAGCCGCTCAACCTTTCCGACGCGCAGGCGCATCCGGCGTTCCGCTACCTTCCGGAAACCGGCGAAGAAATCTACCATTCCTTCCTCGGCGTGCCGATCCTGCGGGCCGGCCGCACCCTTGGCGTTCTCGTCGTCCAGAACAAGGCCAGCCGCAACTATCGTGAGGACGAGGTCGAGGCGCTCGAAACCACGGCGATGGTGATCGCCGAGATGATCGCCACCGGCGAACTCAAGAAGATCACCAGGCCGGGCCTGGAGCTTGACCTCACCCGGGCCATCACGATCGACGCCGACGCCTACAACGAAGGCATCGGCCTTGGCCACGTGGTGCTGCACGAGCCGCGCATCGTCGTTACCAATCTTCTCAACGAGGACGCGGAGAAGGAAGTCACGCGGCTGGCGGAAGCGCTCGGCTCCTTGCGCATCTCCATCGACGATATGCTGTCGCGCCGCGAAGTCTCCCAGGAGGGCGAGCATCGCGAGGTGCTCGAAACCTACCGGATGTTTGCCCACGACCAGGGCTGGGTCCGCCGCATGGAAGAGGCGATCCACAACGGGCTGACGGCGGAAGCGGCGGTCGAAAAGGTCCAGAGCGATACCAAGGCGCGGATGATGCGCCTGACCGATTCTTATCTGCGCGAGCGGATGCATGATTTCGACGATCTGGCCAACCGGCTTCTGCGTCAGCTGACGGGTTTTTCCGGCCGCGCCTTCGACGAAGGTTTCCCGGTGGACGCGATCATTCTCGCCCGCGCCATGGGGGCGGCCGAACTGCTCGACTATCCCCGCGCCAGCCTGCGCGGCCTCGTGCTGGAAGACGGAGCGGTGACCAGCCATGTGGTGATCGTCGCACGCGCCATGGGCATTCCGGTCGTCGGCCAGGCGGCAGGTGTCGTGGCGCTTGCCGAAAACGGCGATCCGATCATCATCGACGGCGACGACGGCCAGATTCATCTGCGGCCGGTTCTCGACCTGCAGAAGGCCTACGAGGAAAAGGTACGCCTGCGGGCCCGCCGGCAGGAACAGTTCAGAGCGCTGAGGGACGTCGAGCCGGTCACCAAGGACGGCAAGCGCATCAGCCTGCAGATGAACGCCGGCCTGCTTGTCGATCTGCCGCAGCTTGCCGAGTCCGGCGCCGACGGCATCGGCCTCTTCCGCACCGAGCTGCAGTTCATGATCGCCTCGACCATGCCGAAGCTCGAGGAGCAGGAGAGCTTTTACCGCAACGTCATCAAGCAGGCGGCCGGGCGGCCCGTGACGTTCCGGACCCTCGATATCGGCGGCGACAAGGTCGTCTCCTATTTCCGCGCCCAGGAAGAGGAAAACCCGGCGCTCGGCTGGCGGGCGATCCGCCTGTCGCTGGACCGGCCCGGACTTCTGCGCACGCAGCTTCGGGCGCTGCTCAGGGCTTCCGCCGGCGCCGAGCTCAAGATGATGTTGCCGATGGTGACCGAGGTCTCGGAAATCCACGCGGTGCGCGAACTGATGCAGAAGGAAGTGCAGCACCTTTCGAAATTCGGCCACAGCCTGCCGCGCAAGCTGCAGTTCGGGGCCATGCTCGAAGTGCCGGCGCTGATGTGGCAGCTCGACGAACTGATGGCGGAAGTGGACTTCGTCTCGGTCGGCTCCAACGACCTGTTCCAGTTCACCATGGCAGCCGACCGCGGCAACGCCCGGGTTTCCGATCGTTTCGACAATCTAGGCAAGCCGTTCCTGCGCATTCTGCGCGATATCGCGCGGGCCGGCGAACGCAACAAGACGGTGGTGACGCTGTGCGGCGAGATGGCGGGCAAGCCGCTCTCCGCCATGGCTCTGCTGGGCATCGGTTTCCGTTCGGTTTCCATGTCCCCGACCTCGATCGGACCGGTCAAGGCGATGCTGCTCGGGCTTGACATCGACAAGTTGTCCGCTGAATTGAACGCGGCACTCGATGATATAAGGTCGCCGGAGCCGATCCGCGCGCTGCTTCTGCGGTTCGCCGAGGCCAACAATATCCCCGTCTAGCGGATAAAAAGAATAAACGGAGTTAGTGGGTGGCGAAGCTTCCTGTCGAAAAGATGCGCGAGCTGGAACGCCGGTTCGGCGAGATTGAGGCGCGCATGTCGGAAGGCCCGGCTGCCGACGTCTATGTCAAGCTGGCGTCGGAATATTCCGAACTGCAGCCGGTGGTACGCAAGATCCGCGAATACGAAAAATCGATCGCCGAGGTGGCCGATCTGCGCGCGATGCTGACCGACAAGGGCACCGACCGCGAGATGCACGAACTCGCCGAAATGGAGTTGCCGGACGCCGAGGAACGGCTTGAGGCGCTGGAAAAGGACATGCAGGTCCTGCTTCTGCCCAAGGATGCGGCCGACGAGAGGAGCGCGATCCTCGAAATCCGCGCCGGCACCGGCGGCAACGAGGCAGCACTTTTTGCCGGCGACCTGTTCCGCATGTACGAGCGTTATGCCGCCACCAAGGGCTGGAAGGTCGAGGTCCTGTCGGCAAGCGAAGGCGAGGCGGGCGGCTACAAGGAAATCATCGCGACCGTCACCGGACGCGGCGTGTTTTCGAAGCTGAAGTTCGAATCCGGCGTGCACCGGGTGCAGCGCGTACCCGATACGGAAGCGAGCGGCCGCATCCACACCTCGGCCGCGACCGTGGCGGTGATGCCGGAAGCCGAAGAGATCGATATCGAAATCCGGCCGGAAGACATCCGCATCGATACGATGCGTTCGTCGGGCGCCGGCGGCCAGCACGTCAACACCACGGACTCCGCCGTACGGATCACCCATATGCCGAGCGGCATCGTGGTGACCAGTTCGGAAAAATCGCAGCACCAGAACCGCGCCAAGGCGATGCAGGTGCTACGCACCCGTCTCTACGACATGGAGCGCCAGAAGGCGGACAGTGAACGCTCCGCAGACCGCAAGAGCCAGGTCGGTTCGGGCGACCGCTCCGAGCGCATCCGTACCTACAATTTCCCCCAGGGGCGGTTGACCGACCACCGCATCAACCTGACGCTCTACAAACTCGACCGGATGATGGAAGGCGATATCGACGAAGTGGTCGATGCACTGATTGCCGACTACCAGGCCGGCCAGCTGGCGCAGCTCGGCGAGCAACACGGATGACGACGCTCGGAGCGGCTGTCGCGGATGCCAGATCGCGGTTTTCGGCGGCGGGCCTGTCGGATGCGGCGATTGAGGCGCGGCTGCTGATCGGCGGTCTGCTCGGCCTTTCGTCGACGGAAGTTTTTACCGGCGGCGACCGTGTCCTGACGGACGAGGAACTGTCACTGGTCGAGAAAGCAGTCGAGCGGCGCTTGAAACGGGAGCCGGTGCACCGCATATTAGGGTTACGTGAATTCCACGGCATGGAGCTCCTGATTTCGAAGGAAACGCTGGAGCCACGCCCGGACACCGAAATCCTGGTAGATTCGATGCTCGCCCATGTGAGGCAGATTGTCGCAGGCAAGGGTTCGGCACGTATTCTCGATCTTGGAACCGGAACCGGCGCAATCGTTTTGGCACTGCTGAAAGAAAGCCCGCAAGCTCAGGGGATCGGCAGCGATATTTCGGAGGACGCCCTGCAAACGGCGTCGCGGAATGCGGCGCGGCTGGGAATGTCCGAAAGATTTCAAGCGATCCGCAGCGATTGGTTCGACGCAATTTCTGGCCGGTTCGACATAATCGTGTCAAATCCGCCTTATATATGTAGCGATGTTATCCCCGCATTGGACCCGGAAGTCCGGGATTTCGATCCGCTGACAGCGCTAGATGGAGGTCCGGATGGGCTCGAAGCCTATCGCGCGATTGCAGCGAGTGCAGGAGATTTCCTCGAAAAGGACGGCGTTATCGGCGTCGAGATCGGGTTCGATCAAAAGGAAACCGTGACCGCGATTTTCCGCGTCGCCGGCTTTACGCTGGTGGAGGCGCTACGCGACTACGGCGACAATGATCGAGTTCTCGTATTTACCGTGAATCATCCTTGATTTTGCAGGCAAAAGAAAAGGCTTGGATTCCCGGAGGAAGCGGGATAGCTTGCAAATACGCACTGGGACGGCTGGGAATGAACAGCGATTCGTTCGGGTTACAGGGCAACCCTTTGATCCTTCTCTTTTCGAAGAGTTGCGAAGGTTGAACAATTCCCGGTGCGTGAATCAGTTAATTTGACTTTCACAAGCGGCAGGACGCTTTGATCGGCCTGTGCGCGGCACGCGAAGTCTTGTTCGGCTCTGTCCGACAGACCGCGTGGCCCCTTATCAGCGAAGACAGAGAATTGGTGAACGATAGATGAGGCCAGGACAGCAGAACAAACGCGGTCGAGGTCGCGGCAGTAACAACAATAACAATAATGGCGGCGGCGGCGGTGGTGGAAATAACAACTTCAACCGCAAGGGCGGCAATCCTCTCAGCCGTACCTACGATAGCTCCGGCCCGGACGTGAAGATCCGCGGGACCGCCCAGCATATCGCCGAAAAATATAGCCAGCTCGGCCGCGACGCCCAAAGCTCAGGCGATCGCGTGATGGCGGAGAACTATCTCCAGCACGCCGAACACTATAACCGCATCATTGCCGCCGCACAGGCGCAGATGCAGGATCGGTTCCAGCACGACAATCGCGGTGAGTATCAGGATCGGGACGGCAACGTTCAGGATCAGGACGACATGGACAATAGCGACGGCGAGGACAATGGTTTCTCGCAGCAGCCGTCCATGGACGAAGCGCCGCAGCCGCACGTCCAGCAACAGCAGCCGCGCCGGGAGCAGCGTGAACAGCGCGAGCCCCGTGAACAACGCGAACCTCGCGACCAACAGCGCGAACCTCGCGCCCCGCGGGAACCCCGCGAACAGCGTGACCAGCCGCGCGACCGGCCCCGCCGCGAG
>NZ_JALBGV010000105.1 GCF_023006505.1 Neorhizobium sp. SHOUNA12A
AGCTGCAGCGTGACTTCGCCCGCATTGCCGATGCCATGCTGGAAGCGACCGCCCAGCCCGATCCCAACCAGGGCATTGCCGGCCGGCTGCTTGCCTCCGCCATGTCGGTGGTCAAGGTCCGCCGCGTCGGCGACGTCCAGGGCGCGACGCCGGATGCGATCGTCGCCCGCATGGAAGAGGCGCTGCGCAACGGCAATCTCCAGGCCTCCGCTCGCGAATGGGACGCGCTACCAGAACCGGCAAAAGCCGTTTCGCGCGATTTCAAGCAGAAGCTCGATGCCCGCATTCAGGTGGAAAATCTCGTGGGCGGAACGCTGACGCGTGCCGTCGCCGGCACCCAAGGCTGAGGACGGAAGAACCGGATGGTCAGACTTTTCATTTTTCTCGTTGTGGTGCTGGCTCTCGGCTGGGGTTTCTCCTGGCTCGCGGATCGCCCCGGCCTGATTTCCATCACCTGGCAGGACCACCTGATCGAAACCAGCCTGATGGTGGCCGCCACCGCCGTGGTCGCGCTGGTCGGCTTTGCCATGATCCTCTGGTGGATCGTGGGGGTGATCTGGACCTCGCCCTATTCCGTCCGCCGTTATTTTCGCGCCCGCAAGCGGGACCGCGGCTATCAGGCGCTGTCGACCGGCCTGATCGCCGCCGGCGCCGGCAATGCTCTGCTCGCCCGCAAGATGAGTCTTCGCACCCGCGGGCTGATCAGCGCCGACCAGGAGCCGCTGATCCATCTCCTCGAAGCCCAGGCCGCCCTCATCGAAGGCAAGCACGACGAAGCGCGCAAGAAATTCGAGCAGATGGCCGAGGATCCGGAAACCCGGGAACTCGGCCTGCGCGGCCTCTACATGGAAGCACGCCGGCTCGGCGCCAACGAGGCCGCTCGCCAATATGCGGAGAAGGCCGTCGAACACGCGCCCTACCTGCCCTGGGCCGCCCAGGCGACGCTCGAATCCCGCAGTCAGTCCGGTCGCTGGGACGATGCTATCCGCCTGCTCGACCAGCAGCGCATGGCCAATATCCTCGAAAAGCCGAAGGCCGAACGCTGGAAGGCCGTACTCCTGACGGCCAAGGCAAATGACCGGCTGGAAGGCGATCCGAAGGGCGCCCGCGACGACGCCATGGCGGCCTTGAAGCTCGCCAAGGATCTCGTGCCCGCCGCCGTCATCGCCGCCAAGGCCTGGCTGCGTGAGGACAATGTCCGCAAGGCCGCATCGGTCCTCGAAGGAGTCTGGAAGCTCGGGCCCCATCCGGAAATCGCCCGCGCCTATATCCGTGCCCGCAGTGGCGACAGCACCGTCGACCGGCTGAAACGCGCCGAAAAGCTCGAAGCGATGCGACCCAACAATGTCGAATCGCTGCTGGCCGTCGCCCAGGCGGCGCTCGACGCGCAGGAGTTCAGGAAGGCCCGCGCCAAGGCGGAGGCAGCCGCCCGCATGGAGCCCCGCGAGGCCGTCTACCTGCTGATCGCCGATATCGAGGAGGCCGAGACCGGCGATCAGGGCCGCGTCCGGCACTGGATGGCGCAGGCGCTGCGAGCACCCCGCGACCCGGCCTGGGTGGCCGACGGACACGTCTCGGAAAAGTGGCTGCCGCTCTCCCCGGTCACCGGCAGGCTCGACGCCTTCGAGTGGAAGGCTCCGTTCGACCAGCTCGAAGGCCCGGTCGAGGAAGGTTCGCTTGCAGCCGACACGGCGATCGCCAGCCTGCCGCCCGTCACCGAGGTGCCGGCTTTCACCCCGAAGGCCGAGTCTCGCGCCGAGGAAGCGCCGCGGCCGATCGTGGTTCCGGTTAAGCCCGTTCCGCAGGAGGCAAAGCCGGCTCCGAAGGAGTTAGCTGTTGCAGCAAAAACACCAGCGCCTGCGAATGTGACGTCAAAGGACGGAAAAACCCCTAAAAATAGGGAGGAGCCAGTTCCCTTTTTCGGCCGCCCGCCGGATGATCCGGGTGTGAAAGATCCCGATGCCGGGCAGCCTGCAACGAGGCTCCGGTTGTTCTAGAATGGCGAGGGCCTGGAGATAGATGTTAGATCGCATTCAGGCCTTCCTCCACACTCTGACAGGGTCCCACCATACACAGGAATTCGCGCCCGATGATCCGCGGGTGGCGTTCGTGGCGCTCTGTTTCCAGGTCATGGAGGCGGACGGCAATATTTCCGATCAGGAACAGCAGAAGTTTCGCGATCTGCTGCGCGAACGTTACGACTTGAGCGAGGATCGCTTGAAGACCTTGATCGAGGTCGGCCACCAGGCCGGCAGCGAGGCGGTCGATTATTACCGCTTCACGTCCGATCTTAGAAAACATCTCGTCAACGAAGAGGACCGCGTCGAGCTGCTCGGCATCCTCTGGGATATCGTTTATGCCGATGGTCAGCGCAGCGAGATCGAAGACCACGTGATCTGGAGGATCGCCGATCTTCTGGGCGTCTCGGCACGCGACAGGGTTCTGGAGCGCCAGCAGGCCGCCGCCCGTGCAACCTTGGGAGACCGGGGAGAAGACTGACGGCACCCGATGCCGATGCTTCCATCAGCCACGACGCTTCAGATAGTCGCCATGCTGCGCCGTCAGGCGGCGGTTCAGGCCGGCTGAGCCGATTTCTCTTCCCGCTCCGGTGCTTCGAGGCTGTCGATCCGGCGCAGCTTCGGGAAACTCATGGACCAGATGATCGCGACCGCCAGCGTGCCGACACCGCCGATGACCACGGCCGGCATCGCCCCGAAGATCGAGGCCATCGTACCTGCCCGGAATTCCCCGAGTTCGTTGGACGCGCCGACGAACACCATGTTGACTGCATTGACCCGGCCACGCACTTCGTCCGGCGTCCAGAGCGCGATCAGCGTCTCGCGCACATAGACAGAGATCATGTCGGACGCGCCCATCAGCATCAGCGCCGAAATCGACAGCCAGGGCGTCGCCGAGAGACCGAAGACCAGCGTGCCCGCTCCGAACAGCCCGACACCGATGAACATTGCCACGCCGGCATGGTGGCGGATCGGGTAGAAGGCGAGGTAGATCGCGACGATGATCGCGCCGACGCCGGGTGCAGCCCGCAGCATGCCGAGGCCCCAGGGTCCAAGCTCGAGAATATCGCGCGCAAAGATCGGCATCAGCGCCACCGCGCCGCCGAGAAGCACCGCGAAGAGATCGAGCGAGATCGCCCCGAGGACGATCTTTTCCTGCGAGATGAAGTGGAAGCCGGCGAGAATCTGGCCCCAGCTCACCTTCTCCACGGCGTTGCGCTGCGTAGGCTTCGGGATCATGAATACCAGAATGGCGGCGAGGATGAGAAAGGCGAAGGCGACCGAATAGGCAGCGATCGCACTGACGCCGTACAGGAGACCGCCGGCGACCGGACCGAGGATCGCCGCCGTCTGCCATGACGAGGAGTTCCAGGCGACCGCATTCGGCAGATCCTGTTCCGGCACCAGGTTCGGCCCGAGCGACTGCACCGCCGGCCCCATGAAGGCGCGCTCGATCCCGAACACGATCAGGATGCCGAACACCGGCCAGGGCGAAAACGAATGCGTGACGGTGAGTGCCAGCAGGGCACTGGCGCAGAGCGCTCCGACCACCATGCAGGCCGCCACGATCGCGCGCCGGTTATAGCGGTCGGCGACCGAGCCGGTGACGAGGATCAGGAGCAGCGACGGCAGGAACTGGAAAAGCCCGATCAGACCGAGATAGAGCGGATTGCTGGTCTCGTCGTACATCTGCCAGCCGACTGCGACGCTGATCATCTGGATCGCGAAAGCCGAGAAAAGCCGGGAAAAGAAGAAGCGAGTATAGGATGAGTGCCGGAAGGCGGCGAAACGATCGCCCGAGGCGGGAATGGACATAAGGCAGCACTTTCAGCGGAGCCGGAAGCCGGCAGCGTGCCTGTCGCCCGTTAAACATGAATCGGATGAGGCACGGGCGCGGCACTTGCCCGTTAGTTCGCCAATGTCTACATGTCTGTCAACAAAGAAATGGAGACGTTAATGCTCGCCCTGTTTCAGACCATCGATTTGGCCTTGAACCTCTATACCTGGGTGCTGATTGCCAGCGCCATCTTTTCCTGGCTCTTTGCCTTCAACGTCATCAATTCGCGAAACCAGTTCGTCGATGCGGTCGGTCGTTTCCTCTTCAACGTCACCGAACCGGTGCTGCGCCCCATCCGCCGCATCATGCCGAATCTCGGCGGCATCGACATTTCGCCAGTCGTCCTGCTGCTGATCATCTTCTTCATCCGCTCGCTGATGTGGACGTCGATCTATCCGCTGTTTGCGTGAGCGGTCCTTTTAGCAGGCATTCCGATCATCTGCGGCTCGCAATCCGGCTCACGCCGAATTCGGGCCGCAATGCTGTCGAGGGCCTGGAGACCGCCGCCGATGGCGAGGTCTTCCTGAAGGCACGCGTCACCGTCGTGCCGGAGGACGGCAAGGCCAACAAGGCGCTGATCCTGCTGCTGGCCGATACGTTCCGTCTCCCCAAATCCTCCATTTCGATCCTGTCGGGCGAAACCGCGCGCAAAAAAGTCCTCCGGATCGATGGCGACCCGGAAGACTTGGAAGAGAAATTCAAAAAATTCCTGAAAGCCTGACGGCTTACTTGCTTGCCTTGTAGCGCTCGATGGCTTCGATGATCAGCGTCTTGGCCACGTCGACATTCTGCCACCCGCCGATCTTCACCCACTTGCCGGGCTCCAGATCCTTGTAGTGCTCGAAGAAATGCTCGATCTGCTTCAGCGTGATCTCGGGCATATCCGTGTAGTTCTTGATCTTGTCGTAGCGCTGGGTCAGCTTCGGAACCGGCACGGCAATGATCTTCTCGTCCTTGCCGCCATCATCTTCCATGATCATCACGCCGATCGGGCGCACGTTGATGACGCAGCCGGGAACCAGCGGACGTGTGTTGCAGATAAGGACGTCGATTGGGTCGCCGTCTTCCGAGAGCGTATGCGGTACGAAGCCGTAATTGCCCGGATAGGTCATCGGCGTGTAGAGGAAGCGATCGACGACAAGAGCGCCGGCTTCCTTGTCCATTTCGTACTTGATCGGCTGGCCGCCGACCGGCACTTCAACGATGACGTTGACGTCTTCAGGCGGATTCTTGCCAACGGAAATTGCATCGATACGCATTCTAGTCCCCGATGAGGTTCGACAAAGTTAAGCGTCGATAGCGGGAATCATGCTGCAAGGCAACAAGGCTTTGACGCCAATATTGAACCACGCTGCGCGCCGAAACATTAGAGAGCGTTTAAATTCAAGGTCTTCAAGCCTGACCGTTCAAGGCCAGACAAAACCGATCTTGCGAAGCTGCGTGCCGCCGAAATCTTCCATGCCTTCGGCGAGATCCACGCCGCCGTGCCGGCGGAAGAAACGCGCCGCATGCTCGCTGTCCTCAAGGCACCAGACGACCAGGCCTTCGCAGCCGAGTGACTTCAGGAGCCGGCGGCTTTCGCCGAACAGGCGGCGGCCAAGGCCGATGCCCTGGAATTCCGGACGCAGATAGATCTCGTAGACCTCGCCGTCGTAAGGCAGGGCACGGGCGCGATTGAGGCCGATCGTCGCATAACCGGCGACCTGGTCGGCGACGTCGAGCACCAGCAGCGTGGCCGGACCGCGCGTCGCCTTGCGCCACCAGGTCTCGCCCCGGCGCTCCAGCATCTGGGTCAGCGGCTTGTAGGGAATGAGGCCTGCATAGGCCTGGGTCCATGCCTGGCGATGCGCCTCGGAAATGGCGCGGGCGTCTTGCGGTTCGGCCCGCCGGACATCGATCGATAACGTCTTCATAACGTTTACTCTAGGCCCTGATGTCGGCAATCCGCCATTCCACCAATGTGTGTAGAGCGGATTGCCCACAGACTTCTCATGTGGACAACGCGGCAACGTTAACGTGTTTTTAACCTTTGCGACAAGGCCGGGCAGGCCGTAGGCACAGAAAAAACCCCGGCATTTCTGCCGGGGTTTTGAAAGGCTCAGAGCATGCTGTCGAAATCAGGCGATCTTCGCCTTGCCGAAGCGCTTGCGGTCGTTGGCATCGAGATAGGTCTTGCGCAGACGGATGTTCTTCGGCGTCACTTCCATCAGCTCGTCGTCCTGGATCCAGGAGAGAGCGCGGTCGAGCGTCATGCGGATCGGCGGGGTCAGACGGACGGCTTCGTCCTTGCCGGCAGAGCGGATGTTGGTCAGCTGTTTGCCCTTGAGGACATTGACCTCGAGGTCGTTGTCTCTGCTGTGAATGCCGATGATCATGCCGGCATAGACCTTCTCGCCCGGCTCGATGATCATCGGGCCGCGGTCTTCCAGGTTGAACATCGCATAGGCGACGGCTTCGCCGGCCTGGTTGGACAAGAGCACGCCGTTGGTGCGGCCGCCGATTTCACCCTTGTAGGGCTGATAGTCGTGGAACAGGCGGTTCATGATCGCCGTGCCGCGGGTATCGGTCAGAAGTTCCGACTGGTAGCCGATCAGGCCGCGGGTCGGCGCGAAGAATACCAGGCGGACGCGGCTGCCGCCGGACGGACGCAGCTCGGCCATTTCGGCCTTGCGCTCGGACATCTTCTGCACGACGACGCCGGAATGTTCTTCATCGACGTCGATGACGACTTCCTCGATCGGCTCCATCAGCGTGCCGTCCTCGGACTTGTGCATGACGACGCGCGGACGCGACACGGCAAGCTCGAAGCCTTCGCGGCGCATGGTTTCGATCAGCACGGCGAGCTGCAATTCGCCACGGCCGGACACGAAGAACGAATCCTTGCCGTCCGATTCCTCGATCTTCAGCGCGACATTGCCTTCGGCTTCCTTGAACAGGCGGTCGCGGATGACGCGGGAGGTGACCTTGTCGCCTTCGGTGCCGGCCAGGGGTGAGTCGTTGACGAGGAAGGACATGGTGACGGTCGGCGGGTCGATCGGCTGTGCGTGCAGCGCCTCGGTGACCGAGGGATCGCAGAACGTGTCGGCGACCGTGCCCTTGGAGAGGCCGGCGATCGCGACGATATCGCCCGCATGGGCTTCCTCGATCGGCGTACGTTCGATGCCGCGGAACGCAAGGATCTTGGAGATACGGCCGGTTTCGACCGTCTTGCCGTCCTGGCTCAGAACCTTGACGGCCTGGTTCGGCTTGATCGAGCCGGAATGGATACGGCCGGTGATAATACGGCCGAGGAAGGGGTTGGCTTCGAGCAGCGTGCCGATCATGCGGAACGCGCCGTCTTCTTCGCCGACGCTCGGCTCGGGAACGTGCTTCAGCACCAGATCGAGAAGCGGGGCGAGACCCTGGTCCTTCGGGCCTTCCGGATTGACGTTCATCCAGCCATCGCGGCCGGAACCGTAAAGGATCGGGAAATCGAGCTGTTCGTCGGTGGCGTCGAGATTGGCGAACAGGTCGAAGACTTCGTTGATGACTTCTTCGTGGCGGCCGTCCGGGCGGTCGATCTTGTTGATCGCGACGATCGGGCGAAGGCCGACCTTCAGCGCCTTGCCGACCACGAACTTGGTCTGCGGCATTGGGCCTTCGGACGAATCGACGAGAACGATCGCGCCGTCCACCATCGAGAGAATGCGCTCGACTTCGCCGCCGAAGTCGGCGTGGCCGGGCGTGTCGACGATGTTGACGCGGACGCCCTTCCACTCGATCGAGGTCGCCTTGGCAAGAATGGTAATGCCGCGTTCTTTTTCGAGATCGTTGCTGTCCATCATGCGCTCGGTGGTGCGCTGGTTGTCGCGGAACGAGCCGGACTGCTTCAGAAGTTCGTCAACGAGGGTGGTCTTCCCATGGTCAACGTGTGCGATAATCGCGATATTGCGCATTTTCATGTTTTGAATCTCTGAGCTTTGGCGCGGCGACGGGAGGCGGCACCCAATTCGTTTTGCGGCCTCATACCCTGTTTTTCGCATTTGCGAAAGGGGTGAGCGCGATGATGGTTGACGGCTATTCCGCCACCAGCCCGCTGCGCCTCAACAGCGTCAGCAGGAGGAGCGGCAGCAGGGTGGTAATCACGATCGCGATGAAGGCCATGGCCATGCCGAGACCGATCGACCCCTGTTCGAACTGCCGCCAGATGAATGTGGCGATCGTCTGCATGCCGACCGGGGCGACGACGACGGAGGCGACCAGCTCGCGGGAAGCGAGCGCAAACACCAGCAGCATGGCCGATGCAAGGCTTGGAAAGACCAGCGGCAGCAGGATGCGCCGGAAGGCCGTGATGCTGCTGGCACCGAACACGCGGGCCGCTGCCTCCAGATTATCGCCGATCTGCTGGAAGGCCGCCGTGGTATAGCGTACAGGCTGCGGCAGCAGGATGCAACAATAGGCAAGCAGCAGGATAAAGGCGGTGTTGTAGGGCGTCGCCGGCAGCCAGGGCATGTTCCAGGCAAGGATCAGCCCGACCGCCACGACAATGCCAGGCAGTGCGTTCGGCAGGATGGTCATGATGTCGATCGTCATACGGCCGCGCATCCGCGTCTTGACCACCGTATAGGCGGCCGTCACGCCGATCAGCCCGGTGATCAGGGCCGTGGCGACGCCGAGCGAGAAACTGTTGACCAGTGCCCCCACCGCGCCGGCGCTGTTGCTGAAGACGGCGATGAAATTGTTGAGGCTGAGATTGCCGAGCGCCAGTCCGCCGGAAATCGTCCGCGACAGCGCCGTCGCCAGGATCGCCAGTAGCGGCACGCCCGTCGCCAGGAACGCCACGACCGAGAAGGCGATCATCACAGGCACCTTCAGGGCGCCGAGCGGTCGCTTGTCCTTGGCGCTCGGCTTGCCGCCCACCGTCTGGTAGGAGCGCCGCGCCAGGATCCAGCGCTGCAGAAGGAAGGTCACGAGCGACATGCCGACCAAAAGCAGCGACAGGATCGCAGCGCCTGGAAGATCGATCGGCCAGTCGGTGATGCGAAGGTCGATGCCGGTCACCAGCACCTGGAACCCGGCGCGGCGGCCGAGTGCTGCCGGCGTGCCGTATTCCTCGATGGCGGCTGCGAAAACCAGCATCAGGCTGGCGGCAAGGCCGGGAGCCGACAACGGCAGCGTGATCCGCCAGAAAGCCCGCGCCGGCGTCGCACCGAAGACGCGGCCGACATCGGCGTAACGGGAGCCAACGGCTTCCACCGTGCGCGACACCGCGAAATAAACGACCGGAAAGGTGTTGAAGGCCATGACCAGCGTCATGCCGAACAGCGAGAACAGGAAGGGGGCGAGATTGAAGCCGACCAGCTGCTGCAGATAACCGCGGGGCTGCAGCGTCATGATCCAGCCGAGCGTCGCGATATAGGGCGGGATCATGAAGGGAACGAGCAGAACCACGTCCCAGAACGGCGCGTAGGGAATGCGGTAGAGCGCTCGGAACACGCCGAGCGGCACAGCGACCACGGCCGAGGCGAGCACCACGCAGAAGCCGAGCAGCAGCGTATTGCCGGCCATGCCGATCAGCGCGCTATCGGCAAGCGTCGAGAAAAGAGAGGAGAAAGGGCCCGCGAACGAGCCCTGTCCAAGATTGGGGAAGATGCCCTGCAGCACCACGGCGATGAAGGGAATGGCGACGACGAGGATCAGTCCCGCGATCGCGAGCCAGGCGGCCGGAGCCGCGCCGCCGATGCCGTTCGCCTTCATGCGCCTGTTCCTTACTTGCCGCCGTAGATCTTGGTAATCTCGGCCAGCGTTTCCTTGCGCTTGCCGTAGACGGTGGCGGTATCGTACTTCAGCAGCTTCAGGTCGCTGATCAGCGGACGGTTAGCCGGGATATCGGTGCGGGCCGGCATCAGCATTTCGTCGGCAACGGCCTTCTGGCCTTCGTCTGATAGCATGTAGTCGATGAACTTCTTGGCGTCGTCCTGGTTCTTGGACCAGTTGAGGATCATCGCCGGGCGCGGTGCGATGACCGTGCCGGAAGCCGGGAAGATCACGTCGATCGATTCACCCTTCGCCTTGGCAGCGAGCGTGATGTAATCGACGGCGCCGAAGACGGCAGCCTTGGCACCCTGCAGGACCGGGTTCAGGGCGTCGGCATTGGCGCCGGCGATGATCGCGCCATTGGCCTTCAGGTCGTTGAAGAGCTTGAAACTGTCCTGGCCGGCGAGAGCGGCGGTCAGTTCGAACGACGAGCCGGACTGCGCCGGATCCGGAATGTTGACGAGGTCCTTGTATTCCTTGCTTGTCAGGTTGGCCCATTCGGTCGGCTTCGGCGTGCCGCTCTTGGTGTTCCAGGCAATCCCGAGAGCCGAGATGCCCTGGGCTACGGCACCTTCCGTCTTCAGGAAGTCCGGAACCTTGGCAGCGTTGGGGCTCGAATACTTGACGAGCCAGCCGCGCTTGGCGAAATCGGTTGCGGTATCCCAGGAAGCCGAAACCAGAACGTCGACGACCGGGTTTGCAGCTTCGGCTTCGATACGGGCCATGACCTTGCCGGTCGTCGCCTGGAAGACGTTGACCTTGATGCCGGTCTGCTTGGTGAAGCCGGCAGACAGCTTGTCGATCAGGCTCTGGGGACCGGCGGTGTAGACGGTGACGTCGGCATGCGCGACGCCGGCCATAAGTGCTGCGGCAACGAGGCCGAAGGTAATGCTCTTCAATGACTTAAACATGTTCCAAAGTCTCCCTTTTGGACGAATGAATTTTGGGCGAAAACCAGCGTATCTGGTCGGTGTCGATCGAAAGGCCGACACCATCGCCCGGTCGAAGCTTGACACGGCTGAGAACCTGCAACTCGACATGGGCGGGGCCGACCAGCGAAACAGTCGCCAGATGCCCGTCGCCGCGAAACTGCGAACGCCGCACGGTTGCCGCAAGCAGCCCCGGCCCGATATCGCCGATCGAGATCGCGCCGACCGGGATGAGCACGCGGGCGCTCGTGCCGGCAACGGCGGCATCCCGCAGCAGCGCCACGTCGCTGCCCTTGAAGACCCACAGCCCGTCGCGATAGTCGAGATCGGCGATGCCGCCGAGGCGCAGGAAATCCGCCACTTCAGGCGTCGCCGGCTTATCGATCAGCTGGTCGGGGGATGCGAGCTGTTCGATCAGCCCGCCGCGCATGACCGCGACGTCGTCGGCGAGCGTCAGCGCTTCCGCATGATCGTGCGTGACGTAGATGGCGGTCAGGCCGAGCGTTGCGATCAGCTCGGCAAGTTCGCCGACCATGTTTTCGCGCAGTTCCCGGTCGAGGTTGGAAAGCGGCTCGTCGAAAAGGATGAGCTGCGGTTCGGCGACGATGGCGCGGGCGATCGCCACGCGCTGCTGCTGGCCGCCGGACAGATCGCTTGGACGGCGGTCCGCATAGGCACCCAGACCGACACGCTCCAGCGCCCGCATCGTGCGAGACTGGCATTCGGCCTTGCCGAGGCCACGCATCTCGAGCGGAAAGGAAACATTGCCGCCCACTGTCAGATGCGGCCAGAGCGCGTAATCCTGAAAGACCATGCCGAGATTGCGCTTTTCGGGCGGCGCGAAAGTATGAGTCGCGGCATCGGCAACCACTTGGCCGGCAATGGCGATCGAACCCTTGGTCGGCGCCAGCAATCCGGCGACGAGGCGCAGAAGCGTGGTCTTTCCGCAGCCGGAGGGGCCGAGCAAAGCAAGCGTCTTGCCTTTCGAAAGCGAGATATCGATGCCCTTGAGAACCGGCGTCGCGCCGTAATGCAATTCCACCCCGGCCGTCGAGACGGCGGCATGTGTCGCTGGGGGCTGAAAGGTCATGGGGAACCGGCATCGGTTGGAGGCGATGCCGGTTTCCTATTAAGGTTCCATGACAATGGTGTTACGGTTTTATGACAGCCGGATGACAGGCCGACGATTGGTGAATCACCGGCATGCCGCACCCCCTGGGACCAGGATCACGACGCGCTCAGGCGTCGCTGCCGGACAGCTCCTCGACCATCGCGAGGCCCTTTTTCTTCAACATCGCCTGCGGGTCGGGCAGCTTGCCGCGGAAGGCCTTGTAGGTCTCTTCCGGGTCGATAGAGCCGCCGACCGAATAGATGTTATTCTTGAGCTTGCGGGCCATGACCGGATCGAAGGCATTGCCGGTTTCCTCGAAGGCGGAGAAGGCGTCCGCATCGAGCACTTCCGACCACATGTAGGAATAGTAGCCGGCCGAATAGCCGTCACCCGAAAACACATGCTGGAAATGCGGCGTCGCGTGGCGCATGACGATCGAGGCCGGCATGCCGAGTTCGTCGAGTACTTCCTTCTGCACCACCATCGGATCCTCGACCGCTCCGCGGGTGTGGAATGCCATGTCGACCAGCGCCGAGGAGGTGAACTCCACCGTCGCAAACCCGGCGTTGAACGTGCGCGCCGCCAGCACCTTGTCGAGCAGCGCCTTCGGCATCGGCTTTCCGGTCTCGTGATGCACGGCGTATTTTTCGAGGATTTCCGGCACGGTCAGCCAGTGCTCGTAGAGCTGCGACGGCAGTTCGACGAAATCGCGCGACACGCCGGTGCCGGAGACCGACGGATAGGTTACATCCGACAGCATGCCGTGCAGCGCGTGGCCGAATTCGTGGAACAGCGTGCGGGCGTCGTCGATCGACAACAAGGCCGGCTTGCCTTCGGCGGGCTTGGCGAAATTGCAGACGTTGTAGATGATCGGCAGCTCGCCTGTCGCACCGTTCTTCAGCGGCAGCTTATGCTGCGACTGGAGGGAGTTCATCCATGCGCCGGAGCGCTTCGAGGAGCGGGCGAAA
The DNA here is from genome assembly GCF_023006505.1 of Neorhizobium sp. SHOUNA12A. Classification (GTDB taxonomy): domain Bacteria; phylum Pseudomonadota; class Alphaproteobacteria; order Rhizobiales; family Rhizobiaceae; genus Neorhizobium. The sequence continues at coordinate 12,660 of NZ_JALBGV010000105.1, forward strand.
TAATCGCCGAGGAACAGCGCCTTCAGCGAACCATCCCTGTCGCGGACTTCGAACACCCGTACATCCGGATGATAGGCCGCCACACCCTTCACTTCGACCGCCTTGATACCGAACAGGCGCTCGGCGACGTCGAAGCAGGCCTCGATGATCTTTTCCAGCTGCAGATAGGGCTTTAGCTCGGTTTCGGAAAAATCGAAGGTCCGCTGGCGCAGCTTCTCGGCGTAATGCCGCCAGTCCCAGGGCATGACCTCATGGTTCTTGCCTTCCTCGGCGATCAGCCCGCCAAGGCTCGCCTCTTCCTCCAGCGCCTTGGAGCGCGCCTTGTCCCAGACCTTGCGGAGCAGGGAATTCACCGCGTCTGCGGTCTTCGCCATCGTATTGTCGAGCTTGTAGGCCGCAAAATTCTCGTATCCGAGCAGCTTTGCCTTTTCCGCCCGCAGCGCCAGCGTTTCGCGCACGATCCCGAGATTGTCGGTCTCGCCGCCATTTTGTCCGCGCGCAGCCCATGCCTTGAATGCCTGTTCGCGCAGGTCCCGTCGGGTCGAGAAGGTCAGGAACGGTTCGATGATCGAGCGTGACAGCGTCACCATATAGCCGTCCGTCTCGCCGCGCTCACGGGCAGCGGACGCCATGGCATCGCGCAGGAAGGCCGGCAGGCCGTCCAGCTCGGCCTCGCCCGACAATTTCAGCGACCAGCTCTTCTCGTCACCGAGCACGTTCTGACCAAACTTGGCGCCGAGCCCGGCAAGCTTTTCGTTGATATCGGCAAGCCGCTCCTGCTCAGCCTTGGCAAGCTTGGCACCGGCCTTGACGAAGCCCTTCCAGTGACGTTCCAGCACGCGCTCTTCCTCAAGCGTCAGGCCCAGCTCCTTGCGCTTCTCCCAAAGCCTGTCGATGCGGGAAAACAGCGCCGCATTCATGCCTATCTTCGAATAATGGCGCGACATTTTTGGCGCGATCTCGCGCTCGAGCGCCTGAATATTCTCGTTGGTATGCGCGCCGGCCTTGCCCCAGAACAGCGACGAAACGCGCGATAGCTCGTCGCCCGCGGTCTCCAGCGCAACGATGGTATTGGTGAAGGTCGGCTCTTCCGGATTCTTGGCGATCGCCTCGATCTCCGCTTCGTGGATGCCAAGTGCCGACTCGAAGCCGGGAGCGAAGTCCTCGTCTTTCACCTGATCGAAACGCGGCAGGCCGTGATGGCCGTTCCAGTCCACGAGAGCGGGGTTCACCAGAAGATTAGAAGACATGCAGATATCCTTCCTAACGATGCATCGCCATTCATATAGGAGAAGCCGGCGGGAATGGGTATGCGCCTGTCCATTTTCGATTTCCGGCAAGAAATCATACATAACAATTAACGGTTATTAACCATTTGACGCAGTGCAGTAATCAAAGGTACTTTTGGCCAGTATCCGATGAATCAGGATATAGCCATGGAAATCAGTTCCTTGCGCTGGTCTACCAACTTACTGCAAAGAGACCATTCTCGAAACAATAAAGTCGAGAAGTCATCCGAGCATGGAAGTCGGCAGAGCCAGATCACCTTTCAGGTGCCCGACACGGATGAATCGCCGATCGATTTTTCGGCGATCACCCCGCGGGATCTGCGTGCGCTCGCGCTTGAAAACTATCAGGCGGGCAGGATCGACCAGGACACTTACATCACGCTGTCCGAAGAACTTCCAACGCACGCCGTCGATGCTCAGGGACAGTTGATGGACCTGTCGCAGGTCACCGACGAAACCGGCTTCAATTTCCACGATTACTACCGCAATCAGCTTGAAATCGCCATGTCGCTTGGCGATACGCCCCGCGCCAATGTCCTTCGCGCGGTGATGGCCTTCATCGAAGTCTGATCGGAAGGCGTCGTCGCTCAGGCACGCCGGTAGCCGAACAGGCCTGGTGCCGAATGCCAGAGCGCCTGCATCGCAAAACCGATGAACAGCAGGCCGGAAAGCCGGACGATCACCCTTTCATGCTTCCGATAGAACCGCCGAACCACGCCGGCCCCGATAATCCCGATCAGCACCAGATCGGCCGTCAGAAACCCGATCAGTGACACGGCGAGAAGCACCGGCAACGCGCTGAAATCCAGCGCATCGGCTGAACTCGCCAGCAGTGCCGTGAAGGTTGCCAGCGCCACCGGATAACCTTTGGGGTTGGTCAACCCGAAGATCAGCCCGCGCCGCAGCGGCTTTTCGACCGTCACCAGAGCGCCGCCATTCTCCTTCGGCTTAGCCCGCAATGCGCTCCAGCCGATCCAGCCAAGATAGAGACCGCAGAATACCCCGAGTATGTCGAAGACTGTGGTGCCGACCGTCTTGGCGCCGATGATCGCCACCAGCGCCAGCCCGGACCAGAGGATGTCTCCCGCCAGGTGACCGCCCATGAAGAAGGCGCCGGCCTGCCTTCCCTGTCCGGCACCGATGCCGAGCAGCGCCAGGAATGCCGGGCCGGGAATGAGCGTATAGGCGAGCGCCGCGAAAAAGGCGCCGGCAAGCAGCGATGATGACATGGAGAGGCTCCGTCCGAAGGCTGCGACAATCTCGCCGCAGGTTTCGCTGGTGTCAATGCAACCGAACCCCGTTTTCCGTTTGCCTCACACCCGAAAGATAGTAAGGGTACCTTACAAATTTGCATATAAAGGCGAAAGGTGCCGAAGAGGGCATGGACAGTTTGGGATTTCTGATCGCCGACAGTGCCCGATTGCTGCGTGCCGTCTTCGAGCGCCGCATCGCCGAGGCCGGCCTCGGACTGACGCCCGGCGAGGCGCGGGCGCTCCTGAACATCGCGACCGTCGACGGCAGCCGCCAGCTCGACATCGCTGCCCGCATGGGCGTCGAGCCGATGACGCTCTGCGCCTATCTCGACAAGCTGGAGGCGCTCGGATTGGTCGAAAGGCAGCAATGCTCTGCTGACCGGCGCGTCAAGCGGATCAATCTCACCAAGACCTCCGACGAGATGATCGGCTCGATCCGCCACGAACTGAACGCCATCCTTGCTCAGGCGACCGAAGGCTTGAGCGAGGAAAACAGCCGCATCCTGCGCGAGGCATTGGCCGCATTCAACGCCAACCTCCAGGCCGTAGCCCCCTCCGTCATGCTCCAGACCGCATTCGATGAAAGCCGATAACATGCCGCCTGTCCCCGCTCGGATGAGCGAGCGCCGAACCACAATCATCGGCGCGCTCCTGACGGCAATCGGACCGATCTCGATGGCGATCTACACGCCGGCCATGCCGGAGCTGGTGCATGCCTTTTCGACCACGGAGGCAGCGATCAAGATGTCGCTGTCGCTCTATTTTGCCGGGTTCGCGCTGGCCCAGCTGGTTGCCGGCCCCGTCTCCGACGCCTTCGGTCGCAAGACCGCCTCGCTGAGTTTTCTTCTGATCTATCTGGCCGGTTCTCTGCTTGCCGCCTTTGCTCCCACGGTCGAATGGGTGCTCGCCGGCCGCCTGATCCAGGGTATCGGCGCTTCGGTCGGCATCACCGTGTCGCGCGCCATTGTCCGCGACCAGTTCAACGGCGGCGACGCTGCCCGGATCATCAACACGATGGGCATCATCCTGGCGATCGGGCCGTCTCTCGGCCCGACGGTCGGCGGCCTCGCCCTGGCCGCGTTCGGCTGGCGATCGGTATTCCTGCTGATGGTCGGCTTCGGCGCCCTGCTGGTCTTCCTGTCGACCGTCTGTCTGAAGGAAACTACGGTCCCCGATCGCAGTCGGCTGAAGCCGCTGCGGCTCGTCCAGGCCTATGCGGAAATCATCACCTTGCCGCGCTTCCTGTTTACCGCGGTCGTTCTCGCCGGCGCTGTGGGATCCATGTACGCCCAGGCGGCCGTGTTGCCGTTCATCCTGATCGAGAAGGTCGGGCTGACGCCGATCCAGTTCGGCATGAGCATGCTGATGCAATCCGGTTTCTTCCTGATGGGTTCGGTCTGCCTGCGCGTTATCTCGAGATGGTTGCCGGCCGAACGGGCGCCCCTGGTTGGACTGATTTTCAGCGGCAGCGGCGGCCTCGTCATGGCCCTTTCTATCCACTATCTGCCGCCATCCTTTCTGTCGGTCATGGTGCCGGTTGCCATGTGCGCCTTCGGGATCGCCTTCGTATCGCCCTACATGACCGCGGCAGGCCTCATCCCCTTCCCACATATTGCCGGGTCGGCGTCCGCGATGATGGGCTTCATCCAGATGGGCGCCGGCTTCGTGGGCGGCGTCGCCGCCGCCTCGATCGGCTCGCCACTACCGGCCTTCGGCATCGTCATTCCCGCCATGCATCTGATCGCCGTGCTCGGTTACATCGGCTTCCGGATCGCCAGCCGCAGGGCATGAAAAAACCCGCCTCCCTTTCGGGCAGGCGGGTCAGACTGCTGACAAACCCCTGGCGTGGTCCGGGGGTTTGTGATTCATTGGGACATGTTGAAGAAACCTGCCCCTTGCCAGACGGCTCTTGAGATGGTGACGCTCGAGGG
>NZ_JALBGV010000106.1 GCF_023006505.1 Neorhizobium sp. SHOUNA12A
GCCTCACCGAGGCGCGCCGCCGTCGTCCGGTCCCCAAGGTGGACCCCGAGCTGGTGCGCGCCGTCGCCCGGATCGGCGGCAACCTCAACCAGATTGCGCGATGGCTGAACACGGCCCAGGCGCAGGGCCAGGTATCCGCCATCGACGCAATCACGGTTGCCGCGCGCCTTGTCGCCATCGAGCGGGCGCTATCGGAAACGCTTGAGCAGTTCACGGCCAAGGATGGTGCGCCGTGCTGATCAAGTTTTTCCGAAACGGTCAGGGCGGCGGATCGGGACCGGTTGACTACCTGGTTGAGCGCGACGTCGTCGCCTACGACCAGAACCGCAACGCGATCCGCGATGAGCGCGGCGACGTCATGCTGTTTGCCCGCGAGCCCCTGCCGGAGGTCCTGCGCGGCGATGCCGACAGGATGCGCTCGCTGATCGACGCTTGCCCGCACCAGTGGACCTATCGCGCCGGCGTCATCGCCTTCACGGCGGAAGACGCGCCGAACCCTGCCCAGCAACGGCAGGTGATGGACGCCTTTGAGAGCCTTGCCTTTGCCGGCCTCGAACCCGACCAGCACGATATGCTTTGGGTCCGCCACACCCACGAAGGCCGCGTCGAACTGCATTTCGTGACGCCGCGCATGGAGCTTGCGAGTGGGCGCAGTCTCAACATAGCGCCGCCCGGCTACCAGAAGCATTACGACGCCTTGCGCGATGTTCTGAACAAGGAACACGGCTGGAATGACCCGATGGCGCCGGAGCGCTCGCGCGAGACCGTCAGCCTCATCGAGAGCGTCAGGCGCGGCGATGCGCGCGAGCTGATCCATGACTGGATCGTCCAGCGCATCGAGACCGGCGAAATCCATGACCGTCCGAGCATGGCCGAGGCTTTGACGGCGGCGGGTTTCGATCTGCCGCGCGCCGGCAAAAACTACGTCACCGTCCGCGATCCGGAGACGGACGAGCGCTGGCGCCTGAAAGGAGACCTGTTCCGTGAAGACTGGACCCGAGAGAATACCCTTGAGCGAGCGCTTGAAAGAGCGGCTGGCGAGCCCACCCGATCCGGAAGCCGGCTCAACGCCATCGCTCCCGACGAGCTTCGCGACCGATTGGAGCGAAGCCTTGAAGCGCGCGCAAGCTACAATCGAGACCGATATCCGCAGCTTCACGGACGCGAACCGCCAGCACTTGAGCGAGGCACTGGCGATGACCGAGGCGGACGTGAACCGGCTCCGTTCGATGGTGCAGCCGTACTTCCTGACCATGGGCGCGGTGGCGTTGCTGATCGTCCTGTTGAGCTTCACCGCGAGCTGGTTTTGGGCGGGGCTGATGATCGATCGCGCCCAGAGCGCCAGCCTCTGGCAAATGGGCTTGCAGATCAACCAGACCAGCAACGGCAAAGTCCTGACCTGGGACGTCAACCGCCTTCAGCTGATCACCTGTCAGGCAGGGACCGCCAAAACCCCATGCCTGAAGATCGTCCAGGGAGACTGACCGATGACCACACCCACCAGACCACCGATGCCCGAGAGCCTTTCGCCTCTGGAGCGCGAGTTGCTGGGTTACGTCGAGACGTTGATGAACGCATTGAGCAGCGGGACCGCGCAATTCGAGGCGCTGGAGAAACGCTCGACCGACATGATCGAAAACCGGCAAGCGGCTTTGGAAGGATCGCTGAAATCGCTCATCGCGTCACAGGCTACCTTCATGAACGCTTGGCTCGCCTCCGGCAATCATTCCAGCGGCACGGCCTCGACCGAGCTGGCGGAAGCGTTCGCCCTGCTGGAGCAAGCCGAAGCGATGCTGGAGGCGGTCGCGCCGCAGACGTGACAGGCCGACCGACCGCGCCCGGTCGCGGTCGCAACTGATCCTCATTTCCTTCTGGAGTTTCGATTCATGAATTTGATCATTCAGCCCTATCGTTATGCCCTTTCCATTGCCGTCTTGGCGGCCGGTTTCCTGCTGATGGAAACCGCGCCGTTGTTCTGGCCACCCATCTACCAAAATGCGCGCGCCGCGATCCTGGTCATGTTCTCCGGGTTTGCGCTGCTGACCTTGGCGGGAGACACCCAGGGCCGCATCCGCAGCGCGTCGGGCTTAGCTGTGGGGGCTGCCCTCCTTGCCGCGTCTGCTCTCGCCCTTACCGACCCCGCCATTGCGGTAGGCGTCCTGCTCGACAGCTTCAAGGCTTGGCGAAACGCCGGCTATTCCGGAATCGAGAGCATACGAGGCATGGTATCGACCTGGGATCGTTTCACAGAGGCGCAGAAGCTTGGCCTGCAAACCAGCCTCGCCATCGGCCTGCCTGTACCGCTGTTCCTCATTCTGCTGGCAATTTCGATTGCCGCCCCGGCATCTTCGAGCCGCATTTCCAAACAAGGCCCATGGCGCGCCCGATGGATGAACCGCCAGGAGTTGCGCCAACTCCGGCACAACGACACCGGCTTGCCGCTCGGTCTCTCCGGCGGCGTAATGCTGCGTTACCGCCCCAACACGAAAACCGGATGGCGCGCCGGCCACCATGTTGCCATCGCCGGCACGCGCGCAGGGAAAGGCGTGTCCGTCGTCATTCCCGCCATCATCGACCATGACGGCCCGGTCGCCGTCCTCGACATCAAGGGCGAGAATTTCGCCGTGACGCGCCGGTATCGCCGATCGCTCGGCCGTCAGGTCGTGGTTCTCAATCCCTTCGGCGTCATCGAACCGTCGAAGGATCGCTTCAATCCACTCGACTATATCAGGCAAGCGCACCTGGTCCGCGACATCGAGGTCATTGCCGAGGGGCTTGTTCGACCGGAAGGCGGAAATGGCGCACACTTCGCCGAAATGGCGAAATCGATGATTGCCGCTGTGATTGAGGTCGTCATGGTCAGGCGCGCGGAAGCCGATCGCAACCTGATCACCGTCATGGACCTGCTGTTTTCCGCAGGCTTTGAAAAGACGCTGACGGAATGGGCCGGAGCGCCGGAGACCTTTGGTACCCGCCCGGCCGCCGCCGCAGCCACCTTCCTAGCAGCCGGCGAGAATGAGCGCGGCGCAATCAAGACGACAATCAAGAAGGCCTTCGATTGGGCGCGTTCCGACGAACTGCGCAGTTTCCTCAGCGCCTCCACATGCTCGCTCGAAAACCTTTTCGAGGGCCGCGCCGATCTCTTCATGGTGGTCCCGCTCGACCAAGTGGACGCCCAGGCCGTCTTTCTCCGGCTGCTGACAAACATCATTCTCGGCATGGCCGTGCGCCTTGAGGGTGCCAAGAAGCCGAAAAAGAATGTGCTGCTGGTGCTGGACGAGTTTGTCCGCCTCGGCCGCATGGAAAAGCTGATCAACATCGCCAACGTCGCCGCCGGCTGCGGCATCGAGGCTCTATTCGTTACCCAGGACAAGGGCCAGATCGAAAGCGTCTATGGCAAGGGCGACACCGCCAGCATTCTCGGCTCCTGCGTCACCACCCGCATTTTCGGTCTCGGCCGCGCCGAATTCGAAACCGCCAATTGGGCCGCGAACGCCCTTGGCGATCAGACGGTATTGACCCGCACCAAACAATCAGCCGCGAAGTTCGGCGAGAGCCGCAAGACCTCAACCGCCGAACAGCGCCAGAAGCTCATGACCGCCGATCAGATCCTGGAAATGAAGACGGGCAGGATGCTGCTGCTTACGGGATCGAAGCCTCCCGCGCTGATCGACGCGATAGTTTCGCACCGGCATCCGGCATATAGGGGGAAGCTGGACCGGAATCCGATGGTGTAGCGCGTTAAGCCAAGACGGTCGCAGGTACTCGATCGAGTGATGCAGCGCCGCTTCGGACCGATTTTCCTGTGGTTACAGGATATGCAGCTATAGCGCGAGTGGCTGCGTGCGATACAATGAGGTTCATTCAATTGTTCTAAAGGCCGGTGATGAATGCTCAAGATTCCCGAAAGCCTTTTCGAAAGTCAGCAAATGCTTGCTGGAAATTCAGAGCGGAACGCTCAGGCGCTAGCTTCAATCTTCCGGCAGTATGATGCGAAATCGACCATCGCCGCAGCCGGCGGATTGGTGACCGTTCCGCATCTTCAAGCGAATGCAGTGCGTCTCGAAGCCATAAGCCACCTTATTGTTTCCAATGCTGTGGGCAAAAAGAAAGCCACGAAACAGGACGCCTCTAGGTGGTTCCGGCAGGTTGGACAGGCCGTGGCGTTCATGGAAGATGCCGCAGAAGATGTTTTCGTAGGCAGGGTCCATTACCAGGGGCGCAACTATCTCGTGCTGGAGGGACTTGCCGAGGCAAACTGTCATCATCTTCAGCACATACTGAACGTGCTTGAGACTATTCCAGACGGATTGCCCTATTCAACACTGAAGAGTGCTTGCCGCAGCTTATTGTTGATATCTGACCACGTCTGCCATCGAGCGGGTCTGGACGCCTTTGAAGCGGGTTCGGAGTATAAGGTTGAGTCGATATCTCTCGATCGCCTTCCAACTCTCAAAAATTTGGCGAAGCGTGTATCCTTTACAGAGGCAGAAATCACCCGATTGGGCGGCGATTTGAGCAGTCTTGGTATGTTCTTTCTGCCGCCTTCTGCTCGGAACGTTGGCATAGGACTTCACGGCGGTAGCGCGCTCGAAAGATGCCCCTTGATCAATTTTGGTGACGCGATTGTTCTTGCCCTTCCTTCTGCTGCGGGCTTAGCAATTCGTCGTGCCGTAATCGAGACATGTATCGGCGCGGGCACCGATCAGGTTCTTCACATCGGCCTTCTGCAGTCTCACACCAATCAGATATCACTAAATCCAGCCATCTCGCGTGTCGATATCCCACCTACCGCAGTCGAGCCGGGCGCCACAGTTATCCCCTCTGCTCCTGTAGAGTTTCAGCCGGGTTACTGGTTTCACCTTGTGTTAGTAGCCGAGGACTTCGAAAGTTTTGCAGAAACGGGATTTGATCGGCCAAATCCGGAGGGGGGGAGCAAGTCCGAAACGCTAACTGAACTCCTTCGGGAAACAGCCTCTGCCTGTGAAGCCAAACCAGGCTATAAGCTAGGGCTTTCCCTGGTTGTATTATGCGGTTTTGGTCGAGGACAGCTACTTGAATTGACGCGCCCGAGAAACTGGATGGTCGAGGCTATAAGTAGCTACGATCTGGAGGTGCTGGGCTGGCGGCACGACTTCGGAGTTCCTGAACTTTTCAAGTTTCTTCTCGCAGAACTTGATGCGGCGTCAAAAGGGTTTCCGTTGATGGCGATCAATGGGCTTTTGGCGCGTATTGGCTTTGCATTCGGAAATCGAGGGCACGTCGTTCCCCACGAAGCATTGCCGGACGGCGCTGAGAACGTAACACTGGTGGTTCCAACCAACGCTCACCTCGATCTCCGCCTGCAACACCACCCAAGATTTGACGAACAGTCATTGATCGCACCGGGCGGTGAAATAGTCGTCGTTCGTCGCAAAGACGGTGGCAAACGCTCGCCGGAAAAAACGCAGCGGATATACGTGTCTTATTCAGACGCAAGCCGCGGCCGTTTTCGCGCCGTATGGAAATTCCGTAGTCGCAACTGGTGGGTTGAAACAATCCCTAGAGGAGACCGAGCCGCACGACTTTATCCCGTTTTTGAAATGCAGATGGTTTGGATGGAGCAAATAGCCCCGATTTTGGATGAAGTACTCAGAGGGCTCCCCGATACCTTCACGTGGCGTCTGATCACATCTGACTGGCCTCAAATGCGGTCTGAAGATATACGAGCACCGTCCGTTGAGGAAATCAACGCCGCAATCATCACGTCCCACGACTCTGAAACCAAAACGGTTGTCAGCGAAATAGGTCCGACATTTTTCGAAGGGTTATCGGTCCCTGATAACGCATCTGAGGCTGCGCTTATGCATGCTGTTGTGCTTGAGGCCGTTCGGCTCTCGGGGGAAACAATAGCGGACATGCCGGGTCTTATGATGAGGATTGTTCCATCACCACAAGCACGACAGCTACATGCTTTCGCGCCGCAAGACTTCAGGGATCAGGTTCGCGATTCGATAGGCCAGAGTGCGACGCATATTACCGCATTTGATGACGCAGCGATAAGATTGGGGCTTGGCTGGCATGGTGTGCCGCGTCCTGGGGGCACGCTCAAGGGCAAAGACGAGTGTACACAGGCACTGAATGCCATCACGGTCGCTGCTGAAGAACAATTTTGCAAAGACCTCTCGAGTTACGAGAGGCATGCCCTGATCGATCGGGTCGTTTCTAATCTGGAGGCGTCGATTTTTGACAAGCGCAGATGGGAGCGGACTTCTGCGGCGATAATGGGCCTCGCGTCCGATCCAGAAGAGACTCGCAACGAGATTTTCGAACGGCTTATGAAGGCCAATGGAACCGACCTGGCGAGCCGTATAATTTTGGAAGCGGCGATATGTGAATGTCCTGTCGGTGTAGGATATCAGTTGGCGGATATAGAGCTATCGCGGCTTATGGCTCAGGCGATGATGATCCATCATCTGGGCGGATATTCCGATGCCATCCACTATGAAGGCATGAAGCCAGAAATTCGAATATCTCCAGCAGGAGAGGTGCAAATCGACACTTCTTTCTTTGAGGGCATCGTCGAGCCGGTTGGAAGGTCCTTCGCTACATTGCAGTTAGAGAAACACGGCAAGGACTATAAAGGCTTGCTGCGCGATCCAGAGTTATCGCCCTCTAATGTTTCTGATCTTGTCGAGGCGGCATTTCTTGTCGCTTGGGAGGCTGAGATAGGGCTGTCTTTTGTCGAGTTTCGCGCCGGCTTAGAGGCCCTGGAAAATCGACTCTATGAAAAGGGAGCGGTCTACGAAATTGTGCCTCGAAATGACATCGTTGAATATCTGAGCCAGCACATCGAATGCGCGGAAGCCTTTGTTTCCGCGATCGAGTTGATATCTCGGCCGTCGTGGAAAAGTGTTGCCCCTCCGTTTAATGACCAGGACAGGCAACCATGGAGATTCCGTCGACGACTTTCCGTCGCACGCCGCCCTATTCTCAGGATTGAGGAGGCGCCCAATGCTTCCGTGGTCGTCGCTCCGGGGATGATCAGAGATGCTTTCTCGATCATGCTTCACAACTACCACCAAGGCCAATTTGACCTTAGTATTCTCTCCTCGAAGGAGATGAGGCGCTGGCGGGAACACATCGTAGCGAAAGAGGCCGCTGAATTTGAGGAGCGCGTTGTTGTGCGCCTGCAAGAACTCGGATGGAACGCTCGCCGTGGTGTGAAATTTTCTCAAGTTTTCGGAAAGGGCCTCTCTGAAGATCCTGGTGATATTGATGTGCTGGCTTGGCATTCGGATGGCCATGTAATGCTTTTGGAATGCAAAGATCTTCAGTTTGCGAAGACGCCAAGCGAGATAGCAAAGCAGCTATCAAAATTCCGCGGCAAGACCGACGAGAAAGGGCGGTCGGATTTGTTGGCCAAGCATCTGAAACGTGTCAGGTTGGCAAATGAGAATAAAGGTGCATTCAGCGCCCATTTGAAGCTCGATAAAGTCGTTGTGGACGGCGCACTTGTATTCGCGAACACCGTACCAATGAGCTTTGCGGCGGATCGGATCGCACACGCGGTCACGCTGTTGACATACGATCGACTGGAGCATTTCTTCGCGTAAGCGCCTGAAGGCTGGAGCCTCGCGCTTCCAGAAGTGAATTTCGTCGATTAATAAGTGGCAATATCGAGGTTGAGTTTTCCCGATCGGGAAAATTTTTGATGACAACCTCGCTAGTTTCTGTAAATTTCCCGATCGGGAAAACAGCGCTCGACAGACCGTGCCGCTATCTGTTATTTTCCCGATCGGGAACAAAGATGGCAAAGCAAGTCAAAAATCCAGCCGACATCGGCGCCCTGGTCCGCAGCACGCGCAAGGAGCAAAACTTGCGCCAGGATGAGCTTGCCGGCGTTTCGGGCGTCGGCCTCCGGTTCATTGTCGATCTAGAAGCAGGCAAGCCTACAGCACAGATCGGAAAAGTCTTGCAGGTCCTGCAAACGCTCGGTTGTTCGATCGATATTTTGGCTCCTGGGGAACGTAGGAAATGACGGTGAGGGTTCTCAATGTCTGGTGGGATGGTCGCATCGTTGGGCAATTTACCCAAGATAGACATGGCGATATCGGCTTTGCCTACACCGAAGCTTGGCTTGATGACGAAAAGGCGCTTCCGCTGTCTGCCTCCCTCCCAAAGCGCCCAGAGCGTTTTTCTCGTCGCGAATGCCGACCATTTTTCGGCGGCCTGTTGCCCGAGGAGAGCCAACGCCTTGTTGCGGCGCAAGCATTGGGGGTTTCGCCTGCAAACGACTTCGCGCTTCTTGATCGCCTGGGCGGCGACGTCGCCGGCGCGCTTCAGCTTTTGCCGGAAGATCAGGAGCCGATAACAGCAGGACCGATCACGGACCAGCAGCCGGCATCTCTTGATGAGGCCGGAATCGTTCGGATACTGGACGCACTTCCGACGCGGCCGCTTTTGGCCGGCCAGGAAGGGCTGAGGCTGTCGCTCGCCGGCGCGCAATCAAAAGTTCCCGTTGTTCTAATCGATGGCCAGATCGCGCTTCCAGTTCCCGGCCAAGCAACAACGCACATTCTGAAGCCGCCAATCGCGCGCTTCCCAGGAACGACTGAAAACGAAGCTTTCGTGATGAAACTCGCGGCAGCGATCGGTCTCGGTGTTGCACCGGTTGAAGCAAGGTCCGCGAATGGGCGCCCCTTTCTCCTGGTCGAGCGTTATGATCGTCTTCGCGACGCCGATGGTGTGGTTCGCCGTGTTCACCAGGAGGACTTCTGCCAAGCACTTGGTGTGCCGCCTGAAACGAAGTATGCCAGCGAGGGCGGGCCGACCTTTAAGGATTGTTTCGAGTTGCTACGGCGGGTATCTAAACGGCCGGGCACGGATATAGCAAAGCTAATGGACGCTGCTATTTTCAATCTCATTGTCGGAAATGCAGACGCCCACGGTAAGAACTTTTCGATCCTTTATGATGATGCGGGACCGCGAATGGCACCCTTGTACGATCTGCTATCCACCGTGGTTTATCCAGACCTTTCATCGAAGATGGCTATGCGGATCGGAAAACGAGCAACACTTGCGGAAATGAACGCCGACGGTTGGCAGGCGTTCGCAAAAGACGCCGGCATTGGACTTCCGCTCGTTCGCCGTCGAGTTGCCGAACTTTGCGACGCGATCATGAGTGAAAGCACCAACTTGGCCGACGAATTATTCAATGGTATCGGGGCAGAAACAGGCAAGGGACTGCACGAAATTGTATATAATCGAGCGAAAGGAGCACCGTCAACGCTAGGTGAAATGCCCCCCTAGGGTATAGCCAAAACCTTCCGAACCAAAGGTCTCAAAATTCTTTCGGGTATTCGGATGGAGCTATTCCTAATTCTGACAATGCCCCATCAACTAATCCGGATCCTCAGGCATTTGGACAACCGGAACGCTTTTAACTGCCGTGATCTCCTCCGGCGTCAGGTCGTAAATTTTAGCAATCTGAGCATCGATTTTGCGCTCACACGCATCAATCTCAGTCTCGATAGCCGATCGTTTTGCCAATTCACCTAGATGATAATCCATCCATTCAGCTTTCTTCGGCAAAGTGAGCTTAACCTTTTTTTTCTCAAACTCACTGAGAAGGACAGGGAATGGCGTTAGATGCCAATTCAGTATCTTTTCGGAAGGATTTTGTACTCCAAGCTCAGAAGTCAGCAGAGAAATAAATTGATTGTGAATCTTATCTATCTTAAGTTGTTTATTGATCAATAAATCAACATTATCCCTGACGACCTTCCTACTTTCGTCGTCCGGGATTATAACTGGATAATTTTTAATATCTTCTACGACAGCTTTCGGAAATATACTTCTATTTGATTTTACGGACCGTCGACTATGAAAGAAAGAAATCAAATTTGAATTGAGGAGTCCACAAATATACTTCATATCCGAGTTTTTATATTTTGGAACTACATTAATAATGCTTTTATTGTTCAGATAAATTTCGCTCACATACGTACTCATCAGGGTACGCGGATATCTTCCCGTGATTTCTCGGATCAATACTCGTTCACCAGCAAAAAGAGACATGTCACGCGGCTGCGAAAGCCATTCCCCCCACCTCAACCACTGACCCGACCAATTTAACGAATACCTGCCGACATCGCCACCGTTGAGGTAGCGATATGTACTTTCGTCAAACTGATGGTCGTAATCGAAAGGGTGACCTTTGACGTCCGCTGCGGTTTGCGGTGGAGTGCCCTTTCCTCTCTCGTAGGCCTGAAGACCTGCCTTGGCATTGTAGTAATCACGAAGAGGCGGAGCCAAAGAGAGTTTATCGAGAAGCTTTCGATCCGCCTCGTCGCTTTTCAAATCGAAGATTACGGTTGGTGATTTCAGCCACTCCACCTGGGGCACCTTGACCAAGGGTAACTCCAAGTCACGGGCGTGGCTAATCGTTCCAACCTCTACTTGATTACCGTCGGGATGAGCCTTTCGAGTGCAGAATACGATCGCCTCAACGCTCACATTCTTGAATGTTGATCCAAGTATATTAACGATTGACGATATCTCCGTGTTCCTTACAAGGTGATCTCGACTTTTCGTCGCCGATTTTATTCCCAAAAATGAATTTGGAACTATGAAAGATAGATACCCTCCGTCCTTTAACAGGTTCAAGCTTTTTTCTACAAATAATATGTAAAGATTAACTTTGTCATCGAATAATTTATAATTTAATCTAGCGTATTCTTTCAGCTCTTCAAGAGTTTTGTCCCGGGAAAGTACGTACGGCGGATTTCCAACTATGACGTCAAACCCGCCTTCCTTATCGATCTTCGAGAACTGTTTTTTCCAGTCAAAGGCGTCCACGCCTGCCACCGTCGGGTCATCGACCAGTGAATTTCCACATCGGATATTATCGTCAAGGTAAGTTAACTTTTCGGATTTATTTGCCGTTTTCAGCCACAAAGATAACTTAGTTATTTCGATAGATTCTGAGTTGATATCGACGCCGTAAAGGTTCTCATTGAGAATATGAGTATCCCACCGGAACAAGTGAAGTTGACCGCCGCTAAGTATGGTCAACTGCGAATTGATCGCTTGGCCTTCACGATAAAGATAGTCAAACGACTCATTAAGGAAGGCACCCGATCCACATGCTGGATCAAGAATTCGAACCCCTCGCAATACTTTATCGTAGGCTTCCCAAGCTGCAATATGAGCCTCTATATTTTTGTTGTATCGAATCTGGCCCGCGTTTTTACCGCTCTTAACAACCGTTATTGATGCGTAGTCACTGTCCGTCAGCTGAGCTAATTTTGAGAATCCAATTTCTTCTTTCCGTTCTGCCAGCCAACTACCGATCGCCTGCTCCACCATGTAGCGCGTGATATGTGGGGGAGTATAATATATCCCATCCTTCTTGCGTTTAGTCTTTTCGGGTATCGGTGCTCCAATGGCAGCAAGTTTGATTTCCTCGATGTCACTAATGGATTGCTCAAATATATGACCAAGGATGTTAACGCTGACTTCGCTGTCGAAATCATAAGCTCCGATCGCTTTAAACGCTTCGCACAGGTCATTATCAAGCTCCAACGCGTTTAGGTCGATATTCTCGGCAAATAGGCCACCATTGTAGGCGGGAATTTTGAGATCAGACCGACCTTTATCGATCGCCGTAAAAAGGCCTCGAAAATTATTCCAGACGGGCTGCGGCGCATATGGGTTGGAAGCTTCATAGGTCTTCTTTAACGTCTCTTTCGGAAGCAAGCCCCTGTCTTCTGCGAATGCAATGAAAAGTATTCGGTCGAGAATGGTCTGAGAATAATTTACTACTTGAAGCATTGGGACTTTGGGGTTTGCTGCTGATATGCTGGAAACCAAGTTCATCCTTAAATTTCGATAATCTAAATAAAGAGCGTCTGTTACCTCTTTTTCAACTACTTCACTCTCGGAAAGCAAAGCTGCTGTAGTGCCTCCTAGCAAGTTATCAGCCGACAGCAACAACATCATTTTCTTAAAATTATCGATGTCACCCGGCTTGGCGAGATCAAAGCGCTCATAGTCTTTTCGCCCATAACCAACAGCATAAAGTCGTATTTCTCGAAAATTGGATAGCAAGGCCCACTTTGCGCCTTTCGCATCCACAGCGTATTCCCAGACTTGCTGAACGGGTGTTTTGCCTCTCCCGGGCATTATTGCATCTAAGTCTTGTGTCTTTGCGCCTTTGAGCTCAAAAGGAGCTATAATTCGCTCCTTTCCAACTTCGAAATGACCAATTGCGGCGTCCGCGTTACCAGACGCAATAGGCTGGTTCTTAACGACGCTCCAAGCGCTGGGGGACGTGCCACTCTGCTTGTATCCGAGTAGCTGTACCAAGATGTGCTCTATAAATTGCCCGTCGTTCTTGGTTTCGCTATCGTATAAGCCTAGGGCAAGGTTACCTGACCACGCATTTAAGATGGTTTGCTGCGCTTCGTTCGCTGCTTGCAGGTGCTCAATATGTTTTTTTAGTACGCGTGGGTGGAAAAGGGGCATCATAACTCTCTGAGCTTAATATTCGAATCGGTTGTACCACGTCGTTGAAACACGCGGAAACCTCCTTGTCTTTTGAGCGATGGTAGGTGCCCCTACAGTCGGCCTTCACAATTGCGTTAAGTTGATGCCTTTGCAACGAATCCTATTTCAAGGCCGAAAAGCCGGCCGATCTTGCCTAATGTCTCAAGCGTTGGGTTCGCTGAGCCGGCCTCAATTTCTGCAATTTGTCGGCGTGTAAGACCTATCACTTTCGCAAATTCTTCTTGGCTCATACCGATACCCTTACGGAGTTCCGCAACGCCTCCAGGCAGCCGTAGGTCACCGCAGCGAGCTCGTTCCGCCAGCGTTCGACGGTTCTCCAGGATCTCATCTTTCGATGGCTTTTTCCAACGCGCCATTTGCGGATTCCACTCCTGCAGCACGATGCCGAGACGGTCACTTAACAGTAGCCGCGCCCAAGAAGCTGACCGCGTCTCCCTTTGAATTACAGCGTCGCAGCGTGGCGGGTTAACGCATTAATTGACCCTTTCAATGGCTCAAATAATGCATTTTTAGAAATTATTCAACCCATCAAAGTGGGTTGAATAATTGCCGTTAGAATTGCCAGCTACCGAAGCGGTCATTGAAGCTTCTGATCCGGCTGACCATCTTCCGGCCACGCAACGCATTGCCGCAAGCGAACAGCATGAGGGAGAGGCTCAGCACAGGCGTCAACCAAGCATCGGAGCCGCTTCTCCCATCAAACACAATGAGCAAGACAGCTCCCATTGCAGCGAAGAAGACCATTCCGAAATCATATTGCTTTGAAAGGCTCGCGAGCCGGGCCGAATGTTGGGCATAGCGCAATTGCCTCGCCAACCTTCGCTTTTCGGAGGCCAATTGATCGCGTTGGCGTCCGATCGCGTAGAAACCCTGTTCGATTTTCTTTTCAAAGCTCGACTTACTCATATCGCTGACCTCAGATATTTTTCTGCAATTTCCTCTGTGAATTCGCCGTGTTGCTCGGCGTAGTCGATCAGGAACCGGATGAGCTTCAAGCGCTTGTCCGGTTCCACCTGACAGTTTTCCCGCACGATAAAGGCATCAACTTGGTTCGTGACCTCGTGATACAGATCTACCGTGTCTCGATTGTAGGGGCTGCCTTCCCCGGTCATCATCCAGACTGGATTGACGTTGAACTTCGTGTAGAGCGCGCGCAGCACGCGAACGGGTATCTCTCGCTGGCCGCGCTCGTAGGTATTGTAGCCGCCCTGGGAGACCTCAAGCGCTTCCGCAAAGGGGATTTGTTTCAATCCCGAGTTTTCCCGGATCATCGCCAAACGTTTGCCCATCTGAATGAGCAGCGTGTCTTGCGTCGAGTTATTATTTTTCTGATAATCGCGTTGCATTTTTGAGCTTGATGTGATTCTTTCGGGTTCATATCATTCTATCATCAGTTGGAGGTGAATTTCCAATGCAGGCGCAACTCTTGTCCCCCAAACAGCTCGCAGACCGTTCCGGATGGCCGGTCGCACGCATCCGCAATCTGATCGCCAAGCAAGAAATCCGTCATGTCCGGATTGGCGGAAGCCTGTTCCTGCCGGAAAACGCCGTGGATGAGTATCTTGCGGCGAATATGGTCGAGCCCAAGCAGAAGGCTTTGGCGCTTGCTGACAACGCCTCCAGAGCGTGAGGAGCGGCATATGAAGCAGCAAGCTGAAACGTTAGCCCCGCGACCGCTCTACAAATTCGCGGTCAGCCGCGTCCGTGCGGCGGAGCTTCTGGATGTCTCGACGGGGACCTTTGACGACTGGGTCCGCCGTGGCCTTATGCCGAAAGGCGTGAAGATCGGCGCTCTGCGCCGTTGGGATGCCGAGGAAATCCGGGCGTCCTGGTACGATATCAAAGAACAGGGCTTGAGCGGAGACGAAGACGATGGCGAAAACCCGTTTGATTACGCGGTTGGGTAGCCAGCGCGTCCCCTTCAAATATTGCTCGCGGGATATCGACCGGCACGGCAACGAGCGCTTCTATCTCCGCCTGCCAGGAATGCCGAAATATCGCATGACATCCGTTTATCTGGACGAGGCGGGCAGCGTCACCCAGGCGTTTACCGAGGAATATCACCGCGTGCTGGCTGGCGATCGTGGTGAAAAGACCGTTCCGATTTCACGACTGGAACCCGGCTCGGTTCGCTGGCTGGTCGAGACCTATTATCGGTCCAAGGCGTTTCAAAGCCAGTCTCCGGCTACGCAGAAGGACAAAAAGAGCGTTCTCAATCGCTATTGCATCAATGTGGGCGAGTTGCCCTTCAAGAAGATCCGCAAATCAGACATTGAAGCCAGCCAGATGAAGCGCAGCGGCACGCCCGGCGCAGCCGACAAGCTGGTGAAGTACCTGAAGGCGCTGTTCAATTGGGCCATCAGCGCCGAACTGGCGACCTTCAATCCAGCAACCGGCGTTACAAAAATTCACAAGTCCCCCGGCTTCCATACCTGGAGCGAAGCGGAACTGGCGCGCTATCGCGCAGCATATCCGCTCGGCTCCATGGCCCGCCTTGCTATGGAACTGATGCTGAATCTGGGCGTCAGGCGCTCCGACTTGGTCAAGCTCGGCTGGCGGAACCTCGTGGGAGACCGCATCGAATTCATGCCGGAGAAGGGTTCCGGCAAATATGCACAGTCGCTCAGCTTGCCTGCTACAGACGAGCTTCGCGAGGCGCTGGACGCGATTACACATGATCAGCCGATCTTCCTTGTCACGGAATATGGCAAGGCGTTCAGCGGGAACGGCTTCGGCAACAAGATGCGCCAGTGGTGCAATGATGCTGATTTGCCGGAATGCTCGTCGCACGGCCTCAGAAAGGCGTCCGCGACAATCCTCGCCGAAGCCGGAGCGACCGAGCATCAATTGATGGCGATCTTCGGCTGGTCTGATTCCAAGATGGCGCAGCACTACACCAAAGCCGCCCAATCCAAGCGCATCATTGATGCCGGTTTCGAGCGTCGAAAGACCTACGTGGCCCGCAAAAATGTCCCACTTTCATCCAACCGGAATTCCGGTGAGACAAATCGAGGAAAAAACGATGGAAAAACAACGTCCAAAGACAGAAATGGTGGGCCCGGAGGGACTCGAACCCCCAACCAAGCGGTTATGAGCCGCCGGCTCTAACCATTGAGCTACAGGCCCGCCGATCCGGCAGAAGTGGGGCGCAATGGTCCGCCCTCACCCGGAGGTTCGCTCTAACGTAATTCATCGGAAGCCACAAGCCGTTGCCGCAATAGCTTCACAATCAACCGGCAGGTAGGCTCGTCTGGCGCGAATATGCCGAGCCGATTCCCGGTTGGATTTGTTCGCGGGGTAGATGCAACATGACGGGCGGGTCGAGGGAGAAACGTCCCTTCCGCCCGGACAGATCGGGGAGAACATCCATGCGCGCTGCGCTTTCGTCGTCACGTATCGTCCTTGCAGCCGCATTTGCCGGTGCGATCGCCATTTCTTCTGCGGGTCAGGGTTTTGCCCAGGATGTTCGTCCCCGCGAACCGGTCATCAATGTGCTCGGCGAAGGCCAGGCCTCCGTGGCGCCCGACATGGCCATCCTGACGCTTGCGGTGGTTCGCAACGGCCAGACGGCGCAAGCCGCACTTTCGGCCAGCAGCGCCGCCATGAAGGATGTGCTGTCGGCGCTGAAAAGCGACGGCATCGCCGATCGCGATATCCAGACCAGCAATTTCTCGATCTACCCGCAATACCGCCAGCCCGAGGCGAAGAATGGCGTCATGCAGCCGCCGCAGGTCATCGGTTATGAGGTCTCCAACACCTTGACCCTCAAGGTCCGCGATCTCGAGAAGCTCGGCGGCCTGATCGACCGTTCGGTGAAGCTCGGCGTCAACCAGGGCGGTCAAATCACCTTCACCAACGACAAGCCGGACGACACAATGACGGAGGCTCGCAAGAAGGCGGTCGCCGAGGCACTCGCCAAGGCAAAGACGCTGACGGAAGCGGCCGGCGTCAAGCTCGGGCGGATCCTGGAAATTAGCGAGAATTCCATGCGCCCCGCACCCCAGCCGATGATGCGCATGGCGATGGCCAAGGACATGGCCGCCGAGGCAGTTCCGGTCGCCGGCGGCGAAAACACCTATACGGTGACCGTCAACGTCACCTTTGCCCTCGAGCAATAATGACGGGTTGTCGAACAGAGCCGGACGCCCTTCCCAATGGCGCCCGCCCCCGTCCGGCAGATAAGGCGAAAAATAAAACACCCCCACCAGATCGTCAGACCTGGTGGGGGCGCTTGTCCTCCGTCAACGGGCGATGGAGACGGAAGGGCTCTTTGGGTTAAAGCCTAGCGGCGGATGACCGGGCAGCCGCGCTCGTTGGCGAACAGGATGCGCTCCGGACCCCGATAACCGAAGCCGGCGACGACCACGACGCGGCGGCCAGCATCCACGACGCGGGCGCGG
>NZ_JALBGV010000107.1 GCF_023006505.1 Neorhizobium sp. SHOUNA12A
TGGGTGCCACCCGCCTTGCGGGCCGCGGCGCGCACGAAAGCCTGGGCGCGCAGGACCGCGTCGGCGGCAATGCCGTACCAGACAGCACTCCAGAGGAGATGCGAGGTGGCGAGCATCGACTGTGCCGCGATTTCGGCGAACGGTTTCGGGAAAATCTGGACCGAAGGCGCTTCGCCATTGAAGAGGAAGCCGTCGGAGCAGGTGCCGCGCATGCCGAGCGTATCCCAGTCGACGGTCTTCTGCAGGGTATATTGGCCCTGTTTGAAGACGGTCATGACCTGGTCGGTCGGGGCGGCCTTCTCGTTCGAGCGCGAGGTGATCATGATGACATCGGCGTGGGCGCCGTAGGAAATCACCGTCGCGTCCTTGGTCAGCCGGCAGGTGTCGCCGTCGACCTCGATGGCGCAGATCGAGTTGCGCATATTGCCGCCGATGCCGGCCTCGGTCGTCGCGGAGGCGACGAGAAGCTGGCGGTCGGCGAGCTCGCGCATGAAATCCATGTGCCAGGCGCTGTCGGCCCCGTGCACCACGAGGCTCGAAACCTTGATCTGGTGCATGGCGAAAACCATGGCGCTCGAGGCACAGGACTGTCCCAGGATGGAGCAGACTTCGGCAATCTCGGTGATGGAAGCACCCTCGCCGCCGAATGCGACCGGGATCTGGATGCCGATCAGGCGCTCGGCCTTCATTGCATCGACCGCTTCGCGGGGGAAGCGGCCGTCATGGTCGACGCGTTCGGCGAATTCAGCCGCCACGGCCGCCACGCGGTGAGCGCGGGCGCTGAGGCTCATGTCGGCGGCAAAGACGGGAAGGTTCATCTCAGGCGGCCTCGGAGGCTTTCAAGATGTGGGAAACCGTCTGCTCGATCGCCGCGATGCTGGCGAAGGACTTGCGGTTCAAAAGGCTATCCGGGAATTCGATGTCGAAGGCCTCTTCCAGGCCCAGCATCAGCTGCACCGATGCGAAGGAGGAAAGCCCGGCTGCGTAAAGATCGGCAGCGTCTTCCAGCTCCGTCACGGCGACCGGAAGGCCGCCCACCCGTGTCAGCAATCCGCGAATGGTCTCGTTCATCTCGACATCTCCCGATCGTTCGAATTCTGCGCTCATCGCTAGGGACGTTATCGCGCAAGATAGCATAAGATTCCGGTAATAAACGTCATCAATTTGGAGCTGCGGGATTCGTTAAAACTCGACCTATCGACGCAGGCAGGGACCGGCTTGACATGCGCGATCGGCAGGTTTCTGATGGCCGCATTCACCAGGGGGGTCCCGTCAAGGGGCTGAGATACTGCTGGTCGGGCCGGTTTGGCCGCCCGAGGCGCAGTGACCCGTTGAACCTGATCCAGTTCATACTGGCGTAGGGACGGTGCGAGCGCTGCGGCAGCGAGGGCGGGAAACCGTCCTTCGGATTCCAACGTGTTCTTCCATCATTCCAACTCTGGAACTGGGTCTCCAAACGTCAAACCTTGGAGCCTTGAACCATGAATATCGCAACCACCAAGCTCACCCCGGTCGTCACCACCGGCCCGCTTCCCGCCTCCACGAAAGTCCTGAAAGCGGGAACGATCCATCCGGACATCCGTGTGCCGATGCGGCAGATCGCATTGCATCCGACCTCCGGCGAACCTCCGGTGACCGTCTACGATTCCTCCGGCCCCTATACCGTCGAAGGTGCCGCGATCAGCATCGATGCTGGCCTGCCGCGCCTGCGCGAAAACTGGATCTCGGCCCGCGGCGATGTCGAAGTCTATGAGGGCCGCATCGTCAGGCCGGAGGACAACGGCTTCGTGTCGGGGAGCCACCTGACGCCGGAATTCCCGGTCCGCAACCGGCCTTTCAAGGCGAAGGCGGGCAGGGTCGTCACCCAACTCGCTTATGCGCGGGCCGGCATCATCACGCCGGAGATGGAATTCGTCGCCATCCGCGAGAACCTCGGTCGGCAGGCGGTTCGGGAACCGCTCGTCCGCGACGGCGAAAGTTTCGGCGCCCATGTGCCGGATTTCGTGACGCCGGAATTCGTTCGCCGCGAAGTCGCGGAAGGCCGGGCGATCATTCCCGCCAACATCAACCACCCCGAATCCGAACCGATGATCATCGGCCGGAATTTCCTGGTGAAGATCAATGCCAATATCGGCAATTCGGCCGTCACCTCGTCGATGGCCGAGGAGGTCGAGAAGATGGTCTGGGCGATCCGCTGGGGCGCCGACACGGTCATGGACCTGTCGACCGGCCGCAACATCCACAATATCCGCGACTGGATTATCCGCAATTCACCTGTTCCGATCGGCACGGTGCCGCTCTACCAGGCGCTCGAAAAGGTGAACGGCATTGCCGAGGACCTGACCTGGGAGGTCTATCGCGATACGCTGATCGAACAGGCGGAACAGGGCGTCGACTACTTCACCATCCACGCGGGCGTGCGGCTCGCCTATATTCCGCTCACCGTCAATCGCGTCACCGGCATCGTTTCCCGTGGCGGCTCGATCATGGCCAAATGGTGCCTGCATCACCACGAGGAGAGTTTCCTCTACGAGCACTTTGAGGAAATCTGCGACATCGCCCGCGCCTACGACGTCTCGTTCTCGCTCGGCGACGGTCTTCGCCCGGGTTCGATCGCCGATGCCAACGACGCGGCGCAGTTTGCGGAACTGGAAACGCTCGGCGAGCTGACGAAGATCGCCTGGGCGAAGGATTGCCAGGTGATGATCGAAGGCCCCGGCCATGTCCCGATGCACAAGATCAAGGCGAACATGGACAAGCAGCTCGCGGTCTGCGGCGAGGCGCCATTCTATACGCTCGGGCCGCTGACCACCGATATTGCGCCGGGCTACGACCACATCACGTCCGGCATCGGGGCTGCGATGATCGGCTGGTTCGGCACGGCCATGCTCTGCTACGTGACGCCCAAGGAACATCTCGGCCTGCCGGACCGCAACGACGTCAAGGTGGGCGTCATCACCTACAAGATCGCCGCGCATGCCGCCGACCTCGCCAAAGGCCATCCGGCGGCCCAGGTGCGCGACGACGCGCTGTCGCGGGCCCGTTTCGAGTTCCGCTGGGAGGACCAGTTCAACCTCTCGCTCGATCCGGAAACGGCCCGTTCGATGCATGACGAGACGCTGCCCAAGGAGGCGCACAAGGTGGCGCATTTCTGCTCCATGTGCGGCCCGAAATTCTGTTCGATGCGGATTTCCCACGATATCCGCGCCGAAGCGCAGAAGGAGGGCCTGGAAGCCATGGCTGCGAAATATCGAGATGGCGGCGATCTTTATATGCCGGTCGAGAAGGGATGATCAATTTCACGACCTCTGCCGGTCGCAACCGGCAGGGGTCGTTCGAACGTCAGAGCGCCATGCCGCCCGACACCTCGATGCGCTGGGCATTGACCCAGCGGTTGTCCTCGGACAGCAGCGAGGCGACCATCGGGCCAATATCATCCGGCTCGCCGGCACGGCCAAGTGCGGTCATCTCGGCGACGCGCCTGTTGATCTCCGGGTTGTCGCGCACCATGCCGCCGCTGAAATCGGTCATGATCGCGCCGGGCGCCACCGTATTGACGGCAATGCCGCGGGCGCCAAGCTCCTTGGCCAGATACCGGGTCAGCACTTCGACCGCCCCCTTCATCGCCGCATAGGCGCCGCTGCCCGGAACGGTGATGCGGGTAAGCCCGGTGGAGAAGTTGACGATCCGGCCACCGTCGCGGATCAGCGGCAATAGCTTCTGGGTTAGAAAGAAGACGCCCTTGAAGTGAACATTGAAGAGCTCGTCCAGCTCCGCTTCGGTGGTCTTTTCGAAATCGCCATGATGCGACGTGCCGGCATTGTTGACGAGGAAATCGAATTTTTCAGCGCCGATCTCGGCCAGGGCTTCCTGCACCCGGCCGACGAACGCGTCGAACGACGCGACATCGCCGACATCGAGCTGCAGGGCGATCGCCCTGCGTCCCAGTTCGCCCGCTGCTGCGGTCGTGGCTGCTGCTTCTGCCTGATTGGAGTTGTAGGTGAAGATCACGTCGATACCGCGCTTTGCAAGGCTGAGCACAGTGTTGCGGCCGAGACCGCGGCTGCCGCCGGTCACGATGGCGAGCTTGGCTGCCGATTTCTGAGATGTTTGATGCGTCATGATGGAGGTTCCTTGTCTGGATCGGATGACCGGAAACTACTCCCCTCGGCCACGCGCCTGAATGCCGGAACTTTCCCACTTCTTGCCTGATCCTGCTCGCAGGCCTATGTTTGGCCTTGAAACCTCGGAGGTGTGGCATGCCGGCAGCCCTGCTCGATGCGGTAAAGCGGTTCACAGATGGACAGGCGGGAACCAGCCCTTTCGCGACGGCGATCGAAGGCCTGACCATCCTTCGCTCGGATCACGAGAAACGGCCAGACCACCTGATTTTCAAGCCGGCGCTCTGCATCGTCCTCCAGGGCGCGAAATGGGCTGTGTTCGGCGACCGCCATGTGGATTACCGCGCGGGCCAGGCGCTCGTTGTCAGCGTCGAGATGCCGGCCTTCGGCCGCGTGGCGGAGGCGAGCCCGACCGAGCCCTATCTCGGCCTCATCATCGAATTCGATCTCGCCATCATGCGCGAGGTCCTGGAGGCGATGCCCAACCCGCCGCGCCCGGGCGGCGACATAACGTCCGGCGTGTTCGTGACGGATTTCGACGGCCCGCTTGCCGATTGCGCGCTGCGGATGGTGCGGCTCCTCGATACGCCGGGTGCCATCCCGGTCCTCCATACAGCGATCATGCGCGAAATTTCCTACTGGCTGCTCACCGGTCCGCATGGCGGCGATGTGGTCCGCATGGCGCTCGGCAACGACCATACGCATCGGATCGTCAGCGTCATCCACGGCCTGCGCGGCCATTTCGCCGAGCCGATGCGGATCGAGGATCTGGCGGAGAGGGCCGGGATGAGCCCTTCCGCCTTCCACCGCAAGTTCAAGACGATCACCTCGATGACGCCGCTGCAATATCAGAAGCAGCTTCGCCTTCTGGAGGCCAGGCGGCTGATGGTGGCGGAAGCGGCGAATGTTGAAACCGCGGCGTTTCTGGTCGGCTATGAGAGCCCTTCGCAGTTCAGCCGGGAATATGCCCGCATGTTCGGCACGCCGCCGCGCCGCGACGTCACGGCACTGAGGGAGCTGGCGGCTTAGAAGGTGAGATTGCTTTCTTGCGTACGATTACAAAATCACGATCTTTCGCAAGGCTAAGCTGCAGATTTTGTCGGCGAGGAATTCATACGGGGACGAGTTTGCCCCTCACCTGAAAAATTTCACGCTTAAGTTCTCAGCTAAAATTCTGATTTTTATATATATTCCGCAAGAGGTGAGGTGGCCGACGTGCCTCGCCTCGTCCCCGCCCTCTTGATCCATGCCTACAATCCTCCCGCTTCCGTCGCCGGAGTGTTTCGCGAGACGTTCGCGGGCAGGCGGGAGCCGGCGCTTTCATTTGAACCGTAACGTGCGGGAAAGGTGGAAGAGGTGAAAGCCATGGAGTGTGCGTCGCGAGACGACCATTCCTATCAAGCCTCCCCCGGACAGCCATGTCCGGTTCGGTTGAGCCGTGCAAGTGGCAGGCCTGTCCCGAAAGGATGGGCGAGAACGAAGCCACGCAGCGAGGCGAGATGATCACCTGTAGGGGCCGGAAGCCTCGAAAAGACGCCGAAGGCCACGCGAATGCGGAGCCACTATTAAAAAATCAATCGAGGTTCCGCATTCGTGTGGGCTCTCCAAATTCCAGGCCAAGCCACGGGCGCACTCCGCCGCGTGAACAAGAACCCGTGTCATTTCGGAGGATATGCATGCTCTCCGCCGCGGAAATCGCTGACGGAATAACAGCCGCCTTCGCCGCGCACGGCGCTTTCGCCGATCACCGCCTTGCCGTGGCCGCCGGGGATATCCAGGACATAGGTCGGCTGGCAGAGGCCGGAGATGGTGCCCCGGAGCGCCGAGACGATCTTCTGGCCCTCGGCGATATCCAGCCGGAAATGGCCAGTGCCGGGCGCGAGATCCGGATGATGAAGGTAATAGGGCTTGATCCGCGTCTCGACGAAAGCTCTCATAAGGTCGCCGAGTACCGCCGGATCGTCGTTGACGCCACGCAAGAGCACCGTCTGGCTCAGCATCGGCAAGCCGGCATCGACCAGGCGGGCGCAGGCGGTGCGGGCGGCTTCCGTCATTTCGCGCGGGTGGTTGGCGTGCAGCGCGATATAAACCACCTTGCCGCTTTCCTTCAGCGCCGCAATCATTGTCGCGTCGATGCGGTCCGGTTCGACGACGGGCACCCGCGTATGGAAGCGGACGATCTTTACATGGGATATCTCGGCAAGGCCGCGCATCATCGCAGCGAGCCGCCTCGGCGAAAGGACCAGCGGATCGCCGCCGGTGAGGATCACTTCCCAGATCTCCGGATGCTCGCGAATATAACCGAGCGCTGCCGTCAGTTCCTCAGGCGAAAGCGTACCGTCGCCCTGAGGACCGACCATTTCGCGGCGGAAGCAGAAGCGGCAATAGACCGGGCAGATATGCACGGCCTTCAGCAGCACCCGGTCCGGGTATCGGTGAACGATGCCCTTGACCGGGCTGTGCGCCTGATCGCCGATCGGGTCGGCACGCTCTTGCGGCGTCGTCAGCCGCTCGGCCGGATCGGGCACGAATTGCCGGGCGATCGGATCCTGACGGTCTGCGCGGTCGATGAGCGAAACCACCGTTGGCGTCAGCGCGATCGCGTAGCGGTCTGCGACGGCTCGGATGCCGTCGAGCTTTTGGAGCTCGATCAGGCCGGCAGCCGCGAGATCTTCCGGGGTTTTCAATGAACGGACTGCGGTCACGAAAACACCTCCGCGACCGGCGCCCACATGACCTGTTCGATGCGGGTGGCGCCCGTTGCCAGCATGGCGAGCCGGTCGAAGCCGAGTGCCGCGCCGCTCGCATCGGGCATGATCGAAAGCGCATCGAGAAAGTCTTCGTCGAGCGGATAACGTTCGCCGTAGATACGGGATTTTTCGGCCATTTCGTGCTCGAACCGGCGGCGTTGTTCGCCGGCGTCGGTCAGTTCCCCGAAGGCGTTGGCAAGCTCGACGCCGCAGGCGTAAAGCTCGAAACGTTCGGCGACGCGCGGATCACGGACGGATGGCCGGGCGAGCGCTGCCTCGGAAACAGGGTATTCGTAGAGGATCGTCGCACGGTCCTGGCCGAGATGCGGCTCGACCTTCTCGACCAGAACCTTGCTGAAGAGATCGGCCCAGGTGTCGTCTTCCGCAAAGCGGATATCGGCCTTTTTCAGGCCGACCGCCAGAAGATCGCGGTCGGTTTCGCCGTTCGTCGCCACGGAGGCGAGCAGGTCGATGCCGGCGAACCGGTCGAAGGCATCAGCGAGCGTCAGGCGTTCCGGCTCGGCGAAAGGATCGATTTCCATATGCCGGAAGACAAAGCGTCCCGTCTTGGCGGTATCGGCGGCCAGAGCCAGCATCTCGGCGCAATCGGCCATCAGTTGCTCGTAGCTTTCGCCGACCCGGTACCATTCCAGCATGGTGAATTCCGGATGGTGCAGCGGCCCGCGTTCCCGGTTGCGGTAGACATGCGCAAAGGTGAAGATACGCTTCTCGCCGGCAGCCAGCAGCTTCTTGGCGGCGAATTCCGGCGACGTGTGCAGGTAGAGCGGCGCCCTGCCGCCGTCGGTCGCGACCGCCTCGGTTGCGAAGGCATGCAGATGCGTCTCGTTGCCCGGGGAAACCTGGAGCGTCGCCGTATCGACTTCGATGAAATCGCGCTCGGAGAAGAAGTCGCGCAACGCCGTCTGGACCGCATTGCGGCCTTTCAGGAAGGGCCGGCGGTCGGCGTGGTTTGCCGGTCTCCACCAGGGCGAGCGGGATGTGGCGGGCTGCGACGAGCTCATTTGCGGCTTTCTTCGCCGGTTCTTTCCGGCAAGGCTTCCACTTTGCGCGGTTTTGGAGTAGTTCCGGCCGGAAAACAGACGATCCGTCCTTCGGGCCGGTTATCGCCCGGTCCTCTACGACGCATTTTCGGCAGTTACAAGCCGGTTCGCACCACAAGGAATCCTATGGTCAAGGTCATCGCCTCTTCTGTCCGCAAGGGCAACGTCATCGATGTGGACGGCAAGCTTTATGTCGTTCTCACCGCCGAGAATTTCCATCCCGGCAAGGGCACGCCTGTCACGCAGGTCAACATGCGCCGCATCGTCGACGGCGTGAAGGTGTCCGAACGCTGGCGGACGACCGAGCAGGTCGAGCGCGCCTTCGTCGAGGACGTCAACCACCAGTTCCTCTATGAAGACGGCGAAGGCTTCCACTTCATGAACCCGGAAAACTACGACCAGGTCGTGGTGGACGTGGATACGATGGGCGACCAGAAGGCCTATCTCCAGGAAGGCATGACCTGCGTTCTCTCCATGCATGAAGGCATTGCGCTGGCTCTTCAGCTGCCGCGCCACGTGACGCTGGAGATCGTCGAGACCGAACCGGTCGTCAAGGGCCAGACGGCTTCCTCGTCCTACAAGCCGGCCATGCTGTCGAACGGCATCCGCACCGCGGTTCCGCCGCATGTCGATGCCGGCACCCGCGTGGTGATCGCGACGGAAGACAATTCCTACGTCGAGCGCGCCAAGAACTGATTGTCGAATTGATCGTCCCCGCCTTTCCGGGCGTGATAAAAAAACCTCCGAAGCGTTGGCTCCGGAGGTTTTTTGTTGTCGGTAATGTTGGGGTGGAGCCTACTTCTTGATGACCACCGAAGCGACCTTGGTATCGGTCTTGCCGAAGGCGTAACCGCCACCGACCGCCACGTTGAGCGAGACGTAGTCCTGAGCCATCTGACGCACGGCAGCGGCGAGGTTCGACTGAGCGGTCGAGACCTGACGCTGGGCGTCGAGAACGTCGAGCAGCGAAGATGCGCCGTCCCGATAGCTTGCGGTGCCGAGCTGCAGGGCTTCTTCGTAGGACTTTACAGTTGCCTGAAGAGAGGAGACCGTGCGGCTGTCGCGGGAAACTGCGGCCAGCGCATTTTCCACTTCCTCGACTGCGTTCAGAACCGTCTGTTTCCAGGCGAGATACCGCCCGCGGGCGCTGGATTCGGCGATCTTGACGTTGCCGCGCAGGCGGCCGCCGTCGAAGATCGGCAGGCTCAGCTGCGGTCCGAAGGACCAGGTCAAGGCCCGGGTATCGAGGCCGCCGGAAAGGACGTTGTATCTCGGGGAAATGGAGCCGCCGAGCGTAATGGCCGGGTAGAGCTGGGCCTCGGCGACACCGATTTCGGCGACTGCCGATGCGAGCTGACGTTCCGCGGCACGGATGTCCGGACGATTGCGGATCAGGTCCGCCGGAATACCGGCCTTGGTATTGAAGCGTGCGACCGGCTGGCGTGTGCCCTTCTGCAATTCGGGGACAAGCGACGATGCAGGCATGGCCAGAAGCGTGGCGACACGGTGCGCCGCGCCCCGGAAGCTCGTCTCCAGGCCTGGAATTTCTGCGATGGTCGAATTGACCAAGCCTTCCGACTGGACGACATCCAGACGCGAAGCCGCACCGGCATCCAGCTGGAGCTTGGTGAGGTTCAGCGTTTCGCGCCGCGAATCGAGGTTCCGGCGAGCGATCGCGATACGCTCCTGGTAGTAGCGTACGTCGATATAGGCCGCCACGACCTGAGACAGGAACGTGAGACGTGCAACATCTTCGCTGGCATAGGCGGCATCGAGGCTTGCGAGCGCACTTTCTTTCGAACGCCTGTAGAGGCCGAAAAGGTCAAGGAACCAAGACGCGTCGGCAGTACCTGCCGTCACGGTCGACCGCGAGAACGAACCCGGGTCGGTACGAGTGCCGGTGGTCGTATTGGCTGCCGAGACATCCAGCGAAGGGAGGGCGCCCGCGCCGGCGACGGTCACGCTGGCCTGCGCAGAATTGATCCGCTCCATGGCCTGGAGAATATCGAGGTTCTGACTGATTCCCTGATTGACGTAGCCGTTCAGACGGCTGTCATTGAATGCGGTCCACCAGGTAACCTGGGAGACATCGCCATTACTGGTCTTGCCGGCTTCGGCAAATTTGCCCGGAAGAGCAATTTCCGGCGCCTTATGATCTGGACCGACAACGCAGCCCGAAAGCAGCAGCATAGTGAGAGGAGCAATAACACGAATGGATATCATTTTTCTGTCCCAGTGCCCTACAACGCATGGAAGGTCAGCACTCATGCCTCTTCCGATTGTCCCGTCAGCAGCGATTCGCATAATCTCTGACGGCATTAAAAGTCGAATACGTTAACGAACGTAATCGTCATCCTACTCTTTTTCACGCTTTGATAACCGTCTAACGACAACAAAGAAGGACGGAACGAAGAAAATTCCGAGAAGTGTTGCAGAAAGCATACCACCCAGCACGCCGATACCGATGGCATTCTGGGCCGCGGATCCGGCGCCGGTCGCGATCGCCAGAGGTACGACGCCGAGGATAAAAGCGAGCGACGTCATGACGATCGGCCTCAGTCGCAGGCGTGCGGCCTCGAGGGTGGCTTCGATCATGCTCATGCCGCCTATCTGCCGATCCTTGGCGAATTCGACGATCAGGATGGCGTTTTTGGCTGCCAAGCCGATCGTCGTCAGAAGCCCGACCTTGAAGTAGACGTCGTTCGCCTGGCCGAAGAAATGCGCTGCGGTAAGCGCGCCGAGCACGCCGATCGGGACAGCCAATATGACTGAGAACGGGATCGACCAGCTTTCATAGAGCGCCGCAAGGCACAGGAAGACGATCAGAACCGATAGCGCGTAGAGCATCGGCGCCTGCGAGCCGGACAGCCGCTCCTGGTAAGAAATGCCCTGCCAGGCCACCGAATAGCCGCCCGGCAGTGCAGCCGTCAGCCTCTGCATCTCGTCCATCGCCTGGCCGGTGCTGACGCCCGGGCCGGCCGCGCCGTCGAGCGGAATGGCGCTGGTGCCGTTGAAGCGTGCGAGCTGCGGCGTACCGCTGATCCATTGGACGGTGCTGAAGGAGGAGAAAGGAACCATCTCGCCCTTGTTGTTGCGGGCGAACCAGTGTTTCAGGTCGTCCGGCTGCATCCGATAGGGCGCGTCGCCTTGCACATAGACCGGCTTCAGCTCGTTGTTGAGGGTGAAGTCGTTGACGTCGCGTCCGGCAAAAATGGTTGCCAGCATGGAGTTGACCGAAGCGAGGTCGACGCCCATCGCGCCGAGCTTTTCCTGGTCGAGCAGGATCTTGAGCTGGGTTTCTGACCGCTGGCTGCTGCTGCGCAGTGAACTGATGTTGGGGTTGCCCGTGCCGGCCTGAATGAGCTGCTGCGATGCCGTGGTCAGCGCCGCATTGCCGTTGTTGCCGCTGTCGACCAGATACATGGAGAAGCCGCTCGACGTGCCGAGCCCCTGGATGGCCGGCGGCAGAAGGGCAAAGACCTGCGCATCGCGGATGGTGAAGAAATACCGGCTTGCCCGCTGGACGATAGCCGCGGCGGATTGCTCCGGCCTGGCGCGCTCGGCGAAATCCTTGAGCTTGGTGAAGACGATGGCATTGTTCTGGCCGCTTCCGCTGAAGCTGAAGCCGAGGACGCCGAACACCGCGTCGACATTGCCCTTTTCCTTTTCGAGGAAATAGGCCTCCACCTTCTTGACCGCCTCGTCGGTGCGCGGCGTGGTGGCGCCGACCGGCGTCTGGATAATGGTCAGCAGAACGCCCTGGTCTTCCTGCGGAAGGAAGGAATTAGGCAGCTTGGTGAAAAGCCAGGCGCAGCCGCCGATCACCAGCAGGAACAGCAGCATCACGCGGAACGGACGCTTCAGGAGATAACCGATGGTGCTGACGTAGCCGCGGGTCGACCGATCGAAACCGCGGTTGAACAAGGCGCCGATGCCGCGACGTTTCTTGTGGTGATCGATCGGCTTCAGCATGGTGGCGCAAAGCGCCGGCGTCAGCACGATGGCGACCAGCGCCGAAAGCAGCATGGCCGATACGATGGTGATCGAAAACTGGCGGTAGATGATGCCGGTCGAGCCACCGAAGAAGGCCATCGGAATGAACACGGCCGTCAGGACGAGCGCGATGCCGATGATGGCGCCAGTGATCTCGCCCATCGACTTTTCGGTCGCTTCAAGCGGGCTCAAGCCCTCTTCGTCCATGATACGCTCGACGTTTTCGACGACGACGATGGCATCGTCGACGAGAAGGCCGATGGCCAGAACCATGGCGAACATCGTCAGCGTGTTGATGGAATATCCGGTCAACGCCAGCACCCCGAACGTGCCCAGCAGGACGACGGGCACGGCAATCATCGGAATCAGCGTTGCACGCAGATTTTGTAGGAAGATGAGCAGGACGACGAAAACCAGGATGATTGCTTCGATGAGCGTGTGGACGACCTTTTCGATCGAAAGCTGCACGAAGGGCGTCGTATCATAGGGGTAAGTGATCTCCACGCCGTCTGGAAGATGGGGTCCGACGGCGGTCAGCGCCTCTCTGACGCGTGCGGCGGTATCGAGAGCGTTGGCGCCGGTCGCGAGATTCACGGCGAAACCCGTGGACGGCAGACCGTTCTGGCGGGAACCGCCGCCATAGCTCTCTTCACCGATCTCGACGCGGGCGACATCGGAAAGGCGCACCGTTGCGCCGTCCTGTTCGACCTTGAGGATGATCCGCTCGAAATCGTCGACCGTCGTCAGCTGGCTTTGCGCGGTCATGGTGACCGTAAGCTGCTGCTCCGCCTTGGCCGGAAGACCGCCCAGGGCGCCGACGGAAACCTGCGTGTTCTGAGACTGGATCGCGGACGTCACGTCGGCCGGCGTCAGCTGGTATTTCTGCAGCTTATAGGGATCGAGCCAGACGCGCATTGCATAACCGGACCCGAAGATGTCGATGCTGCCGACGCCTTCCAGGCGCTTGACCTGGTCCTCGATCTGCGTGGAAAACAAGTCGCCGAGATCGACGGAGCTTCGTTTCTTGTCGGTCGAAACCAGGGCGCCGACCATCAGGATGCTCGATGTCGAACGCGCGACTTCGATGCCCGCCTGCTGCACGACGTCGGGCAGTTGCGACTGCACCAGCTGCAGCTTGTTCTGCACCTGAACCTGGGCAATGTCGGGAAGGACGCTGCTGCCGAAGGTGAGTGTGACGTTGGCGCGGCCCGTCGAGGAGGACGACGTCATATAGGTGAGGTCATCGAGGCCGGTCATGCCGTCCTCGATGATCGTCGTTACCGATTTCTCGACGGTCTCGGCGCTTGCGCCATTGTAGCTTGCGGTGATCCGGACCGTGGTCGGCGCGATGTCGGGATATTGCGAAATCGAGAGCGTCGCGATGGCGAGCGCGCCGCCGAGCATGATGACGATCGCGATGACCCAGGCGAAGACCGGTCGCCGGATGAAGAACTTGGCCATTCAGATTATTCCTTGCCGCGTTTCGTCATGATCGTTTCCGCTTGAGGCCTTCACGGCTTTGCAGCGGTCGGCTTCGGCGCCTCGACGACAAAACCCTTGTCGTCGACCGTCGCCTCGACCGGTTGAACCGTCGCGCCATCGGCGATCCACTGGAAGCCGTCGACGACCAGGCGATCGCCGTCGGTCACGCCCTGCGTAACCAGCCAATTGTTGCCGGAGACGCCGCTGGTCGGGAAGATGCGGGTCTCGACCTTGCCGTCCGCCGTGACGAACTTGGCGGAAAGTTCGCCGCGGGCGTTGCGCGTCGCGGCGCGCTGCGGGATCAGGTAGCCGGTCTCGTTACCGAGGGTGACGGTGGCGCGCACATAGGTGCCCGGCAGGATCATGTCCCTCGGGTTCTCGAAGAGCGCGCGGATCTGATAGGTGCCGGTCGTTTCGCTGACCGCCATGTCGGCCATGTCGAGCTTGCCGGTCAGGGGATAGTCCGTTCCATCTTCCAGGGTCAGGCGGATATCGGCCTTGCGCGGATCGCCGCTCAAGCGGCCGGAAGCCATGGCCGAGCGCAGTTCGAGAAGATTGGTGCTGGAATCGATCAGATCGATATAGATCGGATCGAGGCGGCGGAGCGTCGTCAGCGCCGTCGTCTGGTTGGCGGTGACGATATTGCCGATGCTGACATTGGAGATCGACGTGACGCCGTCGAAGGGCGCGCGGATTTCGGTCAGGTCGAGATTGATCTGGGCGGCATTGAGCGCGGCATTGGCCTGCGCCACATCCGCCTGCGCCTGGAGAAGCGTCACCCGCGCGCTCTCATATTCGATCTGCGTCGCGCCGCTGTTGACCAGCCGCTCGTAGCGGGAGAGGTTCGCCTGGGCGCTCGGGATACTGGCTTCCGCCTTCGAGACGGTCGCCTTCGCCTGGGCGACCTCGGCTGCATAGGTGCTGTCCTCGATCTTATAAAGAAGATCGCCGGCCTTGACCTCGTTGCCCTGCTTGAAAGCGATCTGCTTGATCTCGCCGGTGACGCGCGGGCGGATGTCGGCGATCTGGAACGGTGCCGCGCGGCCCGGCAGGACGGCCGTGATCGGCTGCTCGGACTTCTTCATGGTCACGACACTGACCGGCTGCGGCGGACGCTGCGGGGCACCGCCTGCCGCGCCGCTGCCAGCCGGCTTTTGGCCCGAGTCGCTGCAGGCTGCAAGCGCCGCGGAAAGAAGCAGGGAAAGTATCAGTTTGCGTCCGGTCATGGTGTCATCCAAGGCAAAGCGGCTGGCAATCGCCACGGCAGACGGAATATGCCGGGGCAGAAGTCGGGGGGAGATTAACCCGTCCTAAGCGGTCGGAACAAGGCTGGTCGAGAAGGGGATTTCGACCGGTGTTCTACCTTCGGGAAAGTGACGTAAATATAAAACCGTCACTTTGCAAGCGGATTTTGCAGCGCAGCATTCACAAGTCTGGCAAGCCCGTCACATCGGTCATGCAATTCCGCCTCGCCAGCCTTGGCCAAAAGGACCGGATGCAGCACGCTCGCAAAGGCCGCCGCCACGTGCTGGCTGATCGCCTGGGGGTCGGTACATTTGTAGGCGCCGCTTTCGACACCCTGCCGGATCAGATCGGCAAACAGGTTCTCGATCAGCCGCCGGTAATGCTGACCGCTCGGAAGATCGGCTTCCGACATCAGGAAGATCATCTCGAACAGAAAGGGATTGTCGCGGAGGTCCTGGAGATGCGCCTCCATCAATTTGCGCACGACGATTGCCAGCCGCTCGGGCGCCGGGGCCGGCTCGTCAAGCGTCTCGAACCGGCCGATCATGCGGCTGATATGCCGGTCGCAGATAGCGTCCGCCAGCGATGCCTTGGAATGGAAATGCTTGAAGATGTTGGCGGGCGACATGTGCAGCGCCTGGGCGACGTCGGCGATCGAACACTTGGCAATCCCCCGTTCACGGAAAAGCGTCTCCGCCGTGTTGAGGATATCTCCGCGGGTTTCTTCCGCCTTGCGTCTCGGTCTGCGCACTCTATCCTCTTCATAATGCCGGATCGATTTTCCGGCCCATTGTTCAACGCGCGGTAAAATAGGGCGCCAGGTTCTGGCGGATACGGTCGAGCACGGTCGCGCCGCTGGTATCGGGCACAAAGGTCTCGCCGGTGATCGTCTCGTATGCCGTGCGGTAGACCTTGGCGGTCTCCTCGACGAGCTCGGCCGGGATCGCGGGGATCTCATCCTTATAAGGGTCGCAACGTTCGACCACCCAGGCGCGGATGAAATCCTTGTCAAAACTCTTCGGCCGCGTGCCGTTGCGGAAGGCCTCACTATAACTGTCGGCGATCCAGTAGCGGCTGCTGTCCGGCGTATGGATCTCGTCGGCAAGGATGATGGTGCCCTCGGCATCGGTGCCGAACTCGTATTTGGTATCGACGAGAATCAGGCCGCGTTCCGCCGCCAGTTGCTGGCCGCGCGCAAAAAGTGCCAGCGCATAACGGGAGAGGGTCGCCCATTGTTCGGCGGTCAGAAGTCCCTGCTCGACGATCTCGCTGGGCGTCAGGGGTTCGTCGTGGCCGCCATCGAAGGCCTTGCTGGTCGGCGTGATGACCGGGGCGGGCAGGATTTGATTGTCCTTGAGGCCGTCCGGAAGATCCAGCCCGTACATGGTCCGCTCTCCCTTCTTATAGAGGGTGAGCAGCGACGTGCCGGTGGTGCCGGCGAGATAACCGCGCACGACGATCTCGACGGGCAGGATGTCGAGCCGCTTGCCGACTACCACATTCGGATCCGGATAGGCGATCACATGGTTGGGGCAGATGTCCTTTGTCGCCTCGAACCAGTAACGCGCGGTCTGGGTCAGGACATGCCCCTTGTCGGGGATTGCGGTCAGGATGCGATCGAAAGCGCTGAGGCGATCGGTTGCGATGATGATGCGGCTGCCGTCCGGCAGATCGTAGTTCTCGCGTACCTTGCCGCGATAGGGGTTCGGCAATTCGGGAATGAAGGCATCGGAGAGAACGCGCACGGGGACCACTTTCCAGAGAGTTTCGGGGGCATTCTGCTATCGCATGTTTTGCCGCAGCGGCACAAGAATGGAAGGAATGGCGGTTTTCACGAGTATCTCGGTTCCACGGTCGATGAAGAGCTCCTTATAGAGAGTGGTTAACGATTATTAACGCCCCGGGATTCCCAGAAATCCACGATTATCCTGTGAAAACAACTATTTATACGATTTCTCAAGATTTCTGAATCAATGCTGTTGACTTCAAACTGGGGTCGGCACTATAACCCGCTCACTGAACGAGGGCGGCGGCGCTGCTGGCGACGACGACTTTCGTTCTAC
>NZ_JALBGV010000108.1 GCF_023006505.1 Neorhizobium sp. SHOUNA12A
GGCGCCTCGCTGCCGCCGATGGTCGACTGGCCGGACGAGCTGCGCGATGCCGTCGATCCGCTCTCCTTCATGGTGCATGGCGGCCACGAATATGACGGCCGGCCGCTGGTGCCGCTCGCCCGCGACGAAGTGCGCGACACGGCGATGAAGATCCGCGACGCCGGCGTCGATTCGATCGGCATCACCGCGCTCTTTTCGCCGCTGACGGCGGAATGCGAGCTGGAAGCGGCCGAGATCGTCCGTTCGGTGATCCCCAATGCGCGTATCACGCTGTCCCATACGCTCGGCCGTATCGGGCTCCTGGAGCGCGAGAACGTCACGCTGCTGAACGCCGCCTTGCAGGGGCTCGGTCGCAAGACGATCGATGCGTTCAAGGATGCGCTGAAGCAGGCCGGCGTCGACGCGCCGTTCTATCTGACCCAGAACGACGGCACAGTGGTACTGGCGGATGTCGCGGCCGCCAACCCGGTCTACAGCTTTGCATCCGGCCCGACCAATTCGATGCGCGGCGCGGCGTTCCTGACCGGCCTCAAGGAGGCCATGGTCATCGACGTCGGCGGCACGACCTCGGATGTCGGCTGCCTGGTTGGTGGCTTTCCCCGCGAGGCGAACAATGTCGTCGAGGTCGGCGGCGTGCGCACGCTGTTCCGCATGCCGGACCTGCTGCCGATGGCGCTCGGCGGCGGCACGATCATCGATCCGGAAACCCGCAAGATCGGCCCGCGCTCGGTCGGCTATCGGATCACCGAAAAGGCGCTGGTCTTCGGCGGCGATACGCTGACGACGACGGATGTCGCAGTTGCTGCCGGCCTCGTCGAGATCGGCGACCGCGACCGGGTCAAGCATCTCGACAAGGCGCTGGTGGCCGATCTGCTGAAACGCGTCGAGGCGATGGTCGAGGACGGCGTCGACCGGATGAAGACGTCTGCCGAGGGCGTGCAGTTGATCGCCGTGGGCGGCGGTGCGTTCCTGATCCCAGAAAAGCTCAAAGGTGCCAGCGAAGTGCTGCGCGTCGAACATGCCGGCGTCGCAAACGCGCTCGGTGCTGCGATGGCGCAGGTTTCCGGCGAGGTCGACCAGGTGTTCTCCGGCATGTCGCGCGAAAAGGCGATTGCCGAGGCCGAGCGCATCGCCCGCGCCCGCGCCGTCGAAGCAGGTGCCAGCGTCGATACGATCGTGACGCTCGACACGGAAGACATTCCGATCGCCTATCTGCCGGGTGATGCACGGCGGGTGCGGGTGCGCGTCGTCGGCGACATCGCCTTCATGAAGGACGAACAGAAGCGTGCGGCCGGCGCCTTGCGCTGAACCCAAATCTCCTCCCAGGGAGAAATCGGCGGGCCGGCTTGTTGCCGGCCCGCCGATTTCATTTGGAGCTGCCGGAAATCGTCTCGGCATCGATGGCGGTTATCTGCCTGCCTCGCGCTCTTTCCAGAGAAAATTCGGAGGTATATTTATTTTACCGAAGATGGCAGTTAAGCTTACCTTTATCGATATCTCCGAGGTGACGTCTTCATGACACAAGAATTCATCCAGGCGCTCCAGCGCGAACTCGGCCCCGACGTCTTTTTCGGGGAGGACATCCCGGTTCGCTTCCACAATGATTGGGGCGGCCTTTCGCCGGTCGTGCCGCTGGCGCTGGTGCGGCCGCGCACGACGGAACAGGTCTCCGTAACGCTGCGCCTCTGCAACGAGTTCAAGGTGCCGGTGGTGCCGCAAGGCGGGTTGACCGGTCTTGCCGGCGGTGCGCGGCCGATCGAGAATGGCGTGGCGCTGTCGCTCGACCGCATGAACGGTATCGAGGAAGTCGATACCGTGATGGCGACGATGACGGTGATGGCAGGCACGCCGCTCAGCGTTATCCAGGCGAAGGCCGAGGAGGCGGGGTTGTTCTTCGGGCTTGATCTCGGCGCCCGCGATTCCTGCCTCATCGGCGGCAACCTCGCCACCAATGCTGGCGGCAATCGCGTCATCCGGTTCGGCATGGCGCGCGAACATGTGCTCGGCCTCGAAGTGGTGCTGCCGGACGGCACGATCGTCAAGTCGCTGAACAAGATGCTGAAGAACAATGCCGGTTACGACCTGAAGCAACTGTTCATTGGTTCGGAAGGCACGCTCGGCGTCATCACCCGCGCCGTGCTGCGGCTGCAGGCGAAGCCCGCCGAACTTGCCAGCGCCTTCTGCGGCTGCCCGGATTTCCCTTCGCTTCTGGAGCTCCTGAAGAGCGCCCGCCAGGGCATGGGATCGGCGCTGACCTCGTTCGAGGTGATGTGGCCGAGCTTTTACGACTTCATGACGGGAAAACTGCCCGACCTGCGCCGCGCCTTCAAGGAGCCGCATGGGATCTATGTGCTGATCGAAACCGGCGGGCGTAATGCGGAAGAGAACCGGGCGCTGCTGGAGCAGGTGCTGTCCGATGCTCTGGAAGCCGGCTGGGTTTCCGATGCGGTCCTGCCGTCCTCCGAGCGCGAGACGAAGGATCTCTGGGCGGTGCGAGAGAGTGTGTCGGAATACGGCAAGCTGATGGGGCCGCTGACCGCCTTCGACGTCGGCCTGCCGACCAGTGCCGCCGGCCAGGTGGTCGACGAGATCGAAGCGGCGATGAAGGTCCGCTGGCCGGATGCGATTGCGCTCAGCTACGGCCATATCGGCGACAGCAACCTGCATCTCGTCTGCAACATTCCATCCGCCGGCAACGACCAGCCGCACAAGGAGATCACCGAACTCGTCTTCGGCTCGATCGCCCGCGAAGGCGGCACGATTTCCGCCGAACACGGGATCGGCCTCCTGAAGAAGCCCTATCTCAAACTGTCGCGAACCCCGGAGGAGCTGGCGCTGATGGCGCGTATCAAGCTGGCGCTCGATCCCAACAACATTCTGAATACCGGCAAAGTGCTTTCCGTCTGAGCGGGCTAGGAGGTGCTGGTGGATCGACATTTTCAGCCCGTCAAAGTGCTGCTGCCGAACGAGGAGGTGGCGCGCCGGCTTGCCGATGCCATCAGGGCCGGGTTTTTCCGGCTCGGCTCGCGCCTTCCGTCCGAACGCAGCATCGCCGAACAGATGCAGGTGAGCCGCCCGACCGTGCGCGAGGCGGTGAGACTGCTGGTTGAGGCCAATATTCTGACCGTCAGGCAGGGCGCCGGCGGCGGCACGTTCGTCAGCAGCGAGATCGTGCCGCTCGACATTATCGTGCCGAGGCCGGACATGCGGCCGGGCGACATCGACGAGGCAATCGAGGTGCGCCGGCTGATCCTGCCCTGGGTGGCGCAGATCGCCTCGCAATATGCCGAGGATGCGGATTTCGACCGGATGCGGGAGGCGATCCGGTTCGGCCGGGATTCGCTGCCGCCGCCGGAGGTGACCAAAAGCAGTCCCGAGCATATCAGCTCGATTATCATCGCTTCGATGCGCTTCGACCTCGCCCTGGCACGGGCGACCCGCAATGGCCTCGTGCTGGAATTGATGGAACTGCTGCTGCAGTGGGTGGAGCCGATGCGGCACAGGACGCTGCATAGTCGCGCCGATCTCGTGCTGTCGCTCGAACTGGTCGAGACCATGATGCGGGCGATCGAATCCGGCGACCCTGCGCAGATTGCCGAGATTACCGAACGCCGGCTCGGCATTTTGGAAAATGCGCTTGAGGAGCAGACGGGCCGGCGCCTTCGCCGCAACCGCCGGCCGTCCAATGCGGGCTGATCAGCGCTCCAGCCTTTCGTGCCAGGCGGTGCGATAGGCGTCGATGTTCCAGGTTGGCGCGGGCACGATGCGGCCCGGTTTGGTTGCCGGTGAAATGCCTGTGAGAAGCGCTGCGCCCTGGCTGGTGCCGGTTGAGCCGGGGAGGGCGACCACCTCACGGCCGAGCAATGCGCTCAGCGCCTGAAGATAGGCAGGGTTGGCGGAGAAAGGGCCTTCGACCAGAACCGGTCCCTTGGCGCCGATGAGCCCGAGGCAGGTCTCCGTCATCAGCGCGAGATAGAGGCAGGCCGCCGCCCAGCGATGGTCGGTCGAAGCTTCGATGTCGTTGATCCATTGCCGCTCGCGGCCGGGGAAGGGGCCGGAGCCGCCGGTTACGTTGGGCAGAAGCATCAGGCCTTTTTCGATGACATGAGGAATGGCTGCAAGCGCCGCTTCCGGCGACAATGGACCGAGTTCGGCCGTCAGCATCTCGAACTCGCGGCCGCCCATGAAGCGGCTCGAGGGTACGGCGCGGCCATAGGCGTCGACATTGGCAAGCACGTCGCGCTGCGGGTCGAGATGGTCGAGATCGCCGCCGACCGCGAAATTGATGACCCATGTGCCGGTAGAGACGACCGCGAATGGCGGCTCGCGTCCAACCAGATGAGCAAGCAGCGATGCGTTGGAATCGTGGATGCCGCAATGGACCGGGATCGCTTTCGTGAGGCCGATCTGCGCTGCGATGCCTGGCAGTAGGGGACCGAGCGTCTCGAAGGCCGAATGGACCGGGGCCATCAGGTCGCGGATGCCGAGCGTATCGACCAGCGGGGAATAGGCGCCTTCACGTGGGAGCCAGAGATCGGTGTGGCAGCCGAGCGATGTGACTTCGTTTGCCGCAACACCCGTCAGCCTGAACGCCCAATATTGCGGGTAGGTGAGGATGGTGCGGGTACGGGCCAAGGCTTCGGGAAACGCCGTCTTCTGGTAGTGAAGCTGGGCGCCGACATTCAGCCCACCGGAGAGGGACGGCGAGAAGGTTTCCGAAAAGGGCGGGC
Source organism: Neorhizobium sp. SHOUNA12A (assembly GCF_023006505.1). Taxonomy (GTDB): domain Bacteria; phylum Pseudomonadota; class Alphaproteobacteria; order Rhizobiales; family Rhizobiaceae; genus Neorhizobium. The sequence continues at coordinate 4,731 of NZ_JALBGV010000108.1, forward strand.
GGATCGACTGATAGGCTCTGCGGATGTTTTCCGGGTATTCGTGCTCGTAATCGAGCACGGGCAGGGCCAGTCCACCCTCTGCATCGAGAAGCACCGCCGATGCGCCATGCGTGGTGATGGAGAGCGCATCGAAGCCGGGCTGTTTTGCAAAGTCGGACAAGGCTTGGAGCACGAAGGTCCACAGGGCGTCGATATCGTAATGCGGATAGGGCAGGCCCGGCAGAACCCGGTTCGGCGCGCGCCTTTCGGCGATCTCCTCGCCGGTCGCGCAGTCGAGGACGACGACCTTGGCATTGGTCTTGCCGATATCGAGAACGGCGATCTTTGCCGGTATCGTCATGGCAGGTGGAACACCGTCATCAGATCGCTCTGGACCGGCGAGTTGTCCGGATTGGTTTCCATGATATCGGCCATATGCGCCCACCATTTCTTCATCACCGGGTGGTCGGGCAGGCTCGCCAGCGTGTGGTCGGTCGGCCGTGTCAGCACGCCGAACAGCGTGTTCGTCTCGCGGTCGAGATGGATGGAATAGTCGCTGGCGCCGGCCTGGTGGAGGAGATCGACAAGCTCCGGCCAAATCTCGTCGTGGCGTCTGCGGTATTCCGCTTCCATTCCCGGATTGAGCTTCATCTTGAAGGCGTGCTTTTCGAGCGTCATCGGCTCATTTCCTTGATGCGGCGGGCGATAATCGGGATGGCGATGGTGATGATCAACAGCAGGCCGACGAAGATCGACATGACGATGCCGGGCACGTTGAGCAGCCCCAGCCCGAAGGTGACGAGGCCCATGACAAAAGCGGCGATGACGACGCCGGCGATGGTGCCCGCGCCGCCGAGAATGGAAACGCCGCCGAGCACGACCATGGTGACGACTTCCAGTTCCCACCCCTGCGCAATAGAAGGCCGGGTCGAGCCGAGGCGAGAGGTGAGGCAGACAGATGCCACCCCGGCCATCACCCCGGTCAACAGGAAGAGGATGAACTTCACCCGTTCCACCGGAATGCCGGAGAAACGCGCCGCGAACTCGTTGTTGCCGATCACATAGACCTGCCGGCCGAAATTGGTCGCGTGCAGCAGGATGCCGAAAGCTGCGGCGAGGATGATGAACAGCACGAATTCGAAGGAAAACATCCAGGCCACATAGCCCTGGCCGAAATAGGCAAAGCTAGACGGATATTTGCCATAGGCTTGGTCGCCCAGCACGATATAGGAAATGCCGCGGAAGAGGCTCATCGTGCCGATCGTCACGACGATGGACGGTAGCCTCAGGCCGGCGACGAGCAGGCCGTTGAACGCGCCGCAGACAAGCCCGGTGCCGATGCCGATCGCCACCAGTCCCGGTGTGCCGATGCCGGCCTGCGCTGCCGCGCCCATGGCGGTCGAGGCGAGCGCGATGATCGCTGCGACCGACAGATCGATCTCACCAGCGATGACGAGCAGCGCCATGGCAAAGGCGATCATCGCCTTTTCGGTGAAATTGAAGGTAGCGTCGGAGAGGTTCCAGGCATTCAGAAAGTAAGGCGAGGCGAACGAATTGAAGACAAAGATCAGCACCGCCACGCCGAAGAGCAGCACTTCCCAACTCGCCAGCAGGCGCGAGGTCTTGCTGCCGAGCCGGTCGGGAATGACCCGTTTGGAAGAAACGACGTCGCTCATGCGGACACCTCTTTTGCGCCGCGATCGCGCAGGATGATGCGGCCGGCCTTGCGTTCGGCGCGGGCGTTGAAGACGACGGCGAGCACGATGACGATGCCGGAGATCGCCATCTGCGCGAAGGGCGAGATGCCGATGACGGGCAGCGCGTTCTTGATGACGCCGAGGAAGAGGGCGCCGAGCACCGCACCGCCGACCGAGCCGATGCCGCCGGCAATCGAGATGCCGCCGATGACGCAGGCCGCAACCGTGTCCAGTTCGAAGCCGGCCGCGATATCCACATAGGCGACCGCATAACGCGACACCCAGAGATAACCGGAGAGGCCCGCGAGCGCGCCCGACACCACGAAGGCTATGAATTTGGTCCAGCCGATATCGATGCCGGCATAGATCGCCGCCGTCGGGTTGCCGCCGGATGCGTAGGCTGCCCGGCCAAAGGGCAAGCGGGTCAGCACGAACCAGGCGCCGAGCACGATGAGGATGGCGATCCAGGAGAGGATCGGCAGGCCGATCACCGGCATTCGCGGGACATTCAGGAAGGAAGGGGCCATCTGGTGGGCGTTCACCCAGCCGCCGCCCGACAGCACGAAGGCCATGCCGCGATAGATGGTCAGCGTTCCGAGCGTGACGACGATCGGCGGAATCCGCAGCGCCCAGACCAGGTAACCGTTGATCGCACCCAGGAAGGCGCCGATGCCGATCGCCATGACGATGAGTAGGGCCAGCGGCAGGTCGGGATAGGCAGCATTGGTCATGGCGACCGCCATGCCGGTGAAGGCAAGGTTGGCGGCAACAGAAAGATCGATCGACTTGGTCAGGATCACCGTCATCTGGCCGAGCGCCAGGATGATCAGAATCGAGGTGTCGTTGAAGATGTTGGCGAGATTGCCGGGAGACGCAAAGCCCTGCGCACGAGTCGCGAAGCCGGCGATCATCGCGGCGATGATGACGGTGAGCAGGATTTCGCGGTTCTTCAGGAGGCGGTTCATCTGGTTCTCCTCACTGGTTGCCGGTCGCGGCGCGGACCAGCATTTCGGCGCTCAAGCTTTCACGCTCGAAAACGCCGGCGGCCAGGCCCTCGCGCATCACCATCACCCGGTCTGACATGCCGAGGATTTCGGGAAGCTCGGACGAAACCATGATGATCGACAGGCCCTCGGCGGCGAGTTCGCCGATGAAGGCGTGCACGGCAGCCTTGGAGCCGATATCGATACCCTTGGTCGGCTCGTCGAGAATGATCACCTTCGGCTGCGTCGCCAGCCATTTGCCGATGACGACCTTCTGCTGGTTGCCGCCGGAGAGCGTGCCGACGGGCACTGAAAGAGCGGCGGCGCGCAGGTCCAGCCGCTCGGCATATTTTCGTGCCAGCGCCAGTTCGTTGGCGGCTTTCAGGAAACCGGAGCGGGAGGTCTTGCCAAGCGAGGGAAGCGACATATTCTGGAAGATCGGCATGGGCAGCGCCAGGCCGTGGCGGCCGCGTTCTTCCGGAACGTAGACGATGCCGGCGCGGATCGCGTCGCCCGAGGAGCGGATGTCGAGCGGCTTGCCTTCCAGCACCAGACGGCCGGATGAGGGCCGGGTCACGCCGAACAGCGACTGGCAGAGCTCCGAACGTCCGGCGCCGATCAGGCCGTAGAGCCCGAGGATTTCGCCGCGACGAAGCTCGAAGGAGATGTCGCGGAATTCGGTCGGATGGCAATAGTTCTCGACGCGGAAAACCGGCGCGCCGATCGCGACCTCTACTTTGGGGAAAACGTCCTTGACGTCGCGGCCGACCATCAGCCGGACGATCTCGTCCTGGGGCGTTTCCCTCAGCCGGCCTTGGCCGACGGCGCGGCCGTCGCGAAAGACCGCGAAGTTCTCGGCGATCTCATAGACCTCGTCGAACTTGTGGCTGATGAAGAGGATCGCCTTGCCCTGGCGTTTCAAGTTCTCGACGATGCGGAAGAGGTCATCGATCTCCTTGCGGGAGAGGGCGGCGGTCGGCTCGTCCATGATGACGATGCGGGCCTCGACCGACAGCGCGCGGGCGATCGCCACGAGATGGCGCTGAGCGATCGACAGGTCGCGCAGGCGGATGGTCGGGTCGATTTCGCTTTCGAGCTGCAGCATGAGGGCTTTGGCGCCGGAATTGATCCTGCGCCAGTCGATGGTGCCGAAACGGGTGCGCGGCGCGTGGCCGAGAAAGATGTTTTCCGCTACGCTCAACTCATCGAAGAGCACCGTTTCCTGATGGATGGCGGTGACGCCGGCGTCGATCGCCGCCTGCGCACTCGCGAATGTGGTTGGCTTGCCGTCGATCAGGATCTCGCCCTCGTTCGGGCGGTAGATGCCGGTCAAAATCTTGACGAGTGTCGACTTGCCGGCGCCGTTTTCGCCGATCAGCGCCGTCACCTGGCCGGGGTAAAGCTTGATGCTGACGCCGTCGAGCGCTTTGACGCCCGGAAAGATCTGGCTGATGCCGCGCATTTCCAGGATCGGCATTGCTTCCGTCGTCGGTGCCGGTCGAAGCGATCGGTCTTGAATGTTTGTAACGCCGTTCATTATGGGTGGCCGTTTTCCGATGGCAAGAATCGTTGGCGTCGAGGCGACTGTGCCCCTCACCCACCTCCGCTTCGCTCGGTCACCCTCTCCCCCGGGGGGAGAGGAGGAACGGAGACGTTGCGGTGTTCCTCTTCTCCCCAGCGGGGAGAAGGTGCCGGCAGGCGGATGAGGGGGCTCGCGCCTGCCGGCAAGGGGAGTTCTCCGGATCAGAAGATCTTGGAGAACTCGTCGATGTTCTTGGCGTTATAGACGAAGGGGTCGGCCATGGCGGCTTCACCATTGTCGCCAATCTTGATAGAGCCCATGCGGCCGGCCTTGATGTCCGAGCCCGGCTTGCCGTCCGCATCACCCTTGACGAGGTGATAGGCAATCTGGGTGGCGGAATAACCGAGGTCGATGGGGTTCCAGATGGCGAATTCCTTGGTGGCGCCGGACTTGATGGCGCCAGCCATTTCAGACGGCAGGCCGAGACCGGTCACATAGACCTGGCCGATCTTGCCGGCATCCTTGACGGCCTGCGAGGCAGCGAGAACACCGACCGTGGTCGGAGCGACGATGACCTTGACGTTCGGCTGCGAGGTCAAGAGGCCCTGTGCTTCGCGATAGGACTTGTCGGCGAGGTCGTCACCATAAACTGTCGTGACGAGGTTCAGGCCCGGAAAATCCTTGAGCTGCTTCTTCATCTCGGCGATCCAGGTGTTCTGGTTCGTCGAGGTGGTGGTGGCCGAAAGGATCGCGAAACCGCCCTTGCCGCCATCCAGGTGGTCCTTGGCGAGCGTCAGGCACATCTTACCGATCAGCTCGTTGGAAGACGGGTTGAGGTGCATGATGCGGCCTTCCTTGGCGACCGCCGAATCCCAGGAGATCACCTTGATGCCGCGCTGGGTGGCCTTCTTCAGCGCCGGGATGACGGCGTCCGGATCGTTGGCGGAGATGGCAATCGCATCGACGCCTTGCGCGATCAGCGAGTTGATCACTTCGATCTGGCCTTCGGCCGTCGTCGAGGTCGGGCCGGTATAGATGACCTGGACGCCGCCGAGTTCCTTGGCAGCTTCCTGCGCGCCCTTGTTGGCCGCTTCGAAGAAGCCGTTGCCGAGCGATTTGACCACGAGCGCGATCTTCATGTCGGCAGCGCTTGCCGTCGTCATTGTTGATGTCAGGGCGGCGAAGGCGAATGCCACGCCGAGGGCGAGTTTCTTTGCAAGTTTCATAGTTGGTCCTCCCAGTTGATAGTTCAATCTTTCTCCCGCCGGTCGCTCCTCACGCGGCCGACGAAGAATCCTCCTTGGCGATGTCCGTTGCGGCGGCACCGGCGATAATCAGTTTGACGCCTGCATCCTCGATCATCCGCGCGGCGTCGTCGGTCACGCCGTCATCGGTGATGACGGTGGTCACCCGGTCGAGCGGGCAGAGTATGAGGCTGGACCGGCGCGAAAACTTCGAGGAATCCACCATCACGATCAGTTCCTCGGCCTGGTGCATCAGCTTCTGCTCGCTCTGGATCACCAGCGCGTCGGCCTCCATCACCCCGAGCGGGCCGACCCCTTGCGCGCCGATGAACATGCGGCGGGCGTAAAAATTGCGGATCGCATCATTGTCGAAGGGCGACAGGATCAGGCTTTGTTCGCGATAGATGGCGCCGCCCGGTATCGTCACCGTATTCTTCGAATGCTTAACCAGATGTTCGGCGATCGCAAACGAATTGGTCATTACCTGCAGGCGTCGGGCCGACATGAAATGCACCATCTGGAACGTCGTCGTGCCGCCGTTGATGATGACGCTGTCGCCTTCATCGCAGAGTTCAACCGCGCGGCGGGCGATTGCGCGCTTCTTGTCGATATTGACCGATTCCGACACCCGGAACGATCGGGCCGAAAGCTGGCCGATCTGCGGAGGATGAACGGCTTCCGCGCCGCCGCGGACGCGCCGGAGCTTGCCCTGGACGTGCAGCGAAGCGATGTCGCGCCGGATCGTCGCTTCCGATGCCTCGGTCAATTCGGCGATATCCTGCACCGTGATGACGGGTTTTTCCTGGATAGCGCTCAAGATGATGCGATGGCGTTCACGTTCGTGCATTGGCTCCTCCTTGGCCTCAACTATTACCGGAAAATTTACGTTGTCAATCATAAACGATCAACTTCGCTTTTATTGCGCTGCACAATGAAACTTTATGATCGTTTATGATTGACAGATGGCGCGACAATGCGCGATACCGGCAGCAGGGAGATGGCGGCCGCCTCGTCGCCGTGAACCGAAACACGTTGGAGGACAAGCAATGTCGGGCCAAACCCGCCTTCTCGAAAACCGTTGGAACGATGCTCAAGCCGCCAAGCTCGATGAGCCCGGCAAGCTGCTCTATCGCTCCAATCTTCTCGGTGCCGACAAGCGCATCACCAATTACGGCGGCGGCAATACTTCCGCCAAGGTGATGGAAACCGATCCGCTGACCGGTGAAAAAGTGAAGGTCATGTGGGTGAAGGGATCCGGCGGCGATGTCGGCACGATCAAGCTCGACGGTTTCGCCACCCTCTACATGGACAAGCTGGAAGCGCTGAAGGGGCTCTACAAGGGCGTCGAGGACGAGGACCGCATGGTCGGTTTCCTGCCGCATTGCACCTTCAACCTCAATCCGCGCGCCGCTTCCATCGATACCCCGCTGCATGGTTTCGTGCCGTTCACCCATGTGGACCACATGCACCCCGACGCGATCATCGCAATCGCGGCTTCCAAAAACTCGAGAGAACTGACGCAACAGGTCTTCGGTTCCGAAATCGGCTGGCTGCCCTGGCGGCGGCCGGGTTTCCAGCTTGGGCTCGATCTCGAAGCGTTCGTCAAGGCGAACCCGAATGCCAAGGGCGTCGTGCTGGAAAGCCATGGCCTGTTCACCTGGGCAAATGATGCCAAGGCCTGTTACGAACTGACGCTCGACATCATCAACAAGGCGATCGGGTGGTTCGCCAAGGAGACCGAAGGCAAGTCGATCTTCGGCGGGCCGGTGGCAGAGAGCCTGCCCGCACAGGAACGTCGGGCAATCGTCGCGAAACTGATGCCGGAGATCCGCGGTCGGATCGGCAAGGTGGAGCGCAAGCTTGGCCATTTCGACGACCAGGATGCGGTGCTGGAATTCGTCAATTCGAAGGATCTGAAGCCGCTTGGGAGCCTCGGAACCTCCTGCCCGGACCATTTCCTGCGCACGAAAATCCGTCCGCTGATCGTCGATTTCGATCCAGCAAAGCCGGATGTCGATGCGGTGATCGCCGCGCTCGACAAGGCGCTCGAAGATTATCGCGCCGATTACAGCCGCTATTACGAGACCTGCAAACACGCCAATTCACCCGCCATGCGCGACCCCAACCCGGTGATCTTCCTGGTTCCGGGCGTCGGACTGCTGTCGTTTGCGCGTGACAAGGCGACGGCCCGGATTGCCGGCGAGTTCTATGTCAACGCCATCAACGTGATGCGGGGCGCCTCGACGGTTTCCGAATATCAGGGCCTGCCGGAGCAGGAGGCCTTCGACATCGAATATTGGCTGCTCGAAGAGGCGAAGCTGCAGCGCATGCCGAAGCCGAAAAGCCTTGCCGGACAGGTGGCCTTGGTCACCGGCGGCGCCGGCGGCATCGGGCGGGCAACCGCGGCCAGGCTGATGGGCGAGGGTGCCTGCGTGGTGCTTGCCGATATCGACGGCGGCGCACTCGACACGACCAAAGCCGATTTCGAAAAGTCCTTCGGCAGGGATGCGGTGCGTGGGGTCCTGCTCGACGTGACGACCGAGGACGCGGTGATCACCGCGTTTGCCGAGGCCTGCGTCGAATTCGGCGGCGTCGATATCCTCGTCTCGAATGCCGGGATCGCGTCGTCCGCGCCGGTCGAGGAAACCACGCTTGCCATGTGGAGCAAGAATATCGACATCCTGGCGACGGGTTATTTCCTCGTTTCGCGGGAGGCTTTCCGGTTGTTCCGCCGCCAGAAGCTCGGCGGCAACGTCGTTTTTGTCGCTTCCAAGAACGGGCTTGCCTCTTCTCCGAATGCGTCGGCCTATTGCACCGCCAAAGCCGCTGAAATCCATCTCGCTCGCTGCCTGGCGCTCGAAGGCGCCGAGGCAGGCATTCGAGTCAATACGGTCAATCCGGACGCCGTGCTGCGCGGATCGAAGATCTGGAACGGCGAATGGCGCGAACAGCGGGCCGCCTCGTCCAAGATCGAGGTGGACGACCTGGAGGAACACTACCGCAAGCGGTCGCTGCTCAAGCTCAATGTCTTTCCGGAGGATATTGCGGAGGCGATCTATTTCCTCGCGAGCGATGCCTCGGCCAAGTCGACGGGCAATATCATCAACGTGGATGCCGGCAACGCCCAGAGCTTTACGCGGTAGGGTAATATCTTCTCCCCAGCGGGGAGAAGATGCCCGATAGGCAGATGAGGGGGAGGAGCAAAGCGACGCCTTGAGCGATAAGCGAAAGGCAGAATGTGCCGCGCCCCCTCATCCGACCCTTCGGGCCACCTTCTCCCCGCTGGGGAGAAGAGACAAAGATCAGATGGGAGGACCGAATGACTGAACTCAAGATCACGACCAATGTGATCGCCGCTGAAAACGATAAGCGCTCCGCAGCGCTCAAATCCGATTACGATGCGCTCGGCGAGAACCTGTCGCGCCGCGGCATCGATATCGAAACGATCACCCGGGATGTTGAAAAGTTCTTCGTCGCCGTACCCTCCTGGGGCGTCGGCACCGGCGGCACGCGTTTCGCCCGTTTCCCGGGCCAAGGCGAGCCGCGCGGCATTTTCGACAAGCTCGATGACTGCTCGGTCATCCACCAATTGACCCGCGCGACGCCGACGGTCTCGCTGCATATCCCGTGGGACAAGGCGGACCCGAAGGAATTGCTGGCCAAAGGGGATGCGCTTGGCCTCGGTTTCGATGCGATGAATTCGAACACGTTTTCAGATGCGCCGGGGCAGGCGCATTCCTACAAATACGGCTCGCTCAGCCACACGAATGCTGCGACGCGCGCGCAGGCGATCGAGCATAATCTCGAATGTATCGAGATCGGCAAGGCGATCGGCTCCAAGGCGCTGACGGTGTGGATTGGCGACGGCTCGAACTTTCCGGGTCAGAGCCATTTCACGCGGATGTTCGAACGTTATCTCGCGTCGATGGCGGAGATCTACAAGGCGTTGCCGGACGATTGGCGGCTGTTTTCCGAACACAAGATGTACGAGCCGGCCTTTTATTCGACGGTGGTGCAGGACTGGGGCACGAATTACCTGATCGCCAATACGCTCGGACCAAAGGCCTTCTGCCTCGTCGATCTCGGCCATCATGCGCCGAATACCAATATCGAGATGATCGTTGCCCGCCTCATCCAGTTCGGCAAGCTCGGCGGCTTCCACTTCAACGATTCCAAATATGGCGACGATGACCTCGATGCGGGCGCTATCGAGCCCTACCGCCTGTTCCTCGTCTTCAACGAGTTGGTGGATGCGGAGCATCGCGGGATCAAGGATTTCCGCCCGGCGCATATGATCGACCAGTCGCACAACGTTACCGATCCGATCGAAAGCCTGATTTCGAGCGCCAACGAGATTCGCCGTGCTTATGCGCAGGCTTTGCTGGTCGACCGGGCAGCACTTGACGGATTCCAGCAGGAAAACGATGCGCTGATGGCCTCAGAGACACTGAAGCGGGCTTATCGCACCGATGTGGAGCCGATCCTCGCCGAAGCCCGCCGCCGTGCAGGCGGGGCGATCGATCCGGTTGCGACCTATCGCGACAGCGGCTATCGGAAAAAAGTCGCGCTCGAACGTCCGGCGTCCACCAGCGGCGGTGGCGGGATCGTCTGATCCTTTCAGTCTGCCATCATGCCGGCGGATGAGTTCCGCCGGCGATCACTTCTTCTTATTCGATCGAGCGGACTGATCAGGTATTCCGGCCGAGTGCGCGTTCCATGCGGCTCAGACCCTCCTCGAGAAGGGTGTGTGGGCATCCGAAATTGATGCGGACGAAGTTGCCGTAGGCCGCGCCGAATTCCGAGCCGGCATTGAAGCCGACCTTGCCATGTTCGAGGAAATAACTCTGCGCATCCGGTTCCAGACCGAGTTCCGTGCAGTCGAGCCAGGCGAGGAACGTGCCTTCCGACCGGATGAGCTTGATCTTTGGAAACCGGCGAGCGATTTCGGCCGATAGAAAATCGCGGTTGGCCTCGATATAGGCGAGCATCCGCGTCTTCCAGTCGCCCGCCTTTGAGAAGGCCGCAAGCGTCGCTTCGAGCCCGATAATATTGGCATTATCGACCATTCCAAGCCGCGCCTGGTTGAATTTCTCGCGGATCGCCTTGTTGCCGATGATCGCGAAGGCGGTCTTGAGGCCGGCTATGTTGTAGGTCTTGCTGGCAGCCATCAGGGTGATCGTGCGGTTGGCCGCATCTTGCGAAAGCGTGGCGATCGGCACGTGGCGGCGGCGGTCGAACAGAAGGTCGCAATGGATTTCGTCGGAGATGATCAGCGTATCGTTCTGGCGGCAGAGGTCGGTGATCGTCCTCAGTTCGTCGGCGGTAAATACCTTGCCCGTCGGGTTCTGCGGGTTGCAGAACAGCAGTGCTTTCGATTTTGCCAGTTCCGCCGCGAAGGCCCCGGCATCCATCACATAGCCTTCAGCGGCCGGGGTAAGCGGCGCTTCGTGCCGGACGAGGTTCCAATTCGCGGGGGCTTCGAGGATCGGCCGATAGACCGGCGTCTGCACCAGCACGCCGTCGCCGGGCTGAAGCATCGCGTGCAGCGCCATGTTGAACCCCGGCACCACGCCTGGAAGGAAGACGATCTCGTCGGGCGAGACGGTCCAGCCGTATTTTTCCTGCATGTCGGAGATGATTTGGGCGCGCAGTTCGTCGCGGGCGACACCGTAGCCGAGCATCGGATGTTCGAGCCGGTTGCGGATGGCGTCGACGATCTCCGGTGCCGCGGGGAAGTCCATGTCGGCGACCCACATGGGCAGTACGTCGTCCGGATACTTGCTCCACTTCGAGCTGCCGGTGCCCCGGCGTTCGTGCACGGCATCGAAATCGGTCATGTTCTCAAGTCCCCTGTTGATTATGTTGCCGATCGATGCGGATCGACGGCCCTGGTATGCGCCTGCCGCGAACAGGGCAAAGCGTGAAATTACCCTTAGCTTGTCCCTAACCAACGGCGCGGCTGTCAACGCCTTTCTTCGCTTTGGTGAGTCGTTCGGCGTTTTCCGCATCCGGCCTAATCTATCCAATTTGTAATCCGTGTCCGCGGAAAGCGCCTTCCATTGCAGGCATTAGACCAGTAGCGTTCAATCCAGTTGATTTTTCGAGCATTCAAGAAGTTGCGGTCGATGGCGCGTAGGCATTGGGTCCTGGTTTCCGTGATAATCCTGGGCACAGCGGGCTTCGGAGCCTATGCGCTTCGGGACCGCTGGCTGGGCCGTGTGGAAACCATGCTCGGCTGGGCGCCGACGGAGGCAACCGCGGCGCAGCCGGCGGGACGACCTGC
>NZ_JALBGV010000109.1 GCF_023006505.1 Neorhizobium sp. SHOUNA12A
GCAGCGTCTGGCCGAGCGGGTGGGTATGCCAGTCGGTGCGGGCACCCGGTTCGAAGGTGACCGAAAGGGCGCGGACCCGGGCCGGCTCCGGCGCCTCGACGATCGGATCGAGCCTGACGGTGCCGGTGAAATATTGGGGCGGCGCCTTCGAAGGCTGCGATCCGCTGCGCTTGATGTCCATGGTTCGATCCTCGCTGAACGACTGGTTTCGCTTCATATAGGTCAGAACAGGCGCGGCGCGACCTCCAAAAATTCTTGACTTCGGTTTTTGCACGGTTATGCCTTTCGGTCGAAGAGCGTCGGCCTTTGAGGTTCAGTTTGCCTAAGTAATCCCCGGTCTCGACAGGTTCACCCTCCCATGCGTGGAAGAGCGATGACGCTTGCTCGCGTGGGAACACTGTTCATCGGGGTGGCGGCTTGAGACCGGTTTGGCATTGATCGTGCCAGTGCGGCCTGAAGCTGCCCTGAACCGTCCGACTAAGACCTCCGACGCTTGCTCCCCACAGTCCGGACCTTCGCCACACCGTGCGCGCCCGAAAAGGGCTTCTTGAGTGCCGTTTCCCGCATGAACTTCCAGACCGGAAGATCAAAACGGCATGTGCGACATCCTCCATCTCGAATGGACTGCAACCCCTAAAACTCCACCCCGGCCGATCCTTGCCTGCAGCGGCTGCGGGCTATCGAGACCGTTCCGCTCCAGCGGCCGCATCCGCCTCAACGCCAACGGCAAGCGGCTCGATGCCTGGCTCATCTACCGATGCATCACCTGCGACGGCACCTGGAACCGGCCGATCTTCGAGCGGCAGTCCATCCGGGCGATCGATCCTGCCATGCTCGACGCGATGCAGGCGAGTACGCCGGACTTCGTGGCCCGCATCGAATTCGACGCGCAGGCGCTGAAGGCCAGGGCCGGGCGCATCGAGGAAAGCGACGACATCGAGACACACAAGGCGGTGCTGCGCCACGATGCGGATTGGCGGCGGATCGCAATCACGCTCTCCCTGCCCTATCCGACCGGCCTGCGGCTCGACCGGCTGCTGGCGGCGGAACTTCAGCTGTCGCGCAGCCGGCTGCAGGCGCTTTTCGACAGGCAAGAGATCCGGATCGGGCCGGAGCGGAAAGACGCGCTGAAACGCGGTATCCGCGACGGCACCCTGATCACGCTCGACCTGCGCGACGAGGCCGAGCGGCTGGTGGTCGGAAAGGCGGCGATCGGGAGGGCGGCGATGGGCGGCTGATCAGCGATAGCCGGTGGCGTCGGCCGGCTTGCCGGGCTCCTGCACCTCTTTCATGTAGCGCCAGCAATCCGGCCGCGAGCCGTCGACATCGTTGAACTCATAGACCTTGGCCAGGCCGCCGCTCGACAGCGACTGGCCGTTCCAGCGTGCCCGGTCCGGATCGGCGGCAAGCGCTGCCACCGCCCGGCCGATGAAGCGCGGCGTTTCGGAAATGCAGAAATGCGGCTGGGTGACGAGGGCGTCGCGCCAGTTCTCCTCGGTCACCCGATAGATATCCAGCATCATCTCGGAGCGCAGCCAGCCCGGCGTGATCGACACGGAGGTGCTGCCCACCTTTTCCAGATCCTTGCCGTGCGCCCAGGCCATGCGCGTCACCGCGGTCTTGGCGAGGTCGTAGAAGGGCGAGAGCCGATAGTGTTCGGCATTGTATTCCGCCGTGCCGTCGGTGACCTCGACCAGCAGGCCGCCCGGCTTTTCGATCATCAGCTTCAGTGCATGATGGGCGGTGATCAGGTGGGTGTCGATCGCCAGCCGCAGCATGCGCAGGCCCTTTTCGAGGTCGTGCTCCCAGACCGGCTTGTCCCATTCGAACAGATGTTCACCGCCCCAGATGTCGTTGACGAGGATATCCAGCCGGCCCTGCTCCCGGCGGATGCGCTCGACGAGCGCTGCGACGTCCTCAGGGACGAGGTGATCGAGCGGCACAGCAATCCCCGTGCCGCCGGCTTGCGTCACCAGTTCGGCGGTATCCTCGATCGTCTCCGGCCGCCGGTATTCCGACTGCTTCTGCCGCGTCGTTCGTCCGGTGACATAAACGGTGGCGCCGGCCGCCCCGAGCTCGACCGCAATGCCCCGCCCGGCACCCCGCGTGGCGCCTGCCACCAGCGCGATTTTTCCCTCGATCGGCTTTTTGTACACGTGCGACATGACTGCTCCTTCCCTTCCGGTTCCCTATGGTTAGAACTGGCGCTTCATATAAAGGCAATATATAAACGTTTATTCGTTTATAATTCGAGAGGCAGGATGGCGCGACCGAAAACCATGCCGGACAGGGACGTACTGGCGGCGGCACTGAAGGTGATGCACGAAAAAGGCCCGGAGGCACTGACCTTCGCCTCGCTCGCCACCGCCTGCGGCCTTTCCGGCTCGACGCTGGTGCAGCGCTTCAAGAACAAGGAAGAACTTGCCCGCGCCGCGCTGCTGTTTGCCTGGGACGACCTCGACGCCAAGACGGAAGCGGCGATCACCACCGCGCCGAAGACGCCTCAAGGTGCCGTGGACATTCTCGTTACGCTTTCCGGAGACTATGGTGGCATCGAGGCTTACGCCGAGGGCCTGCTGATGCTGCGCGAGGATTTTCGCGATCCGCGCCTGCGTGCCCGGGGCTTTGCCTGGGGCGAGGTTATCTCCACCGCGATCACCGCCTGTTTTGCATCGACACCCGGTAGGCCGGACAATATCGGCATGCTGATGGCCTCGCAGTGGCAGGGTTGTCTTCTCTGGTGGGGGTTCAATCCCGCGGGGCCGATCGACGCGCATGTGCGCCGGAGCCTGGAAGCGTTTGTCGCAGCGGTGCTGCCCGGACAATAGGAAAGGCCCGGGATCCCTCCAGCCCCTGACCGTGACAAGCGCCAGTTGACAATTTTCGAAAATTTGCCCTCCTTGTCGTGTCTCAATCTCAACAGGAAAGAGACAGCAATGCGCAAATCCTTCTACGTCACCCAAAGCATCTACTCGGAACCTGGGCCGCATCGCGAAACATTGATGCGCGGCGGCGTCGAGCCAAACTCAATTGCCCGGTGGATTAGCTCATTCATGCAACATCCTCGCGGGGCCGAATCCGAAGAACGAGGTTTCACACCCGAACAGGCCGCCGATCTTGAGCTTCGTTCCGTGGCCGAGATTCTGTCAATCGTTGTAGAGCGCAATTTGCTCGAAGGCGGCGCCGCACAGCCTAAGGTTGGCGGCGTATGCCGGGATTTCGCTATACTGGCGGTTAGTAGATTTCGCGAACTCGGCACCCCGGCTCGCCTCCGTGTCGGGTTTTCCGACTATCTGGTGCCTGGCCATTGGGAAGATCATTGGCTTTGCGAATGGCATGACGGCGGGCGCTGGAAGCGGCTCGATTTGGAGTTTGCAGCTATCGGGGGAGTTTCCTTCGACACCTTAGACGTGCCGCCCGCCCGCTTTCTAACAGCGGGCGAGGCATGGTTTCGGATCAAAGACGAACCGGAGATTGCCTCCCGTTTTGGCGTGTCGAGCCTCGGCCTTGGCGGGGAATGGTTTGTCGCGGGAAGCCTGCTTCGGGAAGTCGCAGCCCTGCGTAAACTGGAACTGAAACCGTGGGATTACTGGGGTCTATCAAAGGACCTCTCCCCCGTTTCAACCGAGTTGTCGTACCAGGCGAGGACGACGCTGGACAAACTCGCTTCACGGCTCAGGACCGTCGCTATCGATGGGGAGGACGAGCCGGAAGCTTTAGCGGACTGGCCTTTACCAGAGGAGGTTATCAGCTTCCCGCAAGGTGAGGCTGTAGCTGTCGTGCTGCGTAATTCCTGACTTCTGCGGCAAAAACGAGCCGCTGATTTTCAGGAAATTCCTGTCGCGAAAGTCAGAGTTTCGCGACAGGACATATTCCACATTTAAGTCAGGGGCTGGCGGGACCCCGGGCCTTTCGTTTACCTTCCAGCTCAGGCGATCTTGCCGCTGCGCCGCGGGTGAAGAATGGCAGCCAGCCGGCGGTAGGCGATCGACAGAATTTCCGTCTTCAGCGACACGATCGCGACACCGGCAAGCACGATAGCCGTGGCGATGATCTCTCTCAAGCTGACGGGTTCGCCCAGCAGGACAAAACCGAGGATAATCGTCCAGGGCGGCAGGAAATAACCGTTCATCGAACCGATGGTCGGACCTGCCTTCTTGAGGATGTTCATGTAGAGAACGATCGGCAGGGCCGTTCCGAACACGCCGAGGACGAGAAGCAGCGGCAGGTTGTCGAGTGCCGGAGAGAAGGCCGACAGGCCGCCGAGATAGATCATCACCGCGAAGGTCGGCAGGCCGGAGAACAGCTGCTGTCCCAGCGCCAGCCGGACCGGCTGAGCATTTGGAATGCCGCGCACATAAAGATTGCCGAGCGCATAGCTGACCGCGACGATCGCCACGGCGCCGACGCCGCGAAGGCTGACGCTGTCGGCACCGAGCGCTGCCGGGCCGATCAGCAGGACCATGCCGCCGAAGCCGGTTGCCAGGCCGAGCGCCACTTTCGGCGTCAGCCGCTCGCTCGCAAACAACGCCTGCGCCAGAACCGCGACGACGAGCGGCGTGGAGGCCTGGATCATCGATGTCAGGCCCGCCGAAATTTCCGTCAGCGCATAGGCCGTCAGGCTGTTCGGGACGACGCCCTGCAGGAAACCGAGAACGACCCAGTCGCGCATCTCCCGGCCGCGCGGGAGAATGTTGTGGCCGGAGACGACCATCCAGATGGCGATCAGGCTGCCGCCCATCAGCCCTCTCACTGCCGTCAGGGCCAGCGGAGAGAGCGCGGTGCCCGCCAGCTTCAGGAGAATGAAGGCGCCTCCCCACAGGAAGGAACAGGCAAGCATCTGCACGATCAGCGGAATTTCAAAGGGCTTTCTTGCGGCGATCGAAGGCATGTCGGCTTCTCACTATTTATCTTCATGTGAAGATATTTGCTCCCGATTTATCTTCATGTCAAGATAGTTTGTCGAGACGGAGAATCGGAATGGCGCAAGAGCAAAAAACGCAGGATCACATCGACCGGGCGCGGGCCCAGTGGGCCAAACAATTGCCTGATCTCGACACGGGGCCGATGGAGATTCTCGGCCGCGTCTACCGCCTGTCGCGGCTGGTCACGCCGTCGATCGAGGCGACATTCGCGTCGTTCCAGCTGGACCGCGGGGAATTCGATGTCGTGGGCACGCTGCTGCGCTCCGGGCCGCCCCATCGGCTGACGCCGACGGAACTCTACCGGTCGCTGATGATCGCCTCCGGCAGCCTCACCCACCGTCTGGGCCGGCTGGAAAAGGCCGGCCTGATCAAGCGCGTCCCGTCCGACAGAGACGGTCGAAGCCTTTCCGTGCAGTTGACTGACGAGGGCATCGGCCGAGCGGAGGCCGCGTTCCGGCAGGACATGGCGAGCGAGGCGAAAGCGATCGCGGGCTTCGATCCGGAAAAGAAGGCGCAGCTTGCAGACCTGCTGCGGGAACTGAACCTCGCCGTCGAGGCTCATCTTTCACGACAGGGATCGTCGGAGCCGACGGAGGATTGACCGTCAGCGAAGATCACACGGAGACAAGCTTCCTCCGCGTCGGCAAGGTCATGGCGGCAACGCCTGCGACGACGCAGACGAGGCCGGCCCATGCGCCCGGATGCAGGCTTTCGCCGAGGAAAACGACGCCGATCGCCACCCCGACGGGCACCCGCAGATAGGCCTGAGACGTCGCGCCGACCGAGCCGAGCGTCTGCATCAGCCGGAAATAGATGACGAAGGCGAGCGCCGTGGAAAAGACCGAGAGGGCGACCAGCGCGAGGATCGATTCCAGGGAGGGCGCAAGCGTCCAGGGCTTGTCGAGGATCAGGCTTGCCGGGACCAGCAGCGCGGCGCCGCAGACGAGCGAGCCCGCCGCCGGCATGATCGGGTCGAGACCCTTGAAGTTCTTGCCGAAGATCACCGCGCCGGCATAACACACCGTCGCCAGCACGATCGCCAGCTGCGGCACCAGTCTCTCGCCGAGCCCCGACAGCGCTTCGACGCCGATCACCATGCAGATGCCGGCAAGCCCCGCGCCGACGCCGAACAGTTTTCGACCCGTCACCGGCTCATGGCGGGTGACCAGCGCCGTGATCAGGAAAGCGAAGATCGGCGTGGTGGAATTGAGGATGGCGGCGAGCCCGGCATCGGTCGATTGTTCCGCCCAGGCGATGAGCGTGAAGGGAATGGCGCTGTTCAGGCAGGCCTGGAACAGGAAGCGCGCCCAGATGCCCCCGCCGCGTGGCAGCTTCAGGCCACGCCAGCGGATGACGGCAAGCAACACCGCTCCGGCGATCAGGGTCCGCAGCGCGATCAGCGTTACCGGCGGGATGGTCCCGACGCCGATCTTGATGAACGTATAGGAGGCGCCCCAGAGCGTGGAGAGCGCCAGAAGCAGCGCCAGTTCCCTGGTCATATTCGGTGTGTCCGGCACGATCTCGCCTGGCCTGTTCGCATTTTCGATGCGGGTGTTCTAGGTCAAGACGGCGAGTGGATGCTTCGGTGCCGATCGAACTGTTTCGACGCTGCGCTGCCCGGTCGGCTGCACTTGCGGGCGGGCACCGCCTGTTGCAATGATGCGGGTTCATTCAAGGAACAAGACATGCCCTCGATCGAGCTGTTTCTCGCCTTCCTCGCCACCACGGCGGTGTTCGCTTATATTCCCGGGCCGGCCATGCTTTATGCCGCGGCCCAGACGCTGGCGCGCGGGCGGTGGTCGGGCCTGATGGCCTCGCTCGGCATCCATATCGGCGGTTACGCGCATGTGTTCACCGCCGCCGCGGGGCTTTCGGTGCTCTTTCATGCCGTTCCGATCCTGTACATGGCGGTGAAGCTCGGCGGAGCGGCCTATCTCGTCTGGCTCGGCATCTCGCTGTTCCGCGCCAAGGCGGCGGGCGATGCCGAACTTCCGGAGATCGCGGAGAAATCCGGCCGGCGGGCGTTTTTCGAAAGCATTACGGTGGAGGTGCTGAACCCGAAGACGGCGATCTTCTTCCTCGCCTTCCTGCCGCAGTTCATCGACGCTTCGGCCGCCTTCCCCATCTGGCTGCAGTTCGCGATCCTCGGCACGATCGTCAACCTGATGTTCTCGTCCGCCGATATCGTCTGCGTCTTCCTCGCCGGCGCTGTCATCACCCGGCTGAAACGATCGAGCGGGGCACAACGGCTGATGCAGCGGGCCGGAGGAGCGCTGCTTGTCGGGCTCGGCGCACATCTGGCGCTGCAGCGGAGCTGAATGGTCAGTCGTCCGGGAAGAGGATGGCTTCGTAATCCTGGGCACCGTTCAGCACATGCAGCATTTCAATCCGCCTGTCGCCGACCCGGTAGAAGATGAGATAATTTTTATAGGGCATGCGCCGGATACCGGTGCTCTCGTAGCGAGCAATCAACGGAAACCTCAAAGGCATTTCGGAGAGCTTATTGCTGCGTTCGACAATTTCGCGAACAAAGCTGACGGCGCGTCGAGGATTATCCTCCGCGACATAAGCCCAGATACGGTCAAGATCCGCGCGAAACCTCGCCGAAAAAACGACGATCACGCGCCCGTGTCTTCCGTCATTTTTGTATACTTGGCCTCGAAGTAAGCGAGCATTTCGTCACCGGACATCACTCGACCGGCATCCGCATCGGCAATGCCTTCCGCCAACGCTGCATCCAGTGCCGCAAGTCGCTTCTCGCGCTCTTCGACCAGTCGCACGCCTTCCCGAAGGACTTCGCTACGGGAATTGTAGCGGCCGGACTTCACCAGTTCGTCGACGTAGCTTTCGAGATGCTGTCCAAGATTTGCGCTGCTTGCCATGGTCTTCTCCGTTCATCGGAGAATACCAAAACCAATAACTATTATCAACGTCACCCCGTGACCTTCAGCTCCATGCAGGTCAGATCCAGCCAGCGGCCGAATTTGATGCCGACTTCGGAGAACGTGCCGGCGGTGCGGAAGCCCAGTTTCTCGTGAAGGCCGATAGAGGCGGTGTTTCCAGCCTCGATACAGGCGACCATGACGTGGATGCCGTTCTCGGCGGCGCGGGCGATCAGCTCCTGCATCAGCAGCCGGCCGATGCCGGCGCCGCGGAAATCGCGGTGGACGTAGACGGAATGCTCGACCGTGTGGCGGAACCCGTCGAAAGCGCGCCAGTCGCCGTAAGAAGCGTAACCGGCGATCTTGCCGCCGACATTCGCGACCAGAACCGGGAAACCGCGCGCCTTGCGGGCGGAGAACCATTCCTTGCGGTTCTGGAGGTCGACGAGGACCTCGTTCCAGATCGCCGTCGTGTTGGCGACCGCGTCGTTGTAGATCTCCATGATCACAGGGAGATCGGCTTCGGTGGCGTCGCGGACAAGGGGTTCGGTCATTAGATTTCGTCCATCATGATACTCGTTTGTCCATCATATCAGACGATGAAACGGCGAGTCCAGATTGGCTGGCCTACTCCTTTGATAACTTCATTGGAATTAATGAGGGAGGGGCGAGCCTGAAGCTAATCGGTTGCCCGCAACAAACCGAATCTCGGATCAAAAACCGCCGGAGAGGCTGAAGCAGGTCATGACCGCGCCGTAGTGGACGGCGGCGGCGGCGACGACGAAACCGTGCCAGATGGCATTCTGGAAACGCAGCCGTTCCCATACGTGGAAGATGACGCCGAGCGAATAAATGAAGCCGCCGATGACGATCAGCCAGACGGTAACGGCCGGCAGATATTGCGAGATCGGCCCCGCCACCATCACGCCGCTCCAGCCCATGGCGAGATAGAGCAGGATCGTCAGCTTGTCGAAACGGCCGGGAAACAGGCATTTCAGCGTGATACCGAAGATCGCGGTCGCCCAGATCGCCAGAAGCATGGCGAATATCCAGGGGTCGTGCGCGCCGCGTTGCAGGAAAGGCGTATAGGTCGCCGCGATCAGGATGAAGATCGCCGAATGGTCGAGCCGCCGCAGCACCCATTTGGTGCGCGAGTGAGGCCAGATATTGTAGGTGAAAGAGATCGACAGGCAGATGATCAGTCCGAGGCCATAGATCCAGGCGGCGGCGATTTCGCCATGGCTCGACCAGACGGTCGCATAGAAGATCAGCGCGGTGGCGCCGACCAGCGCAAACACGATGCCGACGCCGTGGATGATGCCATCCGCGACGATCTCGTGGAAATCGTATTTCCGCCCGAAATTGAAAAACTCGTTCATCCGACCTTCCGCCTGCCTCGATCTTAAGAATGAGCATGACCGCGGCGGAAGGCAAGAGAGGGAGGATTCACATTCCGTTTCCCGCGTTAAACTTCCTCCGACACCTCGGCGGCGCAGGCCTGGCAAAGGGGCGTGTGCGACACGGCATCCAGTCGCTGCTCGGCGATCGGCTGGCCGCATCTGGCGCAGATGCCGAACGTGCCGGCGGCGATGCGGTGAAGTGCCGCATCGATTGCCGCAAGCTCCCGTTCGCCGGTTTCGCCGAGTTCTTCCAGCACCTCGTCATTGTTTCGTTCAACGGCGCGGTCGTCGTCATCAGGATTGCGGGGTGTGACGAAATCCTGTTCGATGCGGCTCAGGCGGCCTTCCAGCTCCGCCTTCCTCGCCCTTAGAACGCTGCCATATCTTGACGTATCCATGGATCCGTTCCTTCTCAGCGGTCGACGAGGACCGAGCATGTGGCGTGGCGCACGACGCGGTCGGCCGTGGCACCGATCAGGTAGTTCGACAGGTCGGGGATATGCGAGGCGACGATGATCAGGTCTGCGCCCTGCTCTTCCGAAGCGGCCAGGATTTCGCGCGCCGGCGCGCCCTGGCGGATTTCGATATCGGCCTCGATGCCGGCTTTTTCGCGAAGCTCGACGAGCAGCCGTTCGGCATCCTGACGGGCCGCAACTGTCAGATCGACGGTCAGCTCGGAGACAAGATAAGCGGGCATATCCTCAACCACGTTGACGATCAGGATCATGCCGCCCGTGTCGAGCAGGTTCGTTGCCGTGCGCAGAATGCGCTCGCCCTTTTCCAGAGCGGAAACATCCACCGCAACGACGATCTTCTTGTACATGCGATCTCCTTCATGTTTTTCGCCCATTGTAGCTTCATACGGTCCAAACCGCCTTGACCGAGGTCAAACCCGCCCATTGTCCATAATTTGGAGACGATCCATCGCCAGTTTGCGCTCTATCGTGAACGATGGACATGGGCCATATAGGTTGCAACGAGGCGTTCACCCGCCCGATGTCAGATGAGGATTTCGATATGTCCGATGTCACGCAGCCCTTTGCCCTGACCCGTCCCGCCCATGTCCGCGGCGCGCATCTGGTCGTCAGCGACCTGGCCCTGGTTTCCGGCTTCTACCAGAACATTATCGGCCTGAAGGTTATCGAAAAGAGCCCGAGCGGTGAAGTGCTGGGCGTCGGCGGCCAACCGCTCCTGACGCTTTCGACCGGCAAAAACGTCGCCCGTGCGCCGCGCAACGCCGCCGGCCTGTTCCACACCGCCTTCCTGGTGCCGAACCGGCAGGAGCTTGCCCACTGGCTGGCACATTCCGCCCATAACAATATCCGGCTGGAAGGCGCTTCCGACCACCTCGTCAGCGAGGCGATCTATCTGTCCGACCCCGAGGGCAACGGTATAGAGATCTACCGCGACCGAACCCCGCAGGAATGGACCTATCAGCCGGACGGTACGATCGCCATGGCGACCGAACGCCTGAACCTGCAGGAACTTTACAACAGCGCTCCGAAGCAGGCCTTCGACGGCATGGCCGATGGCACCGCCGTTGGTCACATCCATCTGCAGGTCGGCGATATTCCGCAGGCAGACGCCTTTTATCGCGACGTGCTGGGCCTGAAGGTGATGGCG
This sequence comes from Neorhizobium sp. SHOUNA12A, assembly GCF_023006505.1. Taxonomy (GTDB): domain Bacteria; phylum Pseudomonadota; class Alphaproteobacteria; order Rhizobiales; family Rhizobiaceae; genus Neorhizobium. The sequence goes on from NZ_JALBGV010000109.1 coordinate 10,831, forward strand.
CGGTATCCGGGCGCGAGCTTCTTTGCAACCGGCGACTACCACCACCATATCGCCGCCAATATCTGGAACAGCCGCGGCGCAAAGGCGCGCGAAAACAACATGACCGGGCTTTCGGACTACACGGTCCGGTTCAACGACAAGGCGGCGCTCGACAGGGCGCTTGCGGCGCTCGATGCCCAGGAGATCGCCACGACCAAGACCGCCGAAGGCTGGTCGCTGAAGGACCCGTGGGGCATCGGCCTGACGCTCGCCGCCTGAGTACCGTCACCCGTTTTGCCGACAAGCGGCGCTCCGGAACCGGAGCGCCGCTTTCGCGTTGAGAGCGATCACGGGGACCTCTGGACACGAAAAACATGAGTGCGCGCGGCAATGGCAAGCTGAAGAAACACCTGACGGAGATGCCGGCCCAGCGCAAGGAGGCGCTGCTGCACCCGGAAGAGATCGACGTGGTGGAGAACCTGCCGCTTGGGCGCGAGGCGCTCGACGTGGCGATGGCCTGGGCGGTGATCGGCATTTTCGCGATCGTGTTCTTCTCGCTCGTCCATTACATGTCGCTGATCCTGATCCCCGTCACGCTCGCTGTCGTCGTCGGCCTCATCCTGGGTCTTGTCGCGGATCGCCTCGGCAAGGCCGGCGTGCCCCGTTTCGGCATTGCCTTCATCCTCTCGACGCTGGTCTTCGCGGCCCTGTTCCTGATCATCAATTCGCTTGCTGAACCGGTCGCAAAGCTGATCCAGGAAGGTCCGAATTTCATCGAGCGGACCATCAACCGCATCAAACCGTTCCTCGAAAGCCAGCATTGGATCAACGTCTCGCCCGCGACATTCGAGACCGGGCCGATGTCGATGCAGTCGCTGATCGAGAATTCCGGCAATATCCTTGGCATCGTCACCGCCAACCTGACCCCTGCGATCGTCCAGGGAATGATCTTCTTTGCGGCCCTGCTGCTCTTCCTCTATGGCAGGGTGCGGTTGCGGCGCACGATCATTCTCGCCTTCCCCACACGCCGGCAGCGGCTGATGGCGATCCGGGTGCTCAATTCGATCGACGAGGTGCTCGGTTATTATTTTGCGACGGCCAGCCTGCTCTATCTGGGGCTCGGGGTGGTGATGGCGCTGATCGCCTATTTCGGCGGGCTTTCGATGCCGGTGCTATGGGGCCTGTTCGCTTTCGTCTCAAGCTTCATCCCGTTCGTCGGCATCACGCTGATGACGGTTTCGGTGGCGATCGCCGGCATTCTCACCCATGACGCTTTTTTCCTCGGCCTGATCCCGGCGGCAATCTTCTTCACCGTCCACCTGGCGATGGAGAACCTGCTCTTCCCGGCGATCATGGGCCGGCAGTGGGAAATCAACCCTTTCATCGTCTTCATCGCCATCCTGTTCTGGACCTGGATGTGGGGTGCGGTCGGGGCGATGCTCGCCCTGCCGCTTTCCCTCATCATGATGACGGTGCTGAACGAGCTTTTCCCCGACCGGAAGACGGTGCCGCACCTGCCGGGATGATGTCACTCGTAGAGGTAATACTTTTCCCACTCTTCGCGCGGGACTTTCGAACCGATCTTGTAGTCGAAGGACATCACTTCCAGACCCTTGTCGCCGGTCTCGCACTTGTATTTGAGCCGATACCAGTCGCCGGCACTGCGGAAGACAGCACCCGGCGCCCGGATGGCGTTGCCATCTTCGACCGGCTGGGAAAAGGTATAGGCGATCACCTTATCCGGTTTGAACTCGCCCTTGTTGTCCTTTTTGATGCGATCCATCGCCTCGATATCGCAGCGCTGTTCGCGCCGTTCATCCGGGGCGAGCGCATCGAGCTGCCGGACGATATGGGCATCGAGAGCATGCGCCGGCAGGGCGGAAAGAAGAGCCAATGCTGCGACTGACCAGGTTTTTATCATGTCATTTCCTATCCAATATGACTCGGACGGCCGGAAACTATGAGACGGTCACGCAATTGACCACCTACCAGAACGGGAAATAGGATGATGTGATCAAGGGGGTGAACAATGACCAAACTGCGCTACCCGGTTCTCGTCTCGCCGCTCCTTCCAGAAGATGGCGGCGGTTTTCTGGCGACCGCACCTGATCTTCCCGGCTGCATGAGCGATGGCGAGACTCCGCAGGAAGCGCTTTCCAACGTGCAGGACGCGATCGCAAGCTGGATCGAAACTGCGCAAGACATGGGCCGCGACGTTCGACGGCTCTCGACACTGACAACACTCGGTCAAACCTCATCATGAGCGAAGAAATTCGGCTGTCTTCTGATGCGCGGAAGGAACAGATTAAATTGCGCGCGACATTCCTGAACAATATTGGAATCGGCATCATCCTTGTCGGCGTATTCACGCCGGTTACACGTGTTACTCTCGAACGACCCGCCGCAAACCTCGACATTCCTTGGATTGCTGTCTGGATGGTCATTTGCTTTGCGATCGGGCTCACCTTACATTTGCTCGCAGCACAATTGCTAAAAGGACTGGATAGATGAGCGTGGGTGATTTCTTCCTTCTTTTTTCTCCCCTCGCCGGCGTGCTGCTCATAGGGGCTTTCGTCTATTGGCAGAACGAGCGCGACGCTCCTCTGCATCGTAAGAAGAAGTAAGCACGCCACCCTTACCCGCTTGCCTCGCGCCCAAGCGCCCCCTATCTCTGGCACTCCTCGCATCACAACCGGAGTGCTTCCTTGGCCACCTCCCGCATATCGCCCTTCGCCGATCTTCCTGCCGCTCCCGTTGCGCCCAAGAAGCCGGTTTCCGATACCCGCCACGGCATTACCCGCACCGACGACTATGCCTGGTTCCGGGCCGACAACTGGCAGGCGATGTTCAAGGATCCGTCGCTCCTCGATCCGGAAATCCGCAAGCACCTGGAGGCCGAGAACGCCTATATGGAAGCGGCCATGGGCGACACGGCCGAGCTGCAGAAAAAGCTGTTTGCCGAGATGCGCGGCCGCATCAAGGAGGACGACAGTTCGGTCCCGATGAAGGACGGGCCGTTCGCCTACGGCACGCTGTTCGTCACCGGCGGCGAACAGCCGCGCTATTTCCGCACCCCGCGCGACGGTGGCGAAAAACACCTCCTGCTCGACGGCGACAAGGAAGCCGTGGGCAAGGATTATTTCCGGCTTTCCGGCATCGACCACACGAGCGACCATTCCCGCGGCATCTGGGGTTACGACGACAAGGGGTCGGAATATTTCACGCTGCGCATCCGCGATCTTGCGACCGGCGAGGATCTGGCCGACGTGGTCGAGAATACCGGCGGCGGCGGGGTCTGGGCGCCGGACGGCAAAAGCTTCTTCTATACGCTGCAGGACGAGAACCACCGGCCCTCGAAAGTCTTCCATCACATCGTCGGCCAGCCGCAATCGGAAGACAGACTGGTCTACGAGGAGGAGGATCCGGGCTTCTTCATGGGCGTCGGCGGATCGCTGCTCGACGACTTCATCTATATCGACATCCACGACCACGAGACATCGGAATACCGTCTGCTCTCGACCAAGGATCTGACGGCCGAACCGTCGCTGGTCGCAGAGCGCGAGGAAGGCATCGAATATTCGATGACCGAGGGCGGCGACGTCTTCTACATCCTCACTAATGACGGCGACGCCAAGGATTTCAAGATCTGCCAAACGCCGGTTACCGCGCCGGGCAAAGAGAACTGGACCGAGGTCGTGCCGCACGAGCCCGGCCGGCTGATCATCAGCCACATGGCGTTTGCCCGTTATCTTCTGTGGCTGCAGCGCAAGGACGGGCTGCCGCAGATCATCATCCGCGACCGGACGACCGGCGAGGAACATGCGATCGCCTTTGCGGAAGAGGCCTATTCGCTCGGCCTGCAGGGTGCCGCCGAATACGACAGCGACGTCATCCGCTTTTCCTATTCGTCGATGACGACGCCGAGCCAACTCTACGACTACGACATGACCACCCGCGAGCGGGTTCTCCTGAAGACCCAGGAAGTGCCGTCGGGCCACAATCCCGACGACTACGTCACCCGCCGGGTGATGGCGCCGGCGCATGACGGCGAACTGGTGCCGGTCTCGCTGCTCTACCGGAAAGATACGCCGCTCGACGGTTCGGCGCCCTGCCTGCTCTACGGCTACGGCGCCTATGGCATTACCATTCCGGCCGGCTTCTCGACCAACAACCTGTCGCTTGCCGACCGCGGCTTCGTTTATGCCATCGCCCATATTCGCGGCGGCAAGGACAAGGGGTTCGCCTGGTACGAGAACGGCAAGATGGAGCACAAGCAGAACACGTTCAAAGACTTCATCGCCGCTGCTGATTATCTGAATCAAGAGAAGTTCACGTCCTACGCGAACATCATTGCCGAAGGCGGATCGGCCGGCGGCATGCTGATGGGCGGCATCGCCAACATGGCGCCGGAAAAATTCGCCGGCATCATCGCCGCCGTGCCCTTCGTCGACGTGCTCAACACCATGCTCGACGACACGCTGCCGCTCACCCCGCCGGAATGGCCGGAATGGGGCAACCCGATCGACAGCCTCGAAGAATACCGGTGGATCGCCGCCTACTCCCCTTACGACAATGTCGAGGCGAAACCCTATCCGCCGATCCTCGTCATTTCCGGCCTGACCGACCCGCGCGTCACCTACTGGGAGCCGACCAAATGGGTCGCCAAGGTCCGCGAGTTCTCGACCGGAACCGCGCCGATCCTTTTGAAGACCAACATGGCGGCCGGCCATGGCGGCAAGTCGGGTCGCTTCCAGCGGCTGGAGGAGATAGCGTTCGAATATGCGTTTGCGATCAAGGTGGCGGGGAAGATGTAGAGGTCTGCCAGGGAGGGTGTGCCGTGTCCGCCCCCCTCTGGCCTGCCGGCCATCTCCCCCACAGGTGGGGAGATTGGCTGGGCGCTAGCTCACCGCTCTACACTCAGCGTCTCATCCTGCGCGCTGCACGACGCTTGTTTGGAAGCGATGGTCGCGCCGCTTGTGATCTCCCCACCTGTGGGGGAGATGGCCGGCAGGCCAGAGCGACTGTCTTGTGCGTCAAGCGCTTTGCCATGGTTTATTGTCCCGGATGATGGCGTTGAGGATTGTGAGGAGCTTTCGCATGGTGGCGACGATGGCGACGATCCTG
>NZ_JALBGV010000010.1 GCF_023006505.1 Neorhizobium sp. SHOUNA12A
CGCGGCGCATGGGCAAGGACGGGCCGCACAAGCTGCTTGCCGAATTCGAGGGCATTCCGCTCGTCCGCCGCACCGCTGGCATGCTGCTGTCGTCGCAGGCCTCGCCCGTCGTCGCCGTAACCGGTCATCGGCGCGACGAGATCGAGACGGCGCTGGCCGGCCTCGACATCGGTTCCCACTTCAATCCGGACTATGCCTCCGGCATGGCAAGTTCATTGGTCGCCGGTTTCTCAAGTCCGGAACTGGCCCAGAAGGATGGCATCCTGGTCATGCTGGCCGACATGCCGGGCGTCACGACGGAGCATCTGAACATGCTGATCGCCGCCTTCCGGGAGGCCGGTGGCGGTGTTGTGGTCCGTTCGGTGTCGGACGGGAAACGGGGCAACCCGATCATTCTGCCGCGAATAGCCTATGATGCCATATTGCGGCTGGAAGGTGATGTCGGCGCCCGTGCGATCATCGAGAATTCAGGACTTTCGGTGGTCGATGTGGATATCGGCCCTGCCGCGCATCTGGACGTCGACACACCCGAAGCCGTGACAGCCGCCGGCGGGATTTTGAAAGGGTAGGCGAATGGACAATCCCGATATCGAGGAAATGTTCGAGGGGCTCGGCCCGGTTTCGATCCGCCGCATGTTCGGCGGCAAGGGCATCTATCACGATGGTTTGATCGTCGCGATCGACCTGCGCGGCGAGATCATGCTGAAGGCCGATGCGGTGAGCGCACCGGAATTCGAAGGCGCCGGTGCCAAGCAATGGTTTTATGAGGGAAAGAAGGGCAAAACCGTGCTGATGCCCTATTGGACGGTGCCGGAGGAAGCCTTCGACGATCCGGACGAGATGCGCAAATGGGTGCGGCTGGCCTTCGAGGCCGCGGTGCGCGCCAACTCCAAATCCTGAACTTCGATCCTGAGTGCTAGATTTCGCATCTTGCTCGACAGGGTCCGAAGCGCATACCGTCCACCTCATATTGAGGGACGTCGGCCGCCGATACTCTCGGTAAGCTTGCATCCGGAAATTCTGTCAAAATGATTTCATCAAGTCGACCGCTTCGGTTCTCCGGAGCGGTTTTCGTTTGCACTCATTTTGGGAGATATGAAAAGGCCCTGGCAGAAAAGGCCGAAAGCGGCTGAGGCGGGTTATGAGGATCGAACCAGCCGATGTCCGATAATTTATCTGGCTCCGTGAGCGAAGGCTCACCGGTAAAATCGCGGGTGATATAGATCAGCGAAACCCAGTGCTGCCGATCGGCTTCGATGATCTCTTCGGCCGTACAAAGAAGCTCGACCCTGCCGATTTTCAGACCGGTCTCTTCTTCCGCTTCGCGGCGGGCGGCTTGCGAGGAGGGCTCCATCGGATCGACCTTGCCGCCGACAATGTTCCAGAAGCCCGCTTCCGGCGCCTTCAGACGACGGCAAAGCAGAACCTTGCCGTCGTCGCGCAGGATCACAAGCCCGGCGCCGACGCCTGGGAAATCAATGCCCGGTCTCGGCACGGAGGTTTTAAGCCTTGCCGCCGTTTGCAACGATCAGCATGAAAGCCGGGATATCGTCGCCGAAGCCGACCGGGGTCGGGCCATCGTCGTGATCGCGGTGGTAACGCTGGCGACGCTCGCGATTGTCGTCGTTTGCGGGGGCCGGTGCAGGTGTCGGCCGCGAGTTGCGGTTGCCGCCATTGTTCTGCGGCTTCCTGTCTGCCTTGCGCTCCGGTTTCACGTTTTCCACCCTAGCTTCCACAAATGCCTCTTCGACTGCTTCTATCTGATTATCTTGAATCTTCGTGTCAGCCTTGTGACTCGAATCCCCGCGCCCAGAATCAGCACGTCCCGAATCGCTTCGTCTGCCGCGGCCGCGGTCCTTATCACGATCGCGGCTCTTGCGGCCACCGCGTTCGCTCTCATGGCTTTCCATCGGCGCCGGAAGGGCGGAAATGTCGCCGTTCAGCCATTCGATCTTCTCATTGATGAGATTCTCGATGGCAGCGAGATATTTGGTGTCGGAGCGGGTAACGAGGGTAAATGCGCGGCCCGAACGGCCGGCGCGTCCTGTCCGGCCGATGCGGTGGACATAGTCCTCCGCGTGGATCGGCACATCGAAGTTGAAGACATGGCCGACGTCGGGTAGGTCGAGGCCGCGTGCGGCAACGTCGGAGGCGACCAGCAGCTGGATATTGCCGTCGCGGAAATTCTGCAGCATCGTCGTGCGCGAACGCTGGTCCATGTCACCATGCAGCGCGCCGACCGAAAAACCGTGCCGCTCGAGCGAACGGAAAAGATCGGCGACATCGACCTTGCGATTGCAGAAGATGATTGCGTTCTTGAGATCGTCCTGCGCCTTGATGAGTTCGCGCAGCACTGCGCGCTTCTCGTAATCCTTGTTGTGCGAGGCAACGAGGCGCTGCGTCACGGTCTTGGCGGTGGTGGAAGGCTTGGCGACTTCGATCCGTTCCGGGTTCTGCAGGAAGCGGTCGGCGAGCTTCTGAATTTCCGGCGGCATGGTGGCCGAGAAGAACAGCGTCTGCCGGGTGAACGGGATCATCTTGGCGATCCGCTCGATATCCGGAATGAAGCCCATGTCGAGCATGCGGTCGGCCTCGTCGATGACGAGAATTTCGACGCCGGTCATCAAAAGCTTGCCGCGCTCGCAGTGATCGAGCAGGCGGCCGGGGGTGCAGATCAGCACGTCGGCGCCCCGTTCCAGCTTACGGTCCTGGTCGTCGAAGGACACGCCGCCGATCAGCAACGCGACGTTGAGCTTGTGGTTCTTGCCGTATTTCTCAAAATTTTCGGCGACCTGGGCGGCGAGTTCGCGGGTCGGCTCGAGGATCAGCGTCCGCGGCATGCGAGCGCGAGCTCGGCCCTTTTCCAGAAGCGTCAGCATCGGGAGAACGAAGGAGGCCGTCTTGCCCGTGCCGGTCTGTGCGATGCCGCAGATATCGCGGCGCTGCAGAGCATGCGGGATTGCCCCTGCCTGGATCGGCGTGGGGATCGTATAACCCGCGTCGGTGACAGCGGAGAGGACTTTCTGGCTCAGGCCAAGATCAGCAAATGTGGTCAAAGGGAATTCTGTTTCCGTTCCGGTTCTATGCGAACACTATGGGAGTCGACGCATGCTGGCCGACAACTGGCCGCGACATAGGACCAAAATGTCCAAAAGTCAAGGAAAGCAAGGCGATTGGCCGCCGGATTGGTGAATGAAGATCGCCGTTGACCAAGCCGGCTATCGTTCTGCGGGCGAAGAATTGCCTTTTGGCGGGCAGCTTACCTCAATTGAGGTAGGTGGTGAGCTTCATGCCGGCATTGAGGAAGTGCACCGGGTCGATCGGATTGCCGTCGCGGCGGACCTCGTAGTGGACGTGCGGGCCGGTGGAACGGCCGGTCGAGCCTGCCCTGCCGATCACCTCTCCGGCGGCAACCTCGTCGCCTTCCTTCACCAGGATTTTCGACATATGGCCGTAGCGGGTGGTGATGCCCTGGCCATGGTCGATCTCGACCATGTTGCCGTAACCGCTGGCAGCGCCCGCCGAGATTACCTTGCCGGAGCCGGTGCTTTTCACGTCGTCGCCGGTGGAGGCCTGGAAATCGATGCCCGCATGCAGGGCCATCCGGCCGAGGAAAGGATCTATGCGGTTGCCGTAGCGGCTGGTGACCGGCCGGCCGGGGGCGGGATTGCCGAAGGGCAGGTCGCGCGCCGTCTCGCGCACGCTTTCCAGCCGGCTGAGCGCCGCATCGAGCTCGTCGAGCGAGGCATCGAAGGCGCCGATATTGGTCTGCGGTGCGACATAGGGCCCCCCAACGCCGTCCGTGGCATCTTCAGTGCCACTGTCTGCGGATGCCACCTCGACGCCGGTCCGCTTCAGGATCGCGGCGATAGCGTCTGCGGTTTCCGAAGCGCCGGTGGTCAGATCAGCGATCTTGGCAAGCTGCTCCTTCTCGATGTTCTTCAGCGACAGCGTCACCTTGGAGAAAACCCGGTCGGCGCGGTCGGCGATGTTTTCGCGCAGAGGCGCATAACCGAGCGCGGTTGGCGCCTGGAGCGGGGTGGCGGAAGTCTTGCCGGAGAGCAGCTTCTCAATTGCCTGGACGCCGCCGCTGCCGCCGGAAAGCGAAGCCTGGCGTTCCTGGGCCGGTGGCTGGAGCATGGGCGGCGTCGGTGTTTCGGGTGTCGTGAGGCCGGATTCCTCGGCGCGGTTCAAAAGAGAACCCAGCTTGCCGTGGCGCGAAAACAGGGCGTTCTGCTGTTCCAGCAGCTTCTCGACCTTCTGCTCGACCACCTGCTGGTCGAGGAGCTGGCGCGAGGTGATCCGGTCGAGTTGGGCGCGCAGCGCCGCGATCCGGTCCTCGTAATCGTATTGCATGCGGGCCTGGCGCGCCATGGTCGCGCCGATCAGGTCGTCACGGATCACCAGATAGGAGGTGGCGCCAAGATAGCCGATTGCGAAAACGCCGAGAAAACAGAAGGTCAACGCGGCCATCCAGGGCCGGATGGTCATGTGGCGGATCTTCTCACCGCTGGCGAAAATGAGAACGTGCTGAGGCGCCCGTTTCCCAAACACCCGGCTTTCGGTTCCCTTCGCCACGCGGATCTCCCGGAGATGCGACTCGTTCGGCCGCTGTTCCCATTGTCGGGATTACACATGGATATGGTTAACGAACGCTTTAATCCAGGCGTTCAGGCGTAGCTGGTGGAGGTCAGCGACCTGTAGAATGACGGCGTCAGGCCCGCCTCGGCCCGGGCGATATCGTTGAACGGCGCTTTCAGCGATCCGCGGAAATTGGCGCGCACCAGCTGCTGGAACGTCGCTGCCGGATCCTTGCGCTCGCGGGCGCAGAGAAAGCGGAACCATTTTGCGCCGATCGCCACGTGGCCCTTTTCATCGTTGTAGATGACGTCGAGGATGGCCGCGCTTTCGAGATCGCCGGTCTCGCGCATCTTCGCCTGCAGGGATGGTGTCACGTCGAGACCGCGCGCCTCGAGAATGAGGGGTACGACGGCAAGACGGGCGGTGAGGTCGTTGCGCGTAGAATGGGCCGCCTGCCACAGCCCGTCATGGGCCGGCATGTCGCCATAGTCGGCACCCATCTGGTTCAGCCGGGCCCGCACCATGCGAAAGTGTTTCGCCTCTTCGAAAGCCACCTGCATCCAGCCGTCGAAGAAGGAATTCGGTACTGGCTCCGTCGCAAACCGGGCGACGATGTCGAGTGCCAGGTCAACGGCATTGAGCTCGATATGGGCGATCGCATGCAGCGTTGCGATCCGGCCGTTGACGGTATGCAATGAGCGTTTGCCGACCGCCTTCGGCGGCACCAGCTCCGGCTTTGCCGGCCGGCCGGGACGTTCGGGGAGGGGTGGGTCGAGTGGAGAGCGGAGCGACAGCCGCCGCTCGAACCACCGGCTGGCGGTCTCCTGCGCCAGCCGCGTCTTGATATCGAGGTCGCCCGACAGGATTGCCGCCGTTGCGCCGCCCCTCAGCGATGTGATCGAAAACTCGCCCGACATCGATCTGTCTCCTGCCTATAGCGCCTTGAGGCTTTCAAGCACCTCTTCGGCATGGCCTTTTACCTTCACCTTCGACCAGATCCGGGCGATGCGCCCGTCCGCGCCGATCAGGAAGGTCGTGCGTTCCACGCCCATATAGGTCCGGCCATACATGCTCTTCTCCTTCCAGACGCCGTAAAGATTGGCAAGGGCAGTGTCTTCGTCAGCCGCGAGGATAATCGAAAGGTCATGCTTCTTGGCGAACTTGTCATGCTTCTTGACGCTGTCGGGCGACACGCCGATGACTGGCGCGCCCGCCTTTTCGAATTCCGGCAAGAGGCCCGTGAACGAGATCGCCTCCTTGGTGCAAGCTTCGGTGTCGTCTTTGGGATAGAAATAGAGGACGACCGGTTTGCCCGCGAACGCCTTGAGGGAAACGGAGCCGCCGCCGTCGCACGGAAGGTCGAAGTCCGGTGCAATGTCGCCAATGGTCAAATCGGCCATAGATTTCCTTTCTTTCGCCGGTATCGTGGATGATATTCGCCACAATCGGTATATAGTCGCCCGAGCGACGTCCAGAGCGGTCGCGCCCGGCCCGAAGACGAATGCAGAAAGATGAGTCCTCAACTTGGTATCGGAAATTCGCGGAGAAAGGGTCAGTTTCAGCCGGAAAGAAATCATTCCGCTGCATGAATTACCCTCCGCACAGGTCGAGGATCCGATTATCGTGCACTGCCCGCCGCCGAGCCGGCGAGGCAAACGAGTCGGCAAGACGGTGCTGTTTTTCTTCCTGCTGGTGTTTATTGCGGTCGGCAGCGCCGTTTTCGCGATCGAGGGCGGCATGGTCGACAGCACGCTTTCGTCGCGTGCCCAGAGCGCCATCAACAATGCCATCGGTCCACGTTACGTCGCTTCCGTGGGCTCGACCGCCATCCGTTTCGATTCGAGGTTACGCCTTGCGCTGGAAGCGCGTGACGTCGATATCGTCGAACGGGCGACCGGCGAACATCTGAGCCGTGCCGGCGCCATGCGCATGGCCGTCGATCCGCTGGCGCTTCTCGGCGGCCGCGTGTCGATCAAGCATATGGAGGCGGAACATATCCGTCTCGACACGGCGCAATTGCCCTCCGGCGATCCGTTGCCAATCTCGGAAGTCCGCGTCGATGCCATGCCGGCTCTGCTGGAGGAGATTTTCCAGCGTCTCGACGAAGCCAAGGCACTCATCGAGCGAACCGGGACCGGCTCCGTCAGCATCGCCGGAATAGAGATCCTCTTGCCGGCAGCGCCCGGACGCAAGCCGATCACGCTGGTCGTCGACGATCTCGAACTGACACGCAGCGCCGAAGGCGAGGTGGTGATCAACGGCGCGATCAGCCTCAACGGCCGCAAAGCCGTCCTCATCGCAGCGTCGAAGACCATCGAAGGGGTTACGTCGTCGCTCTCGGCCAAGCTGACGGGCCTCGAGGTGACATCTTTCATGCTGCAGCGAACCGAGGATGGTCAGCCGCGCGAGGGGATCGAAGGCTCCCTCGATCTCGATCTTTCGGCGGTTCGCTCACGTGAGGCTGCAAAGCCGGCCATCACCGCGACGCTTCGCCAGTCTCCCGGCCATTTTTACTTCGATGGTATCCAGCAGATTTTGAGCGGCGCCAATATCAACGTGGCCTATGATTTCGCGAAGAACTCGATCGAGCTGCTGAAATCCGAGGTCCGTTTCGGGCCGACAATCCTGCCGTTCACTGGCGCGGTGATCGATCTCAGCCGGCTCAATCCGGACGACAAGCGTCCAGGGTTCGGCCTCGATGTTCTGATCAGCGGCGCAACAGCCGTCGGCGCCTCGGCAAGCGAGCAGCCCGCCCGCTTCGATCTCAAGGCGAATGGGCGATACCTGTCGGCAGATCGCGCGCTTCAGTTCGATGAGATGGCGGTTTCCAGCCCTCTCGGCCGCATGGCCGGATCCCTCAAAGTGCGGTTCGGCAACCAGTCTCCCGAGATCAGTTTCGGGGCGCAGCTGCCGCATATGGAAGTGACCGGCGTCAAGCAGCTCTGGCCGTTCTGGATGGCCCGCAAGCCGCGCGATTGGGTCATGGACAACATGTTCGGCGGCACCATCACCAATGGCTCGATCGCCGTCTTCATTCCGGCCGGCCGGATGAAGGGGCCGGGCATTCCGATGGAGCTCGACAAGAACGAACTGCAGATCGGTTTTGATCTCGCCAATACCCGGATCAACCTGCCGGGCGACGTGCCTCCGCTACGCGACATCGATGGCCGTTTCGACTTGAAGGGCGAGGTGATGCAGGTCGATATTGCACGCGCATCTTCCTTCTTTCCATCCGGTCGGTTCGTCGCCGTTGAAGGCGGCCGGTTCTCGATCCCCTCGACCTATGTAAAACCGCTGATGGCGGACCTTTCGCTTAAGATTGCGGGGCCGGCCGATGCGATGACGGAGCTTGCGAATTTCCGGCCGATCAATGCGCTGAAGGGGACCGAGTTCAAGCCGGAGGATTTTTCCGGTCACGCGCGCGTCGACCTCAAGGCCCATATGGGGCTGATCCTGGCGCACAATCCGCCGAAACCCACCTGGAGTGCCCATATCGATCTGGACGACATCGATCTCGGCCCGCAGTTTTCCGGCCGCAAGATCGGCGGTCTGGATGGCACGCTCGACATCGACAACCTGGCGGCGCGGCTTGTCGCCAAGGGGACGATCGATGATGTGCCGGCCGATATCACACTGGTCGAACCAGTCGGTCCGGCGTCGTCGGTCAAGCGCGAGCGGATCGTCAAGACCGTCCTCAACAACGATCAGCGGGAAAAACTCGCGCCGGGTCTCTCCGACGTGATCGACGGGCCGGTGACGGCTCAGTTGACGCGGATCGACGAAACTCGCCAATCCGTCTCGCTCGATCTCAGCCGAGCAACGCTTTCCATCCCGTGGCTCGGCTGGACCAAGGGCGGCGGCATTCCGGCCAAGGCGCAATTCGAGTTGTCTGACACCGGAGAACGTTCCGATATCCGCAATTTCGAACTCTCCGGCGACGGGTTTGGCGCGCGCGGGAGCTTCGCGCTCAATGGCGGCAGCCTGACGTCGGCGGACTTCTCGCATATGCAGCTCTCGCCGTCCGACAATTATGCGGTGAGCGTCAAACGCACCAAGGGCAATTTCGACGTCTCGATCAGCGGCTCCGTCGTCGATATGCGGCCCGTCGTCACCAAGATCCGGGCAGGAGGAAAGAGCGGCAGCGGCGCCAAACGCGCGGGCGACGATACGAGCAACGCCACCGTGCGGGGTAAGCTCGACCGCATGATCGGGTTCAATGACCAGACGCTCTCGAATGTGTCGTTCCTGTTTTCAAGCCGTAGCGGCAATATTTCGGCGGCGGATTTTTCCGGCTCGACGGAAAGCGGACAGGCGGTCGTCAGCGAGATGAATGCGGGCGACACGATTTCCATCACCAGCGGCGATGCCGGCGCGATCATCCGCTTCATGAACCTCTACGACAACATGCGCGGCGGCCTCCTGAACCTGCGCTTGAAGGCGCAAGGCGATGCGTGGACCGGTGCCATCGATCTGCGCAATTTCGCGCTGGTCAACGAGGCCAAACTCCAGTCTCTCGTTGCGACTCCGGACCAGGAGGGCCGCAGCCTGAACACGGCCACGAAAAAGAACATCGATGTCAATTCGGCCAAATTCCAGCGCGGCTTTGCAAGCCTGCTTTATCGGAACGGCTCGTTCGCCATAGAAAACGGCGTGGTGCGCGGCGAGCAGATCGGTGCGACCTTCCAGGGCCTGGTGCGCGATTCCAAGGGCAATATGGAGATGACCGGGACGTTCATGCCGGCTTACGGCCTGAACCGACTTTTCGGCGAGCTGCCGCTGATCGGCGCCATTCTCGGCAACGGCCGCGATCGCGGCCTGCTCGGCATCACCTTCAAGCTCGAAGGCCCGTTCGAGAAGCCGAGGCTGACCGTCAACCCGCTGTCGCTGATCGCCCCCGGCATTTTCCGCCAAATCTTTGAATTTCAATAAAAAGAGCCGCTCGTCGCGGCCCGTTTCAACTTGTTATCGAGACGCGCGGTTCAGGCTGGGCGCACCAGGATGTGCTTCTTCTTGCCGAGCGAGAGCTTGATGACGCCGTCGCCGGTGATTTCGCCGGTGCCGATGGTCATGCGTTCGTCGCTGACGGCCTGGTCGTTGATGCGCACCGCGCCGCCCTGGACGTGACGGCGTGCTTCACCATTCGAACCGGCAAGACCGGCGCGCACGATCAGCGACAGGAGGCCGATCCCGGCTTCGAGATCGGCAGTGGGAACCTCGACCGACGGCAGGTTTTCGGAAAGCCCGCCTTCCTCGAACGTCTTGCGGGCGGTCTCTGCGGCTTCCTCCGCCGCTGTGCGACCGTGCAGGATGGCCGTGATTTCGGTCGCCAGGATCTTCTTGACCTCGTTGATCTCCGAACCGCCGAGCGCTGAAAGCTTTGCAATCTCGTCCATCGGCAGCGTCGTGTAGAGCTTCAGGAAGCGCGGAACGTCCGCATCCTCGGTATTGCGCCAGTATTGCCAGAAATCATAGGCCGACAGCATGTCCGGGTTGAGCCAGATGGCGCCCGTCGCCGATTTGCCCATCTTGGCACCGGAGGACGTGGTCAGGAGTGGCGAAGTCAGCGCAAAAAGCTGCTGCGTCCCCATGCGGTGACCGAGGTCGATACCGTTGACGATATTCCCCCACTGGTCCGAGCCGCCCATCTGCAGCCGGCACCCCGTCCGCTTGGCGAGTTCCACGAAGTCATAGGCCTGGAGGATCATGTAGTTGAATTCCAGGAAGGACAGCGACTGCTCGCGATCGAGGCGCGTCTTGACGCTCTCGAACGACAGCATCCGGTTGACGGAGAAGTGCCGGCCGACGTCGCGCAGGAACTCGAGGTAGTTGAGGCTGCGCAGCCAGTCGGCATTGTTGATCATCAGTGCGTCCTTGGGACCTTCGCCATAGGCGAGGTAGTTCGCGAAGACGCGCTTTATCGAGGCGATGTTGCCTTCGATCGTGTCGACGGTCATCAGTTGGCGCGCTTCGTCCTTGAACGAAGGATCGCCGACCATGCCGGTGCCGCCGCCCATCAGCGAAATCGGCCGGTGGCCTGTCTGCTGCATCCAGTGCAGCATCATGATCTGGATCAGGCTGCCGGCGTGCAGGCTCGGCGCCGTCGGGTCGAAGCCGATATAGCCGGTGACGATTTCCTTCGAAAACAGTTCGTCGAGCCCGGTCTCGTCGGAAACCTGGTGGATGAAACCGCGCTCGTCGAGCGTGCGGAGGAAATCGGACTTGAACCTGGACATGATCTAACTCTGGGCAGGGTGGGTTCTGGGATATGTGGCCGCGCCTCTAGCACTGTTTTTGCCGGTAATCACTTCAAAAGTGATGTTGGGTGTGATCAGCGCGACGAATGGGCGGCGGCCAACAGGGAACCTTGCAATTTCCGCGGGACGCAATAGCAGGTGCAAGAAGGACAGGTTATGCATTAACGGTTTCTTGTTCCATGGGCTTTTAACATCCGGCCCGGGACGCGATAACCGGGTGGTGTGCAGGTCTCCTGCATTGATGGGCTGATGAACGGGGCTGCCTTTTTCCTCGCGGTGAATTTTATCATCGCCATGTGTTTCGGTGCGGTTTTTGTTGTGGTTTCCACGCGCAGCCGCTCGCGGACGGCTGCGCTCTGGTTTGCCGCCGCTTTTACCATCGCCTCGCTCTCGTCAGTCTGTGAGTTGCTGGTCGCCTATGCGTATCTCACGAAATTCTGGGCAATCTGCGCCTTCGCATCGGTGCTCTGCGGCATGACCTTGCTCAGGGTCGGTATCGGCACTCTCTACGGCCGGAAGGTCGCGCCTGTCTGGGCAGGCTGTTTCCTTGTGACGGGCATCTGCCTCGACCTGCTGATCTACGACCTGCCTCGGGGAACCGCCGCACATGCCTTTTCCTACCAGACACCGTTTGCCTTGGCGCTCCTTTCGAGTGCGGCGGCCATCTTTTCATCGACCCGCCGGCTGGCGATCGACCGGGCGCTTGGTTATCTGCTGCTGGCGACCGGCCTGCATTTTTTCGCAAAGGCGAGCCTTGCCGTGATCGCGGGGGCGGGCACGACCGCCAAGGATTATATCGGCACCAATTACGCGCTGATCTCACAAAGCTCGACTGCAGTGCTGATGGTCGCGGTCGGATTGACGCTGCTGTCGGTTCTGGTCCTGGAGATCATGGCGGACGAGCGCAGCAATTCGGAGAAGGACGCGCTTTCTGGTCTTGCCAATCGCCGCGGCTTCGAGAACGGCGTCAAGGCGGCGATGGCGCTGGCGCCGAAGGCCGGGCACGCGGTGATCATCTGCGATCTCGATCATTTCAAGCGCATCAACGACACCTACGGCCATCACGGTGGTGATCTGGTGATCCAGGCCTTCAGCGATCTGTTGCAGACGAGCGCCGCCAAGAATGCCGTGGTCGGCCGCATCGGCGGCGAGGAGTTCGCGATCTTCATCCCCAGTACGACGCTCGACATGGCGACGCTGTTTGCGCAGGCGCTCCGGGGCGGAACGATGGGAATAACGGTCAGCGCGCTCCCGTCCTCCTTTGCCGTGACTGCAAGTTTCGGCGTGGCGGAACTTGCGCCGGGAGGCGATCTTGCGGGAGCCATGCGAGACGCCGATGCTGCTCTCTACGAGGCCAAGCGCTCCGGCCGCAACCGCGTCAGGCAGGCGAGGCATATCGGCTCTCCGCAGCCGAAATCCATCAAAGCCGTCAAATGAAAACGGCCGCCGAAGCAGCCGTTTTCGCCAACAATTTTTGAAAGCGATCAGCGAATGCGCTTGGCTGCCGGTTCAGGCACCAATTCGCCGTTGAGGCGGCGGTCGAGATAATCCTCGCATTCGCCCATCAGCGTGTCCACCTGGCCGTTGAAGAAGTGATTGGCGCCCTCGACTATCCGATGGGTGATCAGAATGCCCTTCTGCGTCTTCAACTTTTCCACGAGCCCGTTGACGTCCTTTTCGGGGGCCACCTTGTCGCTGTCGCCGTTGATGATCAGGCCGGACGACGGGCAGGGCGCAAGGAACGAGAAGTCGTAGATGTTCGGCTGCGGCGCGATCGACATGAAACCCTCGATCTCAGGACGGCGCATCAGGAGCTGCATACCGATCCAGGCGCCGAAGGAATAACCCGCGACCCAACAGCTCTTCGAATCGGGATGCAGGCTCTGCACCCAGTCGAGCGCCGAGGCGGCATCCGAAAGCTCTCCGGCGCCGTGGTCGAATTCGCCCTGGCTGCGACCGATGCTGCGGAAATTGAACCGGAGTGTCGTAAAACCGCGCTTCTGGAACATGTAGAAGAGCTGGTAGACGATCTGGTTGTTCATCGTGCCGCCAAACTGCGGGTGCGGGTGCAGGACGATGGCGATCGGGGCGCTCTTTTCCTTGGATGGCTGGTAACGACCTTCAAGGCGGCCGGCTGGGCCGTTGAAAATGACTTCGGGCATCGGTACTCCGGTCAATATGTTCAGGTTCCAAACGAGTATCACGTCGAGTTTGACTTGACGAAGACGCTCAGCTTTTCTAAACTCAGCTTAGAACCATTCGAAACTTTGGGCTGCATGCTGGATGCGCGCCCGATGCGATGTCTCTTACGGCAAGGCCGACGGAAATTTCAAGGAAAATGCGGGTTCCCCGTCCGCCCCATCTGTAATTCAACATCTATCTAGAAACGGAAGCCGATCAGGCAATGGCGCTGAACCGCACATATCTGGACTGGAACGCGACCGCGCCCTTGAGCGCGCCGGCCCGCGCCGCCATGCTGGATGCGTTGCAATTGCCGGGAAACGCCTCGTCGGTTCACGGCGAGGGCAGGGCGGCACGCGCCGCAATCGACAAGGCGCGCCAGCAGGTGGCGGCGCTGGTCGGTGCAGAGCCGGCGCATGTGACCTTCGTCAGCGGCGCGACGGAAGCTGCCAATCACGTGCTGACCCCGGATTTCCGGATGGGCCGGGCGCCTTTGGCGATGAGCCGTGTCTATGTCTCTGCGATCGAGCATCCGGCGATCCGCGAAGGCGGTCGTTTCGATCCGGCCCAGGTGACCGAAGTGCCGGTGACGCCGGCGGGTATCGTCGATCTTTCCGCACTTGAGGCGCTGCTGGCCGAACACGACCGGAGCGTCGGCATGCCGATGGTCGCTGTCATGCTGGTCAATAACGAGACCGGCATTGTTCAGCCCGTGGCAGACGTTGCGGCGATCGCCCATGCCCATGGCGGCTTGATGGTGGTGGACGCCGTGCAGGCGGTCGGCCGTATCCCGGTGGACATCAATGCGCTGGATGCGGATTTCCTGATCCTGTCGTCGCACAAGATCGGCGGTCCGAAGGGCGTCGGCGCACTCGTTTCGCGCGGCGAAGTGCTGATGCCGAAACCGCTCATCCGCGGCGGCGGCCAGGAAAAGGGCCATCGGTCCGGCACGGAAAATTTCCATGCCGTCGTCGGGTTCGGTGCGGCGGCCCAGGCCGTGCGTGAAAACCTTCATGACCGCAATGCCGGGATCGAAGAGTTGCGCAACCGGCTGGAAGCGGGAATGCGCCAGGCTGCCCCGGATGCGATCATCCATGGCGAGGGAGTTCTGCGTGTGGCGAATACCTGCTTTTTCACTTTGCCGGGGCTGAAATCGGAAACCGGGCAGATCGCTTTCGATCTCGAAGGTATCGCGCTGTCCGCCGGCTCCGCCTGTTCGGCGGGAAAGGTCGGCGAAAGCCATGTTCTGACGGCGATGGGGCATGATCCGAAGCTCGGTGCTTTGCGGATTTCGCTCGGCCTCGACACGACGGAAGATGATATCGCGCGGGCGCTGGCCGCCTTCGCCAAGATTGCCGGCCGGCGAAAACCGGCGGGCGAGGCGGCGTGACCGCTTCCAAAATTGCGCATGCGCAAATTTCCGCTTGCCAAAAGGTGTGAAAACCGCCTTCTGGCGCCTACATAAGGGAGGCAACTGTCCCCCCGGATTGATGACAAGAATTGCCGGAATTTGAACCGGCAAGATTTGGAGTATGAACATGGCTGCCGTGCAGGAAACAATCGATCAGGTTCGCCTAATCGATGTGGACCAGTACAAATACGGTTTTGAAACCGTCATCGAAGTGGACAAGGCGCCAAAGGGTCTTTCGGAAGATATCATCCGTTTCATCTCGGCCAAGAAGCAGGAGCCGGAATGGATGCTGGAATGGCGTCTCGACGCCTATCGTCGCTGGCTGACCATGGAAGAGCCCACCTGGGCACGCGTCGAATATCCGAAGATCGACTTCAACGACCTCTACTATTATGCCGCGCCGAAAAGCAGCGCCGGCCCGAAGTCGCTCGAAGAAGTCGATCCGGAACTGTTGAGGGTCTACGAGAAGCTCGGGATTCCGCTGCGCGAACAGGAGATTCTGGCTGGCGTCGAGACGCCCCGGGTCGCCGTCGATGCCGTCTTCGACTC
The DNA here is from genome assembly GCF_023006505.1 of Neorhizobium sp. SHOUNA12A. Classification (GTDB taxonomy): domain Bacteria; phylum Pseudomonadota; class Alphaproteobacteria; order Rhizobiales; family Rhizobiaceae; genus Neorhizobium. Next base: position 14,977 of record NZ_JALBGV010000010.1, read on the forward strand.
CGTCTCGGTCGTGACCACCTTCAAGAAGGAACTGCAGAAGGCCGGCGTGATCTTCATGTCGATCTCCGAGGCAATCCGCGAACATCCTGAGCTGATCAAGAAATACCTGGGTTCGGTCGTTCCGACCTCGGACAATTTCTATGCGACGCTGAACGCTGCCGTGTTCACCGACGGTTCCTTCGTCTTCGTGCCGAAGGGCGTGCGGTGCCCGATGGAGCTGTCCACCTATTTCCGCATCAACGAAAAGAACACCGGCCAGTTCGAGCGCACGCTGATCATCGCCGAGGAAGGCGCTTACGTTTCCTACCTCGAAGGCTGCACGGCTCCCCAGCGTGACGAGAACCAGCTCCACGCCGCCGTGGTCGAACTCATCGCCCTCGACGACGCAGAGATCAAGTATTCGACGGTGCAGAACTGGTATCCGGGCGATGCCCAGGGCAAGGGCGGCATCTACAACTTCGTCACCAAGCGTGGCGATTGCCGCGGCGCCCGTTCGAAGATTTCGTGGACGCAGGTGGAGACCGGTTCGGCGATCACCTGGAAATATCCGAGCTGCATTCTTCGCGGCGACGATAGCCGCGGCGAGTTCTATTCGATCGCCGTTTCCAACGGTTATCAGCAGATCGACAGCGGCACCAAGATGATCCATCTCGGCAAGAACACGTCGAGCCGCATCATCTCCAAGGGCATTTCCGCCGGCAATTCGAACAACACTTATCGCGGTCAAGTGTCGATCAACCGCCGGGCCTCGAACGCCCGCAATTTCACCAATTGCGATTCGCTCCTGATCGGTGACCGGTGCGGTGCGCACACCGTGCCCTATATCGACGTGAAGAACGCATCGGCACAGATCGAGCACGAAGCGACGACCTCGAAGATTTCCGAGGACCAGAAGTTCTACGTCATGCAGCGCGGCATACCCGAAGAGGAAGCCATCGCCCTGATCGTCAACGGCTTCGTCAAGGACGTCATCCAGCAGTTGCCGATGGAATTCGCCGTCGAGGCCCAGAAGCTGATCGGAATTTCGCTGGAGGGTAGCGTCGGCTGATGGAAGCGAAGTCGGACGTTATCGTTGCCCATCTGCATTGCATCCGCAATCGTCATGAACTGGGAGAGAGTGAAACGTCAGGCTGCTTCTTCTGTCTTGAGACATTTCCGGCGAAACACGTCTGGGAATGGATTTACGAGACGAAGGACGATGAAGAACGTCTCACCGCGATGTGCCCTAAATGCGGAATCGATGCGGTGATTGGAGACGCGTCAGGCTACCCGGTTACTGACGTGCGATTTTTGGAAAGAATGAGACGCCAGTGGTTTGATATTCCACCGCCATGGCCGATTGAAGGAACTGGAAATGCTTGAGATCAAGAACCTGCACGCCCGCATCGCCGAAGACGGCACCGAGATCATCCGCGGCCTGAACCTCACCGTGAAGGCCGGCGAAATCGCGGCTATCATGGGGCCGAACGGCTCCGGCAAGTCGACCCTCTCCTACATCCTGTCGGGCCGCCAGGATTACGAAGTCACCGAGGGTGACATCCTCTATAACGGCGAGAGCATTCTGGAACTCGACCCGGCCGAGCGCGCCTCCAAGGGCATCTTCCTCGCCTTCCAGTACCCGCTCGAAATTCCGGGCGTCGCCACCATGCAGTTCCTGAAGGTTGCGATGAACGAGCAGCGCAAGGCGCGCGGCGAAGCGGAACTGACGACGCCGGACTTCATCCGCCGCGTCAAGGAGGCCGCCGACAAGCTGAAGATCGACCAGGCCATGCTGCGCCGCCCGCTCAACGTCGGTTTCTCCGGCGGCGAAAAGAAGCGCGCCGAAATCCTGCAAATGGCGCTGCTCGAGCCGAAGCTTTGCATTCTCGACGAGACCGATAGCGGCCTCGACATCGACGCGCTGAAGATCGTCGCCGACGGCGTCAACGCGCTGAAGTCGCCGGACCGCGCCACCATCGTCATCACCCATTACCAGCGCCTGCTCGACTACATCGTGCCGGACACGGTTCATGTGCTCTACAAGGGCCAGATCATCCGCTCCGGCGACAAGGCGCTTGCGCTTGAGCTGGAAGAGAACGGCTATGCCGATATCATCGGAGAAGCGGCTTAAGCGGCCCGAAGGGAAGGATGTTGTCATGAACATGCAGACGACAAGCCGCCTCACGGCTGCGGAAACCGCGCTGGTCGAAGCCTTCGGCGCGCAGATCGGCGAACTGCCGGGCAATGGCGCCGTGATCGGCACGCGGGACAGGCTTCTGGACGATCTCAAGAAGTCCGGCCTGCCGACCCGCCGCATCGAGGCCTGGCATTATACCGACCTCAAGAACCTGCTGCGTGTCCTCCCGGACGCCGCTACCGTTTCGGCAATCGATCCGGCCGCGCCTCTGGTCGAGGGATCGAAGGTCCTTTCGATCCTGCAGGGTACTGCCGATGCGAAGGCCGCCGTTGACGGTGTCGAGATCGCGCTCTTCAGGGACAGGCTCGCCGACGGCTTGGCCGCGGCCGGCCTGACGGCGCTCGACAAGGACGACGCGATCGGCCGCATCAACGGCAGCTTCGTGCGTGATGGTTATGCGATCACTGTTCCGGCCAATACTGAATTGGATGCGCCGATCGAACTGCAGGCTCTGCACGGCGCGGGCCAGGTCCATACGCGCTTTCCGGTCTCGTTCGGCGCTGCTTCGAAGGCGACGATCATCGAGCGTCACCGGTCGGTGGCGGAAGGTTCAGCGCTTGTGTCCTCAATCAGTGACATCGCACTGGAGGACGGCGCTGACATCACCTGGATCATCCTGCAGCAACAGGCCGCAGAGGACACCCATCTCGGCCAGATCCGCGTAAAGCTCGGCACCGATGCCAAGCTGCGCCTTTTCGTCATCAATGCCGGCGGAAAGCTGGTGCGCCAGGAACTGCGCATCGACGTGGCCGGCGAGGGTGCCGAACTGACGCTGCGCGGCGTCAACCTGCTCGGCGCGGAAAGCCACACCGACGTCACGCTGGTTCTCGGCCACAACGTGCCGAACACCAACTCGACGGAAATCATCCGCAACGTCGTGTTCGACCGCGCCAACGGCGTCTTCCAGGGCATGATCCGGGTCGCTCCGGACGCACAGAAGACAGACGCCAAGATGTCCTGCAACACGCTTCTGTTGACCGACGATGGCGGGTTCTCGGCCAAGCCCGAGCTCGAAATCTTCGCCGACGACGTGGTCTGCGGCCATGGCGCGACGGTTGCCGATATCGAGAGCAGCCATCTCTTCTACCTGATGGCGCGCGGCGTTCCGGAAAACAAGGCGCGGGCCATGCTGGTCAATGCCTTCGTTGCCGAGATCGTCGAGGAACTCGAGGAAGAAAAGCTGGTCGAGGCGCTGGAAGGCGTCATCTCGGCCTGGCTTGAAAAACACGCCTGAGAAGGGGCCTGACATGGACCAGAGTGTACCCTCGACGACCTACGATGTGGAAGCGATCCGCCGGGATTTTCCGATCCTGTCGACGATGGTGCACGGCAAGCCGCTGGTCTATCTCGACAACGGCGCCTCGGCCCAGAAGCCGCAGGTGGTGATCGACGCGATCAGCCACGCCTATTCGAGCGAATATGCGAACGTCCATCGCGGCCTGCATTTCCTCTCGAATGCCGCGACCGAAGCCTATGAGGCGTCGCGCGAAAAGGTGCGCCGGTTCCTGAATGCCGGTTCGGTGGACGAGATCGTCTTCACCAAAAACTCGACCGAGGCGATCAACACGGTCGCCTACGGCTGGGGCATGCCGAATATCGGCGCCGACGACGAGATCGTCGTGACGATCATGGAGCACCATTCCAACATCGTGCCTTGGCATTTCATCCGCGAGCGGCAGGGCGCCAAGCTCGTCTGGGTGCCGGTCGACGACGAGGGTGCCTTCCATATCGAGGATTTCGAAAAGTCTCTCACCGAAAAGACCAAGCTCGTCGCCATCACCCATATGTCGAACGCGCTCGGCACCGTGGTTCCGGTCAAGGAAGTCTGCCGCATCGCCCACGAGCGCGGCATTCCGGTTCTGATCGACGGCAGCCAGGGCGCCGTGCACATGCCGGTCGATGTCTGCGACATCGATTGCGACTGGTACGTGATGACCGGCCACAAGCTTTACGGTCCGTCCGGTATCGGCGTGCTTTACGGCAAGTCGGACCGGTTGAAGGAGATGCGGCCGTTCCAGGGCGGCGGCGAGATGATCGTCGACGTCACCGAGGATATCGTCACTTACAACGATCCGCCGCATCGTTTCGAGGCGGGTACGCCGCCGATCGTCCAGGCGATCGGGCTCGGTTACGCGCTCGACTACATGGACAAGATCGGCCGCGCCGCGATCGCCCGCCACGAAGCGGACCTAGCCGCCTACGCTGCCGAACGCCTGCGCGCCATCAACTCGCTGCGGATCATCGGCAATGCGCCCGGCAAGGGCGGCATCTTCTCTTTCGAGCTTGCGGGCATCCATGCCCATGACGTCTCGATGGTGATCGACCGCAAGGGCGTGGCGGTCCGCGCCGGCACCCATTGCGCCATGCCGCTCTTGAAGCGCTTCGGCGTCACCTCCACATGCAGGGCATCGTTCGGCATGTATAATACACGTGCCGAAGTGGATGCGCTGGCCGATGCGCTCGACTACGCACGAAATTTCTTTGCTTGAGGACTATTGCCATGGCCGCCGATGAAACGGAATTGAAGTGGGATGCCCGCGAAGGACTGATCCAATCCGCTATTCCGGCCGATGAGTTGGCGCGACTGAGCGACGACGTGATCGGAGCGCTGAAAACGGTCTATGATCCGGAAATCCCCGCCGACATCTTCGAACTCGGTCTGATCTACAAGATCGACATCGAGGACGACCGCATGGTGAAGATCCTGATGACGCTGACAGCGCCAGGTTGCCCGGTCGCCGGCGAAATGCCGGGCTGGGTGGAAAACGCCGTCGGCGCCGTAGAAGGCGTGTCCGGCGTCGAAGTCGAGATGACCTTCGATCCGCCGTGGACGCCGGAGCGCATGTCCGAAGAAGCCCAGGTGGCTGTCGGTTGGTATTGATCGATTAATCGGTCGGTACTACATTTGAATCGTGAAACACCGGACCTTGAATCCGTGTGCGGAAGGAGACTGAGCCCATGGGCTTCGCCATTATGACCATGACCGATGCCGCTGCGACCCGCGTCAAACAGCTCGTTGCCAATTCCGGAACGGAGGCCAAGGGCCTGCGCGTCGGGATCAAGAAAGGCGGCTGCGCCGGCATGGAATACACAGTCGATCTCGTCACCGAGCCGAATGCAAAGGACGACATGATCGAGCACGACGGCGCGAGCGTCTGGATCGAACCTTCCGCCGTGCTTTATCTCCTCGGCACCCAGATGGATTTCGAAGTCACGCAGATGCGCTCAGGCTTCACCTTCGTCAATCCGAACCAGACGTCTGCCTGCGGCTGCGGCGAGTCGGTCGAACTGAAGCCTGCGGATCTCGCTGCGCTCGCAAAGCAGCGCGAAGCCGAAGTCCACGCCTGATTACCTCATGAATTCGTCAGATAGGCGAGGAGTGTCTCCATTGCTCTTCGCGCGGCGTCGGCGTCGCCCGTCCGGATGGCACGGATGACGGCGACATGCTGCGTTACCGCCTGATCCAGCCGTTCGATAGAGGCCGTCGAAAACCACCGCCGCCGCGAATGGGTCTGGAGCGGCGCCAGCGCCGAGGTTAGGAACCGGTTGGGGCAGGCCTCCTCGAGGGTCTCGTCAAAACGCTTGTCGGCATCCAGGAAGCCGTGAATGTCACCGGTCGCCGCTGCGGCACCCATTGCCTTGGCGCAGTCGAGCAGGGCGCTGCGCTGCTCATCGCTGGCATGTTCCGCCACCAAGGCTGCTGCAACCGGTTCAAGCTGGCGCCGCACCTGCATGATGCTGTCGTGGTCGCTCTCGATGATCTCGGTGACCTGCAGCCCGACGCGCGGGCGCACCCGCATCAATCCCTGCCATTCGAGTTTCTGGATCGCTTCGCGCACTGGCGTGCGGCCTTGTCCCGCAAGGCCGATGAGCTGCTTTTCCGTAACCAGCGCACCGGGCGGCAGCTCCATGGTGACGATCAGGGTTTCAAGCCGGTGATAGGCCTGTCTGCTGAGCGGTTCTGCTTCGGATGCCATGGTGATCCTCTCTGATATATCAGAAGCTGGCATGTCGCATTTGGAATGGCAAGCCGGGCTGATATATCAGTCTGCGGTATTCAGTTGTTCGTCGGCGTTCTTGGCGGCCAGAGGCGCTTTGGTCATTCGTGGCGGAGCGCTTCGATCGGATTGAGCTGCGCCGCACGCCGGGCCGGGAAATACCCGAACACCATGCCGATCGCCGCCGAAAAGGCAAAGGCGAGCAGGATGATCGTCGGGCTGGCGACGAAGGGCACGCCGAGGAAGCTGACGACGCCATAGGCGAGCGCGAGGCCCGCGACAATGCCGCTGACGCCGCCGAAGATCGACAGCATCACCGCCTCGACGAGGAACTGGGTCAATACCTGTTGCTCCAGCGCGCCGATCGCCAAGCGAATTCCGATCTCGCGGGTGCGTTCGGTGACCGAAACCAGCATGATGTTCATGATGCCGATGCCGCCGACCAGCAGGCTCACGGCCGCGACGGCACCGAGCAGCCCGGTCAGCAGCACTGTCGTGCCGGTCATCGCCGCGGCGATCTGCGACATGTCGTTGACCGAGAAATCGTCATCGCGGCCGACCGCAATCCTGCGCCTTTCGCGCAGCAGGCTTTCCACATCCGACTGGACTTTTTCGGTTGCCACACCATCCTGCGCCGACAGGATGATACTGCTGATCGTCGTCGTCCCGCCGATCCGCCGCTGGTGCAGTTTCAACGGCATGATGACCGTGTCGTCCTGGTCGTCGCCCATGCCGGACTGGCCCTTGACGGCGAGCACGCCGACCACCGGGCAGGCGACATTGCTGACGCGGATGTTCTGCCCGACCGGGTTGGCTGCGCCAAAAAGTTCCTTGCGCACCGTCTCGCCGATGATGCAGGCAGCCTGGCTGCCGCGGTCCTCGCTGGCGAGGAACGACCGGCCGAGCGACAGATCCCAGTCCTGGGCGATCAGATAATCGTTGTTGGTGCCGATCACGCTGGACGAATGGTTGGCGCCGCCGGCAATCACGGTCGCGGTGCCGCGGTTGACGGGCGCCACGGCGCGAAGTCCGGCCACCTGTTCCTGGATCGCCAGGACATCCTTGTCGTTGAAGCGCTTGGCCTCGCTGCTGGCGCGTCCCGGCCCCCATTGGCCCGGGCGGACGAACAGCGTGTTGGTGCCGAGGCGAGAAAGCTCGGCCTGGACCTTCGCCGTCGTGCCGTTGCCGACCGTGACCATGGCGATGACAGCCGCGACGCCGATCACCACGCCGAGCACCGTCAGGAAGGAGCGCAGCATGTTGCGGCTGATCGCTCGCCAGGCCAGTTTCGCCGTCTCAAAGAACATGATCATGCTCCTTCACCTGCGCCTGGTCGGAGGCGAGGTGGCCGTCGACGAAGCGCAGGAGCCGCTTGCCATAGGCGGCGATGTCCTCTTCGTGGGTGACCATGATCACGGTGATGCCGTTATCTCGATTGAGCCGGGTGATCAGCTCCATGATCTCGGCGCTGGTCCTGGTGTCGAGATTGCCGGTCGGTTCGTCGGCCAGCAGCACGGCGGGATCGGTGACGATGGCGCGGGCAATCGCCACGCGCTGCTGCTGCCCGCCGGACAGTTCCTGGGTCGTGTGCCCTTCGCGGCCCTTGAGGCCGACCTGTTCCAGCGCAACCATCGCACGTTTGCGCCGCTCGCGGTGATCCATGCCGCGATAGACGAGCGGCAGCTCGACATTTTCGACCGCGGACGTGCGGGCTAGAAGATTGAACCCCTGGAACACGAAGCCGAGCATATGCCGGCGTAAAAGTGTCAGCTGGGCGCGGTCGAAGCCGCTCGTCGGAATGCCCTGGAACAGATATTCGCCGGATGAAGGCACGTCGAGCCCGCCGATGATGTTCATCGCAGTCGACTTGCCGGAACCGGACGGACCCATGATCGACACGAACTCGCCCGCCGTGATCGACAGGTCGATATGATCGAGGGCACGGATCGTCGCTTCGCCGTGCCCGTAGAATTTCGAAACCTGTCTGAAGGCGATGATGGGAGGGAGCGTCATCAAAACCCTCCTCAGTTCGCCCGGGTGACGGCGTCCGTGATCAGCAGGTCGCCTTGCTTGATCTCACCGGATTTCAGCACCGTGAATTGGCCGTCGCTGGGGCCGGTCTCGACCTGCACCCGCGTCGGCGCGCCTGCGCGCAGAACCCAGACGGCACGACCCGCTCCCGAAGCATCGTCGCCGCCGCGATTGCCGCGCGGACGCGGCGGCGCAAAAAGCCGGGTGAGGAAATTGCCGCGGCTGCGCGCCGTCGTCGGCGGCGAGTAGCGCAGCGCCGCATTCGGCACGAGGAGCGCGTCGGTGACCGATTGCACGGTAATATCGGCCGTTGCCGTCATGCCGGGACGCAGCAGCAGGTCGGCATTGTCTACCGTCAGGATCGCCTTGTAGGTGACGACGTTGGAGACGGTTTCGGAGGCGAAGCGCACGGTCTGGATGGTGGCGGGAAAGTTGCGATCGGGATAGGCGTCGACAGAGAATTTTGCCGCCTGACCCTCCTGCACATGGCCGACATCCGCCTCGTCAACGGCGACCTGCAGCTCCATGCGCTTTAGGTCGCCGGCAATGGTGAAGAGCACCGGCGCATTGAGCGAAGACGCGACGGTCGCCCCCGGATCCACGGCGCGGGTCAGCACGATGCCGTCGATCGGAGAGACGATCTTGAGCTTCACGAGATTGAGTTCCGACAGCCGCAGATTGGCTTCGGCGGAAAGAACAGACGCCTCGTTGACGGCCTTGGTGGCGAGCGCCGAATCATAGGTGAATTTCGCCGCGTCCAGTTCCTGCTGGGTGGAAATGCGGTTGCTGACGAGGCCGGTCAGGCGGTCGAACGAATTTTTGGCTGAGGCCGCCTCCGCTTCGGCCTTCAGCACGTTGGCCTTTGCCGAGGCGAGCTGGGCGCGGGCGCTCTGGACATCCGCTTCCTGCTTGTTGGTGTCGAGTTCGGCGAGCACATCACCCTGTTTGACCGCGCTGTTATAGCTGACATTGACCTTGCGGACGGTGCCGGACAATTCGCTCGATATGTCCACTTGATCGGTCGGCTGGACCGAGCCTGTCGCCGTGACGATGACCGAGAGGCCGCCGCGCTTGGCCGGTTGCGTCGTGTAATCATAGCGCGGGCCGCCGCTGCCCGAATAGCCATAGGCGCCCGCCGCCACCGCAACGAGAACGACAAAGACCGTCGGCCAGATCCAGCGACGCTTTTTGCGTTGGCTTCCCGAGGTTGCCAGGATCGTGGCGAGATCGGGCGTGCCGCTGGTCTTTGCTGCCGGGTCGGGGGTGTTCTGCACGTTCAACGGCCTGTCCTTTGCTGGATAGCGATACAACCAGGGCTAAATCTCTCGCTGCGCCGTCATGGGGCGCAAATCCGCCCGAAGCATGGTCGCCGGGCGAAATTCTTATGCTCTCTCAATGACATAAAACCGGAAATGGTAAAACTTAAATATCGGTAATGCACGTGTATCGAAGAATACCGGCCATTTCATCAGCCTTTAACGGTAGCGTGGTAGCAATAACCAACCCAATTAATGGGTAGAGGGGTAGTATTGTGGTTAAGAAATTCTCAACATTAGCCGGCGCTTTCGCAGCTATTCTGATGTCAGCGGGTGCTTCGCATGCTGCAGACGATCTTGTGTTCACTCTGATCAACAAGACAAAGGGTACACTTGAGCGCTTTTACACCTCACCGGAAGGTGTGGACAACTGGGAAGAAGACGTTTTCGGCAACGACGTGCTGGAGCCCGGCCAGAGCATCAAGATCACCATCCGCGATGGCCGCCGTACCTGCAAATACGACATGCGCTTCGAATTCTCGGAGGATTCCAAGCTCGAAGACATGGAAGACACGCAGGACTTCTGCAAAATGGGTACTTACACCCTGCACCAATAACCTTTGCCAGCGGCGTGTTTTCGAAGGGTATTGCCTTTTTGAAGAGGCATGCATCGATATCTTCGTTCACGCGTTGTCGGAGCGCTGAAAAGGAGATTTCCCATGATCGATGCTGCAAGAATCAAGGAACACGCCGAAGTCATCGGCGCGGATGGCGTCCATGTTGGAACGGTCGACCGCGTCGAAGGCAGCCGTATCAAGCTGACCAGGAAGGACAGCGGTGAGGGCGGCCATAAAGGCCACCATCACTTCATTCCGCTTGAACTCGTCGCCGATATCGAAGGCAACAGGGTTCGCCTCTCGGCCGATGGCGATGTCGCAGTGACATTCGAAGAGGAAGAGAGCGGCAAGGGTGTTCATTGATTGGTAGACATGAAAAAGCCGGCGCCTCGAAAGAGACGCCGGCTTTTTCGCATGTCAGATCCCAACTTCAGGCGTCTACGTCATTGTGTCGAACCGGGGACGCCGAAGCGTTCGGGCATGAAGGCGGTCTCTGCCGGTGGGCCGCTAAGGCGGTCCGACTTCGCGGTCACGGTCGGTCCGGCAGGATGCATCAGGAGGGCGACGACAAGGCCACCCGCAATCGCAGATCCCAAGGCAATCAGGACATTCTGGGCGCTCATGGCAACGACTCCTCTATTGCCTGACAACACCCTGAAAACGGGAAGGTTCCGGGCAAAACCGGAACCTTCGGATCAATGTCGCGTGACAGGCTATCAAGCTTTCTCGCGGGCCGTCTTGAGCGCCGTTGCCCACCAGGAAAGATCGTCCAGCATGGTCTTTACGCCGGGCTCCAGATGGGTGAGTTCCGACAGTGCCTTGCCCTGCTGCCAGACCGCGAAGAAATCAGCGCCCTGGATGTGGACGCCGGGGCGGGTCGGAACCATCTGAAGTTCGACCGCGATCGTACGGAAATGCTCGACTGCGCGGGCACCGCCGACGCTGCCATAACCGACGGCTGCCGCCGGCTTGCGGTTCCATTCCGGATAGGAGTAGTCGAGCGCGTTCTTGAGCGCCGCCGTGATCGAGCGGTTGTATTCGGCAATCACGAAGATGTAGCCATCGAATTCGGCGACCTTCTTCTGCCAGCGTTGTCCGACTTCGTTTTCCGTCGGAACCCAGGCGTTCGAAGCCCTTTCGTTGAAGAACGGCAGCGGGAAGTCGCGCAGGTCGACGATCTCGAAATCCATATCATCGCGCTTGGATGCCGTATCGTAGATCCACTGTGCCGGCTTGTCGCCGAACCGGACGTCACGCGTGCCATTGGGCGGGACCGCAGAAATATGGCGGTAAGGCCGAAGTGGTCAAGCCGACCCAAGGGGCGGGCGGAAAAGATCATCCGCTTCACGCGATCGTGTCAGTTTTGAACCGAGAGTTCCGTGGGAGAGGCAAGGATATCGCCGCCACCGAGCGATTGATCCGCATATTTGAACGCCAGGATGCTGAGCACCGAAACGATCATGACGATGAATATGATGCGCATAAAGACGCTCCTTCGTCCGGGCAAACGTCTTCTGCTCGTCAAGGTTCCGGTGGAGAGGATATGGGGCGGGGCCAAACGACCGCCGCCCGGTCGCGACAACCGGGCGGCGCCGAGAAGATAAGGCGGGTTCGATGTTCAGCCGATCGAGAAGGGAACCGCGACGAAGGTCTGGTTTTCGCCACGCTGGATAAGAAGCAGGACCGACTTGCGCCCGGACTTCCCGGCTTCGGCAACCGCCGTCTTGGCATCCTTGGCCGACTTCACCGGCTGCTGATTGATCGAAATGATGATGTCTCCCGGCTGCAGGCCGGCATCGGCAGCCGGTTTGTCGGGGGCGACGCTTTCAATCACTGCGCCGTTTTCCCGACGGGGCAGGTTGAGGGCCTGGCGGATATCCGGCGTGATGTCGGCAAGACCGATGCCGATGGTCGGAACGCGCTGGGCACCCTGCATGGACTTGTCGCCATTGTCGGCGGACGCCTGCTGCTGGTCTGGCTCGTTGCCGCCGACCGTGATGCTGAGGTTGCGGTTTTGACCCTGACGCCAGACGGTGAGGCCTTCCTTGGCGCCGGGCGTCAGGTCGGCCACCATGCGCGACAGGTCCCGCGGAGATTTGACCGCCTGGCCGCCGAGCGCGGTGATGACGTCGCCGGTCTGGATACCGGCCTTGGCAGCCGGCGTGCCGTCGTTGACATTGGCAACCAGCGCGCCTTCCGGCTTGTCGAGGCCGATGGCGCTCGCCACATCCGCTGTCACCGGCTGAATCTGCACGCCGATGAAGCCATGCTCGATCGAGCCGTCCTTCATCAGCTTGGCGACGACCTTCTGGGCCTGGTCCGAAGGAATCGCGAAGCCGACTCCGACACTGCCGCCGTTCGGCGAATAGATCGCCGTGTTGATGCCGACGACTTTACCCTCGAGATCAACAAGCGGACCGCCGGAATTGCCGTGGTTGATCGGCGCGTCGATCTGGATGAAGTCATCATAGGGGCCGCTGTGGAGATCGCGGCCGCGGGCCGAAACGATACCGGCCGTGACGGTGGTGCCGATGCCGAACGGATTGCCGATCGCGAGGATCTGGTCGCCGGCATTGAGCTTGTCCGAATCGCCCCAGGCGATGGTGGCCAAGGGCTTCGGCGCGTTGATCTTGATGACCGCGAGGTCGGATTTCGGATCGGTGCCGATCAGCTTGGCGGGCACTTCCGTGCCGTCGTCAAGCGTCACCTTGATGTCGATCGCGTTGTCGATCACGTGGTTGTTGGTGACGACGTAGCCGTCCGCTGTAACGACGAAACCCGAGCCGAGAGCCTCGGCCCGCGGAGCCTGGCGCTGCTGCGGCATCTGGCGCGGCACGGGAATGCCCTGCTGGCCGAAGAACTGCCGGAACTGCTCGTCGAACGGGGAATTGTCGCCGAAGGGCGAACTGTCGTCCGAGGCCACGTTCTGAGCCTTCATCGTGGTGATGATGGTGACCACCGCCGGCTTGTCGGCCGAAACGATCGGTGCGAACGAGCCGCCCGGAGCGACGATGCCGGAAACGGAGCCGGTGACGGAGGTTGCCGCATGTGCCGCGTTGGTGCCGAGAATGATCGGCACGGAGAGCGGCACCGCAACGACGGCGGCGCCGAGAAGGGCAACGATTCGGTGTTTGCGAAGGATGTTGGACATGGAGGTCTTCCTTTCTATCTGCAGCCTCGGCGCCGGGAGGCGGGCGCATCAGGGCAAAGAAGATCGAAGCCGCGCGATGGAGCGCGCACGGCCGATCGGTTGGTTTCGAAGATTCACGATGCTGAAGAGTCGGCGAGGAAAGCCGCTACTTCAGAAAGCCTGATCACCGGGACATAGGTGAAGCGGAGTGAACGCCGGGAGATCGAAGTCGATCCTCGGGCGGGCCGGTGAGGTGCATCACCGGGCAGGGCGCCGGTGGTGCCGGGGAATGCTGGTTTATCGGGACAAGCGAGCGCATATGGGCACCACCTTCAGCAAACGATCTGAAACTGGCTCTGCCGTCACGGCATTTCCGGCCGTCGGCATCACTCAGTCCTGAAGATGAAAATACGCCAGGAGACGTCGAAGGTCAGCTTAACAATAAATAAGGTTCGGAATGCCTCGTCCGCCGAATTTCGGGCCTAATCTTAGGCTCCGGAGATTTTCTCCATCCAGCATACATAGAGATTTCAAATGCTTGGCGCGGTTATCCGAGTTTTCATCTGTCCGCCGGCTACCGCTGCGAAGGTGAATAGGTGGTAATGATTGGTGTTCGCTCTCAACATGAGCAAATTGTAATCGATAAGGAGTGGCTTTTCGCCCTGCAATTCCGCGTGTCGGATTTGAGAATGGACGGCCGACGTGATCTCGTGGCAGCGACGTGACGTCAATCGGTCGCCCGACCCCGTTCTAAAACTAACGGCAGTCGCGTCCTGATCGGCTTGTGACAGACCGGCTGGATTTCGTCCACCCACATTTTGACAGGCCGATCACACCGATTCTATCCGCCAAGGCGGAACCGGTGGCGCCCGCAGCCTCACCCACGCGTCAGACTATAGCGATCACATTGGCATTGGCTAATTAGGGCAATCGGCTGATTGGGCTGCTTTGATCTAAATGGTGAGAGCGTCGGGGTTCGAACCCGAGACCTACTGATTAAAAGTCTAAATAGGCGACGTCTAGGATGTTGATTTTAAGTGATTATTTTCATTTGAAAACGTACTGTGCGAGAAAGTGTGCGTGCGAGGCCCACGTCCTAGCTGTAAAAACATGAAGCACACGCGGGTCCGCCATCGCGTGCACTTCATGGCCTAAGCAAAACATCCGACACCAACGCTGTGGGCGCTTTCGACCATGTTAGCAATTCACGATAGATGTCTGGCGGCAGTGTCACACCACGCCGGCCACATGTAGCGACCCGCCGTGAGGTCGGGGCGGCCGCCGGTATGCTCCCGACGTGAAACAGGAACACGTCGAGCAAAAATATACTCCGGACCCCGACAGATTGTTCCAGCCACCGATAGCAAGGGCAGCAGCTGATGGCGTCAGATAGTGCTGACGGTCGAGGCGGAAGGCACGGTACTCACCGGGATGATGCCCCCAAGCGCTTCTTGCACGAAAATCTCGTCCAGCATGTCACCGTCTGCATTGCAAACACGGACGCTCCAGAGCTTGAATTCCTCACCGCTGCGGAGGCAGTCGGCCGCGAGGTCGCGGGTTCCTTGGAGGGCTTCGAACCTGGCGGTTTGAAGATCGGGATACTCGGACCCATCAGGGTCCGCGATGAAGTCGTGCAGATAGTTCAGGTGGAGGTAGAACCGTTGCATGTGCTGCTCCTGTCTGAAGGCGCGACAACAACCGGCAAGGATCTTTGTTCCTGTACGCTAGCGCACCAAAGTTCGGCCGCCGCTCCGTCGCCCCACATACCGAGTCCCCTCATCATCCCAGATGAGTCAGCCTGCGTCTTTTGGGAACGAAACTCGTGATCGGAACGCCCAGACTACTGCGGCCGAGACGATTACGACGCAAATAACGAAAAGCAACAGATATGTACCCATAATTGATACTCCTAACGAAATACAACCAACGGGAGATCGAAAGGTTCCGCCCATTACACGTTTCGGCGGCGAATCAGGCTGATGCCACTTACGTGTCGTCCGACGGATCGTCGTCGCGGAAGAACGTGATGCTGCCTACGGCAAACATCAGCGTGACGAGCTGGACGGGCTTGACGGAATAACCCCTCCCTGCACACCTCTGCTCCGTTTGCTGGCCACGATCTCCTCAAGCGACTTGCCGGCCTTCTGTGTCAGCCTCTCCAGCCTTACTGCTCGCCGCATGCAGGAAATCCGCGGCACGCTGCGCATGGGCGGCGGCAGTGAAGATTGCCCGATTGTCCCCCTTAAGGACAGCCAGCCAGTTGCCGATGTAGGCCGCATGGTCCTCCCGAACTTCGGGCGTGATGTGGAGGTCGGCGCAAAGGAAGGCGCTGCCAAGCTCGGCCACCAGTTCCTCGGCGGCATAGCCCTCGTCACCCCAGCGCTTGCGGCCAAGATCGCGGGCGAGGCGGCTCTTGTGTTTGGTCGCATGGATTTCCTCATGGGCGAGCGTGGCATAATAGCTTTCGGCATCCCTGAACGTCTCGAAGAATGGCATCTGCACCCGGTCCACGCTTTCGGCATAGAACGCGCGGTTGCCGCCATGGCCAACCTCGATGCCGGTAGCGGCAAAGAAGGCTTCCGCATTGGCAAGGCGCTGCACTGGATCAAGGATCGTCTGCGCCGGCCGGCTATACTGTTCCGGCAATCCCTCCATCTGCTCGGCGTTGAAGACGGTGTATCCCTTCATGAACGGAATATCGCGCTCGACTTCTTCTCCGCTCGCCTCATTGGTCTCGCTGCGGTGAAGCGTGCTGGCATAGACGACAAGGCTGCCCTGTTCGCCCTTCCTCACATGCCCGCCAAGCTCCTCGCACTGCTTGTACGTCATCCAGATTGGGACGGCATATCCCTTGGTGACCGCCTCCGACCACAGCATGATCGTGTTGATGCCGCGATAGGCTACACCGTTCGCCCGGAGCGGCCTCGTGATACGGCCTGCCGCATGTTCGGCGTTCCACGGCCGCATCCACGGCCTGACGCCCTTTTCCAGTTCGGCGACAATGTGGTTGGTGATTTTCTCGTAAATATCCTGTGTCATGGGAAAGCCTCGCTTTTCAAGGGTTGAACCTGCGAAGCTCTTTTTCTTCAAAGCCGCGCATGAACCCTTGGCCAGCGCCGAGCGTCCAACCTTAAAAGCCCGCGTCAGCGGGTTGGACGATCGACCGAAAGAACGGGGCTCCAAAGCGTCACCGCCCAAGGGCGGGACGTTCCGACAACACGGGAGGCCAGCCCAGCGCAGCGGCTGGCCGAATGGAGCGGGCCGGAGGAACTGAGGCTATTGGAAAATGCCCCGATCGTCGGTGTAAGCTAGGAAAAAGGGTGCCCTGCGCGCAATAGCGCGACAGATGTTCAGGCGACTGAGGCTCAGTCGTCGCCGCTGATCTCCTGTCAGGGATCGTTTACCCGCAGGGGCGGAAGTCTTCCTGCAATCCTGCCTGGTCGGCGAGGGGCGGGGCAGCAAGAGCCAAGGTTTCAGATGGCGGGCGCACAGGCATAGCCCTGTGAGTTGCCCTTTGCCCGCGTAAGTGGCGAACCTTTAATAATAGCAGCCTATAGAAATAAAAGGATCAAGAAACAGGGCTTTCCAGCATGACCGAGACTACCAAAATCCTGTGTTGCCGCATCTCTTGGATGCCGGAATACAAATCCAAAGAGGAAAGGCCTTTTTCCTATCATCGATACATTCTCGACAAGAATACCCCTTATGAGGCCCTGAATTTTTTGGCAGGCGACGACGGGCAATTTCGCGGATATGTACCCGTCGGCGGTGATGCAGACGACAATTTTGGTAAGATTAATATTGCCCGTCTCGGAGGGACTCGGGGATCAGATCGGGTGGAGGGCGTTACCGTTGTATTCTGCGCCCCTCATGAGCACCAGGGTGGGTTGCGCATCGTCGGATTCTATCGCAATGCGACTGTACTGAAAGAGCCAGAGATTTCCGATCTGCCCGACCGTACCCGGGTTACTCGCGTGATCTCGGACGATGCTGTGCTGATCCCTGAGGCGGACCGCATTTTCCTCATTCCGGGGCGGCATGACGGCGGCTTCGGCCAATCCAGTCTATGGTACGGGCTGAATGAAGGTCATCCCTTGCGCGACGAGATCCTGCGTTATGTCGAGAATACAATGGAGTTGCCGTCTTCCCAACCAAGCGTAATCGAATACCGCCGCCGCAAGACACATGAACGGTGGGAAGGACGCGGCGCCACCCGAGGCTTTATCCATCAAAAGGGATTTCGCTGTGAAGCCTGCGACTATACCATCTCCCCAAAAGATCAACTGATCTGGGGAAGCGGATTTGAGTTGCACCATCTCATGCCTTGGGCCGGGATGCAGGAAGGCGTGGAGCGGGAGCTCACCGCAGATGACTTTGCCGTCCTGTGCGCGACCTGCCACCGTGCAATTCACCGGTCTGACCATGTGTCAGATGTGAGGACGTTTCGTTCACGGGTTCTGGTAAAACGCGGTGTTTGAGACGCGGCTGCCAAGTATGCTTTTCATCCTTGCGTTGCACCGATAAAGTGCGGCGCGAAATGCTTATTTTGGGAAGAAGTATGACGAAACTCCGTTTGGCTGGCGTTTCCTGGGTGATGACATCGGTGCCAGCCTTGGCAGATACCCCAGATATACGCAGCGCGATAGCCGCAGAATCTCAAGCGTTCTGGGCGGGCGCTTCGTTTTTGATAACGATGATATCGTTGGTTGTGAGCTGCCTTGCTTTATGGGCCCTGTTTGTAAGCCTAAAGCAGACTCGGACCGCGCTTGAAGACACCAAAAATCTCGGTCAGCGCCAGGCTCGTGCCTATGTTGAGGCCAATGACCTGCAACTTAGCTACGACCAAGGCGACTTAGTCGTTATCTGTAAAAACTCGGGAGAAACCCCCAGCCCATTTTTCGCGGTGGGTGTCGAGGCAAGAAAAGTGCACAAAAGCAACATGTATCATGTGCTTTCCGAAATACCGCAAGCAACTCCGCGGAAAAGTTGGGCCGCGTTGGGAAAAGGAGCCGAGTGGCCTGCAAAAGTGACGCCGGACACAGGAAGCCAATCGGTGAGGGAGTTTGGTGAAAATGCCTTCAATGATGATGAACGACTACTTGTGACAGGGACTATCATTTACCAGGATATCTTCGATCGTTTTTTTCGAACGGAATTTGCCTTCTTTACTTACAACAAAATACGAGACGAATTCTTCCGACCAAATGGGCATTTCACATCATATGTCGAACTTCCAAAATCTCAGGTGGACATATTACTTGGCACCAAGCAATAGATCCCGCCTAGCGATTTGGAATCCATGTCGATACGAACTAGTTGTTGGATAAACTCTCGAGAAAGATTTGAATTTCCTCGATATCGAGCGGTGGATCATTCCGCCGGGCCAGCCATTCATCCGGCAAACCGGCGATCGCGCGGAACCTCGGGTAGAAATCCCGCCGACGATCGGCATCAAGCGCCTCAAGGGCATGCTTGGCCTGTTTCGAAATACGAAGCGGGGTCCGGACCTCGCCGCGACCGTTTACGATCGCTATCAATGAGCGATGCGTGAACCCGCTCGTGTCCCCCGCGCGTCCGGTGGACTTTCCTTTGTGATATTTTTGAAGCTTGACCGTGACGACGAGGCTTCGTTCGGTTGCCTCCAAAAGGGACAATAACGATTTGCCGTTAACATAAAGCCGGCTGCCGCTCTCACTCCACGCGTATTCCCCTTTACCACCTTCAGCACCCCAGGCTTCGGCCCGGAACGCCGTTGTCGTGCCGGCCAGCCATCGACGAACGGCAGGATCATCCGGGTGTGCCTTCATCAATGCTACGGTCGAATCTGTTGGGAACGGCCTATCGAGGGCGGTGGAGGCGCCGTAGGGATCATGTCGATCCAAGCGACGCTCGGTGTTCGGCGTTTCCGCAACCCACGGCTGGACTGTATGGCCGTCAGGGCCGAAATTTCGGCTGACCTCGTCGTCGCTGTCAGGCAACCAGCGAAAGAATGGCTGATCGGACAACAAAGCCATGGCTGTCGACTGAGCGTCGCTTGCATTCGCCAACACGCTGCAAACATTCACCGTCGTATCACGGCCGATCGACCATCGCCCCGCGACCGGGATCCAATCCGCAACGACTTTGCCACCGTCCAAGCCCAGTAGAGGCGAGAGACGCCGGCTGTCCTCGCGCGCGGATTCGGAACCACCGCTCTCGGGCATGGGCATGTCCGCTTCTGTGGTGAGATCGAGCGGAAACAGGTCAGTAAGATCGGCAAGCCAAAAGTTGTCTTTCCGCGACAACCGATAGTCCTTGAGGAAAGCCGCCCACGCGTCACCGCTCCAGTCCTCGCCAACTACCGTGCGCGCTGCCAAGAGATCACCGGCAACAAGCATCAGCCCATGCCAGGCAAGATATCCACCGTACAGGTCGCGGTCGGGAAGGTAGGCTGAAGACCAAGATTGACTATAGCCGCTGGTGCGCGCGCAATCATGCATTGATCGAACCGTCGCGTCCCAACGGCGAACCCGCGCGCTGATCTGGTCATCGACCTCCCAGCCGGGGCAACCGAAGACATGGCACAAGCTCTCAACATGATATTTGTCGAAGTCGTAATCGAGGTGAAAGGCATCATTCGGCTGTGGCGACGAATCTGGCCGTGTGGCGTAGCGGTACTGGGTGTAGTCTGCGCGAGGGGCATGGGGATAAGGCGACACGTTCGCCAATTCGAGCTGAGCTATTAGTGCGTCGCGCTCGCCGGACGCCAAAGTTTCGGCGATCTCGCGGAGTATGTCGATTGCGAAAGCACGCATTGCCACGTGCGGGAAATCGGTAGAAAAGGCGATGCGCTCAAAAAATGCACGTCGGGAACTGAGCACGTCGGCGGATTCTTTCGCCACGCGCGAAAGCGCGATCAATAGCCAGAGCTGCGCATGCATGGTGTAGAAGGGCAGCTTTGCATCACTGAAAGGCATGCCCGCACTAGAGTGAAAGCGGTCGATCAGCGACCCGATCACGTCGAAACTTCCGACTTCAGCCAGACGCCGCACGGCATGTGCAGCGCGCCATCGCATCGCCGCGACGGGGTGACCCAACCTCGCCCAAACAAGCCCTGTTACCACGGTGGCCTCGTCGTCCACGACAGCGAACCGTGCATCCCACGGACCGTCGCCAACTTCCGCGGGCAGCTTCTCGCCGGTGTTCGCCAGAAACCTTTCGAGACCCTCCACAAGGGCGCTGTCGCTCGTTTCAGCGGCCAGCCTGGCGGCCAGTGACAGCCAAGCATTGCCTCCAAGGCTATCCGTGCTGCTGCGCAGGCCTGCAACCACATGTTCGACAAGAGCGGCCGGATTGGCGTGGAAATATTGCTCAAGCCCCTGCCAGCCGCCCCACGCATCAGTGCTCGAACTCGCGAGTTCATTGGCATGTTTAGATGCCAGCCGGAGTCCGAGCTCCGGAAGTGCATCGCGCATGGCCGCCGAGGATTTGCTCCAATCCTCCAGATGATCATCCAGCGCGTGGATCTTGTCGGCAAGCGTCGCAGCCGTCGCTTCGACGACCGCGCGGACGAATGCCAGTCGATCCACAGGGGAGGTCGCCTGCTTGGCGAGTTCCAACAGTGTCCGAACAGGCCATGGCCGTCCTGTATGATCAATTTCCCTATTCAAAATCTGGCGGTCGATCTCATCCGGGTCACCTAGGTCGATCGGGAACACCGCGAGAGGCTCTGCGGTGATCGCCGCTAGGATTGTGGACCGTTGTTCAGATTTTTGCCCGCGCCGGGCGAGCAGTCCCGCGATCCGCATGCGGGCCGGAGAGGTGACGGGAAGATAATTCTCGGCGAGGCGATGCAAACCTTCGATCGTTTCCTGGGCCGGGGACAGTTGATCGTTGCGATCGATCTCGACGAGAAGGAGATTGAAAAACCATTCTCGCTGTCCTTGGGGCAGGCGACCTACAGCTTCCGACGCGAAGCTCGAAATGTGCCAGGTCCACGTTTCAGTCGGAGCAGCCAGCCCGAACAGCGCGACCGCCGCTTGAACCGAGAGCTTGGAATTACGCAAGAGGACCGTAAGTGCGGGACCGAGAGAGTAGCCGAGACTTGCGGCGTCGCGATCATCCAATCGCGCCAGGTTTGCCAGCGTCGCGCGACCAGCAACTGGTACCATGGCTTTCGCATATTCGATCCACGGAAACCGGCCATCCTCATTTTGATTCAGCTCGAGGATGCGGGCGAGGGTGTGCGATGCCTGGGGCGCTAGTTCCGGTCCGGAATAGTGCCCGGCCAGTTCCAGAAGGTGATTGGTGCGATCAAAGTCGTCGGACCCGATCGCTTCGGCCAAATCCAGCGCGCGGCGGAAATATGCCGCAGCCTCGTCGACGCTGACCCGCCAAACCGCGCGCGCGAGGCTACCATAGGCAGTGATCCTGGATTCCACGTCAGTATCAAGTTGAATCCTCCGCTCAACGTGATCCGCCAACAGCATCGCAGCATTGTGGCATTGCGGTATACGAGAAAGCCGGGTCACTACGTCGGTCAGCTCAGGCGTGAACAAGCCCGGGGCGGCCGCCAACCATTCGGCTATACGAGTTGCAAACGCTGCGTCGAGCGCTCCTAGTGCGTCGGCGAGATGGAAGATGATGCGGAAGCCTATCCGCGCGATGTAGGCCTTGGCGTCCCGGTACGGATAGTTCGATGATTTATCTACGTCGCTGACCAGACGGTCGAACGCTGCGCCCAGCATCGCTGTGCGCGTTGTTCCGCGCGGCGGTCGAATGATATTGGCGGCATCCTGCGCGTATTCCAGCAACGGCATGATGCGATTACTGAGTGCGCGCGAATAGTCCGATCTCGTCTGCTCATCGAGGCCATCACGTCGTTTTCGCCGCCGCCATGTTCCATCGTATTTCGGTGCGGCCAGCTTCTGCGTGAGCGTGCGAAGGAAGACCGCGGCACCGCGTGAGCGCGCACTTGCAGGCACCAATGCCATGAGCTCGGCCGGCACAATGTCAATCAAGGCGACAGGTTTGCGCTGAAGCGCCGCCCGCACCCCTGCGGCGAGGGCGGTCACATCAACTGAGCTGTCTATGGGAAAGTAACTCGAATAGTTGTAGATGGCCTGGGTTTTAAGAGCTGCCCCGTCAAGAATGGCGGTCCCCTCTTGCTCAAGGCTGAGATCAATCGCTCGCGCGGCCGCCAGTACGCTGGCCATGGCCAAGCCTTGGTTCTTGTCGGTAGCGGGAGGAGCGGCCGAAAGCGCGGTAATCAGTCTTCGGGCATGAGCGGGACCGCCACCGGCAAACTGAAGCGCAGCCGCAAAGAGGCCTCGCGATGGAAGTCTGCATCGCAGTAGCCGTGTTGCGACGCGTGTGGCCGGAGGATGGGCGGAACACTGGTGGCGCTCAAGAAGGTCAAATAGATCATGAAATTTGTCGAACGCGAGCCCGGCATCCTGGCGCGAGAAAAATTCCGCAACACGAATGTCGTTGCCCGCAAGCATCTCGACATAAGCGAAGCCAATGTCATCCCATTGGCGCGAAGACTTTGATTCGTTGAACTGCGAGCCATTTTTGGGCCGCGCAGCCCAGTTGTGCCAATCGATCGATCGCCGGGCGTGGCGGCGAGCTTCATCCCGATCGCCTGCAAACACATTTGCCAGCGCCAATCTCGCATGCTTGCCGCCCGGCCAACCCACGTTGGTCGCGGCGAGCCTGCGCAACGCCTCCGGGTCACCGGCTACGGCAGCGACATCTGGATGCTCGTAGAGAAATCGGTCCGATCGTTCATGACCAGCGGCAACGACTGAAGCCTCCAGCAGGAGGCGGAGCAGATCGTCGCGGCGGCCGAGCTCCCCCGCGAGCGCGATCGCAGCTGTGATTCGTGCCAATCGGATATCTCGAGCGCTGACTTGTGAAGCACCAACGGGAACACGCAGGTCGTAAGCCAGCCGAATGAGCTGATCGGCATTGCGTAGCGATGTCAGCAGCGCTGGCAATGCCCGGGCCGCATAGTTTGAGATCAGTTGCCGCTCCTGAAGTGCGGCAATGACCCGGTCTCGGCCCGCTTGACTCGTGCCATAAGAGGAGCGGATCAAGGTCTCCGTGGGCTCGTCGCGGAACATCAGGCCGTGGGGCGTTCGTTCAAGCAAGGGAGCAAGGTCCGCGGCGAAACTCTCCACCTGCTCGGCGATCAGCCCATGCGCGGCAGCAAGTTCATCAATTGGCACCGGAGGCGCCAACAAGGCGATTCCGGTAAGCAGAAGATCGATGTCGGCATTCTTGGCGCCGCGGGAGATCGCCGTATTGCGGGCATCTTCAAGCCTCTTCCGGAGAAGAGAATCAAGCAGGTCATGTGGTTCGGCAGGGGTGTCGGGAAAAAACACCGGATCAAAAGGCCGACCGGCTGCAATCAGACTATCGAGGCAGCGTGGGTTGCGGCCGGACCGCATGAGCAGCGCGGCGACTTCAGCTGCAGAAGCGTCCGGTACTCGGCGCGCGATGAGTGTTCGCGCCTCCGTGTCCGTGAATAATGGCACGGCAAAAGAGCGGTGTGCGCTATCACCGGTTGCTAGCGTGAGCCGCTCAGTGCGGCATGAAGCAACGATCCGAATACCATCGATCGGGTCCACGCTAAGGCTGCGCAAGAGGAGATGGGCAAATGACGATGTTCCGGTCTCCTGAGCAGCAAGCCCGGCATGGTCAATAGCATCCAAGACGAGCGAAACACACGCGTCGCTGTCCACGGTCCGCGCGGTAGCCACCGCCTGAGTAAGACGCCGGCGAAATGCCTTCAGCAAGCCCGTCATGTCTGCAACGGGCAGGAGGATATCGCAAAGTCCTTGCCCGGAAAGGAGATTGGCAAGGTGAACCAATGTCCGCTCCGGAAGGTGTCGACCATCAGCAGGGTCCCGCCATCGCCCTGCGCCGAATCCATCGAAGAGCACAGCGGGTCCATCAGCTTGCAGCCGCTCGGCTATACCCTGCATCAACACGGTCTTGCCCATGCCGCCTGCTGCATGGACAATAAGGGGGGAACCGGCCTGACGGGCAAGGTTTGTAATATCGTCGAGGACGGAGCGCTGGATGACGTCCTCAAGGCCGGGAAACGCATCGGGAGTCGGATACAAACGATCCTCGTGCTCAACCTCCAGCTCGGCCAGGACGGCCACCCGATCAATACGCTTATCAGTCTCGCTGCCGGGGCCTGCCTTGATCCTGATAAGATTCCGAAGCTTGAGCAGGCGCTTCTCGGCGTCCGGATCACTGGGCTCGCTCCATGCAGCGAGCGTCGCGGAAATCGCTCGCTCCGCATCGATCAGGCTCCCCTTGCTGCCCACCAACGCCAGCCGAGGCAACAGCTCGGCCGCGGGATACGGATAGTTCTTCAAGGCTTGCGTGATCTGGCCTGCCTGGCGACCCACGTCACCGTCCGGGTCAATGCCATTGATCACCGCCGCGATCGCCGTACCTAAATTGCTATGGATGGGGCGATTGGTCGCAAATTCATACCTGACCACCTTGGCGATATGCTCGTCGCCGTGCTTCGTTCGGAGCTCAGCGTCGGTCGTGGCAAACTTGGTGAGGGTGGAAGCAATATCTGCTGCTCGGACTGCCGTGTCCGCACTTGCGATAGAGTATTTGAACTGGATGACCGTGACCCGGCGTGATCGGGCGACGTCGGTACCTCCATAATACTGAACAAGATCGGCAATCTCGACCGCACCGGTCCCGAGTTCCTGTTCGTCCTTCTCATCGAAACCTTCAAGCGTGATTGCAGTAAGGTCTGTTGCCGGTAAAAGGAGTTCGAGCGCAGTACGCGCGGCCCATGCCTCATGAAAAGCATGGCCGGCTTTGGACGCTCGTACTTTGTCGATTAGAATCGGCCTCACGCTGGGGTCTTCGTCATCAGTCATGATTTGCTTGATACATGTTGCTCCACCGAACGCACTTTCCCGCAATTTGCGACGCCGCACCACAGCAAAATTTCGACCCATCGATGCGATAAGGGGCCGAGATACCCTTGGTGGTTGCTGTTTGGGGTAATCTTCTCCGTTACATGAAAGTTACATGAATGGGGGTTGGCAGCTTTGGGATTCTCGGAAGGTGTTGAAAAACTTGGTCGGGGAGATAGGATTCGAACCTACGACCCTCTGGTCCCAAAGGCCGATACGACGATATTTCGAGAATATAGAAATTCATATAACGTTGTTATTACGTCATTTTGTCTAATATATAAAAATCATTACTTCACTTTTCATGTAGCATTTGGTATAAATTCGTTACATGGAAGTTACATGAAATGCCGCAATTATTCCTTACTGACGATATTGTTTTTTCTGCACATTGCCCGGAAGGGAAGGACCAGGAACTATATTGGGACTATGCGATCACCGCGAACGGCCAGGTCCGCAACGGTTCCGTCTCCGGCCTCGGTCTTCGCGTCACGGCGTTGGGCCACAAGTCCTTTGTCCATGCCTTCGAGTTCAACGGTAGAAGGCGCCGTAAGGTGCTCGGTTCGACCACCGTTTACAATGTGGCATCGGCCCGCCTGGAAGTCATTTCACGCGCGCAGCAGCTCGAAGTGGGAAAAGACCCTGATCTTGAACGCGTCGATACTCGCCGCAAGCACTTCATGACGGTCCGTGAGGGGATCGATCAGTATTGGGAAAGCCATTTAAGCACCCTTTCCGAAAAATACCGCGACAGCTTCACCACTTTCGTTGCGTCCTGGCTGAAACGGGCGCCGCGGACCGTGACTCGACGGGGCAACAACAGGCGGGGATACAAGGATTTCGGCACGATGTTCGCTGACCGACCGATCGCCGCCATCAAGCCACTGCATATCGAGGAGTTCCTGAAGCAATTCTCGTCACACTACGTGTTTAACAACGCGCTGCAGCACGTCCTGGCTTTCTATAACTGGGCCATCCGCATGCAATTGGTGGATATGCGCAATCCGTGCAGCCCGATCCGACCCCGTAAGCTGATCCGCCGCCGTCGCGACTACACGACCGAGCAGATCCGGCAGATTGCTGCACACATATTCTATCCGGTTCTGGCGGCGCCACCGGAGATCGACAATCTCTCCGGATTCGCCAAGCGGGACATGGCGCTCGTAAAAATCCGGGTCGAGGGTGCCAACGAGCAGATGCTTGAACTCTGCAATTACATGGGCATTCTCTTTCTGACGATGGCACGGCCAAGCGACCTTAATTCGGCAAAGTTTGAGCATTTCGATCTCGAAAAGCTGATCTGGCACAAACACAACACCAAAGGCATCAAGCTCTCACGCGCCCTATATGAATATTCCTTCCGCTCCGTGCCGATCCACAGCCGGGCAGCCGAAATGGTCCAGGCGCAGCGCCTGCGGTGGCCGGAGGCGGAACTGGTATTTCCGTCCCATACCAACTCCACTCAAAAGCGCGACAACTTCCGCAAGGGGCTTGCTCGCTTCAAAGCTCTGCCTGGCGTGCCGGACTATTTCCAGTTGTACGACCTGAAACGCATTGCCATTTCACTGATGCTGACGGGGCAGGGGGTTTCGCATGAGGCGATCTCCCACTACGTCGATCACAAGGGGAACCTGGAAACGACCATGATCTACGATCTTGGTCTGGTTGACCCCCTGCGACCGGTCACCGAACGGCTTGGCGTATTGC
The DNA here is from genome assembly GCF_023006505.1 of Neorhizobium sp. SHOUNA12A. Lineage (GTDB taxonomy): Bacteria > Pseudomonadota > Alphaproteobacteria > Rhizobiales > Rhizobiaceae > Neorhizobium. The sequence goes on from NZ_JALBGV010000010.1 coordinate 41,825, forward strand.
TGGGCGTGTAAAGCTATCTGACAGGGAAGCAATGCGAATGGGGGGGGAACCGCAGTCTCGTTCGCAGTGGTTTGGCGGAGTTATTCAAATCGCTCGTCTCGCCCGCGATCGCGTTTAGTCTCCCACTCGCGCTCTTTGGCGATTTTTCGCGTGAGCTGGCTTTTTAAAGCATCGACGGACGGCAGGTGTTCTGCTGCTACCAATCCTTCCAAACTATCAAGCAAGCGCGCGTTTGCATCCATTATTGCAGCGCGCGAGCCGCTCCAACTCGTCGGTGCAAACCGCCCAACAAAGATCGTTAAGACGCTAACGGGGTCTGGAGCGCCCTCAAAAAGTGCTTTTGCCTGTTCCGACCATTCTGCTGGATTGTTCTCTGTACGTCGCGCGAATGTTACGAATGAAGCAGCGCGCGGGTAGTGAATTTCAGGATCGCGATTGCACCAGTCTATAAGCACGGTACAGGAAATTTCATCGGTAGGATTTGCCCGGTGGTCATCCATCTCATCCAGGACGCCTAGGGTTGCGGCGCCATCGACCCCATCGTGCTGGAAGAATGCGTCGAGGACAGCGATGGATTGGACGCTCAGCAGCGCCCCGATTAGACCATCATTTTCGAACGCATATGTTTCATAAGCAGCTACGGCAGATTTCAACCGGAGCGCTACTTTTGCAGCAACCGGCCCAGCTTCGGGTGCGATCAGACAAGTTCGCGCGATCTGGGCTAGATTGTAGTCGTTTCGTTGATTGTCCTTCGTGAATTCCACCCTCAGGAGCAGTTCTTGGCCTGCCTCAATCAGTTCCGGTACATACTCGTCCTTCTCTGAATTACCCGAATGGAAGTGCATCGAGAGGATTTCCAGCGCCACATCAACGCCACCGGATTGATCCATTATGAGAAGAAGCAAATCTCTCAGATCGCTGCCTGCCAGCTGATCCGTCGTTCGTCCGTAGGCCAGGTCGCGATACATCCAAATCGGCACTTGACCGGAACTCAGCACTCTTTTTAGCCGGTCGACGCCACGTGCGTCGAGGCCGGTCCCGAGATGCAAGCTCGGAACGAACGGAACGAGTTCCGCTTGGTGGAGCGACGCGTCGAGAATGTCTTGAGCTATATCACGTTCGATCTGCCATAATTGGGCAAGATACCCTTTTAGAATCTGAACGTTACGTTGCTCCAGCGGGAGTTGAGCAAACTGATGCCGCAATCTCTCCCATGCAGCGAGGTGGTTCGGGGTGGCGCTGGCGAAACCACGGCCGAACGCCCATACCCTGATCCCACCGCGTAATAGGTCGGGCAAAAGTCTTTCAAACACAGTATCGTCTGTCGCGGCCGCCGCACCTAGTTCAAACGCAATATTCTCAAGCCTTTCCCATCGGCTCGTAATGTCATTGCCGACTTCAAAATCCTCCAGGTCTATTCCGGCGGGCCTGTCGCCGAGCACGACCGCTTGGACACGTTCCACAAGGTTTGACGGCTTTAGTTGGATTTCCAGTGCAGCTAGGCGTGAAACGTTCTCAACCTGGAGCTGTGCCGTGTCGAAGCGGATCGTTTGACGGCATGCCACCCATCCTTCGCGCCAAAATGCCGCCGCCGCAATCTTGCGGGAGAGACTCTCCAATGCGTCGAACATGTGTGCAGACGTCCACAAGCCACGAAAATGTCGGGCCAATAAGCTACGTAGTTCAGACGTAAGTGTCCCGTCCTTCAACGCCAATTGTTCGATCAACTGCAACGCGGCGCCATACCACCGGGTTATATCTTCATCGTTCCTGGGTCGGTATCCATAGTCCCGCGAGCGGGCGCCAAACTCGAAGCGCTGGCCCGCGCTGAAGTGTGTTGTCTTCAGAAAATTCCCCAAGGCTGCCAAGCCGAGCGTTTGTTGCTTTCGTTCGGTTGATCGCAACATTTGCGCGATCACCCGCAGCCGCTGCTCGACGGTGGCATGAGTTCCAGAAAGATATATGGTAAACACGGAAACGAAGGTGTCAGAGGCTTCTTTGGCGTCCCGATCTTCCGCGCTTAGGGTAGCAGCTTGTGCCAGTAGGTGGCAGCTCCGCTCGAAGAGGGCGGAATCGTACGCCAGAGATCGCAACAAGCCCCGATTTTGCCACCAGATTGACGCGGCTGTCTCCATCCCCCGGCTGTCGGCCCGCTCCAGGGCCGCGAGTGCCGATTCGGGTGCGACCGGAGCAACGTTTCCAAACATTGCCTGACCGAGCTCATTGAGAGCAGCGGTGTCCCCGAGAATCCCTCCCGGCCCGAGCCATTTTTCGACAATGGATATGGCCCGGGGGTGCTGATGAAGGAAGGACAGCCTTCGTGAAAAGGAGCGAGCGAGGCGATCGGTTCCGCCGGTTACAAGCTGTGCCTCAATGAGATCATAAGGTATATCCTCAAGCGCGCGAGCTGCCAGTCGGTTTGCTATGGCGTGTGGCAAAACTGCGCGCCATACGCTTCGCTGCTGGATGAGGTCGCGGCGAAGCAGTTCGCCGACGTGTCGGTACAGGTCCGGAGCCGGCTGGTTAGCCAACAACGCTAAACGAGGTAGTTCCGCGTCATCCCCCGTAAGTGCTTCGCCTTGGAAGGAATAGACCAGGGCACAAACCTGGGCTGCAACGAGCAACGCATCGTTCGCGTCATGTCGTTGCCGGAACAGGCGTTGGAATAGCTCGTCGTCCGATAAGCCCGCAATCGATTCCGATCGTCCCACGGTTCCTGCGAGGGCGAGGGCGATCCGTGCGTTTCCGCCAGAGGCTTCAGCGATTGTTCGTGTGTCGACTTGGGACAGGTGCGGGTAGCGACGCCCCACCAGAGTCTGGATCAACTCAAGCGATGATGTATCGAGTGTAACGACCTGAGTTCCCTCGGGCTGGTCGTCGCGCACGTCGTATTCAATAGTAAGCACGCTGACAGTACTATCGGCTGCACTACAAAGGTCTGACAACCTCCGGTGAAGGTCCGGAGGACAGTTGTCGACTATCAGGATCGCACGTGTGCGATTGGCAATCAAATCCGCAGCAAGTCCCGAGGGTTGTGGATCCGGGTTATCAGAGAGATTCGTGTAGACAGCGAGCGAGGGAGGGAGTGGGCGGGAGCCGATCTTGCCATCGAAAAGCGCCTGGGCAAGGCGTGTCTTTCCGACGCCAGATAGACCAACCAGCCGAACCATCTTGCGGCTTTGAGCTAGCTCATCGCGCAATTCGTCGATGGCATCTGCCACCGGCCGAGCAGGTACATCGCGGTGATTGCTGAAATACAAACGCAGCTTATCGTCGAGCAAATATTCCGAGCCAACACCATCAATTGCGCTGCTCCACGCCCCGTAAGCACGCCAACCCCTAACGGATCGCCCCACCCGCTCCTTGACCCACGTTATCAGACCTGGATGAAGTCTAACCCAGGTGGCGAGGCGCGTTCGATCGTAAAAGTCGGTGGCAAGCTTGTCGGCATTGGAACCCCCCGACAATGCTTCGCGGATGGCATCCCGCCGACTACGGAGAGCACTGTCGGCTACCGAACCATGCGAACTGACAATGATGTAAGCACCAGCTTCGTCGGCGAGTTCCTGGATAACAGGCCGAATCTCACCTGTCGGACGCATTTCACCTAGAATAGCTGCCTTGGCCATATCCGGCGTTTTCACTTGGAAGCCTGTCGATGCGCGCGGAACGAAACCCTCAATGGTGACATGCGGCATCAATGTCACGCGCACGTCCAGACCACCGTCAGCCGCGGTCTGGTTACCGCCCCACGTGACGGCCGCTGGCGATAACCCTCGGCCCGAAAGCTCTGCTTCGCAAAGGCGGCCCACCAGTTCCCTTAGGTCCGTATCATGGAGTTGGGCGATTTCGTCGGATGTGACGTCGAACATGATGAGAGGTTGAGGATGCTTGTTGCTGTCGGTCGGGTCTCACCGTACCAGACAAGTCCGATCGGTTCACTAGTTTTAGGCGGGCTGGCTTCGTAATCACCTGCTATGATTGTTACAGATATTCCTCGAAGTCCTTCAATACTCAAGGCTTGACGTCATTTTCCGGCTGTGCGGCAATGGGTTGGCGGTCAAGTTCAACCGCACCAATCCCACCAAGGAAAGTCCTCGCTCATGGAAGCTCTGCGAGCGCTTGTGCTCACCGATACGCAACTGCGCGACATGTTGGCGGAAGCCGCCAAACAAGGAGCGGCGCTCGCCGTCGCTGAACTCCGCGCCCAACTTCACCAGACGCCGGACGATGGTGTATTGCAAAAGCTGCGCACTTATCTGGCTGATCCTGCTTCACTTGCCAATCCGCATGACCATTGGGCTCACAGCGGCATCATCCGCCAGATCGAGGCAATGTCTCGCGGCAAGCCGAAATCGACCGCGTGGTTCATGAAATTCCAGCGAGAAACCGGCTTGAGCGAGTGTTTCAATCGCCCGAGCCCCGCCTATGGCCGTCGCAGGGAATGGTCGTTTTTCGACATCAGGCTGGCGTGGGACACCTATTACCGCCGCAGACGGTAGCGCGGCCCGCGATTGCCTCTCATCGGTTGATTTGAACTTCAAAGCAAATGCCCGATCTCAGGACACGGCGCATATCTGCATTGCGGTGGAACGGCTGGCGGAGGCAAACGTGGTCAAGAATGTCGATTCGGCACCCAGGAAAAATTCTCGCCCCAAGCTCTCGGACTTCACTGCCAACTCGGCTTTTAAGAAATCCTCTGCCGCCTTAGCGTCCTCAGCGCTCGGGAATTTCCCCGAAACAGCCAGAGTTTTCCAACGTGTCCGAGATGCAGGTGGAAAGCCCGCATTCAATTCTTCGCTACGTCGCGTGGGATCGTTGGAATAACCGATTTTGACCACGACCTTCCCCACCATGCTCAAGGCGCTGCGACCGATAAGCTCTGCCGCCTGACCTTCCAGCTTATGGAGGTAGAGGTAGGTATCGCCGTCCGCATAGACTGCTGTCCGGGAGCCGAAGGTAGGCTTCAACCCTCTCGATGGCGAGAACAAGCTTGCCATAGGAAACTCCGCGCCGGACAGGTCTACCGGCGCTTCTCCGAATACATTCACCGGCTTCACTGGCAACGCCAACGCAGCAGAAGCCTCTACTGCCTGCATCAGCATTCCGCGAGAAGCAGTATTCCGGGCGTTCTTCGCGCTATAGGTAAAGGGAGCAATGGACTTGATGTTGATGGGCCGAGTGACACGCCAGGCACGCTTTGCCGGCACAGCATATGTCCATCGGTCCTGTGAATCCAGCTCGATACGACGCTGAGATCCGCGAGGAGAAAGGCGGTCGGTGTGAGGGATTTCTACCGGCTCAATTTCAAGAAAACCTAGAGCCTGCCGTCTCTGTGTGCTGTCAGTTTGAGCAGAGCTGGCGCCGTAGATAAGCACCAGATCGCCGGGCTGCCAATTTGCAATGAAGTTGCTTCTATCCCCGAGCCTTGTAAAGCCAAGCATACCGTCTTCGCTAGGATCGAAGCCCCAGAAGGCTTTCAACCAGACGCGCGTCCCGTCCATTATAGTCTCCCAACCCCATCGTTTATGCGCTCCATTAGGAGAGGGAATGTTCAATAAAGCGTAACCGCGCATACCCGACATCCTGCACAGCATGGCGCCGGATAGGTCCTCGATTTAATGAAGCGCGGTCGGTTCCATACGCCTTCGAAGCCGTCTTCGTTGCGATGCAGGTGGACATGGATCCCAAACTTGGATGGCCAGCCAGGAGCCGTCCTCTTGGCGAAAGATTAACGACATTTCCTAACCTCTGACGATCATAGGCTCCTTAGCCTTTACCGTAGCCATTAGTGGATCGTGTTTTCGTGGCCCAGGCAACGCAGATTTCACCGGTACATCGTGCAAGGCCCGCATGATGGTGATGACACCTTCAGTTGTCGGTGCCCGAATTTCATAGTCCGGTGTTTTGATGGACGCGCCACCGCCGAGCATCGCGGTCAAGCGCTGCCAGCCGTATCTGAATATTACAACCAGCCAGTCCTGCATGTCGGCGCCTCCATCTCTTTCCGACCTGTACCCGCGAATGGTAGTCGCCACAAAGCACAGCATCAGAAACAAGGATAAGCTGGCACGGGCGCCGTTAAATGCGAACGCAGGATTCGGGAATCGAATCGGGTGGAGCATAATGCCGAGACAGTTGAGTGCAAAAATCAGTGGAATTGTCCGCTCCGCTTCGGAGCGTCACTGCATACCCGCAAACGGCGGTCTGCGTTCAAAGTGCCTGCACCGGGGCGGAGCTTGAGGTGGTTGGCGTCAACCCTGCTCCCTTCCACACGCCTTGCTGGCTGCCGTTGACGAACACAAAAGCGCCGTCCGGCAAAACTCGGCGCATGAGCAGCGCCGTCGTTCGCCTGGTATTTCCATTCGGTGCGGCGGTGGCCTGAACCGCGTGGTCCGCCTACTACATCTGAACGTTTGCGACGTCATAGACCATGACGGCGAGAACGAGAACAATCCCGAAGGCCGAAAGCCTGCTCGCAAGTCTGGCCTTGAACGTCCTCTCTGTCCCGACAGGCGTGCCGCGCCGGTAGCTCCTGTAAGCCGGATAGGCGATGGCCAGCAGGGCGATACCCCACAGCCACAGCAGCGGTACCCTGACCATGAGGCTCGCGGAGAGCACCAGCAGCACGAGGACCATTATCAACGCGAGCAAAAACCACAGGAACGTGGCTACCTTAACCGTATTCTGCATGAGAGTTTCCGATTGTTAGATGGTGCAGAGGATGAAGATAGGAGGGGGGAGCCGTCGTTTTGTGAGCGTACGGGCAGCGCCTCCGATCAGCGTTTCGGAGGGTCGATTTCCCCAAATTTGGCGATGTAGGCCTTCACCATGGCAGTCCTCAGGTCGCTTTCGAACTGGTTGAGGCCATGGTCCCGGTAACGCAGGTCCAGCTTGCAGACCCCTTGCCAGCAAATCTCATTGCGGTTGTCTTGCAGTTCGTAGGCGGCGGTGTAGGAAATCCCGATGCCGGTTGCGCACTGGATGTCGATCGGCGCACCCGCCGGGCTGAAGCAGGCCTGTCCGGTATCTTCCTTGCGAAACGCGCGGGTCATGCTTCCCAGGCCGCCTTGTGCCTTTTCGCCTTTCACGGGTGGGAAACTGTACTTGTTGAGGATGCCGTTCACCCACTGCGGGCTGATTTCCATCTTGCGGTTCAGGCCGGACGGGATGCCGACAGGCGAGGGCGGCGGCGGATTGAACCACGTCCTGACCGTCCACGTGCCCTCTTTCAGGAACCCGTTGACGAACCTGGCGGTGATCGTCCCGGTGATGCCGGTGTCGCGGCCGTATTGCTCTTTCTTGGCCGTCAGCTCCACGGTTTCGTAGTCGGGGACAACAACCTTATTAATCTTATTGCCGCTGATGGCCTCGAACTCTTTGCCGCGCGAGGTTTTGAGGGTCACGGTAAACTGGTCGGCTTTCAGGTAGTCGGCCAGCTTCTGAGGAGTATCGGCCGGGCCGCTCCCCAGCTGGCCGTTGATGATGTAGAGCGGCACTTGCCGCTTTTCCGGCGCAGGGACGGCGAGGGTCGAAAAGGGGACCGTGATGGTTTCCCCTGGTGTGGGCGGGCCTTCGCCGCAGGAGGCCAGCGCGGCCAGAGAGGCGCCGCATGCGGGCAGGAGTAGCCCGAACCGAAGCGATCTGTTGAGAGAAATGCCCATCGTAATGCGAGCCTTTGGTGGGTATTGGCGTGAGGGAGACGCGCCATCGATCGCTCTTGGGTATCAAAAATCACGAGTTTTGACGGCCAACTCGAGCGGTGGGTAAATATGTCTTCCGAAGTGAAAATATGAATAAATTCAATATCGCTAAAATATAGATTCCGAAAAATAATGTGAATCTCGTCCACTTGCAAAACTCGTGACTTTTGACCACCTGTAAAGAGGTGAAATTGCCCACGTCTATAATTAACAATATTTTAGGAGTTCAAGGCTTTCCACCGTTTAGGGAGGTTTTGACCATGACTACACTCATCTCAGGCCGCGTGGTCGGCTATGCCCGCGTCAGCACTAGGGGACAGGATTTGGGCTATCAGCTTGATAAGCTGAGAGCGGCGGGGTGCGCACAAGTCTTCCATGAGAAACGCAGCGGCAAGAATCGGGACGACCGCCCCGAACTCGCAGCGCTGCTCCAATCCCTCCGCTCCGGCGATCTGGTGCTTGCCACCGTTACCGACCGCCTTGCCCGCGACCCGCTGGACATGCTGAACATCGTTGCCGCCGTGCAGAAGGCTGGAGCGGGCCTGCGCCTGCTTGATGAACCGTTCATCGACACGACCTCGGAATTTTCCGACCTGATCCTGTTCCTTGTCGGTTGGGCCGCCCGGTGGCAGCGGTTGCGGATTTTGGAGAACACGGCGCATGGGCGGGAGGTGGCGCGGCTACGCGGCGTCAAATTCGGCCGTCCACGCAAGCTCAATCCCGGCCAGCGGCAGGAGATTGTGCGGCGACGTCAAGAAGGGGAAATGGTCGAAACGCTCGCCCGTGATATGCGGGTTAGCGAAAGCACTGTCCTCCGTCTGTGCAAGGCTGGCACCAATGTTTTGTAACCGGCAATGGTCGCTTTTCGGTATCCAACTCGGCTGAGATGCCTATTGCCGCGGTGATGATTTTCACCGAAACCATCCCACTATGTCGTCCGCAAAGAACACGATCAGCAGAAAGGCGGCGGCGATAGGCAGCCGACCTTGGATGCTCACGAGAAGCTTATCCCCGACAGCCAGATGGAAGTGATCGCCGGGGGGCGGTTTCTTTTCTTCCGTTCTCGGAAGACGTTTCATTCGTCATCCTCCAGATTCGCCATTATGCGGTCGATTTCCCCAGCCGCATGCTGGTACAGTCCCTCATATAGGCCAAAGGCAGCCGAGAACCGCGACAGGCGGGTGAGCACTGCCTGTGCTTGCTCTTTCAAGGAAATATCCTGCGGGAATGGCTGGCCTGAGGTTCCGGATTTTACCCCGGAGACTGCCGAGCCGAAGAGTTCCGCTCCCACCATCCGCATTGTTTCCGGTCCGAACTGTTGGGCACGATCCATCAAGGAGACGGTGAAGGCTTCATGCCGGAAAACGAAATCGCGATCTGCTTCCCTTAGGATCATCGCGATCGTCTCGATGTCCTTCTCCTCGGCGGTCGCCAGCCAATCAGATAGAAATGCGACGACCTCAGTGTCGAACGGCGCGAACATCGCATGGAAGAGATGGCGGGCATGGTAAGTGAAAAGGCCTTTCCGACTGCGATTCTCCCGTATCCAAGCGGCGATCTCCTGCATCACCATCGCACCGTCGGGAGATTTCTTGAAGCGAAGCGGCTGGTTGCGCCAAGCGCCGTAGTTGCATGGCCGGATACGCTCGGACGACGAAACTGATGCGCTCTCAACCCGCCGCATGAAAAAACTCGCCAGTGGCCGGGGATATATCTCCGAAATCTCTGCGAGCAGTTGGTCAAGCCAGTAGCCTTCGAGCTCAGGGAGGGGTTCTAAGCTTTTGAGGAGCCTTTCAATGTCCTCCTGCGTCAGCACGGCGATAGGAATGTGTTTGCCGAAGGTGAATGCCGCAGCGAATTCGTTGGCGACATTTGCGCTTTGAATATTTGCCTTCCGCAGTAATTTGAGTGCTAGTTCCCGGTTGAATTCTGACAGCCAGCGCACGGCTCGGAGCGTCACAACCAGAACGGCTTCGTCCTCGTCTGCCAGAAGCCGCTCGATGTTGGCGATATCCGTGATTCCCAGCCGTTCGGTGTCATGAGCGCTGCGGGCATCATAGGCCGATGCGACAGCGATCTTCAGCTCCTGTCGGCCGGAGTCGAGAAACTCGGCTATATGCGCACGCGCGACATCCGGACTGTCGCGGAAAATCTTCGAAAGCGCGTGACCTGTAAAGCGAGATAGCCGCTTCACCTTCCCGAAAACGACGCCATCGATGACCGCGGCAGCGAAGCCATCCATTTGCTCAATCAGGCGTCCGACGGGGACTTCGGCGGTGGTGCTCTGCCGGTTGACGTCCGCCTGTAAAACACGCTTTTCAATAAAGGCAAGAAGATCAACCGCATTGGAGTACGTCGCGATCATCTCGGACAATGTCTGGTCGATGAACGCATTCCAGCGTTTGTCATGGTCATCGATGCTCCCGAGACGCATGTCTTCGTGGCCGTATCCATCGGTAAGAAGGCGTTCAAATCTGGCAGTCAGATCGGATGAAAGAGTCTCGCGCACTGCCTGCGCAGCCGTCCTGACCGCGCGTTGGCCGTGGGCTTCATGGTAGGCGATTACCCGCCCCAACGCCGCTTGTACCGTGGGGCTTATCGGCTGCGAGTCGAGAACCTGTCTGAGACGCTTGAGCGTCTTGACGATGTGCGCGTCCCACTTCTTGAGAAGGATCGCATCCGGATGGGCGCCCAGCAGCCCGATCGGCCGTCGCAGGGCATCTGCCAGTGTTGTTGCTGCGCCGAGTGCCCTTCTCTCGATGTCGGAATCGAGGCTCGCGAGCAGGGCTTCGATGACCTTACCACGAATGTCGGCGACGGTGTCGGGATCCACGAAATAAGGCGTCATCGACCACTGATGCTTTGAATGTACACTCGTGAAATCTTCGGCCCGTAGTGCACCGGCCATCACATCAAACGGCGTGTATGAGGCGGACCAGACGTTTGGGCTCTGCGCCTTGGTGATCGCAAACTCCACGACACCATCAAGGACCCAAAGTGGTTTGCCCGGGGAGGGCTCTGCCAACTCTTTCAGGACGCGGACCGGATGTGAAGGATGTGACCCTAGGTCGCGCGCATCAACGCGCCCCATCTCCCACAGGCATTCCAGCGAGCGATGAAAGTGTTCTTCTGTGTATCCGGCATATTTCGCGATATCGGAGAGCTGAGAGATGAACCGCCGTTCCCGGATCAGCCGCTCCACAAACGCCAACGCCCTGGCCGGTTGGTAATATGCAACCGCTTCGACGGCCTTCAGATGTGGATCGGAATATTCACTCGTCGGATGAAGCTTGGCCCAGATGCCGTCAAGAAGGGGGCTGTCATTCGTTTTTCCGGTCCGCCGCCAGTCGATACGCCCCATGTTCAGTAGGAGGTTGTCAATGTAACGAGGAGGAACGGCGTCGAAATATCGCTCCGCGAGGCCGTTTGAACGGCCATTCGGTCCTTCAAAATGCCCTTCAATGAGATAATCGCCGAGGATATCCGGTGAAAGGCGAAATTTCGGGCCGCGCCTGAAGAGGACACCGGCCTCCACGAGGAGCTTGAGAATCCGCGAAGTTTCTTCCACGCTGATGTTTTCAACGCTCTCGACCGCTGATAACAGAATCCGGTCATCGATCGCGACAGGCTGCATCAATGCCAGAAAACCGAGAACTTTGCGAATGTGATTGCCATCTTCGCGGTTGGCAAGGTGCCCGGCGACAATATCTTCGAACCGGCCGAAAAGCGTTTGCCGGAAGCGATGTTCGCTTTGCATGAGGGCCGGATGGATGCCCTCCTCAGCCACGATGCGCGCGCCTACCACGGTTGCCAGCGTGCAGTCATAGGTGAATTCCGCTACCGGTCTTGCCATCTCAACAGGGCCGTTAAGACGTTCCAAAACCTGCCGCGCCAGATTTTCTGCGTCCGCGACGGACAGCGATGGAATGTCGAAGCGGGGGAAGCGCTCCGGATCGGCGAAAGAATAATTGCTGGCCTGCGCCCGGATATGGTCAACACCGTACGGCCTGGCCGCAAGCACCAGCTTGGTCCGTGCAGTCCTTGAGGCGACGAAGGCGAATACAGCCTGAAGGTCTGCACGGTCATGGGCATCATCAACGACAAGCAACAGCTCGCCAGGCCCTAGCTCGTCTAGAGAAGCCTTGGTAATTTCCATGGTCGCAGAGGCGACTCTGATTTTCGTGGTGGCATGACTGGCAGCAAATCGGTCGAGCAATGTCTTGAGAATGCGGGTTTTGCCGTTACCACCCGCACCGGCCATTAGAACGATGTCAACGTCCGCGCTTATAAGGGCCTTGGAGATATCTTCGACAAGTTGCTCCCGGCCGACGAGGTCCCATGCGTGGGTAAACAGCTTGTCCCCCGCAAGAAAGGGAGAAAAAAACTCATCGACGGTCTCCCAGTGTCCCCCTGCGGGCACACCAAGCAGCGCCTCATATTGATTGGCGAAATAAATCCGGACCAGGCGGCGCTGGTCCTCAAGGGGCAGTTGGCGGATTTTGCGGGAGAGGTCATCGCGATCCCAGAGCGTCCAGCCGGACGCTTCCTCAATAACGGCTCGCGCATCCGGGCTGGCTACACGGGAAAGGACCAGAAATTTCTGGTCCGAAGCCGTAGTGTCGGCCTCGATCGCCAGCGTGACTTTCTTCGGGCCGAATTCCGCTGCCTGCTTGCATTGGAGGGTAAATTTACGCCCATCGACCAAAATCGCCGTGACATCGATACCGGCCTGGGTGTGCCCTTGTCCCCCGGCGCGGTAAACCTCGGCGCCCGGAAAGAGACCTTGGACCAAATCGGCGGTGAACCGTTCGAAACTCTCGGGAGAGAGATTTTCAAAAGGGAAAGGTCGGTCGAAAGTCACGGTCTGACGGGGCGCGTATGCGGCCAGCTCGGCCAGCTCGTCGGCGTGGACGTTCACAACAGCGGCGATTTTGGTGATTTGTTCAAGGTTAGGGCGAGAAGTGCCAGCTTCCCAGCGGCTCACGCTCTGCTGGGAAGTTCCAATCTGCTTAGCCAGATCGCCTTGCTTCGGGATGCCGGCTCGTATTCTTGCTTCCGCAAGCCGCGCCCCGAACGCGTCATAAGGTTTTTTCGTACTCATAAATGTGTACCTCTTTCTGATACTCATAGATGAGTATCAGAAATCCGTCAACGGCCTGCCGGACCAGCCGAAGCCTCCCGGCCGCGTGCGGTCGCTGCGGGTTTGAGGCCTGGGGAGCAAGTGGAGCGCCCAGCACGCGGAGCGACGACCCAGCCCGAGAACTGCAAAAGCGGGTGAAACCCGCTGCGGCCTTTAGAGCCGCACGGGCAGGGGTGCGGGGGTTGCCAAGTCCCCCGCTGGGACGCTGGGCGGCCGGAGGCCTTAAGTGGCCCAAGGCGAGGGTTTGGGAGGGGCACCCTCCCATTCGGACATTCGATGTCCGACGTGGCGGGCGGCAAGCCGTCCGTCACTCGCCAATCCATTGGGGAGTGACGGACCCGCGACATCCCCACAGTTTCAGCGGTTTTCGCCAAACGATCCCACATGACGCCCAAATGCCGAGGCCGTCCCGCCTCGCTGGAATGATCATTTTAAGCGCAACGGGCTGGCACTTAACACGCGACCGCGTTCACTATCCCGCCAGGTCACGCAAGACGCTGATCCATCTCATCCCACCGTTTTCCCAACCAGAAGGAGGGCATCATGCATGCTCACGACATCCGCGCGCCGCCATGGCGGCGCCTATTGCCGATACCTGTTCAAACCGAACCGGTAGCGGTGCCCAACAGGGCAAACCGAACAGGCCAGCCGCCCGGCTGGCTCAGGAGGCTTTTACCGCACGAAAGGAGATGACGACGCATTCCGGCCCCGGCTGCGAATGATCTTCGCGGGGTGACCTGATCTACGGACAGGCATCGGCCATCAACACTCACCGCCCTTAAATAAGGAAGCGAGCAAGATGGACGATCTAACCATGGACCTGGTGCGGCTGTGCCGTCGCAACAGGGATGGCTCTTACGGCACGCAAACCAACCGCAAGCGCGGCCTCGCCGCAATGGCCGAAGAACTGACGGAGCTGGGCTACAGCCTGCCTGCCGCAAGTTCCATCAAACCCAAACACGCCGAAGCCCTGGTCGAGAAGTGGCTGGATGAAGACAAGACCGAGGCCAGCATCCGCAACCGCCTCACCTGGCTGCGGTGGTGGGCGGAAAAGGTCGGCAAGCCCAACGTTGTCCAACGCGACAACGCCGCCTATGGCGTCGGCGAACGCGGGGATATCACCCGCAACCGCGCCCAAACCCTCGACCGGGTCAAATACCGGGCGATTGAATGCCCGTACATCCAGGCCTCGATCCTGCTGCAGGTCGCGTTCGGCCTGCGGCGCGAGGAGGCGCTGAAATTCCAGCCGCAAGCCGCCGTCCGTGCCGACCATATCACGCTGCAGGCCAGTTGGACCAAGGGCGGCCGGGCGCGGACCGTGCCGATCACCACGCTCGAACAGCGCCAGGTGCTGCAGAGCATCATGAGTTTCATCCAGGGCAGGGGGTCCCTGATCCCGCCGGAGCTGAGCTACGTCGAGCAGCTCAAGCGCTTTGAATACCAGACCCTCAAGGTCGGCCTCAGGAACACCCACGGGTTCCGCCATGCCTATGCGCAGCAGCGATACCGAACTCTGACCGGCCTCCCATGCCCTATCGCGGGCGGAAAGCGCTGGATCGACATGACCGCGGCCGAACAGCAGGCCGACCGGTCGGCGCGGCGGCAGATATCGGCTGAACTCGGCCATAGCCGCCTCAAGATCGCCGACACCTACCTGGGGAGTGCTTTCTGATGAAACGCGCCGAAGGAAACTTTCTGATGGCCGCGGACATGCGGACCAAGTACGCCGACAAGATCTTCAAGCCAGCTACGATTGCCGCCGCGATCGACGACCTCGCGAAACAGGGGTATCGCCACTATCGCATCGTCCAGGAATGGCCGTTCGATCTTTCCGATACGGATGCCGCCACGGCACTGGAGGAATGGCTCGACCGTGAGCAGTTCCACTACATCTGGCGGCCCACCTTTATCGTAGTAGATCCAATCCGTCCCTCGACGGTGACCGAGTATCCGGAATTGCTCATCACCTGGTGATCTTCCGCAAACGAGGCTAGGCCGACCGCATCGTCGGTCATGTCATTACCCTGTTCCAGTCGATGGTGTGCCCAGCTGCCTGCAACTCACGTGCAAGCTTGGCTTTCCAGCCACCACTGTCATCCATCGCTTCCCAGAGCACTCCGGCGAAGTCGCTTGGGATTTCGACCGTGCCGCGTTTGAGTGCGCACACATTGGCGCGGCCCAGTAAGGCGATGAAATATCCAAGCTCCAAAAGCACATTTTGACGGACACGGGCTTCCGGGGTACCGCCTTTCACGCAGCCTTCGTCATCTGGCGTCAAGAGCACCACCGCGAAGCTGACGTCGCTGTTGGCTTCGACTTTCTCGATGACGGTTTTTCCTCGATTTGCCTGTTCGTGCAGAATGATCGGGTCGAAACCAATTTTTGTGAGATACCTCGCGACCGTTTCCCGAGCTTCACCATCGTGGCCATGAACGACGAAAATCTTGTTGGTCAAAGACTTCACCAACCGGGGTTCGGTCCGTCCATGGCTGAGAACGTAGGACTTATAATCCCGTACGAACGGGATGATCATGTGACGTGTCACGTTATGGACGGTCGAGATGATCTTGCTGCTGGAATAAAAGTAGGTATGGCCAAAATCCGTTATCCACTCTGGGTTTTCCCCAAATCTTCGGATCAGAAGGAGTGTGATACCCATGATCTTTTCTGGGTCATCAGGCCATTTTAGCGTGGTGCTTCCGACCATTCCTTCCTGCTCGTCCTGGCTATTGAGGAATTCCTCGAGATCCAGATCCTTCGTCAGTGCCTGATTGCTTGCTTCTAGGTCAGGGCTTGCCAGAAGCCGAACGAGGGTTTTCAGCGGTCGCTCGTAGGTTTGCAGCTGCGAGCTCTGAAGGTCGAGCACGGCATGATCAATCTGCTTGAAGAGATCGGGGCTCGCTCCATTCATTCGCTTTGATCCTCGTTGCCGTCTTTGCCCTGTAAGCGAGCTTCTGCTGCCCGATCGATGATCGCTTCGCGGAACTGTTCCTTCATCTGGTCCACCACGGACGCCACAAACGAATTTGAGGAATGGGAACCCAGCCGCTCATCAATCAGCTGCTCGGCGTGAGTTATTGCTGCCTCGATGCTGCCGGGATCTTCCGGATCAAATTTGACGCTCCCAAGCTCGCCGTCCATCTCGGCAAAGGCTTTCTCGATCTGCTTCAGTTCTTTGGTAAGCTTGTCCAGCCCTTCAATCTTGAACATGGATATTCTCCTGCTTCCGCCTCTTGGCGTTATATCAGAACGTCCTCCCGCAATCGAAAAATTACTGGCGGGGCGTGCGGGTATCCACAGGGAAAACATAACCTTAAATTGAGGCGGAGGCTGTGTTGTAGTAGAATAGGCTATGAACGATCTTATCGCCAAACTCTCTTCCTACGATATCTTCATCAACGTCATACCGGGCGCGGTTTTCGTCCATTTCCTCTCCGTGACGGGCATCTACGTCTTGGCGTCGGAAACTTTGGTGGGCAACCTTGTCCTCTATTACTTCTCAGGCCTCATCATTAGCCGGATCGGATCGGTCGTTATTGAGCCATTGCTCCGACTGCTGCGGGTCGTGAAGTACGGCAGCTATAATGATTTCATTGTCGCGTCCGAAAAGGACCCCAAGATCCTGATTCTGCTGGAAGCGAGCAACCTGTACCGCTCCATCCTCGCACTGATTGTGGTCTGCGCCGTGGGCTACAACTGGGATGCAATGGCTGGTGCCGTTGGTTTTTCCCGGCGGACGTGGGTTCTCATGGGCTGCGTAGCGTTGGTGATCCTGTTCACGGCATCATTCAAGAAG
The DNA here is from genome assembly GCF_023006505.1 of Neorhizobium sp. SHOUNA12A. Taxonomy (GTDB): domain Bacteria; phylum Pseudomonadota; class Alphaproteobacteria; order Rhizobiales; family Rhizobiaceae; genus Neorhizobium. Next base: position 58,464 of record NZ_JALBGV010000010.1, read on the forward strand.
CAAAACCGGTTCATTACACAACGCGTCCACCGCCACAGCATTGCACATAACCAGGACAGCTGACGCATGGAGATCAGGATTTTCGACGTTGAGCACGGTGGGTGCGCGCTTGTCTCAACTGACAATCATAAGCATTTCTTAATTGATGCAGGACACAACTCGACCACCGGGTGGCGGCCGTCGATCTACCTGCCGCAGATGGGTATTCACAGCCTTGAGCGCCTCATTATCACCAATATGGATGAGGATCATGCAAGCGATCTCCACCACCTGCGAAACCGCGTTTCCATCGAGGCTCTCTATCGGAATCCCTCAGTCACCGCTGAGAACATCCGTTACCTGAAGGGCCAGGATGGGATTGGGCCAGGTATCAGCGCGTTGGCCGATATAATGTCCTCCTATATCGGCGGAATACCTTATATCCCGGACTTGGGCGGCATTACTATCGACACGTTTTGGAACCGGTATCCCCACGACTTCGAGGACGAAAATAACCTGAGTTTGGTGTGCATCCTCCGCTGCCCGGGCCTGGTGGTCTGCTTTCCGGGGGACATGGAATTGCATGGCTGGCGCCGTCTCTGGGAAAGGGCTGATTTCCGGGCGGCCATGGCTGACGTGCATGTTCTGGTAGCTTCACACCACGGGCGCGCCAATGGCTGTTGTCCGGAGCTCTATCAGTACGGGTGGAAGCCGCAGATAACGATCATCTCGGATTCCGGCATCCAGTATGCGACCCAAGAGACGGTGGCTTGGTATCGAGAGCGAACATTGGGCGTAATGCTGGACGGGGAACGCCGTCGGGTGCTGACGACACGGCGGGACGGTAGGATTCTGATCGCCACATCGCCGCATGGTGCCTATGTCCGAACGGGTGTCTAGTACGATCCCATTATTGCGGGCGGGAAGAGAGTGCGAGGGGAGGGGCTTGGGGCTCTCCTCGCGCTGACGCGGCTCGGGTCGAACCCGGCCACGTCAGCCCCTAGCCACCATGCAAACAGCCCGGAACCAAGTCCCGGGCTGCTTCTGTGGAATGTGGCCTCGTTCACTCGGCGGCTTCACCTCCGGCAACACGCAGCTGGAGAGGAAGCCAACCCTTACCTTCCATTTGCTTTGCGGCCTCCGCCACTGCCTCGGTTTTCGGGGCCTTTTCAATCATCCGCACTGTCTGTGACGCGCAGCCGGCTTCGGCCAGCACTTCGGCAATGCCTGCCTTGGACAGGCGGTTGAAGAATGCCGCGTCCGCTGTCCAGTGCTCGCGCATGTCGAGCGCGACGGCGATGGCGATCTGGTCGGCATTCGCGAGCCGCCCCTTGCTCTGGTCGTGCTTGGCCTTCACGCCGTTGAGGTTGGCGGCGGTCACGAAGGCCAGCAGTTCGAGCAACCTGTCGGTCGGCTGTTCGAGCAACCATGCCCACAGGTCAGCAGGCTGGCCGGGGAGGATGTCGCCCCATGCTTCCTTTGTCGCCTGCCATGCGGCAAGGGCGCGGACCTCACTCGGCTCCTTGACCGAGGCCGCAAGGTCTTTCCGCTGCCCGCTCACTTCCACCGCCGCATCAAAGGAGGTGTAGCCGCTCTGGAAGACGCGGCCCGCGATGGGATAGAGCAAGGCGGCAAGGGCGACGGTGGGACGGTTGGCCAGTTCCACCCGCATGGCGGCGGTGCGGATGGCGGTAAGTTCCTCCACCAGCGCGGCGGAGTATCCCGCTTCCGGCTCCGGCACCGACAAGGCAGCGGCCTCGTCCTGCGTTTCCGCGCTTTCCCCCCGGCGCAGCTGGTCGACCGCGGCCTTGTCCTCGGCCTTTATGTAGCCTCGTCCGACCTGCAATGCGCCGTAGTGGTCCACGTAAACGATGCACCCTGCCAACGCCTGTTCCTGCGGGTCGTAGGTCTTGGCGGCATTCCGGATGGCAGCAATGCGCTGCTCCATCTCGGCCAGACGTGCCTCGTCGGCCTCCATGGCGGGGTCACCCTCGGCATAGGCTTCCAGCCGCGCCTGCACCTCGTCAAAGCTCTCCCCGAGGGCCGAAAGCTCGGCCTGCTCGTCTGGGCTTGGTTCCCGGAGTTGCGGGTAGACCCGCCCGAAGTCCCCGCTGTAGATGGTGGACGCGTCAAGATTTGTTTCGACCCATTTCCACCCCTCGGATTTCAGGGGTTCCGCCGCCCGTTCGAGAGCGTCCACGGCCAGCGCCGTCAGCAACGACTGGTCAGTCAGGAACGTGCTGGTGTCCTCGCCAAACAGGTCGCGGACAATGCTGCCACCTGCGGCCTTGTAGGCCTCCAGCCCCACGAACCGCGCCAGCCGGTCGGTGCCGCGCACATGCTCACGGGTCAGCATGGCGCGCAAGCTGCGCGGGTCGCGGTTATAGGATTGGGATTCAAACCACACCCGCTCCTGTTCCTCGTGACTGTCGCTGATGACAAGTGCGCGGGCCTGCTCGATGCTCATGCCGTCCTCGCGCAACACCTCCAGCACCCTCGGGGAAAGCCCCGCCAGCTTCAGGCGCTGGCGCACGGTGATGACCGATTGCCCGAACCGCGCCGCGATGTTTTCGGGAGCCATGCCGTTGTCGACAAGCTCGCGGTAGGCAAGGATTTCATCCACCACATGCATCGGTTCCCGCTGCACGTTCTCCGCCAGCGACAGTTCTGTGTCGCTTCCGGCGTCCCGCACGTTGCAGGGGATTTCGGCGTCGTCGGCCAACCGTCCCTCCTTGGCCAACAGGCGCAATGCGGCCAGACGGCGAGCACCGGCGACGACCTCGTACCGGCCTTTCTTCGCCTTGCGCACGGTAAGGTTATGGAGAAGGCCGTGGGCCTCGATACTGTCGGCCAGTTCCGGCACGCCCACGGCGGCGTTGACGCGCCGCACATTGGCCTTGCTCGGCACCAGACGGTCGAGGGGGACGGCTTCTACGGTGTGCCGGATATCGACGGCAGCCACGGGGATGGGGTTTTCGGCTGCCGGTTCGGCAGCCAAGGTGATAGCGTTCATGGGTCTGTTCCTTGTTCGTTGACTAAGGACTGCGATGCAGGGCCGCGTCCTGCCTCCCGGGGCCGCGTGAGTGGTGGGGCTGGAAGGGGACAACAGCCTTCGCGGGGAACCGGCTGCACGGAACAGAGCGCAGCGGCGTAGAGGAAGCTGGGCGGAAGGCTGTTTGGGGGAGAGAAGGGGCTAAGCTCCTCGGCCCCCGCAGGCGGAAAGCTCGACGCTGTTCAACTCAGATCGTCGAAGCCAGCGGCCTGCAGTCTGACACGAGGGGAGCGGCTTGGCGCTCTCCTCGCCTGGCGCGGCTCGGGTCGAACCCGGCCGGGGCAGGATGTCGCAAACCTCCCGGAAGCGCAAAGGCCCGGACCTTCGTGGTAGGTTGCGACAGATAAGGTGCTCGAATGGCTGGCCGAGCATCCCCGATGGACCTTTTATTTCACCCCGACATCCGCATCATGGCTCATGCCGTAGAGAACTGCCTGTACCGTCTGGATGAGTCAGTGCATTAGATCAGTTCGTCGGCGTCTTGGGATAGATGACCGCATCGCAAGGTATCGTCGCCAGAAGATCGACGTACTGCTGTGCGAACGCAGCCTTGAACGGCTTCTTGCGGTACTCGACCAACCAGCCGCCGAACTTCCGATCGGCCCGGCAATAGGCCGTTTCCATGTTCCGGATCAGCGCCGTCCGGCTGCAGCCGTCCGTCGCGCAGATCGCCGTGTTGTTCATGGCAGTGTAGAACGTCTGAATGGTGTCGTTCATCTTGAAGTCGCCTTTGATAATCGCAGCGGCTTGCGCCTTGTAGGCCACGGTCATGTAGTACGCCTTGTTCTCGTCGCCAGCAGCGCGCGCCGCGTCGATGTCCTCCATCGAGGGCTTAATGTCCTTCGTCACCTCGAACAGAGGCGGCAGCAGGGTGGCAGCCTCCTGATTGTAGATTATGGTGACTTCGTCGGCCTTCTTGGAACCCGCCACGTAGATATCCCAGAGCTGGGCCACTCCGACGATGAAGCTGACGACGCCCGCGACAGCCACGGCGATGGCAACGAAGTGCTGCCGAGCCTTCGACGGGTCGCGCCACCAGTCACCCAGCTGCGAGCGTCCGTCCGGGAAGTTGCCGATCACCATCTTGTCGGCGTCGGGCTTGGTGGGCGGTCCGATGCGGGCGGAAATAGAGGTTTCGTAAGTCATTGCATGGTCCTCGCTCCGAAGATGGTGGCGATCCGCCGCCAGTCGGCGGGGATCACGCCCTTCCGCGCCGTGGTTTCTTTTTTGTGGCCTTCATTGGCGACGCGGGGCTCGCGCGTCTTATTGCCAATGCGGTGCATCGTTGTCTCCCAGCTTGGACTAGGTGCGGTCTTGGGTTTTCGCCTACCGCAGAAATTATTTAGGAGCGCCAAGAGACGCATCTTCTCTAATCGCACGGCAATGGATGGACCTCGGTCCGGGAATACGCCATGGCACAGGAGATCAGGCCTGTTCCGCTGTCTTCCCTGGCTTTTCTCCCGTACCCCGAATGCTGATAAACTTCGCAAGGATATCAAACCAAAGAGGGGCGCCCAACGAGAGGGCCAGCCCCGTCAGGAGCCAGCCAACGATCTTAAGGCCCCACCAGAGAGAGGGGTTCGGCTCGTTGCTTTGAGGCAGATTGTCCGCAGACCATCCGAGAGGGAGTGGTCGGAGGCGTTCGACGTGGGATGTCAATGTTTTCAGCTGACAGTCCAGGCTGGACGACAATGCATGTTGTATCGATGCGTCCTCCCCTTCCGCCGCGACTTGGACTGGACAGGCTGCAGGAGCGGATGCCAGGAACGTTTCCGCGGCTGATACTACCGCTTGTTGTAGAGCCGTGTCCTTCCAAACCCTCGCACTTACAGCGAAGCTATCCGCGTTGAGAACGATTGCGATTAGGACCCCCACCGCCAATGAAATGTAACGCAGTTGACGTTTGTACTCGCCGGTCAGGCGGTCCATTGCAGTGTCGAACCACTCTGCGAGGCCATTCCGAAGTTTGACGATATCCCCGTTTGCGGTAGCGAGCGCCGAGCCGATGACATCGCGCATGCCGCTGTCAGGAAGCTTCGAGATGGTCTCTTCAATCTCTTTGATCCCCGGGATTGGATTCTGGGGATTGAGGCTGGCGAGCAGCGCCATGGCGAAATTCTTGCTGTCAATGTACGAGGAATGTCCCGCGGGCGAAGGAATACCGTTCTGCGCAACGCTCCCTCGTTGCGACGCAGAAATCGATCCGGTGATTAATCCATTGCGGTAAAATACAGCGATAAGTGCCTGATCTGCTAGGATTTTTGTCACTGCCACACTTAGAGACCGGCTTCTGAGTTTCAGAACCGTCGCAACCAGCTCATTGACCGTTGTGCAAATCAGGCTCAGCACCAGATACATGAAAGCCAGGCTGATCATGACATTCAATAGGCCACCGAGCGCCATCCCGTCTCTCCCATGGTTGGCCGCGCCTGTTTCGTGGTGCGCAAGGACAAAGCGCGGCGCTGACAGGCCCGCGGTCATTGATGCTGCTTCTGATTGGTGTGCTCGCAGATTATTGCGCCTCTGGCTGCCACAGGGGACCAGCCTCAATAACCGGAAGACCGGAGCTTCGAGCGGTCCTGAGCGCCCGAAGCTCTCAATCGCTCGCTTTATGCCGCGAGTGGGAGGGGCGATGGAACCCCGTTCACGGCCTGATCCCGGGCGGCCACCAAGTCGGCGAGCTTCTTGCGGAGGTTGACTTCTCCGGATTCGGCCGGAACCTTGATGGGATCGACGCCTTTCGCCACCAGCTCATCGATACCCTTCTGGAGCGCGTTGATTGCCCCATCATATTCGGCTCCGATACTTTGTTTCACGACGGCTGCCGACTGGCCGGAAACAGCGGTCAATCCACCAACGACCGCCTCGATCTCGGATTTCATACGAGCCGCGAGCTTCTCGCCCTCCGCTTTCAGCGCCTCGCCGCGTTCCTTTATTTTTGCGGTTTCCGCCGATACCTTGCGGACCGTTATTTGCGGCAAGCCGACAACCACCTTGATCGTTTCCATCTTGAATTCTGGAAGATCGAGCTTGAATTCCTGGCGTTTCATTCGCACGGAGGGCAGATCAAAGATGATCCGCTGCTCCTGCATGAACGGTTCAGGCACAGAGATTATGATGTCTTTCCAGACTATTTTGAACGGTCCATGCCACTCTGGATACTGGCCGACTTTCCTGTCCACCATCCTGACTGATGGGGTATGGAACACGATCGTTTGGCGCTCCGGGAAGACCTCCGGGATGTCGAGGGACAACGTCTGCGTCCTCATCGTGACCGTGGGAACATCGAACGAGAATGTCTGGTCGCCCCACGTAACGTCGAAATCAACATTGATCACGGCTTCCCAGGAGTCCGGCTTGTGGAAGTCCTGTTCCAATTGCTTTCCGCGGCTCTCCAGCGCCTCGATCTCGGGTTTGTACCTCTCCTGGATTGCGGCGATCTGCTCCTGTATAGATGGCATGACGTCCTCCCTTTTTGCATCCTGCGATTGATGGGCAGATACTTAGACTTCTACCTGGCGAAGAATGATCATCTTACAATGCGCGGCGGAATTGTTGTAGTTGCTGCCTTCGCCTCAAAAAGGGGAAGTTCTGGGGAGAGATGCAACTATAGAATGCCATCAGTCCTGCAAAAGCGGTACTGGTTGATCAATCCAGAGTTGGCGCACTTCGAAGCCCCGGCCGTTCCAGCCATGTTTGCGCTTCATGGCTTCAATTCCATCCGAGCCTTGAGCTGTCGTAGAGCATTGTGAGCGAGTGGAATCCCAACCGACTGATCCGAAATAGGTTGCGGACGATCATTGATTTTCCAGCTGCAGTTGCTAAACTCCCGTCGGTTGGGTCGGGGGCGACAATGTGACCAACAAGTTTGATCCGCTGGGTGATTTGGCGCGCGGTTTTTCGCGCGGCCTGAAGTGGGGAAAATGGGGCTTCACGGCTGGCAGGCACCTCAAGGCGCGCTCGGCGCGCCGTCAGGTGGAGGAGCTCTACGGCCCGGAAGTCGCTGACGCGGTCGAAGCCGCCGTCCGTTCCGGCCGCGATCCCCGCCCGATCATCGAACGCGCGAAACGCGACCTGGCGCAACGTCTGGAGCGCGAGCGCCAGCTCGCCGATCCGCCGCCGCTATACGGCTCGGCTCGATGGCCGAATTCGGCCGATCTCACGTCTTCCCTGCGGGGCAGGGACGGCTTCGATGACCCCCGTTCGCTGCTCCTCGGCACCTTCAGCGACGAGGGCCAGGAGAAACCTGCCGGATTTGTCCACTGGGACGGGGACGGCCATCTGCTAACGATCGCGCGGACGCGCTCCGGCAAGGGCAAGACCAGCATCATCCCCAACCTCCTGCGGTACCGCGGGAGTTGCGTCGTCCTCGACCCGAAGGGGGAGCTGTTCGAAGCCACCTCACAGTGGCGGAGCACCCTGGGGCCGGTTTACCGCATCGCGCCGCTGGATGACGGCTTCGGCAAACCGGTGCATCGGTTTGATCCGATGAGCCGGGTACGGCGGGAAGCCGACGCACGGTCCATCGCCCAGCAGATGTTCCCGCACGACCCGAAGTCGCCGTCGTTCTTCGCCGATGATGCGGTGGGCTTCATGACCGCCGTCATCATGTACGTGCACCACAAAGCACCGCCGCATCGCCGGTCGCTGGCGACCGTCTGTCAAATGGCGTCCCTGAAAGGCGCCAGCCTGCTCAAGATCATGAAGGAAATGCAAGCGTTTCCGCCGACGGCGGTCACGGCCAGCGCGGTCCTGGAAAAGGACCCGGCCCGCGGACTGAAGGTCTTGCAGGAGACCCTCACCAGCAAGCTTTACGAATGGAAGGACCCTGACATCCAGCGCAGCGTCAGCGGCAACGACGTCAGTTTCGAAAGCCTCAAGGACGGGCCCGCCACGGTCTATATCGAACTCCCGTTCGACATGATGAAGACCTTCTCCGGCTGGCTACGCGTGGTGCTGAAGGCGGCACTGGACGCCATGCTCGCCAACCCGCGCGTCCCGGAGATTCCGGTGCTGTTCGTGCTCGACGAGTTCCTCAACATCGGCCCGTTTCCGGAATACCGGGACGCCATAAACACGCACGCAGGCGCGGGGGTCAGGCTATGGTTTTTCCTGCAGAACCTCTACGGCATCCAGGAGCACTATCCGGGCAACAGCTGGCAGCCGTTCCTCAACTGCGAGGTCAAGCAGTTCTTCGGCATCAACGATGACGAGACCGCCAAGCTGATCGGCGCCTATCTCGGCCACAAAACCCATGCCATCCGCACGACCACGGCCAACGCTAACGTCTCGTCCCATCTCGGCGGATTCCATGGTGAGGCCTCCACCAACACCGGGTTCTCGATGACCGAGGGCATCCAGTTCCTCGGCCGACCGCTGCTGACCAGCGATGAGGTGCGGGAACTGCTTGGCGGCTGGCAGGGCGACGGCTGGCGCTACGGCATCACCGACATCGCGGGCACCCGCCCGTTCAAGACGCAGCTCGTCGTGCACGAAAAGAGCGAGAAGTGCCGCTCGCGTATTGGAATGATCTCACAGGGGGACCGACATGACCGAAAGGACAATCAATTACCGCCGTCTTCGTCATAGCAGCGTGCCGACCTGGATCGGCCTCGTGCTCGGCAGCTGGTTCGGGCTCGCCTGGGGCAGCTTGATCTCCATGCCGATGGGCATCGGCCTCGGGGTCGCAGGCCTCAGTGTGGCCGGTGGCTTTTGGATGGTGCCGCTCTGGGGCACCATCTGGGGCCTGATCGGGCTCGGCGGGCAACGCGAAAGCGCCATCCGCCAGCATGGCATCACGCTGCTCAAAAACGACGATCCGCTGGCCCAGCGCGTCTACATCCTAGCGGCCAAGCTTGGGCTCAAAACCTTACCGTGGGTCGGGGTCATGCCGCACAACAACGCCTATGCCATCGGTGCCAGCGTCCATAACGCGCTCGTCGTCATCGGCAAGCCGCTCCTCGACACCCTCACCGAGGCCGAAGTGGACGCGATCATCGGCCATGAACTCGGCCATGTCGTCAACAATGACATGCGGCGCATGGGCCTGGCCCGTTCGTTCCAGAACTCGCTGGTCTGGTATTTGAGGTTTTCCGACACCCTGCAGCGCTGGGGCCGCTGGATCCTGACGTGGCTTTCCGAACTGTTCGTGCTGCGCCTGTCGCGTAACCGCGAATACTGGGCCGATGCGATCGGCGCCGCGCTTACCAGCAAGGAGCACATGATCGCCGCGCTGGAAAAGCTTCATAACGGGCCAAAACTTAGTGACTTCGAGCGCCAACATGCGAGGCTGATGTTTCGTGGAGTCGCACGCAATTCGCTGCTGTCCACGCATCCCACCCTGAAGCAGCGGCGGGCCGCGCTTGAGAGGGAAACATATCTGAGGCGCATTCCACGACTGAAGGTACAGGTACAGGAGCTGACAGTTGTGCCGGCACCTCAGACCTTGCCCAAGGCGGAGGATATTGCCTATGCAAAACGATAGCGGGCGGGAAAGCGCCAATGCCGTAGGGGCGAGGTGTCACCTTCCGGTGTCGGGCTCGAACGTCGAACGCGTTCGGGCAGCACTTTATCCGCCCGTGTAAAAATCACGCCTGAGGGTGGATGTGGAGACTGTCTGTGTGGCTGCTGTCGTGGAAAACATCGGCGGTTCGCGTCAGCGGGCCGCCGCCGTCACTACCTACGGCTTCGCTCTGGTAGTGACGGCTGGCTACGCCTGCCTGTGTCGATTGCGCCACGGGCGCAACGAGCGGGAAGTGTTCCGCACCATCTGTGCCAAGCCGGACGGCGTGGCAATGGGGATTGCCCTCCCTAAACCCCTGCCTTCGCTACGCGCGGGCCATATTCACCATACGGGGCGTCCAGTTGAAGAGCGGGAATGTGTTCCAAATCCAATCGTGAAACTGCGTCCATGCCTCTTCATCATTGGTTGCCGGGCTATTGACCTTGATCACCCAGAGGCGATTATAGCGGCTCCATTCAAGGAACGTCGTCGGGATCATGATCGCGCCCCTGCTCAAGATGCGCGCCCCTATTGGAGCGATTTCATAGTTCGAACGCAGGCTTGCAAACACGAAAATAGGCATATCTGCCGGAGACGGTACAGTATACCTGAAGCTCTGGTAACCTGGTTGTGTGGCGAGGAATTCTGGCTTCGGACTTTCTGGATCATTGGAGGACATTGGGGTTTTCCTTGGCAAAGGTGTGACGGTCGCAAAAACCGCAGTTTTTGCGTTGGTTATGGCGATGGGGTATGCTTGCTAACTCTGGCTAATCGGCCGATTTACGCGGCTTAGGGCGTCCCAAAATGAAGGGCGCCCCGTTGTTGAAGGACATGCCGTACAAGATTCGCGTGTTGTGCCGGTCGGCTACAATCGCGCCGATATGACCGGTATCGGTTTTCTGGAAACCGATCACCTTGCCGAGCATGTAGCTGTCGCCGTCATACGGAACCCAGAGCTTCTGGTCTTTCCACCACTGCTTCTGTCGGTCTTCAGACAGCGAAAAAAGCGTCTTGGCCATCGGATGGTAATATCCGGGGGCAACGAACGCTTCTTCCTCACTTGACGAGGTTTCGGGAAGGGGGGATGCCTTCGGCTCGGTTCCGCTGGTCACCGACGATGCAGCAGGCGCATGTCCGGGGTCCATCTTCTTGAAAAAGATGATCTCCTGATCCTCAGGATCGACGACGAGCACGTCCCTCCTGCCTGTCGAAGGATTTCGATAGATCGCAACATCCATATCGTCGATGATATCGAGTTCTTCGAACACCCAGTCGTCATATCCGATGCCGAGAGTTGTTGCATTGCGCAGCAGTTTCTGCCGTGCTCCGCGCGTAAGCGCTTTCGGGGTCTCGGGCGCTGGCTTCGAGCGTCCGGGCTTTACGGTAGCCATTCATGATCTCCATCATGGAGACGAGCAGCCGCGACCGCCATCTCGGCGGACGCGCCGCCAAGATAGCGAACACCAATGATGTCCAGAAGACACTCTGATCGAAGCAGTCGTACTCGGTTTCTACTAAGGCACGTTCCGCGCCTTCGAGCTTGGTCGGATCGAAGGCGCAATCATCAGCTAGCCACATTCGTCGAGCAAATTCAAGATGTGTGTACGAAATATTAATGGTGTGCTCGATCAGCGATTGACAGTTCGTCTTAACGGAGTATTTCTTTTGGCAAGTCCGCGTTACAGACCATCTTGTCCCCGCTGCCTCGCAGCCTTTCCCTCGATGCTGCCATATGCATCACCCAACTCACCGAACGCTCTTGCGTTAATCCAGTTGGCTATGGGGAAATCGGTACGGACTACTCACCAAGGAAGGATTTTAGGAAATTTTTCCTAAAATGTTTTGACATGCGCTGAAAATAAGTTTAGGCAGGGTGTAACTTTTGGTTGCATCTGTCAAAATTTATTTACAGCTTGCGGTGCCCCTCGGGACTATCGCACGTTCGGACTAGGCGAGCTTGGTCGCTTATAGAGTCTAGTCCACCCCAGGCGCTCCCTTATGGGAGTGGCAGCCTTTCTTCGGAAAGGACGGAAACCATTCAAGGTTTCCACTAAGCCCACAAAAGTGGGTTTCCACATGAGCCGTCTGCTTCGCGCAGACGGCTTTTTAAATGCCGATTTTGTATTAAATCGCCGATTTCACTAGAAAAATTGGCGCCTGGTCCGATTGCGTATCTCTGTGGCGAAAAGAGCCACGAGGCATTGTTGTCGTTGGCCACGGTGCGACCGCTGCGGTCGCGGTAGCGGACCAGATACGGCGGATCGGTCAGGATGAAATCCACCGACCCGCCCGGCAGGCGCTGCATCAGGTTGATGCAGGCGCCCAGCAGGATGGTGTTGCGGGCCGGGACCATTAGGCGTCGTCCCGGTCGGGTTTCGGTTTGCGGATGACCAGGCGGCCGTTCAGCGGCAGCGCTGTCAGGGTGATGTTCAGTCCCTCGTGGTCCTTGTGGCTCCAGGCGGCGCCGATTTTGGTCCACTGGGCCTTATCGCCGGCTCCCTCGACCGTATACACGGCGTAGTCGGGTTTGCTGGATTTGGTCTGTTTCATGGTGGTTCTCCCGTTGGTTTTCCGGCTGCGTCCATCGCGGCCGGTCGGGGGATTGCAGCGGCCGCGACGCTGAGCCGAAGGCGGACGCAGGCAACGGCAACTCGGGAGCGCAGCGAAGGAGCGGGCAGCCGATTGCCGGCGGCAGAGACCGGACGCATACCCCGACCGATTCCGGCCGCGTGGTGCAGCCGCAACCGGGAGATCCCTGAAACACCTGATCATCCGCAAACCTGCGGAGCGGGCCTGGCGTGAGAGGAGGGGAGGCCTATGACCAACATGGAAGCACCCTGACGCGGCAAATGCCCTGCATGGCTGGGCTTCTCGCTCAGCGCGGATACACCGCTCCAGACCCTGTCCGATCCATCCGAAACGGCAGACTAGGGTTCTTGGCCGCCATCGTCCTGCGGAAACGGTATCCGCTGCCACATCGGCGGCTCGCGCTCGGCCATCCGCTTCGCCATCGCGTCCAGTTCGGCGAACACCTCGTCGGCCGGAATGCCGGGGCGGGGATCGTCCAGGCTCTTTGTGATTTCCCGCTTCAGCAGTTCCTTGCGCAGATCGGGATGCGCCTCCAGTTCCATGAACACCTGCATGGCGACGAAGACGGCATCCGAAGGACCGAGGAAGCGGCCTTGCTCGACCTGGGCCAGCACCCATTCAGCGACCTCGGGCACGAAAAACGCTTCGAAGCGTAAGCCATGCTCCGCCGCATCGGCTTTCAGCTCTGCAGCCTGGGCCTTGTGGGCCGCCACATATTCCGGCGGGAAGAGCTCGCCCTGTTCGTCTGCGTTAGCCATGGCGGTCACCTCATCTTATTGTTGTCCTGAGAGTGTGCCCCCGCTTGAGACGCACCTCAAGACGCCCTATCTCACGCCGAGGCGTGGCGATGCCGAAAAGCCGCGTGGCACATAGATCACCCGGCAAAGCGGACGACATGGCCCGCGCGGTATGTGTCGCCGTCACAGTCATCTACGACTCCCGGCATGCCACGCCGACCAGGCGACAACGGTCACTTTCGCCACCAGTCGAGATAATCGTCCGGCTCCAGATCCTCGCGCTGCATGTCCCGCAGCATCCGCTCTTCCCCCTCATGATGCGGGTGCCGCTCCTCCCGACTTGGCCCCACCAATTGTTCCGGCGCGTCCAGCACCGGCCGCAGCCAATCCAGATGGTCCTCCTGCGCAACCGGTATCTCCGCCTGCCATTCCTGCGCGGCCCGCTGCTCCTCACCGCGCTCGTCCTGCTCGCGGACACGGTTCTCTAGGTCGGCGATCTGCGCTTCCACCTTGCCCAACTCGAACATCAGGCCCAACTGGTCATTGTGGCGGTCCCGCACCATGGCAATCGCCCGGCCGGTATCGGTCGAGCCGGACGCGGCGGCGTGAACCGCACGCTCGATGTCGTGGTCCAGGTCCTGGATCGCCTGGTTCAACGACAGCGCCCGTTCACGGAGGCGCTCCAGTTCATCCTGCTTGTCCATCGTCCCCTCCGGGCGAACGTTACGTCAGTGGGCGTACTGATAGGCGGGCCGGTGATCCGGCTGGTCCTGCAGTTCCGCGACGAGATAGGCGCGCAGGCGTTCGCCGGAGTTGACCAACTCCTCGGCGCGCGCGTGAAAATAGAAGGCGCTTTGGCGCAATTCCTCACGAATGCCCGGGATGGTTTCGGCCTGCGTCTTGCGCAGGCTCCAGTAGGCCAGCCGGTTCCGGCGCCGGATCAGATCGGCTTCCAGCCATGCCAGCTCCTTGCCCGTAGCCGCGCGCTGCTCATCCGTCAGCTCGCGGATGCCGAACACCGATCCCGTGTAAACCGTCGTCATGGCTCTGATGATGGGACGGGTTGAGCGGTTCCGCAAGTGCTACCTGCGGCTTTGCTCGGGCTCCTGCCAGATTCTGTCTTCCGACGGCGAAGCCGAGCGCTGCTGCTCGACGTCCAGCCAATCAAGATGGTTCTCCCACCGCTCCAGCACCTCCGTGTCGGCTGGTGTGGCTGGGTCGGACAGCCAGTCCAGCATGTCCTCGGGCGCCAGCCGATAGGCGGCGGCCTGGTCCTCGGTCATCTCGCGGCCGTTCTGCCGGTCAATCGCTGCCCGTGCCGCCGCCACGTCGCCTTCGCGACCCGTGGCGGCAGGCGTGATATCGCCGTGCATGTCGTCCAACATGCGGTTTTCCGCCGCCGCGAGTTCTCGCGGGTGGATCGGCGATCCGTCCGGGTCGGGAACGGGCAGATCGTGTTCACGCTCTTCGGGTTGCATGGACTCCCTCTTGTGTTGCGCGCGGGCGCGTCGGGCCCGGCGTTCTTCCGGGTTCGGGCCGCGATGCGGCCCCGGTGCACGTGTCAGATTTCGTGTGGCATAGCTGCGGCTGTCGATGGTTGCGGCGATTCCGGCCTTGCCCAAGGCCTCGTTGGCAATTCGCGCCCAGAGGGCGCGGGCGCCGGTCACGAACTGCACCCCGTCAGCACTACGGATCTTCAGCCCAAAGCCCGTCGAACTGACCACCCGTGTGGTCAGCAGCAGGTGCACATGCGGATTGTGGCGGGTGCCATCCTCGTGGATGGCGAGGTCGGCGACAAAGCCCTGCGCCGTGTAGCTGTCGGCCATCGCCCGTGCGACGGCCAGCCAAGCCGTGCGTGGCAGCTCGCGGGGCAGGGCGAATTCCAGTTCCTTCGCCAGCCGCGCATCCTTGCGCTTCTCGGCGACCTCGACCTCGTTCCACAATTTCGTACGGTCGGCCATCCAGGGCGGCGCGCCCTCGGGGAGGCGGATTTCAGAGGCGAAGATGTCGCGCCGCCCGCCGAACACGGACAGCCGCTCCTCTGCTTCGTTCGGGAGTGTCTCACCGGCACGATAGGCCGCGGCATCCACGATCGAACGCCCGTCGCCCCGGCTGATGTTTTTGACATGCAAGTGGTAGATGGCCACAAGCCTCTCCCTGGCACGGAGGGGGTTCCACAGGGGGCTTGCCCCCTTGGCGCACTTGCCGGTTTTCTCCGGTCCGCCCCTTTGCGGCCGGTAGAAAACCGTGCAACGCATCGCCTCTTTCGTCCAATGCGTACACATTCGGCGATGCGTAAGTGCGCTTTACGCATTGATACACGCTCGCGTTGATATCTTTCAAGGGGATAGATGAATGGCGGGCGACTGCGACTCCGCAGCCCTTGCGGCCGGGCATCAACACTTGGTTAGTCATCAAAACGTAGGGTTGAACTCAACTCAGTTTTTTATATCTTTTGGATATGGACGGAATAGCCATGGATGATTTGAAAAAGGTGGTCGAGCATCTGCGCGGGGTTGTAGAGCTCGTCACGCGCCATCCGAATTTGACCATGGTCGGATATCTCTTGGAAATGGCCCTTGTCGAAGCCGAGGAAGAACTCGCTCGTCATGGCTCGAGCGTGCTTAATCCATCATCTCCAAAGCAGTGACTGTGGCTCGGCTGGTTTCGTTCCCGAACGTCGGAGACTATTCCAGCACGAGCGCCGGTGCCAGTTTGGCCCGACGCCGCACGTTGATCGCCTTGGCGTCCAGCGTGTTTTTGAGATGCACCGCATAGTGCTTTTCGATCATTTCGACGCTGGTCCGGCAGTTCTTGGCAATCTGGTAGATGTCGGCACCTTCGAGCAGGCGCAGGCAGATATAGGTATGCCGGAGGCTGTAGGCCGAGCGGCGGTTACCCTGGCGGTCGAACTTCAGGTCGCAGTCCGTGAGGACCCGGTTGAACTGCTTCTTGTGATCCTGCGGGAAGACGAGGTCCGTGGGCTTGGGTTTGTTGCGCTTCTTCAGCCGTTCAAAGGGGAACACCGCCCCGGTGGTGCTTTTGCAGTAACCGACGCCGCGCTTGCCGCGCACTTCGATCACTAAAATCCGTTCCTTGCTCTCCGGGTCCTTCTCAATGGTGACGTCGCGGTATTCCAGCCGGTTGGCCTCGTCGGGCCGCAAGCCGGTATTGGCCATGAACAGGATGAAATCATGCAGCTGTTCGGCCGCATGCT
Source organism: Neorhizobium sp. SHOUNA12A (assembly GCF_023006505.1). Classification (GTDB taxonomy): domain Bacteria; phylum Pseudomonadota; class Alphaproteobacteria; order Rhizobiales; family Rhizobiaceae; genus Neorhizobium. The sequence continues at coordinate 74,540 of NZ_JALBGV010000010.1, forward strand.
GCCAACTCAGCCCGAAAGCCGATTTGGCCCGGTCGCGGGTATGGGAATAGAGCTGCTTGTATTCCTCCGGCGAGAACCACGCCCGATGGTTGATCTTGCTCGACGCGCGGTACGGCGCGGAGAAGTCGGGCAGGTGGCCTATCCAGCCATGCCGCAGGGCGGTTTTCATGACCTGACGGAGGGTTACCGTCTCATGGTGAAGGGTGCTGCGGGACGGCGGCTTGCCGGTCCGGGCTTTCGTCTGGAGCCGCATCACCCGGTATTCCTGCAATACGCCAGCGGTGACGGCGCTCAGGGCCTTGTCCCCGAAGTAGGGAATCAGGTGATTGTTTATCCGGGCCTCGTGGTCCTTCACGTAGCGGGGATTACGCTCCCCGCTGGTGATTGCCTCGTACTCTAGGAAAAATTGCTTGGCGGCATCCGCGAAGGTTTTTTCCTTCTTCAGCCCTCCGGTGCGGCTCTTGCCTTTGAGTTCAAAATACCAGTCCTCGGCAAACTCCTTAGCCTGAGAGAGGCTGTCGGTCTTGGTGCTGACCCGCCATTCTTTTCCTTCAAGGTAGGTGGAGCACTGCCAGACGGAACTGTTCGGGCGACGGTACACGCGGACCTTATCACCGAGCACTTTGTGGGATACCATTTTACCCTCAAAACTGTGCGAGAACTGTGTGAGGGTATTTTAGCTGGTTTTCGACCAAGTTCAAGGCGATAAGCCGTTGAATTTGTTGGTGAGAGCGTCGGGGTTCGAACCCGAGACCTACTGATTAAAAGTCAGTTGCTCTACCGGCTGAGCTACGCTCTCCCGCGGCCGCGGATGAGCGCGTCCTTGAAAGTGCGCGGAACATAGGCAGGTGACCTCTTGCGGTCAACCCGCAAAAACAGCAAAAATGCGGCTATCTGCCGCTTTTTCACGGCAATGCGAAAAGGTGATTGGCATTCGCCGCTTCGGGCCATTACCTCAAGCGCAAGACGCGGGCTCGCAAAAGGCCCGCCAGCCGGAGCCGCACGTGTCGATTGCCGAAATATCCCTGTTGAGCGCGCTTCTTGCCGGCGCCCTATCGTTTCTTTCTCCCTGCGTGCTGCCCCTCGTGCCGCCTTATCTTTGTTACATGGCGGGCATTTCGGTCGAGCAGTTCCGCGGCGGCGGGAGTGCGGCGGTCATCGAATCGCGGAGCGGCACGCGTCGCGCGGTGCTGAAGTCGGCGCTGTTCTTCACCCTCGGGTTTGCGACTGTGTTCGTAGCGCTCGGAGCCGGCGCCTCGACGATCGGCGTGCTCCTGCGCCAGCATCTCGATCTCCTGTCCAAACTCGGTGGCCTGATCATCATCGTCATGGGCCTGAATTTTCTCGGCGTCTTCCGGATTGGTATTCTCGCCCGCGAAGCGCGTTTCCAGGGCGGCGGGCAGCCGGCGACACTGTCCGGCGCCTATGTCATGGGACTCGCCTTCGCGTTCGGCTGGACGCCCTGCATCGGTCCGGTGCTTGGCGCCATCCTCGGGGTCGCCGCATCGCGCGATACGGTCGGCGAGGGGGCGGCGCTGCTCGCCATCTATTCGCTCGGCCTTGCCGTACCGTTCTGGATCGCCGCCGGTTTCTCCGGTGCCTTCATGCGGTTCCTCACCCGCTTCCGCCGCCATCTCGGCATGGTCGAGAAGGTCATGGGAGTCTTCCTGATCCTCACCGGGCTTGCCTTCATCTTCGGTTTCGTCACGTCCGCCGCAATCTGGTTCCAGCAGACCTTTCCAATCCTGACGCAAATCGGCTAACGGAAAACCGTCTTCCAATACGGCCCGGTCAGCGGGCAGGGTACCGATGACCGATATCATTGCATTGCTGTTGCCCTTCTTCGGGCTGATCTTCATCGGTTATCTTGCCGCAAGGGTGACGAAACAGCCGGCTGAAGCGCTCGGCTGGATGAATACCTTCATCATCTACGCGGCCCTGCCGGCGCTCTTCTTTAAGCTCGTGTCCCGCACGCCGGTCGAGCAACTGACCCGCGCCGACTTCATTTTCGGCGAGATCGGCGCGACTTACCTTGTCTTCCTGGTTCTCTTCCTGATCGGCTTCTTCATCCGCCGCAATACCTTTGCCGATTGCACCATCCAGTCGTTTGCCGGCGCCTACGGCAATATAGGCTATATGGGGCCGGGCCTGGCGCTGCTTGCTTTCGGCGAGGCGGCAGCGGTACCGGTGGCGCTGATCGTCTGCTTCGAGAACGCCGCGCATTTCATCGTCGCACCGGCGATGATGGCAATGGCGGGCGGCGACAAACGCCCAGCCGCCCACGTGGTTGCCGATATCGTCCGGAAAGTGGTGATGCATCCCTTCATCATCTCGACGGCGCTGGGCTTCTGCTTCGCGGCATTTACGGTGCAGCCGCCGGCAGCCTTCCAGCGGCTCGTCGATTATCTCGCGCAGGCTGCAGCACCGTGCGCGCTATTTGCCATGGGAGTGACGCTGGCGCTGAGGCCGATCAAACGTGTGCCGGTGGAGATCGGTTATATCGCGGTCTTCAAGCTGATCCTGCTGCCGATGACGACCTATATGGTCCTGTCACTGATCGGCAATTTCCATCCGGTCTGGATCTATTCCGCGACGCTGCTTTCGGCACTGCCGACGGCGACCAATGTCTTCGTCATCAGCCAGCAATACGGCGTCTGGCAAGAGAGGGCGTCGGCTAGCATCCTGATCATCACCGTTGCGTCAGTGGCGACTCTCCCGGCGCTGCTCTACCTCATCAATTCCGGAACGTTACCGCCGGATCTCTTTCCGTAAGGCATCGACGACAGCGCGCAGGCCCCGACCGGGCTCGATCCCCTCGCGCATCAAAAGGTTTCGGAGCGGCGGCGCATTGGTGAGGATGTGCAGGCCGGCGGCCCGCAGCATCTGCACCGGCAGGAAATCCGACAGCAGCGAACGGTTGAGAAGATCGACGCCGACGGTGCGGCTGACGATGTCCGGCCCGCGGCGCCGGTTGAAGCGATCGCCGGCATCGGCTGCGATCGGGCGATTGCTGGTTGCGACGAGCAGTTCCGAAAGTGCGATGATATCGCGCAGCGACAGGTTGAGGCCCTGCGCTCCGATCGGCGGAAAGGCATGCGCGGCCTCGCCGATCAGCGCCAGCCGACCCTTGCCGAACCGCTCCGCCATCAGGCTGGAGAGCGGCCAGGCCTGCGCAGTGCCTTCGACAGTCACCTTGCCGAGCATCGATTGCATGCGGTTTTCGACCAGCCGCGACAGTTCCCCGGTCGGAAGTTCGACAAGTCGGCGAGCTTCATCCGGCTTCACCACCCAAACGAGGCTGGAACGCAGGCCCGGCAGGGGAACCTGCGTGAACGGCCCGCTTTCGGTATGGAATTCGGTCGAGATATTGCCGTGTGGCACGCTGTGGGCGAAATTCAACACCACCGCCGACTGTGGATAGGACCAGCGACGCACGCCGATGCCGGCGGTCTCACGGGCTTTCGAATTGCGTCCATCGGCGGCAGCCACGAAGTCGGCACCGATCGAGGCGCCGTCCGACAGCGTCAGCATGGCTCGTTCGGCCGAGAAGTCGAACGTCTCGACGTTTTGCGCGATCCTGCTGATATTCGGTTCGGCGGCAACGGCGGCATCCAGCGTTTCCGATAGCGCCCGGTTGGGAATGTTGTAGCCGAAGGCATAGAGTCCGACGTCCTGCGCCCGGAACTGCGCCGTCGGTGCGCGCAGCAGCCGTTTGGTGCCGTCGATGATCTGCATCACCGAAAGCGGGGCGGCCGAAGCCGCAATGTCTTCCCAGACGCCAAGCCGTTCGAGAAAACGGATGGACTGATCCATCAGCGCGGTCGTGCGTTCATCGGTCTTTTCGGATGGCGGTGCGATCAGCGCCACCTTGCGGCCGGCGCGCGCGAGCGCCAGGGCGGCAACCGATCCGGAAAGTCCTCCGCCCACCACCGCAATCTCGAAATGCTGCATGTCCGTCGTCCTGCGCTGCAAATGTACGGTGGATTATCTAGAGCTTCGGGGCGAGCATATCCATGGGGCACGGCAGCGCAGCATAGAAAAAGCAATGCTTTATGTCTGGCGGCGGCCCCAAGCCGGTTGCAATGCGCGGTGATTGGCCGCATACCTCGCCGGATGAGGGAAAGACGGGACTGACGCGTGATCAGACGAATCTTCAATTACAAAAAAGTCCCGTATGCTGAAATCCGCGCCTTCTCGGTTCATCTGCTGACGGCGTCCGGCTCGTTCCTTGCTTTCCTCGGCGTCGTCGCTGCAGCCGAGCATCGTTTCGTCGACATGTTCTGGTGGCTTGGCCTTGCGCTTCTCGTCGATGGCATCGACGGGCCGATCGCCCGCAAGGTTCGGGTCAAGGAAGTCCTGCCCAACTGGTCGGGCGATACGCTCGACAACATCATCGACTACGTGACCTACGTGCTGCTTCCGGCGTTTGCGCTTTATCAGAGCGGCATGATCGGCGAACCTTGGTCCTTCGTTGCCGCAGGCGCAATCGTCGTCTCGAGCGCGGTTTATTATGCCGACATGGGCATGAAGACGGACGAGTACTTTTTCTCCGGTTTTCCGGTCGTCTGGAACATGGTGGTCTTCACACTGTTCGTCGTCGACGCGAGCGCAACGGCGGCTCTGGTCCTCGTCTCGGTCTCTGTCATTCTCACCTTCCTGCCGATCAACTTCCTGCACCCCGTGCGCGTCAAACGGCTCCGTCTGCTCAATCTGGCTATCTGCCTCATCTGGTGCGCGCTCGGCGGCTATTCGCTGCTCCTGCATTTCGAGACGCCCGCCTGGGTCGTTTACGGTGTCGTCCTGAGCGGCATCTATCTCTATTGCATCGGCGGCGTGCTGCAGCTTTTCCCCAGTCTTGGAAAATAGTTGGACCTTCCTGCAACCCCCTTTCTTTAGTGTTGTGCGAAGCAACAAATACGGTATCAATATCAGTCGAACGTCCGGAGTGATCGCCGGATGTCGGGAAAATCAATACGCTGCGTCGCCCTGAAAAACCTCGAAGAAGGTAGGCCCGCGGTGAACGAGGGGGTTCAGTGACGTTATCCGAGGGTCCGACGACCGTTCCGCTTCTGTCGGTTCGAGGTTTGACCAAGCTTTTCGGCAGCTTCGCAGCCTGCAACGCGATCGATCTGGATATCGCGCCCGGCGAAATCCACGCATTGCTGGGTGAAAACGGCGCGGGCAAGTCGACGCTGGTAAAAATGCTGTTCGGCGTGCTGCAGCCGAGCGCCGGCCAGATCCTCTGGCAGGGCGCGCCGGTGACGATCGCCTCGCCGGGCGAGGCCCGTCAACTCGGCATCGGCATGGTCTTCCAGCATTTCTCGCTGTTCGAGGCATTGACGGTGGCGGAAAACATCGCGCTGTCGCTCGACCCGAAGATTTCGCTTGCCAGGATCTCGGACGAGGCGGCGTCGCTTTCCAAGGCATACGGCCTGCCGCTCGATCCCAAGGCGCATGTGGCGGACCTTTCCGTCGGCGAGCGCCAGCGCATCGAGATCGTCCGGGCTCTGCTTCAAAACCCCAGGCTGATCATCCTCGACGAGCCCACATCGGTCTTGACGCCACAGGAAGCGGACCGGCTGTTCGAGACGCTGTTCAAGCTGAAGGCCGAGGGTCGGTCAGTGCTTTATATCAGCCACAGGCTGGAGGAAGTGCGCCGCATCTGCGACCGCGCCACGGTTCTGCGCCACGGGAAGGTGACCGGCGCCTGCGATCCGAAACAGGAAACGCCGGCCTCGCTCGCCCGCATGATGGTCGGCTCCGACGTCGCCGAAGTCCATCGAGACAACGCAGCAGCACTCGGCGATATCCGCATCGAAGTCAGCAATCTGTCGGTGCCGGCGCGCACGCCTTTTGCGGTCTCGCTAAAGAACGTCGCCATGAAGGTCCGCGCCGGCGAAGTGCTGGCGATCGCCGGCGTTGCCGGCAATGGCCAGGGCGAACTCTTCGATGCGCTCTCCGGTGAATATCCGGTCGCCGCGGATGAGGCGATCCGCATTCGGGGCAAGGCGGTCGGCCGCACCGGCATCAACGGCCGGAGACTGCTTGGTGCCGGTTTCGTGCCGGAGGAGCGGCACGGCCACGCCGCCGTCTCCGCCATGGTGCTTTCGGACAATCTCCTGCTTGCCCGCAGCCAGTCGGACAAAAAGGCCTTTCTGTCCGGCGGTGCCTTTTCCGTCATCCGCTTCGATGCGATCCGCTCTGCCACCCGCCGCATCTGCGAGGCGATGGATGTCCGCAAGAGCGGCGAAGATCCGCAGGCGGGCTCGCTTTCCGGCGGCAATCTTCAGAAATTCATCGTCGGGCGCGAGCTTGACCGCCAGCCATCGGTGCTCGTCGTCAACCAGCCGACCTGGGGTGTCGATGCCGGTGCGGCAAGCCGCATCCGCCAGGCGCTGATCGATCTCGCCAAGTCGGGCTCGGCGGTGGTGGTGATCAGCCAGGATCTCGATGAGATCTTTGAGGTGGCGACGAATATCGCGGTGATCTCGGAAGGCCGTCTTTCCGAGCCCCATCCGGCCGGCACGCTGACGTTGGAACGTATCGGTCTGCTGATGGGCGGTATCCACGAAAGCCATTCCAATCCGGAGGCGGCGCATGCGCATTGAGCTCCAGAAGCGCGCCCGCGTCTCGCCGCTGTTCTCGATCCTCTCGCCGCTGCTCGCCCTGGTGCTGACGCTGCTTTTCGGGGCCATTATGTTCTGGCTGCTCGGGAAGAACCCGCTGAGCGCGCTCTACATATATTTCGTCGAGCCGTTGCTGGAGATCTGGTCTCTCCACGAGCTGGCTGTGAAGGCAGCGCCGCTGATCCTCATCGCCGTCGGGCTCGCTGTCTGTTACCGGTCCAACAACTGGAATATCGGTGCCGAAGGGCAGTTCACCATAGGCGCGATTACCGGATCGATCCTGCCAGTCATGTATCCGGCCTGGCACTCGCCGATGATCCTGCCGCTGATGCTGATCCTCGGCATGATCGGCGGCGCGCTTTATGCGGGCATCCCAGCGCTTTTGAAGACAAGGTTCAACACTAACGAAATCCTGACCAGCCTGATGCTGGTCTATATCGCCCAGCTTTATCTCGACTGGCTGGTGCGCGGACCATGGCGTGATCCGCAGGGCAACAATTTCCCGATCACGAAGACTTTCCAGATCGAGGCCGTCGTGCCGGAGATTCTCTCCTCGTCCGGCCGCGCCCACTGGGCCTTCGTCTTCGCCATCGTCGCCGCCGTGGCGTTGTGGTTCATGATGCGCTTCATGCTGAAGGGCTTCGAGGTGTCGGTGCTCGGCCAGTCGGAGCGGGCAGGGCGGTTCGCGGGCTTCTCCGCCCGCCGGATGGTGTGGTTCTCGATGCTGCTGTCGGGCGCGCTCGCGGGCCTTGCAGGCATTTCGGAGGTCTCCGGCTCGATCGGCCACCTGCAGCCGGTTATCTCGCCGGGCTACGGCTTCACGGCAATCATCGTCGCCTTCCTGGGGCGGCTCAACCCTCTCGGGATCATTGCTTCCGGGCTCGTGCTGGCGCTCACCTATCTCGGCGGCGAAGCGGCGCAGCTGTCGATCGGCATTTCGGACAAGGTCAGCCGCGTCTTTCAAGGGTTGCTGCTCTTCTTCGTGCTCTCCTGCGATACGCTGATCCACTACAGGATCCGGCTGATCTTTGCGGGCGCGAAAACGGCGGAGGTAAAGGGCTGATGTTCGAGGCGATCCTTCTTACCGTCATCACCGCATCGACCCCGCTGGTTCTGGCAGCTCTCGGCGAACTGGTGACCGAGCGCTCCGGCGTGCTGAACCTCGGTGTCGAGGGCATGATGATCATGGGCGCCGCCTGCGCCTTCGTCGCCGCGCAGCTGACCGGTTCCCCCTATATCGGCCTCCTCGCCGGCATCTTGGGCGGAGGGGTGTTCTCGCTGCTCTTCGGATTACTGACGCTGACGCTGGTGGCCAATCAGGTCGCGACCGGGCTTGCGCTCACCATCCTGGGGCTCGGGCTTTCCGGCCAGATTGGCGAGGCTTTCGTCGGCCAGCCCGGCATCAAGCTGCAGCCGATCGTCTTCCCGCTTCTCTCCGACATCCCGTTCTTCGGCCGCGTCCTGTTCGCGCAAGACCTCACCTTCTATCTCTCGGTCGTGCTCGTGATCGGCATCAACTGGTTCCTGTTCAGGAGCCGGACCGGTCTGAAGCTGCGGGCGATCGGCGACAACCATGCCTCCGCCCATGCGCTCGGCATCAACGTCATCCGCACCCGTTATCTGGCCGTCATGTTCGGCGGTGCCTGCGCCGGGCTGGCAGGCGCGCAGCTTTCGCTCGTCTACACGCCGCAATGGGTGGAAAACATGTCCGCCGGCCGCGGCTGGATTGCGCTTGCACTCGTCGTTTTCGCCTCCTGGCGGCCGTGGCGGGTTCTGGCCGGCGGTTACCTGTTCGGCGCAGTCGGCATCGGCCAGCTGCATGCCCAGATCCTGGCCCAGAATCTCGGCATCGTCATCCCGTCTCAGTTTCTGTCCGCACTTCCTTATGCGGCGACTATTGTCGTGCTGATCATCATTTCGCATAATCGTCGCACGACGCTCATCAATACGCCGGCTTCGCTCGGGAAACCCTTTGTCCCCGACAGGTGACCGCGGAACCAAAAACAAAACGTCTTCAAGCCAATAGAGGTCAGGAAATGAAGAAACTGATTATCGCCCTTGCCGCATCGGCCGCCCTGATGGGCGGTTTTTCGACAGGCGCCCAAGCCCAGGAGAAGAAGAAGGTCTGCTTCATCTACGTCGGTTCAAAGACGGATGGTGGCTGGACCCAGGCGCATGAACTTGGCCGCCAGCAGCTCGACAAGGCACTCGGCACCAAGGTTGAAACGCCCTTCCTCGAAAACGTTCCGGAAGGCCCGGATGCGGAACGCGCCATCGAGCGAATGGCTCGCTCCGGTTGCTCTCTGGTCTTCACCACCTCCTTCGGTTTCATGGACGCCACCGTCAAGGTCGCCGCGAAATTCCCGGATGTGAAGTTCGAGCATGCGACCGGCTTCAAGGCCGCTCCGAATCTCGCCACCTACAATTCGCGCTTCTACGAAGGCCGATACATCCAGGGCCAGATCGCCGCGAAGATGTCGAAGAAGGGCGTTGCCGGTTACATCGCCTCCTTCCCGATCCCGGAAGTGGTAATGGGCATCAACGCCTTCGAACTCGGCGCGAAGTCGATCAACCCGAACTTCAAGCTGAAGGTCGTCTGGGCCAATACCTGGTTCGACCCGGGCAAGGAAGCCGATGCCGCCAAGGCGCTGATCGACCAGGGCGTCGATATCCTGACCCAGCACACCGACACGACCGCTCCGATGCAGGTCGCCTCCGAGCGCGGCATCCTCGCCTTCGGCCAGGCCTCCGACATGATCGCGGCCGGCCCCAAGACGCAGCTGACCGCCATCGTCGACACCTGGGGTGCGTATTACATCAAGCGCACCAAGGCGCTGCTCGACGGGACCTGGAAGTCGGAGCAAATCTGGGACGGCCTGAAGGACGGCATCCTGACCATGGCGCCCTATACCAACATGCCGGACGACGTGAAGGCGATGGCGGAGGAGACTGAAGCCAAGATCAAGTCGGGCGAACTGCATCCGTTCACCGGTCCGATCAACAAGCAGGACGGCAGCGCATGGCTGAAGGCCGGCGAAAAGTCGGATGATGGCACCCTGCTCGGCATGAACTTCTACGTCGAAGGCGTGGACGACAAACTGCCGAAGTGAACCAGGACTTGTCCGTAGAAAGGGCGCCTTCGGGCGCCCTTTTTGTTTCTGGCGCACATAAGGCTTTTATCGCACGTCAATCATCTTGCTGGTATGAAGCGGCAAATCGCCTGAGAAGGAGAATCCCCATGAGCCGTTCCTGCCTTGCCGTCATCCTCGCCGCCGGCGATAGCACACGCATGAAATCGTCGATGTCGAAGGTGCTGCATCCGATTGCCGGCCGTCCGATGATCGCGCATGTGATGGCGGCGGTGGCATCGACCGGCGTGACTGAGGCGGCTCTGGTCGTTGGCCGCGACGCAGACGGAGTGGCCAAGGCCGGCGCGGTCGAAGGCGTTTCCGTCGAGGCTTTTCTCCAGGCGGAGCGCCGCGGCACCGGCCATGCGGTCCTGACGGCTAAACAAGCGATTGTTCGCGGTTACGATGACATCCTGGTCGCCTACGGCGACGTGCCGCTGATCACCTCCGCGCCCTTCGCCGAGGCGCGGGAAAAGCTTGCCGCCGGCGCGGATGTCGTGGTGATCGGTTTCCATACGGACAAGCCGACCGGTTACGGCCGCCTGCTGGTCGAAAACGGCGAGCTGATTGCCATCCGCGAAGAGAAGGATGCGACAGAAGAAGAGCGCAAGGTCACCTGGTGTAATAGCGGCCTGATGGCGATCAACGGGCGCAAGGCGCTTGCGCTGCTCGAGAGCATCACCAATCAGAACGTCAAGGGCGAATATTATCTGACGGACATCGTCGAGATCGCCCGTGCCACGGGCGGCAAGGTCGTGGCGGTCGATGCGCCGGAAACGGAAGTCGCCGGCTGCAACAACCGCGCCGAACTGGCCATGCTCGAAAGGCTCTGGCAGGAACGCCGCCGCCACGAACTGATGATCTCGGGCGTCAGCATGATTGCGCCGGAAACCGTGTTCCTTTCATATGATACGCAGATCGGTCAGGACGTGTTGATCGAGCCCAACGTCGTGTTTGGTCCGGGCGTTCGGATCGACGGCGGGGCCGTGATCCACGCCTTTTCGCATATCGAAGGCGCTCATGTGAGCGGCGGCGCGACCGTCGGACCTTTCGCGCGGCTTCGCCCCGGAGCCGATCTTGCGGCCGGCTCCAAGGTCGGCAATTTCTGCGAGGTCAAGAATGCCAGGATCGACGAAGGCGCCAAGGTCAACCACCTGACCTATATCGGCGATGCCTTTGTCGGCGCCCATGCCAATATCGGCGCCGGCACGATCACCTGCAACTACGACGGCGTCAACAAGCACGAGACCCGCATCGGCGCCAACGCCTTTGTCGGTTCGAACTCGTCGCTCGTCGCACCCGTCTCGATCGGCGACGGCGCCTATGTGGCCTCGGGAAGCGTCATCACCGAAAATGTCCCGGCCGATGCGCTCGCCCTCGGCCGTGCCCGCCAGGAGATGAAGCCGGACCGCGCGAAAATCCTCCGCGAGCGGGCACTCGCCCTCAAGGTCGCCAGGAAGGCGCAAAAGTAGCCCGGCCATTAACATTTGCGCGTTACTTTCCGACATCGAAAGTGACCGGCGGGCCGATTGCGCAAAACCTGCAATCGGCTAGGAGTTCGCGCGGGTTCCACGAAGCGAAGAGGGTCGTTCATGTGCGGAATTGTCGGGATCGTCGGAAATTCGCCGGTGGCGGCGCGTCTCGTCGATGCGTTGCGAAGGCTCGAATACCGCGGTTATGATTCCGCCGGCGTGGCGACCGTCCACGAGGGCCGGATGGACCGCCGCCGCGCCGAGGGAAAACTCTTCAATCTCGAAAAGAAGCTCGACGCCGAGCCGCTGCCCGGCACGATCGGCATCGCCCATACCCGCTGGGCAACCCACGGCGTCCCGAACGAAACCAACGCCCATCCGCATTTCGTCGATGGCGTCGCCGTCGTCCATAACGGCATCATCGAGAACTTTTCCGAGCTGAAGGACGAACTGCTGGCCGAAGGCGCCGTCTTCGAAAGCCAGACCGATACGGAAGTCGTCGCACATCTGCTCGCAAAATACACCCGCCAGGGCCTCGACCATCGCGCCGCGATGCTGGCGACGCTGAACCGGGTTTCCGGCGCCTATGCGCTGGTGGTGATGTTCGAGGACGACCCGGGCACGATCATGGCCGCCCGTTTCGGACCGCCTCTCGCGATCGGCCACGGCCGCGGCGAGATGTTTTTGGGGTCCGATGCCATCGCGCTGTCTCCGTTTACCAACGAGATCACCTATCTGGTCGACGGCGACTGCGCCGTCATGACCCATAAGGGCGCCGAGATCATCGATTACGATGGCAAGCCGGTGACCCGGCAGAGCCAGATTTCCCAGGCATCGGCCTTCATGGTCGACAAGGGCAATCACCGCCATTTCATGGAGAAGGAAATCTACGAGCAGCCGGAAATTATCTCCCATGCGCTCAGCCATTATATCGATTTCGCGACCCATACGGTGAAGGCGAACGATACGGCGATCGATTTCGGCAAGGTTTCCGGCCTGGCGATCGCCGCCTGCGGCACGGCCTATCTGTCCGGCCTGATCGGCAAATACTGGTTCGAGCGTTATGCGCGTCTGCCGGTCGAAATCGACGTCGCCTCCGAATTCCGCTACCGCGAACTGCCACTGTCGCCCTCCCAGGCGGCACTGTTCATTTCCCAATCGGGCGAAACAGCCGATACTCTGGCCTCGCTGCGTTATTGCAAGGACAACGGCCTCAAGATCGGCGCGGTCGTCAACGTCAAGGAATCGACCATCGCCCGCGAATCGGATGCGATCTTCCCGATCCTCGCCGGCCCGGAGATCGGTGTCGCCTCCACCAAGGCCTTTACCTGCCAGCTTGCGGTTCTTGCTGCGCTCGCGATCGGTGCCGGCCGCGCCCGCGGCACGGTGACGGCGGGCGATGAGAAGGCGATGGTGAAACACCTCGCCGAAATGCCGCGGATCATGAGCCGGGTACTGAACGACATCCAGCCGCAGATCGAGGCGCTGTCGCGCGAGCTGTCGCGGTTCAAGGATGTCCTTTACCTCGGCCGAGGCACCAGTTTTCCGCTTGCCATGGAAGGTGCGCTGAAGCTCAAGGAAATCTCCTATATCCACGCCGAAGGTTATGCCGCCGGCGAGCTGAAACATGGGCCGATCGCGCTGATCGACGAACATATGCCGGTAATCGTCATCGCGCCGCATGACCGTTTCTTCGAAAAGACCGTTTCCAACATGCAGGAAGTGGCGGCGCGCGGCGGCAAGATCATCTTCATCACCGACGAAAAGGGGGCGGCGGCTTCCAAGCTGCCGACCATGGCGACGATAGCATTGCCGAATGTCGACGAGATCATCGCCCCGATGATTTTCTCGCTGCCGATCCAGCTGCTTGCCTATCATACGGCTGTCTTCATGGGCACCGATGTCGACCAGCCGCGCAACCTGGCAAAATCCGTCACGGTGGAGTGATATCCACCGGCTTTTCCTTGCATCGCAACATCGCATCCGGCATTGTCGCAACAGATGATTGCGGCGATGCTCAGGGTATGCAGGAAAATCGGATGAGCGACAGTCCAGAGCGAATATCGCTGGCCGGCCGTCTCAGGAACAACTTCCTAACCGGCCTGATCATCTGCGCGCCGCTTGCCATCACCATCTGGCTCACCTTCACCTTTATCGACTGGGCCGATAGCTGGGTTACGCCCTACATTCCGCGGCGCTACGATCCGCAATATTATTTCAACATCACCATTCCTGGCACCGGTCTGCTGATCGCCGTGGTGCTCATCACCATTATCGGCTTTCTCGGCAAGAACCTGATCGGTCGCTCGATCGTCAAGTTCGGCGAATCGATCCTGCACCGGATGCCGCTGATCCGCAGCATTTATAAGAGCATCAAACAGATCTTTGAGACGGTGCTGAAGGAACAGTCGACCTCCTTCAAGAAATGCGGACTGATCGAGTTTCCGAGCCCCGGCATGTGGGCGCTGGTCTTCATCTCCGGTGACGCGCAGGGGGAGATCGCGGCAAAGCTCAATGCGGACGGAGAGGAAATGGTCGGTGTCTTCCTGCCGCCGACCCCGGTTCCGACCGCCGGCTTCCTGATGTTCGTGCCGAAAAGCAAGATCATCATGCTCGACATGACGCCGGAAGAGGGTGCCAAGCTGCTGATATCGGGTGGCCTCATCGCGCCGGACTACAAGCCCATCCCCGGCCTGCCGACCGCCGTCCTGCCGGCGCCATAAGCGCCCGTGCGGGGCGTCACGTCAGTGTCACCGCAGCCGCCTAAGAAGAAGCAGGGAGCGCGCGTCGCAACGTTCATTCGACGCGCAACGGCGGGAAGCCGCTGGCCCTTCTAGGCTTGAACAAGGAACCATTCCATGGGTTATGCGCGTAAGGCCGCACTGCTTGCGGCCACAATGATTGCTTCGTCTTTGATTTCGAACTCGGTCCTGCTGGCCGAGACGAGTGCTACGGGCGCCGGCATCACCATCGTCAACAAGGGCCTCGTCGCCGTCGGCCGCATTCCGGCCAGCCAGCGTGACAAGTTCGGCGAAACCTTCGGTTCCGGTTCCGGCATGGCGATCGACCCGACCAACTGGAAGAAGGATGCCGACGGCTATGACGGTTCGCTCTGGTTGCTGCCCGATCGCGGCTACAATGTTGACGGCACGACCGATTACAGTTCGCGTATCAACAAGATCGAGATCCGGCTGGCGCCGGCCGCCGCCGGCCAGGCCCTGTCCCCGGACAAGCAGCAGGCTGGCGTTCAGGCAAAGCTCGCGGAGACCATGCTGCTGACCGACGACGCCGGCAAGAACATGACCGGTCTCGATCCGGAATCGGGCGTTCGCGCCGCTGCGGCTAAAATGCCGGCCATGCCGCAGGCCTCGACCGGCAAGGTCTCTCTCGATTCCGAGGCCGTCATCCGCCTGGCGGACGGTTCGCTTTTGATCAGCGACGAATACGGCCCCTATATCTATCACTTTTCCATTGATGGTAAGCTGATCTCCGCTACTCAGCCGCCGAAGGCCCTGCTGCCGATGCGCAAGGGCCGGTTGGACTTCTCTTCCAACAATCCCGGCCCTGGCGGCAAGGTACCGGATCCGAAGGATCCGGAAAGTGGTCGCCAGAACAACCAGGGCCTCGAAGGCATGGCGATGACCCCGGATGGCAAGTTCGTGATCGCTCTGCTGCAGTCCGCGCCCATTCAGGATGGCGGCGACTCCAGCTCGACGCGCATGAATACCCGCGCCTTGGTCTATGACGCTTCCGACATCGACAACCTCAAGCTCGCGCATGAATATGTCGTGCCGCTGCCGACCTTCGACAACAAGGGCAAGGTTGCCGTTGCCGCCGAGAGCGAAATCCTGGCGCTGTCCGACAAGGCCTTCCTGGTTCTGGCGCGCGACAGTAACAACGGCCAGGGCGTGAAGGGCGACACGTCGGACTACCGCAAGATCAGCCTGGTCGATCTTACCAGTGCAACCGATATTGCCGGCACCGATTTCGACGGTCTCAAGCCGGTCGCTCCGAAGGGCAAGCTCGACGACTCGGTGAAACCTGCGATCCTGACGTCGTTCATCGACATCAACGACGCCCAGGAACTTGCCCGCTTCGGCCTGCATAACGGCGCGCCGAATGACAGGAACAATCTTTCGGAAAAATGGGAAGCCATGTCGATCGCAAGCGTGCTCGATGCTTCGGCTCCGGACGACTTCTTCCTGTTTGTCGCCAACGACAACGACTTCCTGACTCAGGACGGTTTCCAGGTCGGCAATGCCTATAAGGCGGCCGGTGGCGCGGATGTCGACACCATGTTCCAGGTTTTTCGCGTCACGCTTCCGGGCGTTGCCAAGAAGTAAGGTCCCTAACGCAAGCCTTCTCCCCGACGGTCGGGGGGAAGGCCGAAGATCAACGTCAGATGATCTTGACCATCGTACACCCCCCGCCGACGGCCGCATCACCCGGCTCTCAGGAACCGGATCGCCTCGTCGCGGCGGTGCAGATAAAGCAGCACGCGCATGTTCTGGCCCCGCTCGCTGGTGAGTTCCGGATCCCGCTCCAGCAGATAGGCCGCATCCTTGCGGGCGATCTCCAGCAGGTCCGCATGCGCTTCCAGGCTGGCAATCCGAAAACCGGGCGTGCCTGACTGCCGGGTGCCGAGCAGTTCTCCTTCGCCGCGCAGCTTCAGATCCTCTTCGGCGATCAAAAAACCGTCTTCGCTGTCGCGCAGGATCGATAGCCGCGCCCGCCCGGTTTCGCTGAGCGGTCCCTTGTAGAGCAGGATGCAGGTCGAAGCCTCGTCGCCGCGCCCGACACGGCCGCGCAACTGGTGCAACTGGGCAAGCCCGAACCGCTCGGCATGTTCGATGACCATGATCGTCGCGTCCGGCACGTCGACGCCCACTTCGACGACGGTGGTCGCGACCAGCAACCGGATTTCGCCACTCTTGAAGGCGCCCATCACCGCATCCTTCTCAGGCCCGCTCATCCGCCCGTGGATCAATCCGACATCGCGGCCCAATTCCCTGGCGAGAACCGCATGACGCTCCTCCGCCGACATCAGGTCGGAAGCATCCGATTCCTCGACGAGCGGGCAAATCCAATAGGCTTTTTTCCCTTCGCCGATCGCGCCCGTGAGCCGAGCGACGATGTCGCCGATCCGCTCGGTGGGAATGGTGACCGTCTGGATCGGCTTGCGGCCGGCCGGTTTTTCGGTGAGCTTCGAGACGTCCATATCCCCGAACGCGGCGAGCACCAGCGTGCGCGGAATGGGTGTCGCGGTCATTACCAGCATATGCGGTGAAATTCCCTTGGCCGTCAGCCGAAGGCGCTGATGCACGCCGAACCGGTGCTGTTCGTCCACCACGGCGAGCATCAGATTGTGATAGTTGATCGCATCCTGGAAGAGCGCGTGGGTGCCGACGATGATCTGCGCTTCGCCTGACGCAATCCGCTCGATGATCTGGTCGCGCTCGCGTCCCTTGGTGCGGCCGGTCAGCACCTCGACCGCGACGCCTGCAGCACCCGCGAGCTTGGAGATCGTCGAATAATGCTGGCGGGCGAGAATTTCGGTCGGCGCCATCAGCACCGCCTGGCCACCAGCCTCGACGGCCGCCGACATGGCGAGCAGCGCCACCAGTGTCTTGCCGGCGCCGACATCGCCCTGCAGCAGCCGCAGCATGCGGTCTTCGCCGGCCATGTCCTTGATGACATCTGCGACAGCCGACTTCTGGCTGGGTGTCAGCGAGAATGGGAGGTTTGCGATGATTTTTGCGGCGAGATCGCCCTCCACGCGGATCGGCTGGCCCGGGACCTTGCGCACTCGCTGGCGCACCAGCGACAGGGACACCTGGCCGGCGAGGAACTCGTCATAGGCGAGCCGGCGGCGGGCAGGGGCCTGTGGATCGATATCCGCTGCGTCGCGCGGATCGTGCAGTCCGCGAAAGGCCTCTGCCACGGACGGGAAGCCCTGACGTAACGTCAGCTCCCCGTCTGCCCATTCCGCCAGCTCCGGCAGCCGAGCTACGGCACCGTCCACGGCCTTGCGCAGAACCTTGGGCGTTAGGCCGGCCGTCATTGGGTATACCGGTTCCACCAGCGCCAGGCTTTCCGCTTCGGAGGATTTGACGATGAAATCCGGGTGCACCATCGAGGGGCGGCCGTTGAACCAGTCCACCTTGCCGCTGACCATCACCATCTCGTCGATCGGCAGCGACTTTTCCAGCCAGTTGCCTTTGGCGCGGAAGAAGGTCAGCGCCAGTTCCCCGGTATCGTCGTGCAGGAAGACGCGATAGGGCATATTGGACTTGCCGGGCGGTGGCGGCTGATGCCGGTCGACCCGGCCTTCGATGGTGACGATCGCCCCTTGCGGCGCAAGTGCGATGCCCGGCCGGTTGCGCCGGTCGATCAGCGAGGAGGGGGCATGGAAAAGCAGGTCCACGACACGACAATCGTCAGGGTCCTCACGGCCGGTGACGCGGGCGATCAGTTCGGCAAGCTTCGGCCCGACACCGGCAAGCGAGGCGACGGGCGAGAACAGCGGATCGAGTATGGCGGGACGCATGGCGCGCAAAATGCGATGGATTTTGCCCATTTGGCAAGGTGACGAGGGCGGAAAAGCGTCCTATATGAACGGCAAAACAAGGACACGGCCATGACAGGACTATCCCGCACCAGCGCGGATCTCGACCCGCGCCGCCGGCGCATCCTCTACCGCTGCTGGCACCGCGGCATAAGGGAAATGGACCTGGTTCTGGGCAGCTTCGCGGAAGCCGAGATCGCCAATCTTGGGGATGCGGAACTCGACGAGTTCGAGGCGATCATGGGCGAGGACGACCACGACCTGCATGCCTGGATCACCGGGGCTCAAGTCCTGCCCGAGCATAGGAAGACGCCGCTTTTCGCGCGTGTCGCTGCCTATAACCCGGATTTCGATCCCGTCACCAAAGCCTCCCTGGAAGCAAGGCTCGGAAACAAGATATGAATTCTGGCCCAATGATTCCCGGCTTCGACGCGAAGAAGATCGCCGCGGCGCAGACCCCGCTGACCATAGGCAACGTGCCGCCGGGGATGGAGCCGCTGATCCTTGCCGAGCTCGCTCGCGCCGGCCAGGCGGTCGCCTATGTCCTGTCGGACGGCCAGCGCATGTTCGATCTGGAACAGATGCTGTCCTTCGTGGCGCCGGAAATCCCGGTCCTGACGCTGCCCGCCTGGGACTGTCTTCCCTATGACCGCGTCTCGCCGAGCGCCGACGTTTCGGCTCGCCGACTGGCAGCCCTGTCCGGCCTGATCTCTCATGCCAGGAAGCCGCATGCAGCGATCGTGCTCGTCACCGTCAATGCAATGCTGCAGAAAATCGCTCCCGCCGAGATCATCGAAAGCCTCGCCTTCTCCGCCAAGCCGGGCAACCAGATCCGCATGGACGATATCGCGGCGCGGCTGGAGCGCAACGGCTTCGAGCGGGTCGCGACGGTCCGCGAAGTCGGCGAATTCGCCGTGCGCGGCGGCATTCTCGATGTCTTCGTGCCGGGCACGGAAGAGCCGGTGCGCCTCGATTTCTTCGGCGATACCCTGGAATCGATCCGCTCGTTCGATCCCGCCAGCCAGCGCACCACCGGCCAGGCGCGCGCCCTCGATCTCAATCCGATGAGCGAGGTGACGCTGACGCCGGACACCATCAGCCGTTTCCGGAAAAATTACCTCTCGCTCTTTGGTGCCGCGACCCGCGATGATTCGCTCTATCAGGCAGTCTCCGAAGGCCGGCGCTACCCCGGCATGGAACACTGGCTGCCGCTGTTCTACGACGGTCTCGAAACCGCCTTTGATTACTTCAAGGGTTTCCGGATCGTCACAGACCACACGGCTCGCGAGGCGGCCGCCGAGCGTTCGAAACTGGTGCTCGACTATTACGAGGCACGGCGCGACAGCGGCACCCAGGGCAAGGGTGCGGCCGCCCAGGCGGCGCCCTACAAGCCGGTTTCGCCGGGTCAGCTTTATCTCGAAAGCAAGGCATTCGCCGCAGCGCTGGACGCCGTCAACGCGGTGCGCCTGACGCCGTTCAACGAGATGGATGCAGAAGGTCGCCGAGTGGTGACTTTGGATGCGCATGCCGGCCCGCGCTGGGCGAAAAACCAGACTGAGGAAAAGGACCGCGACGAACGCGTCAACGTCTTCGACCTTGTCGTCAAGCATATCGCCGACAAGCGCGCCGAGGGCGCCAAGGTTCTTGTCACCGGCTGGTCCGCCGGCTCGCTCGACCGGCTGCTGCAGGTGCTCGACGAACGCGGGCTGAAGCGTATCAACCAGATCGACAAGCTTGCCGATCTCGACAAGCTGGAAAAAGGCGAAGCGGCTTCTGCGGTCCTCAGCCTCGAAGCCGGTTTCGAGACGGGCAATATCGTCGTCATCGGCGAGCAGGACATTCTCGGCGACCGCATGGTCCGCCGCGGCAAGCGCCGCAAGCGCGGCGCCAATTTCCTGACAGAAGTTGCTGGCCTCGACGAAGGTTCTCTGGTCGTCCATGCCGAGCATGGCATCGGCAAATTCGTCGGCCTGGTGACGATCGAGGCCGCCGGCGCCCCGCGCGCCTGCCTCGAACTCCACTATGCCGACCAGGCAAAGCTCTTCCTGCCGGTCGAAAATATCGATCTCCTGTCGCGCTATGGCTCGGATGCGGCAGAAGCCCAACTCGACAGGCTTGGCGGCGGCGCCTGGCAGGCTCGCAAGGCCAAGCTCAAGAAACGCCTGCTCGATATGGCGGACGCGCTGATCCGCATCGCCGCCACCCGCATCACCCGCCGCGCGCCGGTTCTGACCACGCCGGAAGGGCTCTACGACGAATTCGCCGCCCGTTTCCCTTATGACGAGACCGAAGACCAGGCGAATGCCATCGATTCCGTGCGCGACGATCTCAGCGCCGGCCGGCCGATGGACCGTCTCGTCTGCGGCGACGTCGGTTTTGGCAAGACGGAAGTGGCGCTGCGCGCTGCCTTCTTCGCGGCAATGAACGGAGCGCAGGTCGCGGTCGTCGTGCCAACCACGCTTCTCTCCCGCCAGCATTTCAAGACGTTTCGCGAACGTTTCCGCGGTCTGCCGATCAAGGTCGAGCAGGCCTCGCGGCTGGTGCCTGCCAAGGAACTGGCCCAGACCAAGAAGGACATTGCCGACGGCAAGGTCGATATCGTCGTCGGCACCCACGCGCTGCTCGGCGCCGGCATTCAGTTCGCCAATCTCGGTCTGCTGATCATCGACGAGGAGCAGCATTTCGGCGTCAAGCACAAGGAGCGGCTGAAGGAACTGAAGAGCGACGTGCATGTCCTGACGCTCTCGGCAACGCCGATCCCGCGCACGCTTCAACTTGCCATGACCGGCGTTCGCGAGCTGTCGCTGATCACCACGCCGCCGGTCGACCGCATGGCGGTCCGCACCTTCATTTCACCCTTCGATCCGCTGGTTATCCGCGAGACGCTCATGCGCGAGCATTATCGCGGCGGCCAGAGTTTTTACGTCTGCCCGCGGCTTGCAGACCTGCCGGAAATCCAGGCTTTCCTCCAGTCCGACGTGCCGGAATTGAAGGTCGCGGTTGCGCATGGCCAGATGGCGGCGGGCGAACTCGAAGACATCATGAATGCGTTCTACGACGGTAAATACGATGTGCTTCTGTCGACCACGATCGTCGAATCCGGCCTCGACGTGCCGACCGCCAATACGCTGATCGTCCATCGCGCCGACATGTTCGGCCTGGCGCAGCTCTACCAGCTTCGCGGCCGCGTCGGTCGTTCCAAGGTGCGCGCCTTCGCGCTGTTCACCCTGCCGGTCAACAAGACGCTGACGCAGATGGCCGAGCGCCGCCTCAAGGTGCTGCAATCGCTCGACACGCTCGGTGCCGGTTTCCAGCTCGCCAGCCACGACCTCGACATCCGCGGCGCCGGCAATCTGCTCGGCGAAGAACAGTCCGGCCATATCAAGGAGGTCGGTTTCGAGCTCTACCAGCAGATGCTGGAGGAAGCGGTCGCAGAAGTGAAGGGCGACGACGAGATCACCGATACCGGCTGGTCGCCGCAGATCTCCGTCGGCATCACCGTGATGATCCCCGAAACCTACGTTCCCGACCTGCATCTGCGCATGGGCCTCTACCGCCGTCTCGGCGAAGTCACGGACCTGTCGGAGATCGATGGTTTTGGCGCGGAAATGGTCGACCGTTTCGGCCCGATGCCGGTCGAGGTGCAGAACCTGTTGAAGGTCGTCTACATCAAGTCGCTCTGCCGCAAGGCGAATGTCGAGAAGCTCGACGCCGGCCCGAAGGGCATTGTCGTCACCTTCCGCGACAAACAGTTCCCGAACCCGGCCAATCTGGTCGGTTATATCGCCAAGCAGGGGACGCTCGCCAAGATTCGCCCGGACCACAGCGTTTTCCTCACCCGCGACCTGCCGTCCCCCGAAAAGCGGCTGACGGCCGCCGCGCAGGTGATGACCCAGTTCGCCGAACTGGCAAAATCGTGACTATGTGTCGGAATTATTGTCGGGGACGGTGACGACGGCGGCTTGCTGATCGGTCGCGACAGAGGCGGGCAGGGGCACGTGGCGTGCCCGCTCGCGGGCGAGCGTCAGGAGGCCGGAGCCGATGATCAACACGATACCAATCAGCATCGGCAGGTCGACCTTGTCGCCGAAGATCAGATAACCGAACAGGATGGCCCAGAGCATCTGGCTGTATTGGGTCGGGCCGATCACGGCGGCGGGCGCGTTATTGGCGGCATACATCAGCCAGACGGTGGCGAGCGCCGCCAGCAGGCCGTAGCCCGCCAGCATCGCCCATTGCGGCAGTGTCGGCCAGTTGAAGTCCGGGATCATCAGCACGCCGAGGATAATGAGAACGCCAAGGACGCCGGCGCCGTAGAGCGAGATGTGCTTCTCCGACGGTCCGATGGCACGATAGACGATGATCGAGATCGCCCCGGAAAACCCTGCAAACACCGCGCCAACATGCCCGATCGAAAGCTCGCGGAAGCCCGGACGCAATATGACCAGAACGCCGATGAAGCCGATGATCACGGCGCTCCAGCGCCGGATGCCGACCGTCTCCTTGAGGAACAGCACCGACATGATCGTCACGAAGGACGGCAGCAGGAAGATCAGCGCGAAGGCTTCCGCCATCGACAGATAGGTGAAGGCCGCGACGCTGCCGATCGTCCCCATCGCGGCGGAAAAGAAGCGCAGGACCCATAGCGGCCGGTTGGTGCTTCTCACCACGTCGAGCCAGCTGTCGCCTGGTTTCATGAGATAGGGAAAACCGGCCAGCATGAAGACGGCGCCGAAAAAGCCCATTTCATAGGGCGTCAGCGCGCCTTCGATCATCTTGACGCTGGCATCGCTCCAGGAATAGGCGGCAAACGAGGCGAAGGCGAGAAGAACGCCTTTCAGGGTCTGGTCGGTGCGCACACGTTTCGCCGTTCTCAGATCATGCCTTTGCGGGCTTCCGCCTTCAGCTTGGCGATTTCCCGCAACGCATTGGCAAATACGTCCGGCGTCTGGGCGCCGCTTACGGCATACTGTCCGTCGATGATGAAGAACGGCACGCCGGTCACGCCCATCTTCTGGGCCGCCTCGATCTCCCCAAGGACGGTGTCCTTGTCGGCGTCGCTTGCCAGCAGGTTTTCGATGACCTTCCGGTCGAGGCCCGATTTTTCGGCGATGTCGGCGAGCACGGCGTGGTCGCCGACATTGCGGCCCTCCTCGAAATTCGCCTTGAACAGGGCCGTCGCGACCTTGTCCTGAATCTGGCGGTCTTCGACGATTGCCCAATGCAGCAGGCGATGCGCATCGAGTGTATTGGGGCCGATCTTGATCGCCTCGAAATCATACTTGATCCCGACCTCTTCGCCGAGCTTCTGCAGCATGTCGTGAGCGCGTTCGACGGCTTGCCTGCCGCCGAGCTTGGCGGCCAGATCCGCCTGGTGGTCGACGCCCTCGGGCGGATGGTCCGGGTTGAGCCGATAAGGGCGCCAGTTGATGTCGACCCCGATCTCGTCCTGCACTTCGGCGACCGCCAGTTCCATCCTAGCCTTGCCGAGGTAACACCAGGGGCAGACGATGTCCGAAACGATGTCGATGGTTACGCGCTCCATGGCGGCGTCCTTTCTTCGGTAACCGTAAGAGGCTGGATTATTGCGCCCGCTTATCCCACCAGGTGTTGAGCTGGTAGCCATAGAGCGGCAGTTTCTCCGGATAACCGATATACTTGCGACGCGCCACCCATTGATCGGGGATATGATAGAGCGGAACGAGATAGTGACCTGAAATCAGCATTCGGTCATAGGCACGCACGGTCGCCTCGAAATCCTCCTTGCTGCGCACCGTCAGCATGGTCTCGATCAGCTTGTCGAGATCGGCATCTGCAGTGCCGGCAAAATTGAAACTGCCGTCGCGATTGCGGGAATCCGATCCCCAGCGCCCGGCCTGTTCGATGCCGGGCGACAGCGACGAGGGATAGGATTTGACGATCATGTCATAGTCGAAATTGCCGGAGCGGGCCTGGTATTGTGCATCATCGACGGTGCGGATCGACATCTCGACGCCGATCATCTTCAGCGTCCGCTGATAGGCGATCGCCAGCTTTTCCTGGTCCTGGCTCTGGGTCATCACCTCGAAGGCAAGTGGTCTGCCGGAAGCGTCCGACATCCTGCCGTTCTTGATCGCATAACCGCCCTTCTTGAGAAGATCGACCGCATTGCGCAGCACCTTGCGATCCGCGCCGGAGGCATCGGTCTTCGGGAGGTGGTAAGTGCCATTGAGGACGGCCGGTTCGATCCTGTTCTTGATAGCCCCCAGGATCTGGAGCTCCCGCTCGTCGGCCGGCTTGCCGAGCGAGGAGAGGGGCGAGTTCTGCCAGAAACTTTCGGTGCGGGTGTAGGCGCCTTCGAAGAGGTTCTTGTTGGCCCATTCGAAATCGAAGGCGAGCGACAGGCCGGCGCGTACGTTCACGTCGGCAAAGATCGCTCTTCTCGTATTGAACACGAAACCGAGCATGCCGGTCGGCAGCTGCGGCTTGAACGCATCCTTGATCACATCGCCGTTCTGGACCGCCGGGAAATCATAGGCCCGCGCCCAGTGTGTCGGACTGCCGTCGAGATAGATATCGATCGCGCCTTTCTTGAAGGCCTCGAACAACGTGTTGTCCTGCAGGAAATATTCGACGCTGATCTGATCGTAATTGTCGAAACCCACCTTGGCGGGAACATCCTTGCCCCAGTAATCCGGATTTCGCTCATAGACGATCCGTTCTCCGGGCGAAACCGATTTGACCCGGTATGGTCCGGAGCCGACCGGCGGCTTCAGCGTCGACTGGTCGAACGTGGCCGGATCGATCACATGTTTCGGCAGGATCGGCGTCGAGGTCGCGAGAATCAGCGGAAATTCCCGGTCGGCCTTGCCGTTGAAGGTGACGCGGACACCATGCTCGCCGACCTTCTCGATTTTGTCGACGGGTGACAGCCGGCTCGAAAACGGGATGCGCCCCTTGTCGCGCAGCAATTCGAAGGTGAAAATCACGTCGTCCGGTGTCACCGGCTGTCCGTCCGACCATTTGGCCTTCGGATTGAGATTGAACTGGATGAAGCTGCGGTTGTCGTCCCATTCCGCGCTTTCGGCCAGCAGACCGTAAAGCGTGAAGGCTTCATCGCTGGAGCGGGTCATCAGCGGTTCGTAGATGAGGTGCCCGAGGATCGTATCCCACAGGCCACGCGCGGTAGTGCGCATGCTTTTGAGGATGAACGGATTGAGGTTGTCGAACGTGCCGACGACGCCATAGGATATCTTGCCGCCCTTCTTCACAGCCGGGTTTACATAGGGAAAATGCTTATAGTCGGGGCCGAGCGCCGGGCTGCCGTGCATGGCGATCCCATGGACCGGTTCGGCCAATGCCGGAGCGCCGATCAGAAACGCGGCGATGAGGGGAAGAAAGCGTCGCATGGCACCCATGGCGGTGAAATCCTCGCTGATTCGCCTGCAAAATAGCGCATGCCATCAGGCCCACCAACCACCGCTATGTGCAAAAGAGTGATCGTCGGCATTAACTCCTTGTCAAAAAATACGAAAGAGGGACTGGATATCGATGCCTGCCCGATGTAACAGGTTGGCCAGACGGGCGGGTCATTCAATTGCCTCATTTGACCGACAGGTCACAGGCAGTAGGACACCCCGAGGGAGTTGACGGCGTCTGCCGTACCCAGCTGATTTCAGGAGACGGATCTCGTTATGATGCTTAAGGCAACCCAAGTTCTGCGGACGGCAATGTCTGCTCTCGCTCTTTCGGCCGGCGCAATCGCGCTGCCGGTTGCAGCTCTTGCACAGGATGCTCCGGCTGCGGGGGCTCCTGGCGCACCGCCGCTCGGCTGGTTCAAGACCTGCACAAAGCAGGACGACAGCGACCTCTGCGTCGTGCAGAACATCATTGCTGCCCAGAACGGTCAGCTCATCACCGCCGTCGGCCTGATCACGGTCGAAGGCAAGGTCAACCGCAAGATCATGCAGGTCTCTGTACCGACCGCGCGCCTCGTGCCCCCCGGCATCGTCATGCAGATCGATGGTGGCAAGGGCCAGAAGCTCGATTATATCGTCTGCCTTCCGGACAAGTGCACCGCCGAGGTGCCGCTGACGGACGCGATGATCGCCAGCCTCAAGAAGGGCAGCGAGGTGGTCTTCACCTCGATCAATTTCCGTCGCGCTCCGAACCCGATCAAGGTTCCGCTGACCGGCTTTACCGGCATCTTTGATGGCCCGGCCATGCCGCAGGAACAGATCGC
Organism: Neorhizobium sp. SHOUNA12A; assembly: GCF_023006505.1. GTDB lineage: Bacteria > Pseudomonadota > Alphaproteobacteria > Rhizobiales > Rhizobiaceae > Neorhizobium. The sequence continues at coordinate 100,552 of NZ_JALBGV010000010.1, forward strand.
CCAGAGCCAGCGCAGCCTTGAAGAAGGCATGCAGCGCAAGGCGGAAGAAACCCGCAAGAAGCTGGAAGACGCCCAGAACGCTGCAAAGCAGGGCCAGTAAGCTTTCAGCGGGAGCCAGACAATTTCAAAGCCCGGCCACGCGCCGGGCTTTCTGATTCCGGACACAAAAAAAGCGCCGGCTGGGATGCCGACGCCTTTCCAGTTCTCGGAATGGAGTTTAGTGGGCCAGTATGATCTTGGGCTTCAACTGGCCCGATGGTCCGCGATCGAAGATCTGGTAGACCTGCGGATTGCGTAGCGGGGCATCATTTTCGTCATGCTCCAGGTTCTGCTCTGAAACATAGGCGACATATTCCGTCTCGTCATTCTCCGCGAGGAGATGATAAAAGGGCTGGTCCTTGTTCGGCCGGATTTCTGCGGGAATGGAATTCCACCATTCTTCCGTATTGGCGAATTCCGGATCCACATCGAACACGACGCCCCGAAACGGAAAAACCTTGTGGCGGACCACTTCTCCGATGGTAAATTTAGCGTTGCGTTGTTTCATGGTGCGATGTCCTTTCGCATCCTAATGTGGGAATAAAATTCTCCGACATCAAGAGATTAATGCAGGCGGGCCCACTTCGTTCCACGGATAGACTTAAGGCCTAGTGAGCCTCCACGGCCCTTTCGTCGCCAGGACTGCGCCGCCCACAACGAGCACCATGCCGGGTGCGTAACTATGCTTCGAAAAATTCGCTGAAGAGATATCGCTGCCATGGAACGACAAACGGCGGGCTTGTGACCCGCCGTTTCCAGTTTCACGAGGCGCTGACCGGATCAGGCCGAGTAATACATGTCGAACTCGACCGGATGCGGCGTCATTTCGAAGCGCATGACTTCCACCATTTTGAGCTCGATATAGGCGTCGATCTGGTCGTCGTCGAAGACGCCGCCGGCAGTCAGGAACTTGCGGTCGCGATCGAGGTTTTCGAGCGCTTCGCGCAGAGAGCCGCAGACGGTCGGGATCTTCTTCAGCTCCTTCGGCGGCAGGTCGTAGAGATCCTTGTCCATGGCCTTGCCGGGATGGATCTTGTTCTTGATGCCGTCGAGGCCGGCCATCAGCATGGCGGCGAAGGCCAGATACGGGTTTGCCAGCGGGTCCGGGAAACGGACTTCGACACGCTTCGACTTTGGCCCGGTGCCGAACGGAATGCGGCACGAAGCCGAGCGGTTACGAGCGGAATAGGCAAGCAGAACCGGCGCTTCATAACCCGGGACGAGACGCTTGTAGGAGTTCGTCGTCGGATTGGTGAAGGCGTTGATTGCCTTGGCATGCTTGATGATGCCGCCGATATAGAAGAGGCAGCTTTCGGAAAGGCCGGCATATTCGTCGCCGGCGAAGGTCGGCTTGCCGTCCTTCCAGATCGACTGGTGCACGTGCATGCCAGAGCCGTTATCGCCGAAGATCGGCTTCGGCATGAAGGTCGCGGTCTTGCCATAGGCATTGGCGACCTGGTGCACGACGTACTTGTAGATCTGGATCTTGTCGGCGTTGCGCACCAGCGTGTCGAACTTGACGCCGAGCTCGTGCTGGGCAGAAGCCACTTCGTGGTGATGCTTTTCGACGACCACGCCCATTTCGGCAAGCACCGTCAGCATTTCGGAGCGCATGTCCTGGAGGCTGTCGACCGGCGGAACCGGGAAATAGCCGCCCTTTACGCGCGGACGGTGGCCGAGATTACCGGTCTCGTAATCGGTGTCGTCGTTCGACGGCAGTTCCGACGAGTCGAGCTTGAATCCGGTGTTGTAAGGATCGGCCTTGTACTTGACGTCGTCGAAGACGAAGAATTCCGGCTCGGGGCCGACAAATACCGTATCGCCGATACCGGATGCCTTCAAATAGGCTTCGGCCTTCTTGGCGGTGCCGCGCGGATCGCGGTTATAGGCTTCGCCCGAAATCGGATCGAGAATGTCGCAAAAGATGACCATGGTCGACTGAGCGAAGAACGGGTCCATGTGGACCGTCGCCGGATCCGGCATCAGCACCATGTCCGACTCGTTGATGGCCTTCCAGCCGCCGATCGAGGAACCGTCGAACATGACGCCATCGGCAAACATGTCCTCATCGACGCAGACGACGTCCATGGTCACATGCTGCAGCTTGCCCTTCGGGTCGGTAAAGCGCAGGTCCACGAACTTGACGTCGTTTTCCTTGATTTGTTTCATGATTTCGCTTGCGCTCGTCATATGACCTCCTCGATGTACGATGACGATGAAACCCCGGCCTTTGGCCTTGGGGCGGTATTTTGCGGGCGTTTAGATGGCGTCCACGCCCGTTTCACCGGTGCGGATGCGAATGACTTCCTCGATGTTGGAGACGAATATCTTGCCGTCTCCAATCCGTCCAGTCTGTGCAGCGTTGCGGATCGCCTCGATGACCGCATCCGCATTCTCGTCCGCCAGGACGACCTCGACCTTCACCTTGGGCAGAAAGTCGACGACGTATTCAGCGCCGCGATAGAGCTCCGTATGGCCCTTCTGGCGGCCAAAGCCCTTGGCTTCGGTCACTGTGATCCCCTGCAAGCCGACTTCCTGAAGGGCTTCCTTCACTTCGTCGAGCTTGAAAGGCTTGATGATCGCTTCGATCTTTTTCATGAGAAACTATATCTCCGCTTCTCTCTTGAAGCAGGCCGTTACCCGCTCGCCCATGCCAATGCAGTTATCGTGCCAAACTCACATGGCACTTTCAAAAAAACAATGCGGTTTTGCACCGATTCCCCATAAAACAGCAGGTTCAGTGGCAAAATTGCTTCCGTTTTTCTCGAAATTTGTGCGTTGCGACACAAGAATCGGAGTTTTTTGAAGTTTTCTCGGAACTTAAGTGATGTCGAATATAGTCAGGACAAAATCACTTATTTAGGCAATTGCATAATTCTTGTGCCGTTCTGGCTAGAGAAGAGGCGCTTGTTTTCTGATCATCTTTCCGTTCAATAGCACTATGGATGCTTCTCTTGTTTCACTGCTGCTGACGCCCGACGAGATGGCGGCGGCGGATGCCGCCTCTGCCCGATCCGGCATTCCGTCCTTTGACCTGATGGACAGGGCAGGCCGTGCGATTGCTGCCGCCGCGCTTCGGCATTTTCCGGGCGCCTTGCGTTTTGTCGCATTCTGCGGTCCCGGAAACAATGGGGGGGACGGATATGTCGCGGCCCGCGCGCTTGCCGAAGCCGGCGCCACCGTTGACGTCCATCATCTCGGCGATCCCAGAACACTGAAGGGCGATGCAAGGCAGGCGCGCGACCTCTGCGGCCGGCCGTCGAAACCGCTCGAAGTCTATCAGCCGCGGACCGGTGACGTGGTGGTCGACGCGCTGTTCGGTGCCGGCCTGACGCGCGAAGTGCCGGACATTGTCGCGGAGGTGATCCGCAAGGTCGGCGAGGCGGGGATATCGGTTCTTGCGGTGGACCTGCCGTCCGGTCTCTGCGGGAGGCGGGGCGTGCCGCTCTGCGCCGCCTTTCAGGCCGCCCATACGGTCACTTTCATGGCCCGCAAGCCGGGCCACCTGCTGCTGCCGGGCAGGTCTCTCTGCGGTGACGTCGAGGTTTTCGATATCGGCATTCCAGCCCGCATCATTCGCGAGGTTGCCGGCAGGACGAAAGAGAATTGCCCTGAATTGTGGCGCGGTCTCCTGATCGAGCCGGGAAGTGAGACCCATAAATACCGACGGGGACATCTGGCCGTGTTTTCCGGCGAAGCCGGCAAAACCGGGGCCGCCCGCCTTTCGGCAACCGCGGGCCTGAGGGCCGGGGCAGGGCTGGTGACGGTCGGTTCGCCGAAGGACGCCATGCCGGTCAACGCGGCCTCGCTGACCGCGATCATGCTGCACCGGGTGGACACGCTCAAAGACCTGGAAAACTGGCTTCGCACGGCAAAACTTGCCGCTTTCGTGCTCGGACCGGGTTTCGGCATCGGCAAGAAGGCGAGGCAATTTGCACTGGCGTTGAAGGACCGCCCTCTGGTGCTCGACGCCGACGGCATTACCTCCTTCAAGGAAAAGCCCTCGGATTTGTTCGATGCCTTTGCCGGCGGAGAGCCCCATCTGGTGCTGACGCCGCACGAGGGCGAGTTCGCCCGGCTTTTCCCCGACATCGCCGCGGATGACAACCTGAGCAAGGTGGAAAAGGCGGTGGCGGCTTCCGCCCGCGCTCACGCTGCCATTGTCTACAAGGGTGCCGACACGGTGATCGCCAGCCCCGACGGACGCGCCTATATCAATACCAACGGGCCGCCGTGGCTCGCGACGGCCGGTTCCGGCGACGTTCTGGCCGGCATGATCGGCGCATTGCTCGCCCAAGGCATGCCCGCCTTCGAGGCAGCCGCGGCAGGCGTCTATCTACATGGCGAAGCCGGCAAGCGGGCGGGCAGGGGCATGACGGCCGAAGATCTCGCCGTCCATGCCGGCATCTTTCTGGATCCCTAGCCTCGGCTTTCCAGAAGTTCGCGCATCGCCATCGCGCCATAGGGCGCGTTCACCTTGCCCTCATGAATGAAGAAGGCGAAAACGTCGCGCGGCTCCTTCTTCGGCTTATGTTTGTTATCGACCAGCGGCAGGTCGTCCGGCACGCCGCCCTCGGCCCAGGTTTCCAGCCTTTTCGCCCAGGCCTTCATGTCATCTTCGGCGTAGCAGGTCTTGATGTCGTCCGAGCCTTTTTGCAGGCGCGTGTAGACGAAATCCGCCGTGACATCCGCGATCATCGGATAGTCGAAATGGTCGGCACAGACCGGCGCGATATTATATTTCGCCAGCAGCGCGATAAATTCCGGGACCTTGAATGTGTCGTTGCGGACCTCGACCACATGGGTCAGCTTCAGCCCGTCCAGCTTATTCGGCAGCAATTTCAGGAAGGCTTCGAAATCGTCCGCCTCGAACTTCTTGGTCGGCGCGAACTGCCAGAGCAGCGGCCCGAGATGATCGCCGAGCTCGGTCAGACCCTGGGTCAGGAATTTTTCGATCGACTCCCCCGCCTCGGCCAAAACCTTGCGGTTGGTAGTGAAGCGGCTGGCCTTCAGCGAAAAGATGAAACCGTCTGGAACCTCGGATGCCCATTTGGCAAAGGTCTCGGGCTTCTGCGATCCGTAATAGGTGCCGTTGACCTCGATCACCTTTAGCTTGCTCGCGGCATATTCGAGCTGTTTCTTCTTGGCCAGTTTTTCAGGATAGAACGTGCCTTCCCAAGGCTCGAAGGTCCAGCCGCCGATGCCCGTGCGAATAGTGCCGGCTTTGGTCATCAATTCCCTCCCACATGCAGAGATTCACTCCGCCGCTTCCACCTTCTTGACCGGCCGACGCTCAAGCAGTTCCTTCAGGAATTGGCCGGTATAGGACCGCTTTTCCTTGACGATCTGCTCGGGCGTGCCGGCCGCGATCACTTCGCCGCCGCCTGTGCCGCCTTCAGGGCCGATATCGATGATCCAGTCGGCCGTCTTGATGACCTCGAGATTATGCTCGATAACCACCACGGAATTGCCCTGGTTCACCAGTTCCTGCAGCATTTCCAGCAGTTTGGCGACGTCATGGAAATGCAGCCCGGTCGTCGGCTCGTCGAGGATATAAAGCGTGCGCCCCGTTGAACGTTTCGACAATTCCTTGGCTAGCTTGACGCGCTGCGCCTCGCCACCCGAAAGCGTATTGGCCTGCTGGCCGACCTTGATATAGCCGAGCCCGACCTCGAAAAGCGACTGCAGCTTGTCGCGCACCGCCGGTACCGCCGAGAAGAACTCGACGCCTTCCTCGACCGTCATGTCGAGCACGTCGGCGATCGATTTGCCCTTGAAGGTGACGTCGAGCGTTTCGCGATTGTAGCGCTTGCCGTGGCAGACGTCGCAGGTGACGTAGACGTCCGGCAGGAAGTGCATCTCGATCTTGATGACGCCGTCGCCCTGGCAGGCCTCGCAGCGGCCGCCCTTGACGTTGAACGAGAAACGGCCCGGCTGGTAGCCGCGGGCTTTTGCCTCCGGAAGACCGGCAAACCAGTCACGGATCGGCGTAAACGCGCCGGTATAGGTGGCCGGGTTGGACCGCGGCGTGCGGCCGATCGGCGATTGATCGATATCGATCACCTTGTCGATATGCTCGAAGCCGTCGATCCTGTCGTGTTCGGCCGGAATCTCGCGCGCACCCATGACGCGGCGTGCGGCGGATTTATAAAGCGTCTCGATCAGGAAGGTCGATTTGCCGCCGCCTGACACGCCTGTGACGGCGGTAAAGACGCCGAGCGGAATGGCAGCCGTGACATTCTTGAGGTTATTGCCACGGGCGCCAAAAACCTTGATTTCCTTGCCCTTCTTCGGCTTGCGGCGCTCGGCCGGTACCGGCACGCCGAGCTCGCCCGACAGATATTTGCCGGTCAGCGATTTCGGATTGGCCATCACTTCGTTGGGCGTGCCTTCCGCCACCACCTGTCCGCCGTGGATGCCGGCTGCCGGGCCGATATCGACCACGTAGTCGGCACTCATGATCGCGTCTTCGTCATGCTCGACGACAATCACCGTATTGCCGATGTCGCGCAGGTGTTTCAGCGTGTCGAGCAGGCGGGCATTGTCGCGCTGGTGCAGGCCGATTGACGGCTCGTCGAGAACGTAGAGCACGCCGGTCAGGCCGGAGCCGATCTGCGAGGCAAGCCGGATGCGCTGGCTTTCGCCGCCGGACAATGTGCCGGAATTGCGCGACAGGCTGAGATAGTCGAGGCCGACATCGTTCAAGAACCGCAGGCGTTCGCGGATCTCTTTCAGAATGCGGACCGCGATCTCGTTCTGCTTGGCGTTCAGCCGCTCCGGCAGCACCTCGAACCAGTCGCGCGCGATCCGGATCGACATCTCGGTGACCTGGCCGATATGCAGCTTGTTGATCTTGACCGCCAGCGCTTCGGGCTTGAGGCGATAGCCGTTGCAGGCCGGGCAGGGGGCCGCCGACATGTATCGTTCGATCTCTTCGCGTGCCCAGGCGGAATCTGTTTCCTTCCAGCGGCGTTCGAGGTTCGGCACGATGCCTTCGAAATTCTTGACCGTCTTGTAGGAGCGGGCGCCATCGGCATAGTGGAATTCGATCTTTTCCTCGGTGCCCTCGAGGATGGCTTTCTGCGCCTCCGCCGAAAGCTCGTTCCAGCGGCTGGAGAGCTTGAAATCGAAAACCTTGCCAAGCGCTTCCAGCGTCTGGTTGTAATAGGGCGAGGTGGATTTCGCCCATGGCGCAATCGCGCCGTCGCGCAACGTCCGGGCAGGCTCCGGCACGATCAGCGCCTCGTCCACCTTCTGCTGCGATCCGAGACCGTCGCAGGTGGGGCAGGCGCCAAATGGATTGTTGAACGAAAACAGCCGTGGCTCGATTTCCGAAATGGTGAATCCGGAGACCGGGCAGGCGAATTTTTCCGAAAAAAGCACCCGTTCGTGCGTTTCGTTGAGGGACTTGTTCGCGGATCCGCCGGCCGAAGTCTCTCCCGGCGGCAGCGGCTTGTCGGCGAATTCGGCGACCGCCAGCCCATCGGCCAGTTTCAGCGAGGTTTCGAGACTGTCGGCCAGGCGCGCGGCAATATCGGAACGGACCACGAGCCGGTCCACGACGATATCGATATCGTGCTTGTATTTCTTGTCGAGCGCCGGAACGTCGGCGATCTCGTAGAACTGGCCGTCGACCTTGACGCGCTGAAACCCCTTTTTCATCAGGTCGGCGAGTTCCTTCTTATACTCGCCCTTCCGTCCACGGATCATCGGCGCCAGAATATAAAGACGCGTGCCTTCCTCGAAGGCCAGGATGCGGTCGACCATCTGGCTGACTGTCTGGCTTTCGATCGGCAAGCCGGTCGCCGGCGAATAGGGCACCCCGACGCGCGCAAAAAGCAGGCGCATATAATCGTAGATCTCGGTGACGGTGCCGACCGTCGAGCGCGGGTTGCGCGAGGTCGTCTTCTGTTCGATCGAGATCGCCGGCGAAAGCCCGTCGATCTGGTCGACATCCGGCTTCTGCATCATTTCCAGGAACTGGCGTGCATAGGCCGAAAGGCTTTCGACATAACGCCGCTGGCCTTCCGCATAGATCGTGTCGAAGGCGAGCGACGACTTGCCCGAACCCGACAGGCCGGTCATGACGATCAGCGAGTTGCGCGGCAGATCGAGATCGATGCCCTTCAAATTGTGCTCGCGCGCACCACGTATAGAAATGCTCTTCAGTTCGCTCATCTTCATGCTCTCGGGAGGATTGAAGGTCCTTATGTAGTGATAGATCCGTGGCTGTCGAGACGAAACTGCTGCGATGCGGCACCGTTCCCGAGTCGGTTGACAGCACTATAGGAATAAATTAGAACAAATAAAGAACAAATTTGCCTGTGGATTAAAGGTCGCAAAAACCCCAATGGCTGAGCCCGATGGGCTAAAGTGCCGCGATTGATTTTTGGTGCCGCCGGCCGGGCGGCAGATGAGGTGACGAATATGGCTGGTAGTGTGAACAAGGTAATCCTGGTGGGGAATGTGGGGGCTGATCCTGAAATCCGCCGGACGCAGGACGGCCGGCCGATCGCCAACCTTCGCATCGCCACGTCCGAAACCTGGCGTGATCGCAACAATGGCGAACGCCGCGAGAAGACCGAATGGCACACGGTCGTCGTCTTCAACGAGGGCCTCTGCAAGGTCGTCGAACAATATGTGAAAAAGGGCGCCAAGCTTTATATCGAAGGCGCGCTGCAGACCCGCAAGTGGCAGGACCAGACAGGCAACGACCGCTATTCGACGGAAATCGTGCTCCAGGGCTTCAACTCGACGCTGACTATGCTGGACGGTCGCGGCGAGGGCGGCGGCGACCGTGGTGGTGCTGGCGGCAATCGTGTCGGCAATGACTTCGGCGGCAACGATTTTGGCGGCGGTGACGACTACGAGCGCCGGCCCGCTGCGGGCGGTGCGAGCCGGGGAGGTCAGTCCTCCGGCGGTCAGCCGGCAGGCGGCAATTTCTCCCGTGATCTCGACGACGACATCCCGTTTTGATCTGTCGGTTACCATCGATCTTTGAAATGGCAGCTGCCTGAATTGCTGTTCAGGCGGCCGCCTTGTCGGCGAGCATCGCGACCAGGACGTCTGATTGCGATAGAATGCCCACCAGTTTGTTGTTCTCCCGGGTGACCGGCAGGTAGTGCAGCCCCTCTTCGGCAAAGATGACGATCGCATCTGCGATCGGCGTGGTCGGGCCAACCGTCCTGACCGGCGCTGTCATGATGTCCTTGACCGTGTCGTTCGGTGCGCTGGCGCCCGACAGGACGAGGCGCATACGCTGGGCAAAGCCGATTTTCGGCCGACCTCTCGTCCAGTTCGCCTTGTCGAGAAAATCTGTCTGGGTGACGATCCCCACCACTTCCGCCCTGTCGTTGGTAACCGGCAGGGCCTTGAAATGGTGGGCGCGCATCAGGTCGTGCGCCTCCTTCAGGGTATTGTCGGGTGCGACCGCCACCACGTCGCGCGACATGATGCTGGCGCAATCGAGGTGGCCGGCGCGCCGGCGATAGGAGCGCAATTCCGTCCGGCGCAGGATCGTTTCGAGGTCGTCGCGATCGATATCCAGGAACTCGTCGTATTCTTTCAGGACATCGTCGAGGTCGGCGGAGGTAAAGCCGATGCGCTGGATCGAGGCGGGATCTCTCGTGCCGTGATCGGCCGCCGCCGGCTTGGCCGCGTGCGGGTAACGACGTCCTGTCAGATTGTTGAAGGCCAGCGCGATCAGCAGCAGGACGAGCGAATTGCCGGCGACCGGCCAGATCACGAAACCGTATCCGAGTTCATGGATCGTCGGTCCGCCGAGCACTGCGGTCAGCGCGATCGCGCCGCTCGGGGGATGCAGGCAGCGAAGCGTCATCATCGCCGCGATGGCAACGGCGATCGCCACCGCCGAGGCCAGGAACGGATTGGTTATCAAAAGAGCGGCGGTCACGCCGACCAGGGCGGCGACGATATTGCCGCCAATGATCGACCAGGGCTGTGCAAGCGGGCTGGAAGGCACTGCAAACAGCAGCACGGCCGAAGCCCCCATAGGGGCGACCAGTGCCGGAAGCGTTGCATCTGCCTTCAAAGCCAGGCTTCCCAGCAGTCCGGTCACCAGAATGCCGGCGAGCGCGCCAAGCGCTGCACGCAATCTTTCCTTGGGGCTGACGGGGGTGGCTTCCGGCAGGAGCCGGCGCAACATGCGGCGCATCATGGAGACCTTCGAGTGAGGTGGGGTTGAATCGCGTTTTAGCAGAAAATTCCGCTCTGTCGCCCGGGTCTTACCGAAGGGTGCGTCCTACCCGAAGAGTGCGGGCCTAAAGATTGAAGGCCGAGCGTACTCCGTCGACGACGAACTGGACGGAGAGCGCCGCAAGGATCACGCCGAGCAGACGGGTGAGGATTGCCCGTCCGGTGACCCCGAGAAAACGGTCGAGCCGTTCGGCGACCAATAGCGTTGCGTAGACGAGCAGCATGATCAGCGCGATGACGCCGATAAGAAGCGCCCGGTCGAGAATGCCGGGCAGGGTGCCGGAAAGCAGGACTGTGGCTGAGATCGCGCCCGGACCGGCAATCAGCGGCAACGCCAGCGGAAACACCGCGATATTGTGGATATGGTCGATGGTGATTGCGGCCTGGGACGTCTTTTCCTTCCGCTCCTGGCGTTTCTCGAACACCATTTCGAAGGAGATCCAGAAGAGCAGCAGGCCGCCGGCAATGCGGAAGGCGCCGATCGATATGCCGAGCAGCCCGAGCACGCTCGAACCGAACAGCGCAAAGACGGCGAGGATGCCGAAGGCGATCAGCGATCCTCGGAAGGCGACCTGGCGCCGCTGAAGGGCAGTCATGCCGACGGTCAGGCCCAGAAAGACCGGCGCCAGCCCGGGCGGGTCGAGTGTCACGAGCATCGTGGTCAGGGCATTGACCAGCATATCGGGGGTCGCCATATCCTCTCCCTGTCAGGCTGCAATCCTTGCAGTCGCATGCGAAGATTGTTAGGACAGGCCGGCAGCGAAAGAAAGCCCACCCCGTCAGCGTCGCGGCATGTTTCGACCTTGTTCAAAAGCCGTGTTAAAGCCGCAAAAGCTGTTCAAAACCATTGTGGAAATTGGCGCTCGGAACCGCTTTCCGCTATAAAAAAGAAACTGATTCCGAACAGAGATCGTGATCCGATTTGACTGAGCAAAGCACACCCGGCGGCGGAAAGCTGCCTCCAGGCATCGAACCCATTTCCATCATGGAAGAGATGCAGCGGTCGTACCTCGATTACGCCATGAGCGTCATCGTCAGCCGCGCCCTTCCTGACGTCCGCGACGGATTGAAGCCGGTCCACCGGCGCATCCTCTACGGCATGTCGGAACTCGGCATCGACTGGAACAAGAAATACGTCAAATGCGCCCGTGTGACCGGGGACGTGATGGGTAAATTCCATCCCCACGGCAACTCGGCGATCTATGACGCGCTGGCGCGCATGGCGCAGGACTGGTCGCTCCGCCTGCCGCTGATCGATGGTCAGGGCAATTTCGGTTCGATCGACGGCGACCCGCCGGCGGCCGAACGTTACACCGAATGCCGCCTCGAGAAGGCGGCCCATGCGCTGCTCGACGATCTCGACAAGGAAACCGTCGATTTCCGCGACAACTACGACGGCACGCTCTCCGAGCCCGTCGTGGTGCCGGCGAAATTCCCGAACCTTTTGGTCAACGGCGCAGGCGGCATCGCCGTCGGCATGGCGACCAACATCCCGCCGCACAATCTGGTGGAAGTGATCAACGGCTGCATCGCCCTGATCGATAACCCGGCGATCGAGCTGCCGGAAATGATGGAGATCATTCCCGGTCCGGACTTTCCGACAGGTGCCCTGATCCTCGGGCGCGCCGGTATCCGTTCCGCCTACGAGACCGGCCGCGGCTCGGTCATCATGCGTGGCGTCGCGGCAATCGAGCCGATGCGCGGCGATCGCGAGCAGATCATCATCACCGAAGTTCCCTTCCAGGTGAACAAGGCGACCATGGTCGAGAAGATCGGCGAATTGGTGCGCGAAAAGCGTATCGAGGGCATTTCCGACCTGCGCGACGAATCCGACCGCCAGGGTTACCGGGTTGTCGTCGAGCTGAAGCGCGATGCTAATGCGGACGTGATCCTCAACCAGCTCTATCGCTACACGCCGCTGCAGACCTCCTTCGGCTGCAACATGGTGGCACTGAACGGCGGCAAGCCGGAACAGCTCGCGCTGCTGGACATGCTGCGCGCTTTCGTCTCCTTCCGCGAGGAAGTGGTGAGCCGGCGCACGAAATACCTGCTGCGCAAGGCTCGCGAACGCGCCCACGTCTTGGTGGGCCTTGCGATCGCAGTCGCCAATATCGACGAGATCATCCTCCTGATCCGCCGCGCTCCCGATCCGCAGACGGCGCGCGAGCAGTTGATGACCCGTCGTTGGCCGGCTCAGGACGTCGATGCGCTGATCCGCCTCATCGACGATCCGCGCCACAAGATCAATGAGGACGGCACCTACAATCTGTCCGAGGAACAGGCCCGCGCCATCCTCGAGCTCCGTCTCGCCCGCCTGACGGCGCTCGGCCGCGATGAAATCGGTGACGAACTCAACAAGATCGGCGCCGAGATCAGCGACTATCTCGACATCCTGTCGTCGCGCCTGCGCATCCAGACGATCGTCAAGGACGAACTCGCCGCCGTGCGTGACGAATTCGGCACCCCGCGCCGTACGCAGATCCTCGATGCCGGCCTCGAAATGGACGACGAGGATCTGATTGCCCGCGAGGACATGGTCGTCACCGTTTCGCATCTCGGTTATATCAAGCGCGTCACGCTCGGCACCTATCGCGCCCAGCGTCGCGGCGGCAAGGGCCGTTCCGGCATGGCGACGCGCGACGAGGATTTCGTCACGCGCCTGTTCGTGGCCAATACCCACACGCCGGTACTGTTCTTCTCCTCGCGCGGCATCGTCTACAAGGAAAAGGTCTGGCGCCTGCCGATCGGCACGCCGCAGTCCCGCGGCAAGGCATTGATCAACATGCTGCCGCTGGAACCCGGCGAACGCATCACCACGATCATGCCGCTGCCCGAGGACGAGGCAACCTGGGATAACCTCGACGTCATGTTCTCGACCACTCGCGGCACCGTTCGCCGCAACAAGCTGTCGGACTTCGTGCAGGTCAACCGCAACGGCAAGATTGCCATGAAGCTCGAGGAGGAGGGCGACGAAATCCTCTCCGTCGAGACCTGCACCGATCAGGACGACGTGCTGCTGACCACCGCGCTCGGCCAGTGCATTCGCTTCCCCGTCGGTGACGTGCGCGTCTTTGCCGGCCGCAATTCGATCGGCGTGCGCGGCATCACGCTTGGCGACAGCGACCGCATCATCTCCATGACCATTGTCGGCCATGTGGATGCGGAGCCCTGGGAGCGCGCGGCCTATCTCAAGCGTTCGGCGACCGAACGCCGCGCCGCAGGCGTGGACGAGGAGGATATCGCACTTGTGGGTGAGGAAGTCACCGAGGAGGGACAGCTCTCCGATGAGCGTTACGAGGAATTGAAGGCACGGGAACAGTTCGTGCTGACGGTTTCGGAAAAGGGTTTTGGCAAGCGGTCGTCCTCTTACGACTTCCGCACCTCGGGCCGCGGCGGCAAGGGCATCCGCGCGACCGATACGTCCAAGACCGCGGAGATCGGCGAACTGGTCGCCGCCTTCCCGATTGAGGACAACGACCAGATCATGCTCGTGTCCGATGGCGGCGTGCTGATCCGCGTTCCGGTCAACGGCATCCGCATCGCCAGCCGCGCCACGAAGGGCGTCACGATCTTCTCGACGGCGAAAGACGAGAAGGTTGTTTCGGTCGAGCGTATCAGCGAGCCGGAAGGCGACGAGGAGAACGGCAATGGCCTGCCGGAGGAAATCGTCAGCGAAACCGGTGATCTCGGCGCCGCCGCCCCGGAAGCCGGCCCGACGGATGAGGGTGCGGCCGAATAGGCCGCATTCCCCCTAAAAACCGGGCACACTAAAAAGCCGGAGGATGAAAATCCTCCGGCTTTTGTTTGAACCGCTTGCGACGGGAAAGTCTGTGAAGGCGGTTCGCTACAGTGAAATCGTCAGAATGCGCTGTGACGGCGCGCGAAATCCCTGAAATCCTTCATGTCGGCACGTTCGCGCTGGAGCTCGGAAATCGTTGAGGCCACGGAAGCCACGAACATGATGCTGATCAAACCTGCAAGTACTGTCAACGTCACGAACATGGGGATCCTTTCTGGTCCGTGTATCCGCCTCAGTAGTACGAGAGATCGCTATAACGACCCGTTACCTGCGGATAATTCAGATCTGCCAATTGGGATTTATCTTGATAAAGGGTTACTGTTGCCGTCAGCATCACCGCAATCATGGCCGTCCAAACCAGGTTGATCATGGTGATCTTGTCCAGCATGATCGTTTTCCTTCTCGCGATCATCGCCATCTGTCCTTCTTGTTAGCCTGAACGCGCACCGCGCAAACAGGTTCCACCGCATTTTGAGAGATACTTAACCTTGCCGCTCTGAAGCCTCCTTGAATGCTCTGTTCATCTGGCGTTCAGAATTCAAAGTCTTTCAGGCTTCTTCCGATCCGAAGGCGACAACGAAAGCCTCCAGTGCAAAAGCGAGAACCACCGCTCCCATCACCATCAAAGCCAGCATTTGTCGTCGTTTCTCCCGAGATACGGACGGGTCATTCACCCGCCACGATCGTCATAAGACCACAGGGCCGCTGAAACGCCCTTGAACGGGCCATTCATCTTTCGTTCAGAATTGCGAGATGCTTGCGGTAGAGCGGCTTCCGTGACAAAAGGCGTCAAAATTTCGCTGAAACAGGCCCGGACCTCGGCATGACAACTGCTTTTTATCCCGGTTCTTTCGATCCGATGACACACGGCCATCTGGACGTGCTTGTCCAGGCGCTGAATGTCGCGGACACGGTGATCGTCGCGATCGGCATTCATCCGGGCAAGGTGCCGATGTTCACCTTCGAGGAGCGGGCCGAACTCATCAGGGCGTCGCTTGCAGAGGCGCTGCCGGACAGGGCGGGCCATGTTTCGGTCGTTTCATTCGACAAGCTGGTGGTTGACGCCGCCCGCGCCAACGGCGCTGGGCTTCTGATCCGAGGCCTGCGCGATGGCACCGATCTCGATTATGAAATGCAGATGGCTGGCATGAACCGGCAGATGGCGCCGGATATCCAGACTGTTTTCCTACCGGCCGGCACCGCCTCGCGGCCCATTACGGCCACATTGGTCCGGCAGATCGCGGCCATGGGCGGCGACGTCAGCGCCTTCGTGCCTGCCGCGGTCCTCAAGGCCCTGAACAACAAGCTGAAACGCTGATCGTTTCCGAACCCCGGAGTTCTTCCCATGAGACTGCTTCGTCTTGCCGTTGCCGGCGCTTTTGCACTCGCTTCGATGGTCCTGCCGGCTCTTGCCGCGCCGGATGACTTCCTGACCATCCAGCTGAAGGATGGCCCGGTGGTGATCCAGTTGATGCCGGAAGTCGCGCCGAAACATGTGGCGCAGATCAAGGCGCTCGCCGCCAAGGGCGAATACGACAACGTCGTCTTCCACCGCGTCATCAACGGCTTCATGGCCCAGACGGGCGACGTGCAGTTCGGCAAGCAGGGCGGCAAAAGCTTCAACCCGGCCCGCGCCGGCATGGGCGGTTCTGAAATGCCCAACATTCCGGCCGAATTCTCGAAGGTACCGTTCGAGCGCGGCATCGTCGGCATGGCGCGCTCGCAGGATCCGAATTCCGCGAACTCGCAATTCTTCATCATGTTCACCAAATATCCGAGCCTGGACGGCCAGTACACGGCGGTCGGCAAGGTCGTGTCGGGCATGGAATTCGTCGACAAGAT
This sequence comes from Neorhizobium sp. SHOUNA12A, assembly GCF_023006505.1. GTDB lineage: Bacteria > Pseudomonadota > Alphaproteobacteria > Rhizobiales > Rhizobiaceae > Neorhizobium. The sequence goes on from NZ_JALBGV010000010.1 coordinate 116,447, forward strand.
CAAGCGCGGCCAGGGCGGCAACGGCGAAGTCACCGATCCCGACAAGATGATCAAGGTCACTGTCGGCAAGAAGTAAGCGCCCAAAAGGCGAAGAACTAAACGAAGGGCGCCCCGTCGCGGACGACAATCGGGCGCCGAATTAAGGAGAAAGCACATGGCCGAGATCAAGGATCCGGAAAACACCCTCATTGTGGAAACCACCAAGGGCAAGGTTGTCATTTCGTTGCTTCCGGATCTGGCGCCGGGCCACGTTGCCCGCATCAAGGAACTCGCCCGCGAAAATGCCTATGACGGCGTCGTTTTCCACCGCGTCATTCCCGATTTCATGGCCCAGACGGGTGACGTGAAGTTCGGCAAGCAGGGCTCCGAGAGCTTCAACCCGGCTCGTGCCGGCATGGGCGGCTCGGAAAAGCCGGACCTGAAGGCTGAATTCTCCGCCGTTCCGCATGTACGCGGCACGTGCTCCATGGCCCGTTCGCAGAGCCCGAACTCGGCCAATTCGCAGTTCTTCATCTGCTTCACCGATGCACCGTGGCTGAACAAGCAGTACACCGTGTGGGGCCAGGTCATCGAAGGCATGGACTTCATCGACCAGATCAAGAAGGGCGAGCCGGTCAAGGATCCGGACTCGATCGTTTCGGTCCGCGTCGCCGCCGACGTCTGATCTCGACGGAATGAATAGCCCGCTCCGTCTGTCGGCGGGGCGGGTTTCGCTTTTGGAAAATCCATGCGCGTCGATCTCTTCGACTTCGATCTCCCGGAAGAAAATATCGCACTCAGGCCCGCCAGCCCGCGCGACAGCGCCCGGCTGCTTGTCGTCCGGCCGGAGAGTGAACCGGTGCTTGCCGATCACCGCGTGTCCGATCTGCCGGCTTTCCTGAAACCGGGCGACGCGCTGGTCTTCAACGACACCAAGGTTATACCGGCGCAGCTGGAAGGCATCCGCCATCGCGAAGGAGCGGGCGGCCAGCAGGTTTCCGCGACGCTGCACATGCGCGTCGCCCCCGATCGCTGGAAGGCCTTCGCCAAGCCTGGAAAACGCATCAAGACCGGCGACCGGATCGAATTCGGTGATAGTGGCAATGCCTGCCTGATCGGTTCGCTTGCCGCAACCGTGGAAGACAAGGGCGAGGGCGGTGAAGTCACCCTGCGCTTCGATCTTTCCGGCCCGGCACTCGACGAAGCGATCATGGCGGTCGGGCACATTCCGCTGCCACCCTATATTGCCGCCAAGCGCCCGGAAGATGCACAGGACCAAAAGGACTACCAGACCATCTATGCCCGCGAGGAGGGCGCCGTCGCGGCACCGACTGCGGGCCTGCACTTTACGCCGGAGCTTTTCGCGGCACTCGACGCCGCAGGCATCGAGCGGCATTTCGTGACGCTGCATGTCGGGGCAGGGACCTTCCTGCCGGTCAAGGCCGACGACACGACTGAGCACAAGATGCATCAGGAGATCGGCCACGTCAGCGCCGAGACAGCGGCGCGGCTGAATGCGGTGAAACGCGCTGGCGGGCGCATCGTCTGCGTCGGCACCACCTCGCTGCGGCTGATCGAAAGCGCCGCTGCCGATGACGGCACGATAAAACCCTGGAGCGGCGCGACCGGCATATTCATCACGCCGGGCTACCGCTTCAAGGCGGTCGATATGCTGATGACCAATTTCCACCTGCCGCGATCGACGCTGTTCATGCTCGTTTCGGCCTTCTGCGGTCTGGAGACGATGCGGGCGGCCTATTCCCACGCGATCGAAACCGGTTACCGCTTTTACTCCTATGGCGATTCCAGCCTTCTTTTCCGGGACAACCGATGACCGAGACTTTCCAGTTCAATCTCAAGGCCACCGATGGCGGCGCGCGGCTCGGTGAGATTACCATGCCGCGGGGCACGATCCGCACCCCGGCCTTCATGCCGGTCGGCACGGTCGGCACCGTCAAGGCCATGTATCTCGACCAGGTGCGCGATACCGGCGCCGATATCATTCTCGGCAATACCTACCACCTGATGCTGCGCCCGGGTGCGGAGCGCGTCGCGCGGCTGGGCGGTCTGCATGAACTGATCCGCTGGAAACATCCGATCCTCACCGATAGCGGTGGTTTCCAGGTCATGTCGCTGTCGGGGCTTCGAAAGCTCGACGAGAAGGGCGTCACCTTCAAGAGCCATGTGGACGGCAGCCTGCATCATATGTCGCCGGAGCGTTCGATCGAGATTCAGGGCCTGCTCGGCTCCGACATCCAGATGCAGCTCGACGAATGCGTGGCGCTGCCTGCCGAGCCCAAGGAGATCGAACGGGCGATGGAACTGTCGCTGCGCTGGGCCGAGCGCTGCCGCGCCGCTTTCGGCGATCAGCCGGGTAAGGCGATGTTCGGCATCGTCCAGGGCGGCGACCAGCCTGAGCTTCGCATTCGCTCTGCCGAAGGGCTGAAACAGCTCGACCTGAAGGGCTATGCGGTCGGCGGCCTTGCCGTCGGCGAGCCGCAGGACGTCATGCTGAAGATGCTCGAAACCACGCTTCCCATTCTGCCGTTCGAAAAGCCGCGTTACCTGATGGGCGTCGGCACGCCGGACGACATGCTGAAATCGGTGGCGCGCGGCATCGACATGTTCGATTGCGTGATGCCGACCCGTTCGGGCCGCCACGGGCTTGCCTTCACCCGGCGCGGCAAGGTCAATATCCGCAATGCCCGCCATGCGGAGGACATGCGGCCGCTGGACGAGGAATCGAACTGCCCGGCGGCGCGCGATTATTCCCGCGCCTATCTGCACCACCTGGTGCGAGCCGACGAAGCGCTCGGCGGCATGCTGCTCTCCTGGAACAACCTGAACTATTATCAGGACCTGATGAAGGGCATCCGTCAGGCGATCGCCGAGGGCCGGTTCGCCGATTTTTATGCCGAAACCCAGGAAATGTGGGCGAAGGGCGATATCGATCCCGTCTGATCAAACGGGCGTCAGATACCCTGGCTGGCGGTGTTGCGGATCATCCGCACGCCGTTGACCTTGTAGGACCCATCGTCCATCAGCCGCATCTCGTAGATGGCCGTCCAGTCCTTGCCTTCCCTGGCGCTGATCATCACTTCCTGCAGCACCACTTCACCGCCGCCGATCATCTTCGAGCGGCCGAAGGCATAGTTGCCGGCGTGATAGACCGGCTCGTAGGTTTTCCGCACCATATCCAGGAACCGATCCTTGTTGGGATAGAGACTGCGGATCCCGGGCGAGGCGAAGAAATAGGCCTTTTCCGCGTCGTCATGCATCAGCGCAGCGATCTGGCTGGAAATCACCGCCTGCGCATTGGCGACGGGGTCCTCGGCTTTGACGGCGGTAAAGGAACAGAGAGCGAAACACAGAACGACAGCAACAAATCGAACCAGCATCGGGCTTTCTCCAAGGGCGAGCACCAGAAGGCTAGCGCCTTTAGGCGCAAGGAGAAGATGGCGCCTGCAAAATTTTCGCGCAACGCCTTTCTGGAATGCAAACGAATCCGAATGATTACAGAATGATGACGCGTCGAAGCAGCCCCTGCCGTTATCCGCACGTTTTCGTGATATTCCGCCTGTGGGTGGCGCAAGGCAGCGTCCCGTTATCGCGGCTTGTCGGTATCCACCGACGCTGTCAGGAATGCAGCGGGAAGTTTGATTCGCCCGGACATGCATTTCGATGAAAAATCTTTTACCGCCAGCGCTGCTTTATTTCAGCAATGCCATCCTCTTCATTTCGCTGTTCACGCGGTTGCCGGCTATCCAGGCGTCGCTGGGAATCGACAAGGCCGGCCTCGGTCTGGCCCTGCTGAGCGCGCCTGTCGGTACCTTTCTCGCTCTGCCACTGGCCGGCCGCATCAACGACCGTCTGACACCGCGGCTGACGGCACTCGTCACCTTGCCGATCTGCGCCCTGCTGACGCCGGCGCTGACAATCCTTCCGGTCGCCGGGTTTGTGATCTGTTTCTTTCTGTTCGGTTTTTTCCGCACCATTTTCGACGTGGCTGCCAACATGATTTCCGCCGGCATAGAGCAGCGGACGGGCCGGAAGGTACTATCCCGCAGCCATGGTTTCTGGTCGGTCGGCCTGCTGGCCGGCTCTCTTTGTTCGGGCTTCCTGGCCGAAAAGGCGGTGACGCCCTTTGTGCAGCAGACGCTCGCCACCGGTTTCGTCATCGCTGCCTGTTTGTTCGTCTTCCGGGTTACGCCCAAAGACCCGGCGCCGGAGACGCCGCCCGATCGCAAGGGGCCTGCCTACGTGCTTCCCGACAGGATGATCGTGCTGATCTGCGTCATGGTTTTCGGCCTCTGCATCGTCGAGGGCGCGGTTTATGACTGGGGCATCTTTTTTCTGCGTGAACAGCTGAAGGCCGATCCGGCGATTGCCGGCGTGCTTTATGCTGCCTTTACCGTCGGCATGGGGTTGACGCGGCTTTCCGGCGACATGCTGCGGGATAGTTTCGGCTCCATAATCCTGGTGCGTGCCTCGGCCGTTTCCGTCGCTCTTGGGATTGTACTCCTCGTGGCGATGCCGAGCTTGACACTTGCAGGCGCCGCACTTTTTCTGATCGGTTGCGGCGTGGCGCTTGCTTTTCCGCTGGCAGTCTCGACGACGATCGCGCTCGGCAAGGGCAGGCCGTCGGAAAACCTTGCGGCGCTGTCGCTGACGCTGATGCTGTCGACGATCGGAGTGCCGCCATTGCTCGGCTTCATCGCCGAGCATGTCAGCCTTGTCGCGACCTTCCTGGTATTGCTGCCCTGCGTGCTGGCCAGCTTCCTGATGGCGCCCGTCGCCGAAGGCCGCCGCCCGTCCTGGCCGCGCCGGCGGAGATAGCCCCATCGGACCCGCCTGAGGGCCCGATCGGACTAGCCTGTGGGAAAGGCGGGCAGGGGCATGACCCTGCCCATAATTGGCCATAACAGTGGGCGAGGGGTTGAGACCACTGGCCTTAGCCGTTAGACAATGAAATCGGATTTGCCGAAAACAGGTGACACTGTGATCGACCCTTATGAGATGCTTGGTGTTTCGCGGGAGGCGGATGGCGTTGCCATCAAGTCGGCCTATCGCAAACGCGCAAAAACGGTTCATCCGGACGCTGGCGGCGACGTCGATGCGTTCGGAAAACTGACGGCATCCTATGAACTTCTTTCCGATCCCGTTCGTCGCAAGGTCTACGACGACACCGGTTACGACCCGGAACTCGCCGATACCAAGGATCTGCAGGGGCTGATGATTCTCGAAACGCTGGTCAACGAGATCATCCTCGACGAGCGCGAGCCAGGCAGTTTCGATCCGGTCGCTGCCATGCGCCGCAAGCTGACCGACAAGATCGTCAACGCCCGCTTCCATATTCTGGAGATGGAGCGCCATCGCGCCCGCATCCGCAATCATATCGATCGCATCGGCCGCAAGCCTAACGCGGACGTCCTAGGGCGCATGCTGAAATCCCGCTGCGTGGCGATCGATGACGCGATCGGCAAGGCCGAGACCGAGATTGGCAACATCGAGCAGGCCTATGGCATGCTGGATGGCTATTCCTACGAGGTCGAGGTGATCGAGATCAAGACCGCGGCGGAGTAGGCCGTACAGCCGGTCTTGACACCCAATATAGCTTCAAGACATAGCTTCAGCCCGTTCAATCCAAAGGGTTTTCGATGGCGTTGACCATACGTGAGGCCGTCCGCGAGGATGCGGCGACATTACTCGGTTTCATCCGCGAGTTGGCGATCTACGAAAAAGCCGAGCACGAGGTCGCGGCGACCGCCGAGACGATTGGGAACTCCATCTTCGGCACCGGATCGGTGACCCATGCGCTGGTCTGCGAACAGGACGGCGTTCCCATCGGCATGGCCATCTGGTTCTTCAGCTATTCGACCTGGCAGGCGAAGAACGGGCTTTATCTCGAAGACCTGTATGTGACGCCGAAGGCGCGCGGGCTCGGCGCCGGCAAGGCGCTGCTGAAACGGCTGGCGCAGATCGCCATCGACAACAATTGCGGCCGTTTCGAATGGAGCGTACTCGACTGGAACGAACCGGCGATCCGCGTCTACGAGGCGATCGGCGCTGAGCCGATGAACGAGTGGATCCGTTACAGGCTTTCCGGCGAGACGCTGAAAAGCTTTGCCGAGGGCTGATAGAGCAGGTGAGGTTGACGCTGGACCCGCGACCGTTATAAAGCCAGCGCACGGGGAAGAGTGTCCGAGTGGTTTAAGGAACCGGTCTTGAAAACCGGCGTGCGGGAAACCGTACCGTGGGTTCGAATCCCACCTCTTCCGCCACAAGCCTATGAAAAGCTTTGGCAATATTTGTTGACAAGAAGTGCCCCAACTTGGGGCAAGCTGCAACATTGTCAACAATTATCTGCAACAATGCTGCAACTGCATTCCTGTTGCAGAGGAGCCTGATTCTTGTTGCAGGCCGCAATATCCCGAAAACCTCCCGGCAGAGGTTCCCCTCGCTCTATTCCACGACGAATCTCCACCCCTTCAGATCGAGCCGCTTGTCTCGATCTGATCGCCTTGCGGCGACCGGGCTTCCCGATTAGTCGCGGAACCTTCTCGCTCGGTGACAGCGGGAGGGGCGGCCGTTCTTGACCTTCGGTCACCGCCATGCCCCGTTCGGGCAAGGCGGGCGAAAAGCCTATGCCGCCCCTCCCACCGTCAACCCCTGCCTAGCCGCCGTACCGTTCTGACTCACGGTTAACCTTTCGATCGTCATCCGATCGACTATCCGGAAATGATCTTCGACCATCCTGGGCCCGCCTCCTGAAATCTGCTATAAAAGCCTTGTTTTCAAAGGCTTAGGAGGCTTCCGGATGAAGACGACAACAACCACAATTCGCGGCTTGGCGGTCGATGTCCTTGTCATCGAGACGATGCACCAGACGGCTTCCGGTGAAGTCCTCTGGTACGTCGCTACGATCCTCGTCCAGAACCGCCGGACTGGTGCCCAGCGCCTCCTCCGACGCACCCGCGTCCCCGGCTCCGGGAGGGAACTGGCGAAGGCAGTGCAGCAGCACGGCGTTCGAGCCTTGGAAACGCTCACAGCAGCATGAACGACAACCGAAAGGACACCGACATGACGGACACTATAACGATCGACGAGTGGAGCGGCGACATATCATTCACGACGGAAGCAACGGCGGCGGATGGTCGGTTTCTCAGCCTCTATGCCGCACCCCTTCCAGCCTGCCCATGGGATCGATGGGTCTACACCGTAGACACGAACGTCGAAGCGGGTGACCATGAACTCCGGCCTGTGGCGATGAACATCGCATACGGCAAGGAGGCGGCCTTCGCCGCAGCCGAGGAAGCCGCCCGGCAGTGGCTCCGGCCCACGCCCCGGCTGGAAGCAGTTTCGTAACGAAAGGATGACCATGACTGACATCACGCAGATACCGACACAAGAGTTCCCATTGAACTATGAGCGCTACAACCGCCTGATGGACGAACTACGCGATGCCGCACGAGGCTTCGAACGGCTGGGCGTGCTGGGATGGCCGGGCGGGAAGGAACTCGACAAACGGTTGATGGCGATCCGGTCCGATCTGCTGGGCGTATGGGAAACCATTCAGGAAACCGAACGCCGGATGCGCTCAGGCAACATCTCGAAATCGGATGGGTAAAGACACCACCCGAGGGGCCAGAAGCGCTGTATGCCCCCTTTAAACGCATTAGAAAGTGGACACGGGGCCGGATCGGTCCCGTTTTCGCGTTTTAGCCACCGACGACGATCGTCACGGCGGCAGCCGTCACCGCCCCGCTTTCATCGCCAACCGAGATCCAGACCGGATAGCTCCCGGCAAACAGCCCCCGGCCGCCGATACGTCCGGTTTCGGCGCTAAACTCGGCGCCGATCGGCAAGCGGCCGAACAGCAGATAGCTGACAATCCGGCCGGACGCACCGACGACGACCGGACGGAGATCGAGGACACCGCCGACCGGGATCGAGGCGGGACCGGCCATCGTCGCCACGAAGCTGGAAGGCGTTTCCGGATCAGGTGGCAGCACGAGCGCCGGAGGCGACGGCAGCACGCCCGACCCAGCCGACCGCCAGACAACATTCGCGGCGTGACCAGGCACGGCAAGCGACAGCCCGAGAAGCAGCGCGGCGAACCTCATGGCTTCACCTCCCTGTCGTCGTCGTCGTCGTCAGGACCATCATCCCCGCCGCCCGGCTTCGCCCCGGCTCCGGCCTTGCCTCCGGTCGCGTCCTTCTTCGCCTTTCTGGCCTTCTCATCCTGATCGGCCTTCCATGCCCGGAACGCGGCGAACACGCCCGCTCCAACCTCTTCGTCAGTAGCTCCGGAGTGGGCATAGGGCCGGATCGCGGACCAGTCGGCATCACGAAACACGGCGTCGAGCCATGGACGGCATTCAACGGGCAGGCGCGCATAGACCTCCGCCCGCGCCATATCATGCGCCACTGGCCGCGCCAGGTCCCGCATGAGCAGCGGCCATGATGGCGCGCGCTTGTACGTTCGAGGCTCAGGCTCCGGCAAGGAAACCGGGACCTGCACAGGCCGAGGAGGCTCCGGCAGGGGCTCCGCAGCAACCTGACCGAAGGCAGGAAAGAGGTTGATCATGAAGGAGGTGAGGCCGAGGAGCTTGATGAAAACCGACATGGCCGGGTCGAACTTCTTCCGGCGATGAATCTTCCGCGTCATGACCTCCGCCCGCGCCCGATCGGCACAATTGCGGCGCTTCTCAGGCTTCTGGTTCATCACTGCCCCAGTCCATGCCGTCGAAGTCGAAGGGTTCGAACCCGCCTCGTGCATATGCCGCATCGAGACGTGCACAGCAGTCCCGATAGTATGTCAACGCCGCAAAAACCGCCGTATATCCATGACGACGGCGGTCTTCATCTTTCAAACCAGCAACAGCCAGCAGGATTTGCCCCGCCCGGCTTCGAGCGGCCTTCTCCGCACTCACGACCTCAGACCACACATCACTGTGGGTAGCCAATCTCGTTTGCATTCTCATGTCACGCCCTCCCATGTTGCCGACCAACCTCAAGGTTGCGGCCGAGCGGGGACCGGCGCAACGGCGGGGGCGGGCTCATACCGCGCCAGGCGCGCCCGCAGC
>NZ_JALBGV010000110.1 GCF_023006505.1 Neorhizobium sp. SHOUNA12A
CATGGATGATGAAACCGATGACTTCTGGGCGCTCTTGGCCCAACATGCCCAAGTCGTAGCAAAGATAGACAATTTGCAAGCCAAGTCGCATCCCACGATCGAAGACAAGCAGGAAATCAAAATACGAGCACTTGAAGAGCAATCGCTGCGCGAGCGGCTGTTGGACTTCAAACCCACTTCCAATGCCGGCGGGCAGACTAAGCTGCTCTATTTCACGCTATTGCTCGCGAAAACCGAAACGTTCCTCGATGACCAGGCGATGGCACGGCTGATGCGATCGCTGGATCATATTCTGTGAAGCGGTAGTCCCAAGGCTTAAGAGTTTGGTTTTTTTTCCTGAAGGACATGGACCGTTTCAAGCAGTCTTACGACAGATTCCATCGTGTCGCTCGGGAGGTTTTCTAGCAAGCCCATGATCCGGATACGGGCTTCCGCCTCCATCTCCGTTTTTCCCCATAATTGGGGTGCTGTGGGATAGAGCATCGCCAGAGGCGAGACACCGAGCACCTCACTCAGATGGATTAAGCGGCTCACCGTCATCTTGGAGGAATTGCGTTCATAGCGGCCATAGACCTGCTCGCTCAATCCAACGAGAGTTGCCATGTCGGCTCTGCTCAAGCCCTTTTCCTGGCGACAGCGCCGCAGCTGCTCACCCAGTTTGTTATCCAACTCGTCAAAGGTGGAAATGCCATTGAAGCCCTGTCTGCGATAGACAGGCTTTTCATTGTCAGGATCAATCGTCTTGACCAATTCCAATTCCGCGATGTGATCGTCTAAATCTTCTGCCATCTTCCACCGACCCAAAATGCGACGTCCGTTCATACATCACGCTGGTGCCGGATGGCTATCGGCTCGCGGTAAAAAGCGCGGATATTACCTTTCGCCCCCGCCAACTAGCGTGTTGATAAAGCGAACCAATGTCGTTCGTCCTTACCCGTCGTCTGGTCCCTGATGTCAAAGAAATAGGGGGCCGATCGACGCGGTCGATCCTGGAACTCCGTGTAGCTACAGGAATTGTCACCTCGGTAGTGCCGTGTGATGCCCGGAGCCCTCGCGCTGCCGCCGCTGTCGGAAAAACGAGACCATCGGGATCCGCCCTCGCAACTCGTGACCTGGCGCATGCATCTCGATAACTCTTGGCGACGAAGGTCTCCGTTGCCAACACCGCCGGCGGTCGCCGTCCAGCCCATAGCGCAGTCGGCGTAGGGCTCATAGCCCGGTTTTCCCGCACCGCCCTCAGGGCGGGTCGGCCAGGAGAAACCCGGCTTCTTCATCGCAGAAATCAACTTCTCCATTGGTGGGTGGCAGCTTTCGATCCCTAGCCAAGACGGGTTGGAAGACGCGGCGCAAAGCAGCACTTCGCAGCCCCATTCGCTCGCAAACGTTTGGGGAGCATGGGCGAGGAGAGCGGAGAAGGCGAGCAACGATGCGAAGAGATATCTCACGGAAAGGATCCTCAGGTGCGAACATTAGCGGTCTCGGCGCGCCGGCTGGCGGCGAGCGTCGATGAATGGCGGCGAGATCTCGCTCTGCCGCGTGGTCAACAGGTTTCGATCGGCCGCGGGGCGGCGACCCAGTGTCTCGTCGACCGCTCTTTGCCGCCACTCTGCCATGTCGAGTACGTACGTCGCCCAGATGCCATAGCGCGCCGCCATCGCGTAACGTTGCGCGGTGCCATACCGTTCAGGAACCACTCTCGGATCGACCACGACGCGCGCTAGACCGACGCCGATCATGTCTAGAGCGAGGTCGCGTCCATCGACGACGCAGGTCGCGCCGATCAGGTTCTCGGTCAGGTTGGAGTCGACAGTGCAGACAACGCGTCTCCCGGAGATCGTTCTTTTGAGCCACGCCTTTGCCAGGGCTCCGCATGGCACCGGGACGAGAGCCAGGCTGCGGGGATCGGTCGCGTTCGGATCAAAAGCCCATTGCGGAAGTTCGCAACTATCGATCCCAGCAAGGCGCACCAAAAGCTGCGAAGCCGGAAACCACAGTGTCCGGCCATCCATCACAGTCACCTTGCCCTCGATCTTCTGCGCAATCGGCCGGTCGGTTGACGCAGCGCTTTTGGGTGCAGGCACTATAAGGTCCGCCGGGACCGATGCGCGCGGCGCCAGCGCGAGGATCGCAAGAGCGAATATTCCCGTTCGGATCATTTCCGCATCCTCGCGTTTTTCGCCGCGTGGCTTAGAAGGATCGATGGGTGCTGGACATCATCGAATTGCCATAGACCACGCCGGGCTTCTCGCGCCTTTTGCTCGGCAACCGCATAGGCGGGATATACCGGCAGGCCGTCGCTGCTGAGGCTGGCGAAGCCGAAGCCTTCCGTGATCATCATCATCGCGAGGTCAAGGCGTTCGTCGCCGACAGTGGCGTAGCAGGTCACGAATATCAGCTCAGCTTGCGTGGCAACCGGAGCGCAGAGGGGACTGGTATCTCTCACATAAGCGCCCAGGACGGCAATCGATGCCTCGCCGCAGTCTCGCTTGTTTCCCGACCGATCGGTGTAGAAGGTCTGACGCAAGCAGGACTGCAGCCCATAGATGCGGTAGCGCCGGCCCGCGGAAATCCAGGTGTCACCCGTTTCGAAGGTGACGTTGGGTCCGAAGTCGAAATAACCTGCGGGAGCCCGGCTTGCCGGGAAGGCGGCGAGAAAAGCCGCAAGCACGATGTGCGCAAGCCGGCATGTCATTGCTGCTGAACTCTCGGGTCGGCCCACATTCCAAAGCCGCCCCGCCCGATTTTTTCGGCCGGCTCCAGGTCAGGGCGCAAGAAGCTGCCATCCTGCTTTTTTGAGAGCCGCAAGGCGCCGAGCGAAACGAGTTGCTCCTCGATATTGTCGACAACGTCGAGCGCCCCCGGATAGTTATAATAGCCGAAGCACGTGACATCCTGCGTGACGGCATTTCTCTCGGTCAGAAACGCCCGACAAAAAACGACTTTGGCCGCCTTCACCAAGGTGTGGAGCTGCTGTTTCGCATAGTCTCTGCACGTACCGGCGAACCCCTCCCTTTGGTTGACCATATCGCCGGTACAGGGCTGAAGCCCGTAGAGGCGCAATGTGGTCTTCGCGTCGACCGCAATATCGACGGGCGAGCGAACCTCGAATCCGGTCGCCGAGGCAAACCCCTTCCGGTCGACGATTTTCCCGCCCGGATCGTAGTATTCGACCACCAGAACCGACTTTCCGGGCGCAGCCAGCGATTTGACATAAGCCGGATCGACTTTTCCTCCGGCCGCAGCCGGGATGGCCGCTGTCAGCAGAGCAGACAGACACTGGAGGCTCCGATGAACGGATATTACCCTTTGTGTTCTCATAAAATTTCCACCGCGTGCATTTTCCGACTTTTCGATTCAAATTTTTCGCGCTAATTATGAACATATTAGGTAACATTCGCAAGCAATATCTGCCGTGAGAATTCCTGTTCCGACCGACCGTTGCTGTCCCGGAGCAGGACAAACAAGAGGGTTCATCGCTTTGAAGACGATCGCGATCTTGACCGCCCTGCCATGTTTTATCCCCTGGCCGGAAACAGTCTATTCATTCGATTTTTCGAGATTTTCAGCGCAAATTGGCCAGAATGGCGAGCTCTCCCCACGCATCAAAGACCGCCCGTTGCCGTCACCGGTTGTTGAGTTTTTCCTGGATAGATCGGGAAAGCTTAGCCGGTCAGCAGACGGATCGGAAGCGAATATATCAGGTTCGCCATCGGGTGACGTTGCAATAGGGAACTCTGACGGGTCATATCCAGCACTCACCAAAAATTCCCGCCCAGTTATGAATATAATATATTCATCCTCGGGTCTGAGATACGTCCGGGAAGACTGCGGACCCTCCCCTCTCAGCCCCGCGCAGATCGAAGCTCTGGTGGGGCGCGCAGCCGATGCATATGGCGTCGATGCTGATTTCGCTAAGGCGATCGCGTGGACCGAGAGCCGTTTCGATCAGGTTCGCAACAGCCCCACCGGCGCTCGTGGGCCGATGCAATTGATGCCGGATACAGCGCGCGAGTTAGGTGTCACCGATGCCTGCGATCCCGCATCCAATATTGATGCCGGCGTCCGTCGTTTGAAGGCACTTCTCGACGAATTCCGAAATCCGCTGCTTGCCGCGGCCGCTTACAATGCCGGCGTCCAGGCAATCTACGACAATGGCGGCGTGCCACCCTATCCGGAAACGGTCCGCTATGTGGCCTCGGTCATCAATCGGCAACTCGGCCTGGGGTTGCCCCACGCGAAGGCGCCCGACCGACGCGGTCCTGCCGGAGCGCGCCCTGCCATTTCCAGCGACCAGGTCAGCGACGTGCTCGGCGCCAAAGGCAGCCGGTTCGTGAACGGCGTCATGCATTTCTGAAACAAAGGAGATTTAAAATGAGCATCACCCTGTCTGCCCGACAGAAACGCGCAATCCGTCTGACGACGATGATCGCCGTGGTTGCCACCTCGCACGCGCTCTCCGCCGACAGTGCGATGGCACAGGCAACAAACCAGGCCTTCGCACCGCTGCAGACTGTGGTCCAGGCAGTCGTCGACTTCATCACCGGCCCATTTGGACGTTTGGTCGCGATCATCGCGGTGATCGGACTCGGGTTTCTCGCCTTTGCCGGGCGTCTGAGCTGGTTCACGGCTGGCGCGGTCGTTCTCGGTATCGGTCTGGTGTTTGGCGCGCCCGCGATCGTCGACCAACTGATGTCCACGGTCGGAAACTGAGCGATGACCGAGTTCTCGGACGACAAGCCGACGCTCACGCCGCTGATCATCGGGCTGACCCGGTCGCCGACCTTGTGGGGCGTCCCCTACATGGCAGTGGTCGTGGTGATCGGCCTGACGATCATTGCTTGGCTCGCGACCAACACGGTCTGGGCGCTGATGACCGCCCCGCTCGCCTATCTCGTCCTCTTCACCCTGTGCACCTGGGACAGCCGTATCCTCGACGTGTTGCAGGTCGCAACGCGCATAACGCCAAAAACCCCGAACAAGTCTTTCTGGGGTGCAAACTCCTACGGACCCTGACCATGCTGAAGCTCATCCAGGAAGAACTGGGTTTTGGAGCCGCGGCCGCTCGCGAGCGATCGATGTCGAAACATATCCCTTATCTTCGACATGTGGCCGATACCGTGATCAAACTCGAAAACGGTGCGCTTCTTTCGATCATCCGACTGAACGGTCTGTTTTTCCAGACCGAGGACCAGGCCGAGCTCAATATGCGCTCGGTGGTCCAGAATACGATGATCCGCGCACTCGGCTCCAGCCGTTTCTCGCTTTGGTCGACCGTCATCCGTAGGCAGGTGGAGGCGGGTCTCGACGGCAATTTCGATGCTCCCTTCGCCGACCTCCTCAATCGTCGTTACCTGGCTGAGCTTGGCGACAAGCGCATGTTCACGAACGAGCTCTACCTCAGCGTCTTGCGCTCAGGCATGCGCGGCGCACTCGCCGCTGGGGACACGGTGCGCCGACTTTTCGACAAAGCCGGAACACGTGATGCGGTTGACAGTCAACTCCGAGAGTCCGTCAGCGAACTTGAAGAACTGGTCGGCAATCTCTGCCGCGACCTTCAGAAGTATGGTGCGCGTCCGCTTGAGATCGTCTATCGCGACGATGAACCCTATTCCGAGCCCTGCGAATTTTTCCACTCCGTGCTCACCTGCGGCATTCCGCGCAGGATGCGCCTGCCGCGCATGAGCATCGCCGGCTACGTCGGCAGCTCCCGACTGCATTTTTCCCGGCGCACACTGCAGGCTCAAGGAGCAGCCCGCGAAGACGACCGCTTCGGGGCAATGCTCTCGATCAAGGAGTACCCGCCGTTCACTGGGCCAGGTATGCTCGACGGCCTCCTGCAGATGAATCATGAGTTCATCCTGACGCAATCCTTCACGATCACCGACAAGCCGATCGCGCAGGAGCGGATATCGCGCCTGAAACGCCAGATCGCGGCATCCGACGAAGCCGGCAGCAATGTCGAGAACGATATCGATTTCGCCCTCAATAGCCTGATGAACCAGGAAGCGGTGTTCGGCCTTCATCATCTGACGCTGCTGTGCCTGTCGCGTAACGTCGAGGGTGTCAACAGAGCAGTGTCCGATCTCGGCGCCTGCCTCACGGACATGAACGTCAACTGGCTGCGCGAGGACCTCAACCTCGAAGCCGGGTTCTGGGCGCAGTTGCCCGGCAACCATTCCTACATCGCCAGAAAGGCGCTGCTTTCGAGCGCCAACTTCGCCGGCCTATCGTCGATGCACAATTTCGCGTGCGGCCAGACGGACGGCAGCCATTGGAAAACGCCGATCACGATCCTCGAGACCACTAGCCAGACGCCTTACTGGTTCAACTTCCATCGGCGCGACATCGGGCATTTCCTGGTGACCGGTCCGACGGGCTCGGGCAAGACCGTTGCCCTCACCTTTCTTCTGGCGCAAGCGTTTCGGGTCTCTCCGACACCGAGGGCTGTGTTCTTCGACAAGGATCGCGGCGGCGAGATTTTTGTGCGCGCCATGAACGGCGCTTACGAAGTACTGATGCCAGGCACCTCGACCGGTTTCAATCCGCTGCAGCTCGAGAACACTGGTCCGAACCGCGAGTTCCTGCTTCGCCTCCTGAAGATCATGCTCCACCGTGGCGACGCAGCAGGGTTCGATCAGGAAGAGGAAGATATCCTCGAGCGCGCCCTTTTCCGGTTGATGCAGGAACCGACCGCCCAGCGCAACCTCGCCAACCTGTCGGGGCTGTTGATCGGCCGCTCGCGGGCCGGGCCGAACGATCTCAGCGCGCGCCTGCGCCCATGGATCGACGGCGAGAAAGCCTGGCTATTCAACGCAACCCATGACGTTCTCTCTTTTTCCGATCGGCAGGTCTTCGGTTTCGACATGACCAGCATCCTCGACAACGAGGAGCTTAGAACGCCGGCACTGATGTATATTTTCCATCGGCTCGATGAACTTCTCGACGGCACGCCGGTGATGATCTTCATGGACGAGGGCTGGCGGCTGCTGCGGGATCCGACCTTCAGCGACTTCATCGTCGACAAGATGAAGACCATCCGCAAGCTGAACGGCATCGTCGGTTTCGGAACGCAGTCGGCCGCCGACATCGCCCGGGCGCCGGCTTCCCATACGCTGATCGAGCAGTCGGCGACCAATATCCACTTCCCCAATCCCCGCGCCGACGAGGAAAGCTACATTCGGCGCTTCGGCCTGACGGTGAAGGAGTTCAACTTCATCCGAACCACGCCGCCGGAAAAGCGCACCTTTCTCGTCAAGCATGGCAATGACAGCGTCATCGCTCGTCTCGATCTCGGCACCATGCCCGACGTGATCAAGGTTCTTTCAGGCCGCAAGGACACCATCGAGGAATGCGCCCGGCTGCGGGAGGAACTCGGAGACGATCCATCGGCCTGGCTGCCCCGCTTCTGCGGCTGGAGGGCCTGAGCATGACAGCGCTCCACCGCTTCGCCCCTGTCGCCTTCGCTGCGCTTGTCGCGGCGATACCCAAAATTGCACTTGCCGATGTTCCCGTGATCGACAACGCGATCCTCCAAGAGGATACGGCGCGCGACAAAGCGACCAGCAAGATCAAGACAACGACCAAGGATCGCCATACGATCCACACATCCGTCACCTGCTCGATCTACCGCCCCACGCGACGGAACGATCCGGTCGGCGCTGCCGAGCAGAATGCCGAGATCTCAGGGCTCGCACGTCGTATCGCCCAGGAGGAAGGTGTCGATGAAAGCCTCTTTCTGGCGCTCATCTACCAGGAAAGCAGGTTCAACCCGTGTGCCAAATCCTTCGCCGGCGCGACCGGTCTGGCCCAGCTCATGCCCGGCACGGCAGATCAGCTTGGGGTCGACGAAAACAACATTGAGGACAATCTGCGCGGCGGCGCCCGCTATCTGAAACAACAGCTGCGCAAATTCGGCGGCGACACCAACCTCGCGCTTGCGGCATATAATTCGGGGCCAGGCAGTGTCAGCAAATATGGCGGCATTCCGCCCTTCAAGGAAACTCAAGGCTACGTTCGCAGCATTACCCGGGACTGGCTTCCCGCCTTTGGTGGATCCGACAAGTCCGGCATCCCGCTGAACTACGGCGGCGGTGGGACTGCCTATTCCGGCATGCGCGATTCGACCCTGAACGCCATGGGCACCTCGAGGGCCACCTCCGAAAGCCTCGGCAACGTGGCGAGTTGGTACCAGCAGCTGGCGGGCCTGCAGACGGGCACGATCCAGGACAGCTGGGACCACAATTCGACCGCGCGCAATGCCAATCTCGAAATGATGAACAACGTCATCAGGCTCGGCGCCGCGATGGCAGACCTCATCAATTCCCGCAACGCTGTCACGACGTCGGATGTCTCCAGCACTTCGCGATCGACTGCGGGCGTTAACGGCGACGATCCTCCACGCGATACCACCGGCCTCTGCGATCCACGGCAAGGTCTTGTGTGGGACCCCGAGCAAAAGGCCTGCATCGCAAAACGCGAAGAAACAGCCGACATCCAGCTCATGCTGCAACCCCAATAGGAGCCCGTCATGAAGCGTACGTCCTTCATAGCTGCCCTCACCGTCCTGTCGTCGTCCCTCGCCCATGCCGACGTGCCGGTGATCGACAAGCAGAATTACAAGATCGCCAAACAGACGGCGGACACGACCGACAAGATCCTCGACACCAACAAGAACATCCTGACCACGGTCGAGGACACCCTGAAGGCGGTGACCGGTGATCGTGGCAGCACGGCGGGGCCGCTGCAGGATCTCGCGATCGGCCAAGGGTTCAGTGTCTCTTCCATGCCGTCGCTAGACAGCCTGATCAAGGGCGGCGTTCCCGATTTCGGTAGCATGAGCGGCGACGTCTCGAAGGTCGCCACCACGTTCATCAACGGGTTGCAACTGGTGAAATCGCTGTCGGGCAAGGACAATAGCGACCTCGCCAGCGACAAATCCTATGAGCAACTGGTGAATACCGTGCTCGGCGTTTCCGCCCTTATCAACGGCGCGCAAAAGGCGACCGAGACACGACGTGGGGCTTTCGAAGCTGCCGGCCAGCAGATCGGCAAGTCGCAAGACATCAAGGGTTCGATCGACCAGAACACGCAGTTGCAGGTTCAGTCCGGCCTGACGCTCAACGAAATGATCGGCGTGATGAACGGCGCGGTGACATCCTTGCAGGCCGAAAACCAGCGCCGCCTCACCGATATCTCCAACAGCAAAAAAGCCCTCGCCTATGGCAATTGACGGCATTCGAGTGAGCGTCGCGATCGGCATCATTGCGGTTTCGGCGTTATTGGGCGGATGCGGGACGGTCAAGGAAAAGGCGGCGCCGTGCAAGCGGCCGTCGGATCTCTCAGCCTATGCAAATGATCCGCGCCCCGATTGTGGACCGATGCACGCCGTCAACGATCCTGCGGCCGCCTTTGCGGCTCTTGGGCTGGAGTGAGTTCCTATGGAAGATTTCCTTGGCGATCTCCTGCAGCGCATCGAGGATTCCGGCAGTTCGTTTTCCGAGCAGGCCTATACGGTCGTCGGGCAGGAGATCATGCCGCTGTTGCAGGTCATGCTGGTGATCTACGTCGCTTATTACGGCCTGCAGCTCTTTCTCGGGACCGCGCGGATCGGTGTCGGCGAGATCGTCGGCCGGCTCGCCCGGATGATGATCATCCTGGCGCTTGTCGGCTCGTGGACAAACTTCAATAACCTCTTCTACCACTGGATCAACGATACTCCCGAGGATGTCGGCCGGGCGATCCTCGCTGCATCCGGCACGGGCATTTCCGAGCCCACCAACGGGCTTTCGCAGATCTGGAAGACCGCCAACCAGGCCGCCTCGGCATTTGCCGAACAATCCGGCTATTTCTCGATCCTGCCGAGCATGATCGGCGTGTTGATCATGGTGGGCGCCGGGATATTCATCGCCGTCGCGCTCGCTATCCTCATTCTGGCGAAGGTCATGCTCTGGGTGCTGATCGGCACGGCGCCGATCTTCATCGCCTGCATGTTGTTCGAGAAAACCCGCAACTACGGTGTCGGCTGGTTCAACCAGGTCCTCACCTATGCGCTGATCCCGCTGTTCATCTACGTGGTGGCCTCTTTCCTGATCGCCGCGATGAACCCCGAGCTTTCGAAGATCGATGCCGCCAGCGGCTCGAGAACCCTGACGCTCGCAGATATCGCCGGCTTTCTGCTTCTGTGTGCGGCTGGCGCCTTCGTGATGCTCTACATCCAGTCGATCGGCCAGGGCATTGCCGGCGGCATCAGCGCCGGGGTCGGCGACGCGGCGTCGAGGTTCACCCGCTGGGCGGGGCTCAGTACCCTTCGCGGAACCACCGCTGCCGGACGCTCGACCTATCGCGCTGGACGGGCGCTGCAAGCCCGATGGCGCGACCGCGGTGGCGACGACGATCCGTCAGGGACGAAGGCCGCAATGCAGACCAAGATCACCCAGAACAGCACGCCGGCCTGAGCCGAGAACGACAGACAAAGGGCAACAAGGCCAATGGCAGGGACAAACGACGATCGCCTTCGAACATATTATCAAAGCGGGGACATCTGGGAGCAGGAGATCGTCAAGCGGGCGAAACGGTCACGGGGCCTCGCCTGGTTCGTCACCTCGATCTTCGGGGCCATCACCCTCGTCAGCCTGGCGACGCTCGCTATGCTCGTGCCCCTCAAGAGTTTCGAGCCCTATATCGTCGAGGTCGACAGGAATACCGGTTATGTCGAGGTCAAGACCGGGTTGACACGGCCAACCAATCTAACCGAACAACAGGCTATTACCCAGGCCAACATCGTCCGTTATATCCGCTCGCGCGAGGGCTACGATCCTTATGCCATCGAGCAGAATTTCGGGATCGCGGCGCTGCTGTCGACCGGCAATGCCGCCCGCGAACTGCAGGATCTCTACAGCGCTGCCAACCTGCAGAACCCGGCCCGCGTCTATGGTCGCGACAAGCGGGTCACGACAGAGATTGCTTCGGTGACTTTTCCGAATGCCAGCACCGGCATCGTCAGGTTCACGACCGTCGAACAATCGGAAGCCGAGACCATCCCGCGCCAATGGATCGCGGTCGTGCGCTACCGATATACCGACACGCCCGCCACCAACGAATGGCGCTTCGAAAACCCCCTTGGCTTTCAGGTCTACGACTACCGGCGCGACCAGGAAACCGTGACCGAGGGCGGCCGATGATGCTGAAGCGTGCCGTCGCCCTTGCGATGTTTATGACATTGGTCACACCCATTGGATCTTTTGCCGCGCAGACACCGGCCGCCGGCCGTCTCGATCCGCGGGTGACCAGCGTCGTTTATCAACCGAACAACGTGGTCCGCGTCTACGCCACCTATGGTATTTCGACGATGATTATCTTCGACGAAGACGAGAAGTTCGAGACGGTGGCACTTGGAGATACCGAGAGCTGGGACGTGGTGCCAACGGACAAGGGCAACATCCTGTTCGTCAAGCCGAAGGCGAAACAGGTCACCACCAATATGAACGTCGTGACCACCAAGCGGATCTACTATCTCGAACTCAACGACTATGCGCCCGAAGACGGGAAGAAGATCTTCGGCATCCGCTTCATCTATCCGGAAAAAGACCTCAATGCGTCGCTGCGCAGAGAGGCCGAGGCGCGCGCCGCCAATCCCAACGTCGCCGGGATCGACAAGGCGAACGTCAATATCGACTATTCGTTTTCCGGCGACGGAGGCCTTAAGCCCTTGATGGTGTTCGACGACGGGAAAAAGACGTTCTTCAAATTCGGTCCTAAAGTACCTGCGATCTTCGCGGTGAATTCCGACTTCAGCGAGACATTGCGTAATTTTCGTCGCGAGGGCGACTACATCGTCGTCGATGGCACAGCGACCCAGTACACGCTGCGCGACGGTAACGCCTGGACCTGCATCTTCAATCTCCGCAAGCCCGATTTCGGAGCACCTGATCCGGCGATCATGGGGCCGGCGCATGACGAACAGGCGACGACACGCAGGAGGAGCGGAAACTGATGCAGCGGTCTCCCGAACTCGAAGCGATGCTCACCAGCGACGAGACCGCAGTCAGGGACAGTCGCGCCCGGCGTCGGCAATTCCTCGGCAGCGCGGCACTTCTGCTCGGGGGCGCCGCCCTCGCCTATGTTGTTGTCTTCTCACCCACAAGGCGCCTTCCCGAGAGCGTCAAAGGCGACGAGGAGTTCACGACGACGACGTTCCGACCGCCGTCGTTTCTGCGCGACAATCAAAAACCGCCAGAACAGCCCCCTGCGCCGGTGATCAAGTTGCCGGATCCTCCACCTGATCCGCCGAAGCCTGCGCCGCCGGATGCCACGACGTTCGACGTGCCTCCGCCGCCCGGCGCGGTCATTGCGACGCCTCAGCAACAACTGCAGCCCGAAAAACCCGAAGAATTCCCCAAGCGCTTTCTGTCGAAACAGATCGTCGTCGATTCGGCCAAACCAGATAATTCTCAGGGTGCGCTCGGGTCCGGAGAGGACGGCGATCGGCCGACTGTCGCGGGTCAGGACCGCAACAGCAAGTTCCTTGCCTCCGCTTCGGCGATCGGAGACCGATCCGCGAAAGCGCGGCAGATCGATCGCATCGATGCGATGATCCCGGAAGGCACGCTCATTCCCGGGATCTTGGAAACCGCCATCAATAGCGACCTGCCCGGTCAGATCCGTGCCATTACCTCACATGACGTCTATTCATTCGATGGCCGGCGCGTCTTGATCCCGACGGGCACGCGATTGATCGGCGAATATCAATCGGAGGTCACCCGCGGCCAGAAGCGCATCTTCGTCATCTGGACGCGTCTTCTGCGCGACGATGGCGTGTCGGTACGGCTGAACAGCATCGGCACCGACGGCCTCGGCCGTTCGGGCCTGACAGGCCTGGTCGACAACAAATGGCGGGAACGCTTCGGCTCGGCAATCCTGCTGTCGATCGTCGGCGCCGGATCAAGCTATCTTACGGGTTACGGCAGCGGCCAATATTCGAGCGGCGGAAACGGCAACGGCTCGTCCGATTCCGACCGTGCCGCCGAGCTTGCGCGCGAAACCATCGCTCAGACCTTTTCGGACATGGCCAACCAGGCGCTGGCGGAAAACCTGAAAATCCCGCCGACCATCAGCGTCCATCAGGGCGAGCGGATCTTCGTCTACGTTCGGCAGGATCTGGACTTCTCAGCCATGTATCCGGACCCCGTCCAGGAAGCCCTCAAGGAGATCAAGCATGAGCGAGGCCTTCGCCAAGATCAGAGCCGCTGAGATCAGCCCCTACTATTTCCTAGAGCGCGCGTTGGAGCCGCTGCGCGTCTTCCTCGATGATCCCGCGGTCGTGGAAATATCCGTCAATCGCCCGGGCGAGGTCTATATCGAGCGTCTTGGCACTGAGGCCATGCAGTACCATCATATTCCGGCACTGACCGCCCATGAGATCGAAAATATCGGCGAGCGCGTCGCTGGCGTCACCCACCAGTTTATCAGCCGTGCCAATCCGATCCTCAGCGCCGCCCTGCCGACCGGCGAGCGCATCCAGATCGTGCTGCCGCCGGCGGCCGCCAACGGTGGCGCGATATCGATTCGCAAACAGGTCACCAGCGATTTTACCCTCGAGCATTATCGCGACAGCGGATCGCTCGACAAGGTTTCCGTCGCGATGGGCGGCCTGAGCGCCGTTGAACGCCGCTTGATCGATCTGCTTGAGGGAGAACAAATCTACGACTTCATCCAGACCGCCATTCGCGAACGTGTGTCGATCCTGATCAGCGGCGGCACGTCGACGGGAAAGACGACCTTCCTCAACGCTTGCCTGAAAACGATCGATCCATCCGAGCGGATCCTGACATTGGAGGACACCCGCGAACTGTTTCCGCCGCAGCCGAACGCCGTTCACTTGCTCGCCTCCCGCGGCGACCAGGGAACGGCGCAGGTGACAATCCAGTCCTTGCTGGAGGCCTCGCTGCGGATGCGGCCCGACCGCCTGTTCGTCGGCGAGATCAGGGGTTCGGAAGCGTTCGCTTTTCTGCGGGCCATCAATACTGGCCATCCCGGCAGCATGTCGACCGTGCATGCCGACACGCCGCTCGGCGCTTACGAGCAGTTGGCGATGATGATGCAGCAGGCGGGGATGTCGTCGGGGTATTCGAAACAGGACCTGATGACGTATATCCAGATGGTTATACCGATCGTCATCCAGTTGCGCCGGGATGGCGGCCGCCGGGGCGTCTCCGAGATCTATTTCGCAAGGCGGGCGACATGAGCCGCACTTACCTTGCAGCCTATCTTCTCTTCTGTTGCCTGATCGCACTCGCCGTCTGGATGATCGGTTACGCGCTCATCCTGCAGTTCGTGTTCAAGGACAGCCGCATCCTCAAGCTGACGGTCAGCGAAAATCCCTTCGCGCCGATCCAACAGCTGATGCTCTATTCCGACAGTCGGCCTTTGCAGATCGCGGCATTTGGCGCGCTGCTTTCCGCCGTCGCCATATCGGTGGCAGCCGGAGTGTTCGGCCTGCGACGACCATCGAACCCACTCGGCGATGCCGCCTTCCAGGATGTTGCTATGATCCGGCGTGGAAAGTGGTTTCGCAAAGACGGGCACATCTTCGGACGGATCGGCGGCAAGATCCTGCGCCGCCTGGACGACCGGCATCATCTGATCATTGGCCCGACCCGATCCGGCAAGGGCGTCGGTTACGTCATTCCAAACGCGTTGATGTTTCCCGGTTCGATGATCGTCACCGATCTCAAAGGTGAGATCTACCAACATACGGCGGGCTACCGCAAATCGACCGGAAACCAGGTTTTTCTGTTCTCGCCCGGGGCGCAGAAGACCCACCGCTGGAACCCGCTGGACTTCGTCCGGCAGGACCGCGGCAGTCGCACGATCGACATCCAGAACATGGCAAGCACCCTCATCCCCGAGACCATCGGCTCGGAAAATGCGGTCTGGCAGGGAACGGCGCAGCAGGTGATTGCCGGCGTCATCAGCTATGTGCTCGAAAGCCAGCACTACAAGAACCGCCGGAACCTCGGCGAGGTCAACGCGATCTTCAATGCCGGCGTCGATCTTCAGGTGCTGATGAAGCTGATCAAGGAAAACGAACCGGACCTGTCGCGCTTCACGACCGATAGCTTCAATGCCTATATTTCGTTGAACGAGCGTGCTGCACGGTCGGCATTGCTCGACATTCAGAAGGCGATGCAGCCATTTCGAAACGAGCGGGTCATCGCTGCGACCAACGTCACAGATATCGATCTGGCGTCGATGCGCCGGCGCCCGGTGACGATTTATCTTGCACCGAACATCAGCGACGTCACCATTCTGCGCCCTCTCCTGACGCTGTTCGTCCAACAGACGATGGACCTCCTCACCCGTGACTTCAACCCGAGCGCCCTGCCCGCCTATTTCCTGCTCGATGAGTTCCGCCAATTGAAGCGGATGGACGAGATCATGCATAAGCTGCCTTACGTGGCGGGCTACAACATCAAGCTCGCCTTCATCATTCAGGATCTTAAAAACCTAGACGAGATATACGGCGAAACCGCACGGCACTCCCTGCTTGGCAATTGCGGCGTCCAACTTATCCTTGGTGCCAACGACCAGGCGACGGCCGAATATGTGTCGCGCGCCCTGGGAAAGAAAACGATCCGCTACAAGTCTGAATCGCGGACAATCGAACTGATCGGCCTACCGCGTCGAACGAAAGTCGAACAGATACGCGAACGCGATCTGATGATGCCGCAGGAAGTTCGGCAAATGCCTTCAGAACGAATGATCCTGTTGATCGAGGGGCAGCCGTCGATCTTCGCAGGAAAGCTACGTTT
>NZ_JALBGV010000111.1 GCF_023006505.1 Neorhizobium sp. SHOUNA12A
TGATGGCTGCCGGTTACCAATACGGTTTGGCCAACCAGGGGGTGGAAGGGATAAGTGACCCTTGCTTCGAACGTCAGAAACCCGGCACCATGAACCCGGCTTGGACGGTGGTGGCAGGACCTGGGCGACCATCGCCACGCTGCTTCAGACAGCGAAGATGAACAACGTTGATCCGCAGGCCTGGCTTACCCAGACCCTTGAGCGCATAGCCAACGGTTGGCCCAGCAGCGAAATCGATGCACTCATGCCGTGGAGCTACACAGCCTGAACGGCCTCAGCTTGTCGCTTACCCTGATCCGGAAGGTGCGGTCAAAACACCGCTTACACTTCTGGCATCGATACCTCGTGATTAACGAGGACATTTTGATGCCGGCAAAGAGAAGGCTGACCATGAGACAGTTGAGACAAATGCTTCGGCTTGCCGGAAGCGGGACCAGTTCCCGTGAGATTGCGGTCGTATTGGGAATAGCGCGCAGTACGGTGCAGGATAATCTGCAGCGCGCAGCAGCGGTCGGATTGAGCTGGCCCTTGCCGGGGGAACTGACCGACGATGCGCTTGAGCACAAGCTCTTCACTCGCAACGGCGTCAAACGGGGCACGAGACGACGCGTCGAGCCGAACTGGGCCGATCTTGCCGTCGAGCTCAAGAAGCCGGGCGTCACCCTGCTCATCCTCTGGGAGGAGTATCGTGGGTCGCATCCCGACGGTTACGGCTACAGCCGCTTCTGCGAACTCTTTCGCGGTTTCGAGCAGCGGCTCTCGCCGACGATGCGCCAGGAGCATGTAGCCGGCGACAAGGTCTTCGTCGACTATTCCGGCAAGAAGATCCCGATCGTTGATCGCAAGACCGGCGAGATCCGCGAGGCGGAGATCTTCGTGGCGGTGCTTGGTGCCTCCAGCTTCACCTATGCGAAGGCGACCTGGACGCAAACGCTGCCCGACTGGATCGGCTCGCATGTCCGGATGTTCCGTTTCTTCGCAGGCGT
This sequence comes from Neorhizobium sp. SHOUNA12A, assembly GCF_023006505.1. GTDB lineage: Bacteria > Pseudomonadota > Alphaproteobacteria > Rhizobiales > Rhizobiaceae > Neorhizobium. The sequence continues at coordinate 987 of NZ_JALBGV010000111.1, forward strand.
TCCTCGACTGATCGTCCCAGACAATCTGAAGTCGGGCGTCAGTCGCGCCAGCTTTTACGATCCCGAGATCAACCGCAGCTACGGCATAATGGCCTCCCACTATGGTGTCGGTGTTCTTCCGGCACGGCCAAGAAAGCCTCGGGATAAATCGAAAGTGGAAAATGGAGTGCGTTTTGCCCAGTCCGCTATTTTGGGGCGTCTGCGTAACCAGACATTCTTCTCGCTTGCCGAGGCCAATGCCGCCATTTGTCAGGCACTCGATCGCATCAACGACCACGTCATACGCCGGCTGGGCGTCAGTCGCCGGCAACTGTTTGAGGGTGTCGAGCGTGCCGCACTCGCCAGCCTTCCTCTCGAAGACTACGAGTTCGCCAAACGGCGTTTGGTCCGTGTCTCGACGGATTATCACGTCGAGTTCAAGACCTTCCTTTATTCCGTGCCGCATGCCCTCATTCGCCAGCAGGTCGACCTGAGGGCGACAGCACGCACCATCGAGATCTTCCACCGCGGCAAGCGCATCGCCGTGCATCAGCGCCGCTATGGCGGTCCGCGCCATGGAACCGACCCGGATCACATGCCCAGTTCCCACCGGCGCTATGCTGAGTGGACACCGGATCGTTTCCGGCGCTGGGCCGCATCCATCGGACCGCAGACAGAAGGTCTGGTCATCGCAATCCTTTCCAGCCGTCCGCATCCCGAACAGGGCTTTCGAACATGCCTGGGCGTCCTGCGCCTGTTTCGCGACATCGAACGCAATCGTGCCGAAGCCGTTTCCGCCCGCGCCGTCGAGATCGGTGGGCTGAACTGCAAAAGCATTGCTTCGCTCCTGGCCAACCACAAGGCCGCGCGCCATTCCACCGAACCGACCGCCATTGTCGATCACGCCAATCTGCGTGGCCCTGATTACTTTCATTGAGGAGACACACCAATGCTGACCAATCCCACCATCGATATGCTGCGCGACCTCGGCCTTTACGGCACGGCCACAGCCTTCCAGGAACTCGATGCACAATCCGAAGCGCGCGGCCTCGAGCACGGAGAATGGCTTGCCATACTGCTCGAACGCGAGGCCACCATGCGGCGCCAGAAGCGTTTCGAGGCCCGCGCCAGGGCTGCAAAACTTCGCCATGACGCGCAGATCGAGAATGCCGACTTTCGTGCGGCACGCGGCCTCGACCGCAATCTATTCCTCGAAGGGATCGACTGGCGGATGCCGCAAAAAACGTGGCGTCCGAGCTCGGCTGGATAGTGGAAATGGCTGGAAAGGCGAGAGCGAATATGATTCCATCTCGCAATGACCGATGTGGGCGATCAGCTTCCCGACGACCTTGCCAGCGCGCATGCGATGATCCTCGCCGAGCGCGCGGCACGCCGTGAAGCCGAGGCCGTTGCTGCCCGCGCCCAAGCGGTGAACTCCCATTCGGATGCACTGATCGCACGGCTGAGGTTGGAGATCGAGAAGCTCAGGCGCGACATCCACGGCAGCCGCTCGGAGCGCAAGGCACGCCTCCTCGAACAGATGGAATTGCAGCTCGAAGAGTTGGAAGCTGATGCCAGCCAGGACGAATTGGCTGCGGAGCTGGCGGCAAAGTCCTCTACGGTCCGAGTCTTCGAGCGCAAGCGTCCATCGCGCAAGCCGTTTCCGGAGCACCTGCCGCGCGAACGCCTCGTCATTGCCCCGCCAACAAGCTGCCCCTGCTGTGGCTCGGCCAGGCTGGCAAAACTCGGTGAGGACATCACCGAGACATTGGAAGTGATCCCGCGCCAGTGGAAGGTCATCCAGACGGTGCGCGAGAAGTTCTCGTGCCGGGAATGCGAGAAGATCGCCCAGCCGCCGGCACCTTTCCACGTGACGCCGCGCGGCTTTGCCGGACCAAACCTCTTGGCGATGATCCTGTTTGAGAAGTTCGGTCAGCATCAGCCGCTGAACCGGCAGAGTGAACGCTATGCCCGTGAAGGCATCGACCTCAGCCTCTCGACGCTTGCCGACCAGGTTGGCGCTTGCACAGCGGTCTTGAAGCCCTTGCACGGATTGATCGAGGCGCATGTGCTTGCTGCCGAGCGTCTACATGGCGATGACACGACCGTGCCGATCCTGGCGAAGGGCAAGGCCGATACCGGGCGGATTTGGACCTATATCAGGGACGATCGGCCGTTCGGCGGAACGTCGCCACCGGCAGCCCTCTACTATGCCTCCCGCGATCGGCGACAGGAACATCCCGAGCGCCACCTCAAGAACTTCACCGGCATTCTGCAGGCGGATGCCTATGGCGGCTACAACCCACTCTTCAAAATGGACCGTGATTCCGGTCCGCTGACCCAGGCATTGTGCTGGGAGCATTCGCGTCGCAAGTTCTTCGTGCTTGCCGACATCGCCACCAACGCCAAACCCGGCAAGAACGCCACGCCGACCTCGCCGGTGGCGCTCGAGGCCGTGAAACGGATCGATGCCCTGTTCGATATTGAGCGTGACATCAATCGTCTCGCTGCAAGTGAAAGACTAGCGCGACGTCAGCAGGACAGCCGTCTTCTCGTCGAAGAGCTTGAGGCCTGGATGCGGGCCGAGCGGACAAAGCTGTCGCGCAGCTCGCCCGTCGCCGAGCCGATCGACTACTTGCTAAAGCGCTGGGAGGGCTTTACTTCCTTCCTGGGCGACGGTCGGATTTGCCTGACGACGGATGGTGTTGAGAAGAGTGAATCTTCACTCTCTCGCTGCATGCAGTGGCTTTTCTTTCCAAGCCGCCACCATCCGCTCGTAGGCTCTTTCAGCGCGTTCGACATATTGCGCTTCGCGATCGTGGATCTCCTTAATCCAATAGTCATGGCCAGGGCCTGCTTTTCCATATGCTCTGGGCGCGCCAGCTTTCAATTCCACCTTTCGCAGCTTCATGGCCGTGAACGACGGTCTCGCATAAGCATAATCTTGTTCGCTCGAAAGAATGTGCCAGATCATCACCGTCAGTTTTCGTGCAGTCGCCACGGCGGCAGCCGGCGCGCCGCGCTTATTCTGGACGCGCGTGAAGAAGGCCCGCAATGGTCCCGGCGCCAGCTTCGCCGACCATGCGGCTTCAACAAGCATGCGGCGCGCGTCGCTATTTCCTTGCTTGGTGATGCGGCCGTGGCGGGCAGGATGATCGCCTGATTGACGAATCCGGGGCGTGAGACCAAAGTAGCTGCTGAGCTTTTCCGGGGTCGGGAACCGACTGATGTCGCCTATCGAGGCCAAGATCGTGGAAGCAACGACAGAACTCACGCCAGGTATCGTCATCAATCGGAGGTCGTCGAGCGATTGCTGCGCAAGCTCCTTGTCGAGTTCGGCAAGTTGAGCTGACACACGCTCGAGTTCATTGACGTATCGACCGATCATGGCGCCCTCTTCGGTGGGGCAGGGGTAGTTGCGCCAACCACTTCCGGCCTTCGGGGCCGAACAGATGACCATCATATTTTGGGATCAGATTGGCATGCAGAATGGCCTGGATCCGCCCCTTCGTTCGTACGAGTTGCGCCAATACACCCATGCGCTCGGCAATTTGCCGCCGCCGCACGATCGTATTATCGTCGGCCACCCATACCTCCGGCAGCAGGCCGCCGGCGTGGAGCTTTGCCAAGGTGGCAGCGTCGACTTTATCCGATTTGACCCGGGCCCAGGCGATCGCCCATTTGAAGGCGAATCGAACGGCTACCGGCCTGGTCAAATAGGTATTCAGTGAACCAATGGCCGCGATCAGAGCCGTCATCAACGCATGAATTGAATTTCCCCACCGATTCCCGAATCGATCTACCTATTTAAGTTGCGTTTCAGGTTGAAACGTGCGACCAGCAACGTTGAGTTTGGTGGGGGTGCGCGATGTCGGTTCGAGTCGTATTGGGCTCCTTCTTTCTGCAAGTGCGCACGTCCGCATCTGTGCGCGATCTTCTGTATCCTGCTCTTGCGCAGATAACGATTGTGGCTGCGGTTGGTTGGATCGTTCGATCTCTTACGGTGCCCCACCTGTTGATTTCGCTGTTCGCTGGCACGTTCTTCGCAACCCTCTGGCGCACCTCCGCGTTTCGCGGGGGTTGGATTTTGTCAGAGGCTTACGCAGCTGGCACCTTGGAGATTGATCTCCTTTCGCCCGCTCGCTTGCCAGCCGTCTTGTTCGGACGAATTCTTGGGATAGTTTTTTTGTACACGCTCACTGCCGCTGCGGTGACGTTAGGTATCTTGCTGATGGCAACATCCATGACGGTCGACTGCTCGGGCATGTACTTGGCGGGATCGCTTGTGGTTGGTATTTTTGCAGTACTGGCAAACGCGTTTCTGTTAATCCCTATATCTTTCCTGACCGGCGGATTGCCGGGCTTCTTTAATGCAATTTTGCCCGGGATCGTAATTCTTAGCGGATTCCTTCACCCTACCAGTGCATTTCATCCGTTCTGGCAAGCTTTGGGAAGAGTGTTGAGCACAACCAGCGCTATGGCGGCACTTCGTTTGTCCACTGAGGCGTCTCCCAACGGAAGTCAAATATTGGAGTACTGGGCGGAGAGTTTTGGACTCTCTGCATGCATTTTTGTTCTTGCGACTGCCTTGATTATTTCTTCGGAGAGGAAGCTTCGTAGTGGTCTCTACTCATCGTTCTCCGAGCGCTAAAGATGTTCTTTAGGACCTCGTATTTAAGCTTCAAAGGCCTCTTCTTATGGCTCACGCCGTGGGGCTATTTCTCTTCCGTAATAGTCGCGCCGGTTCTTAATTATCTCTTGTTCGTCTTGATCTCCGACAGTGTCTCAGACCCTAACACGTACAGATCTGTCGTACTGAACGTTCCATTCTATTCGGCCTCCACAGTAATCGCCGGCGGCGTCTTGCAGATGTTTTTCTATGAAAGAGCTTTCGGAATCCTCGAATTTGAATCGAAGAGTCCCCTCTATGCTTTCTGGGCGAAGTCCTTATGTCACCTTCCTAACGGCATCCTTTCAATCACCGTCAGTCTGCTCATTGCCGTCTGGCTGCATCCAGATGCATATGCCGCTACGAAGGTGCCGACGCTGGCCGTGTGCGTGATCGCGATGAGCATTTCGATCATTGCTTTTTGCATGATGCTGGGTGTTGTTGTTAGCGCACTTGAGGAGTGGCTTCCGGTCTTGTCTCTCGGCAGTGCAACGTTGTTTCTCCTGACAGGGGTGCTGATCCCGACGTCTAGTCTTCCTCAACCTCTCGGTGTCGTTTCGGCAGTGTTGCCAATGACTCACGGTCTCATCGCTTATCGACAAGTGGTCGACGGGTTCTCGGGCGAAGGCTTTTCCACCTCAATCACAAGCGAATTGACGGTCGCGATGCTCTATGTGATTTTGGCTTCCGCCGGCTGGCTAGCGCTCCGTCGACTCCGACGGTCGTCGCGATTGCCGCTTTGACACATTCGAACTGTTGGCGCTCACCATGACAGCGATATTTTGTGAAGACCTGAAACATGAATATGTGGAGCGAAAAACGGGTCGACGACGCCAGTCGTTGGCGGGCATTTCCATCGCTGTTCCGCGCGGTGCCATTTTTGGATTGTTAGGTCCGAATGGAGCTGGAAAGACAACATCGGTTCGAATCTTTACCACTTTGCTGAAGGCCTCCGGGGGTGCAGCGAGAGTTCTTGATCTCGACGTCAACAGGAGCGGACGGGAGATTCGTAGCCGGATCGGCGTGGCGTTCGGAGGAGATAAGGGCTTTTTCGGACGATTGACCGGAAGGCAAAATCTCGAATATTTTGGATCACTGTATGGTCTATCCCGAAGCACGCTGGGCGTACAAATCGATCGTGTGCTCGGCATCATGGAGCTAAATAGCCGCGCCGATGGTAAGGTCGCGACATATTCGATCGGGATGAAACAACGACTTCACCTTGCGCGAGCACTGCTTGCCGATCCCGAAGTCGTGTTCCTTGACGAGCCGACCGTTGGGCTTGACCCCGAAATCGCGCAAATATTACGTCAGCATATTCAGCGCCTCAAGGCCGCCGGCAAGACGATTTTCTTGACCACTCACTATATGCTGGAGGCAGACCAGCTGTGCGATCAGATTTCAATTATATGTAACGGTCGTGTGGTCGCTTCAGGAGCACCAGCGCAGCTCAAGAGCGGATTCGGCAGGCTCAAAGTGATCGAGTGCCTTCTGCGCGAGCTCGACAAGGCGCGGCTTGAGCGTGTCAGAACATTCGAAGGCGTAGCAAGCGTCGACGTCGAGGAGCGTTCGTCATTCCCTTGTGCGAAAGTTTTTTGCGACGAAAGTATAGATACTTCGACAGTCGTTGAAGGCTTCGGCAAGGAAAACCTACTCGGTTCCCCTACGGTACGTACGCAGACCCTAGAGGAGGCTTACCTCGACATTGTGCGTAAATCCCAATAAAGGCGTGATCTGGTTTCTCATTCTTGTCGAAAGATTTTAGGTTCGATTTCTTTCAAGTGCTTTGACAGCCTGAGTCAGGTTCGCGTCCTTCAAAAGCGGCCAAGCCTGCAGACCATCGACGAGCGGCAGGCTCTCTTTACGGCGACGCTCCAGGCGTTGGTCGGCGGTAAGCCCGTTGATCTCCCGCTCGATATCGAACAGCGCATCGATCCGTTTGACGGCCTCTAGCGCCATGGGCGAGATCGGCGCGGCTTTCTTTCCACGTTTGGCATTCGCCGCGATGTCGGTGAGCACGAAGAATTTGCGACGCGAGTGCGCCCAACACAGTGCCTGCGTCAGAGCACCAAGACTGCGATCAATCTTGAACAGCGGATTGTAACCGCCATAGGCATCCGCCTGCAGAATGCCGGTGAAGGTCTTCGGGTGGCGTTCCGGATGTTCCTGCCGTCGATCACTCGATGCATAGTAAAGGGCGGCCGGCGGTGAGAGCCCTCCGAACGGCCGATCGTCCCGGACGTAAGTCCAGCGTACGCATCCGAGTTGGGCCGCATTGTGGAGTGAGTGAGAGTGTGGATGCTCTGTCTATATAGACGGCAATATAGACGGTGCTTTACACATGGACTTGTGTTTCGGCGTGGAATATTGGCTCTGACTCAGTTTTGATGCAGTTGTAACGATGCTGCTTTGCTGGTTTTCACAAAGGAATTAGCCTGATGAGCACCAAGTTTCGCCCCTCTGATTTGGTACCGGCTGGTTTCATCGCCGAACGCATCACTCACATTGACGATGAGACCTGCATCTTGCTTTCCCGAGCCGGCGCTAGCGCGTCATGTCCAGCATGCGGACGAATGTCGCGAACGGTTCGAAGCCGTTATTGCCGCCAGGCCGCGGACCTTCCCCTGTCGGGGAGGCGTGTCCGACTTCTCGTCCTCACGCGACGGTTCACCTGTGACGTGGTACTCTGCGGCAGGCAGATATTCTCCGAGCGGTTCGGCGATGTGCTGCCTCCCTACGCCAGACGAACCGGGCGTCTTGAGCATCTCGTCCACCATCTTGCCCTTGCGCTTGGGGGACGCCCGGCGGCGCGTTTTGCACAGCGGCTCATGCTTCCAGTCAGCAACGACACCTTGCTCCGCGTCATCCGCAGGCAAGGATTGCCGCCGTCGATCCCGCCCTCGATGATTGGCATCGACGACTGGGCCTGGCGGCGCAATCATCGCTATGGCACGATCGTGTGTGACCTGGAGCGTCGGCGGCCGATCCGTTTGCTACCCGATCGTGAGCCAGCGACGGCAGAGATCCGAAACCTCCGGCCTCGGCCGGACCATTGAACATGAGGCTTGAGATGATCTTACTAGACAGTACCCCCTCCCAAACCGGTGACAGGATCACCGGCAAATCAGCACCGCCCGATGACAGCGCCGTCCGCGAATGGATCGGAGCAGAGGCATTCGCGCATTGGGCCGAACTGCGGAACTGGATCGACGAATTCTACCAAGGGGTTTTCGTGCCGGACTGGCTCTACGGTGGCAAGAACCGCGGTTGGTCCTTGCGCTACAAGAAAACCAAGGCGTTCACCACCTTGGTGCCGGAGTACCGGCGGTTTTCGGCTGTTGTGGTTATGGGTGGAGCAGAGCGTGAGAAGTTCGAGGAGCGGCGTTATGTCTGGCGCCCGGAACTGGTCAAGCTTTACGATGAAGCCAAAACATACATCGACGGAAAGTGGCTGACACTTGCCATCTCATCCGCAGACGATCTGCATGATGTGAGGGAACTTTTGACGATGAAGCGCCCGCCACTGCCGCGCAGTTGAAGCCGAAATAAGCCAGGCTTTTCGCGCGGCACCAGACAGCAATTCGACAAGGTCTTTGCGAAAGACGTCGAACCGATAACGAGTTTGCGCGGGAGATCGAGAAGGCCTTCCGCGCCTGCAAATTCCCCAAAACCGACAAGTATTCTAAGGAGACAATTCCCATGAAAGCGATCGTAGTGTCCGACCAGGCTGCGGGAACAGCCGGGATGAAGTTGGTGGAGCGGCCCGAGCCGCAGGCGGCGATAAACGACGTCGTCGTTGAGGTCCATGCAGCGGGCTTCGTCAATACCGAACTGGATTGGCCGTCCACTTGGACCGATCGGACCTTTCGTGATCGAGCGCCATCGATCCTCGGCCATGAGCTGGCCGGTGTGATCACCGCGCTGGGCTATGGCACCACGGGACTGTCGATCGGTCAGCGGGTGTTCGGCCTGACTGACTGGTATCGCGACGGCACACTCGCTGAGCACGTCGCGGTGGAATCCCGCAACCTCGCGCCGCTGCCCGGCGACGTCGACTTCACCGTCGGCGCAAGTCTGCCGATATCGGGCCTGACCGCATGGCAGGGACTGTTTCACCATGGCCGCCTTCAGGCGGGGCAGAGCGTCCTCGCACACGGCGCCGCCGGCGCCGTCGGCTCGATCGTGACGCAGCTTGCGCGGGAAGCCGGCGCCTATGTCATCGGTACCGGACGCGCCGCTGACCGCCAGAAGGCCCTGGACTTCGGTGCAAATGAATTCGTCGATCTTGGAAACGACACCCTGGAAGACGTCGGCGGCGTCGATCTGGTGTTCGATGTCATCGGCGGCGATGTTCAGAAACGGTCCGCAGCGCTGATCCGGGCGGGAGGAACGCTTGTGACAGCCGTCGGACCGACGGATATTCGACCTGTGGATGGCCTCACGGTTGACTTCGTCGTCGAGGCAGATCGTGCCCAGCTATCCGAGATCGTTCAGCGGGTTCGGGACGGAAGACTGCTGACGAACATCGGCAAGGTTTCAAGTCTGGATGATGCGGTCGCCACCTTCAATTCGACGGAGCGGCGCGCAGGAAAGACGGTCATCTCCGTTCTCCCTTGAGCACGACACGCGCACTCCTTGGAAGGATTCCCCCAGGGGTGCGCATTGCACGGGCAGTGTTGGCGGTTTCCTAAGCCTGCCGTTCGTCATCGCTTCGGCGGATGACCCGATCGGGTGGAAATTCCGACTGGCGGCAAGCGGGGATCGGTAGTGTCTCATTTTACTGCCGAAAAGGCGGTCGGCGACAACAGCTGGTTAGAGATATTGGAGAGGATTTGCCCGTCGCGCTCTGACTCGTCGCGGGCCTTGAGCCATGCAGGATCAGTGGTGAACGCTTTCCATTTCACCTCGCGATCGGCCAGCGATTCCCAGGCGATGAGATAGGTGAGACGGTGGCTGCTTTCGCCCACGATTGTGGTGAAGAAACCCGCCTGCTTGATGCCGTGCTTGTCCCATATTGCCAGCGTATGTTCGGCAAAGCGGTTGATCAGCGCGGGCAATCGGCCGGGCAGGCAATCGTAAATTCTGAGCTCGTAGATCACAGTCTTGCATCCTTATGTCTCTTGAGAACGACATGTGTTTGGCATTCGCTCCCTGCGCCCACGATGTCGTCAGAACTTGCAGCAACGCCATTTCCACTATTAGAAAAGACCCTGCAGGTATCTCTGACCCGCTAATCTTCTGTCAAGCTGATCGCCCGTGTTTAGGCGCCGATTGGCCATGATGTTAGGTCGAGCACGGTGGCCGTGTTGGCAGCTAGTCTGAGAATGCGCCGGTTAGAGCCGCTCTTGGGAATTAATTGAGACGGTCTGCTCAGGTTCCGCACTGGCCAATCTCCGACAGCGATCTCTGCCGGCTTGTGCAGCCGTTGAAGTTCACTATCTCTGGTGTAACCCCGAACTGGAGCATCGCCATGGATCGAAGCGCGGCCGATATGCTGTCGGAGTTCTGTATTGAAATTCTTCCACCGGACCGCGATGACACGTGTGCGTCGGATGCAACGACATGTCCGTGCTGTCGAAGGTTACGTCCGGCCTCGAGCATGGATGACGATGGCTGCGGGATCTGCGACGAATGCCTGGCACCATGACCGCAGACAGTGAGAAATCTCCCTCGGTCCAGGCGACATTCGAAGACGCGCTGGCGAAATTGCCGGACGGCTATGTCGGCGGCTATTTCGGCAATCGATCATGGGGCGTAACCGTCAAGCGGTCGCAGGATGGCAAACGGACCTGGCTTTATGGCGAGGAGCTTGGCGGGAACCGATATCGTCAGCTTCAACCTCTATCGCTTGGCCTGTCCTGGGCCGACACTGAGGCCGTGCGAAATGTCCTCCACCAAGGTGATAGAATTCGTTCTCGGTTTCCACAGCCGATCTCGAGGGCCAGTGGCCGCTGCGCCCCGACGAGGAGGCCCATGGCGTCAGCTATGACGAGATCGACGATTTCCTCGAAGGCAAGCCGGTCGGCGAGATCGCCCGCCGACGCATCCCCGCCGCCTATCGGGCGACCGCTCACAAGCGCGCTTTGCCGGTGGTGTCAACGCGCTCCGACGATCGCCCGAGCGCGGGATTCGTACGGGCGCGATCCGGTTTACGGCCTGACCGGTTCGCCCGTCCGTCCTGATGAAGCGAGATAGGCATGCGGCGCGAAATAGACGCCGTCGGCATCGAAGGCTTCGAGCTCTTCGGCCTGCAGCGCCTCGCGCACCTTCGGCCGTGCTGCCACCCGGGCCATGAAGCCATGCAGCGCCGGCCATTGCTTGAGATCGATGTCTGTCCAGGGCGACCAGTTCAGGCAGACGAAGAGATAGGCATCCGCTACCGTAAACGTATCGCCGGTGAGATAGGCTCCGGCAAGACGGTCGTTCAGCCATGTCAGCCGCTTCGATATCAGCGCGCGGACCTCTCCATGAACGCTGGAATAGATCGGATTGAAGAGCAGCACCATCGGCTTGTGCAACTCGGCGGTGATGAAGTTGAGATAGGATTGCACCTCGTTGCGGCGGATGTTGCCGACCTCAGGCAACAGGGCCGCCCCTTCGGGCACGCTGTCGGCGAGGAACTGCACGATCGCCGGCCCCTCGGTCAGCACCTTGCCATCGTCGAGCATCAGCGCCGGCACATAGCCGTTGCCATTGATTGCGAGGTAATCCTCGCCGTTGCTCGTTCTGTGGGTTTGCCGGTCGACCTGGACGAGCTCGATATCGAGCCCCAGCTCCCGGCAGATGATGTGCGGCGAAAGCGAGCAGGCCGCGGCGTGCATATAAAGTTTCATTGCGGTTTCCTCTCCTTGCGGAGGCGGTCGATGCCGCCCGTCGATAGCGTTTGAACATCTGTACTGTTTCGCATAAAATGACTCTCGTCAAGAATTTAATGCGAAACGGTACAGATATGAAAGACGAGAAAAAGCGCGGCCGCCCGAGGGCCTTCGATGCCAAGGCGGCGCTCGGCAGGGCGCGGGATGTCTTCTGGGACAGAGGTTTTGCCGCCGCCTCGCTCGACAATCTAAGCGCTGCGACCAACCTCAACCGTCCGAGCCTCTACGGCGCCTTCGGCGACAAGGAGGACCTCTATCTCGATACGCTGGAGGGTTATCGGCAGGACGGCATGAATACGCTCGCCGAAGCGCTCGACCCGTCATTGTCGCTTCGCGACAATATCGCCCGCGTCTATGCCGGTGCATTGGCGATCTATCTGCACGGTGAAACCGCTGCCCGCGGCTGTCTCCTGATCGGCACGGCATCGGCCGAGGCGGTCCAGCATGAGCGGGTCCGCGAGGTGCTCGGCCGCAGCCTCAACGATTTCGACGACGAGATCGAAAAGCGTATGCGCCTCGGCCTGGAAAGAGGCGAGCTTCCTCAAAGCGCCGATCCGCAGATGCTCGCCAGGCTCGCCTCCGCGGTCATGCATTCGCTCGCCGTCCGCGCCCGCGCCGGCGACAGCCGCGAGACGCTGGAAGCGATCGCCCGGTCAGGCGTCGAGCTGATCTGCGGGAGCGCGCCCTAGAACAGGATGATTTTAGGCCGGTTCGGCTCAAAATCTGAATCCCGTTCTACATCATATGGTTAGAGCATGATGTTGTCCGAAAACCGCTCACACTCTTCGGCAGCTGCGAATGGTCCAGATAGGACAAGACCTTAGTCCGCATTGACTAGTTGTAGCTGCTCCGTAGTTTCGCACTACTCGGACTCCGCGAAAAGCGTTGGCGAGCCAGCGGCCGGGGCAGGAGCCGCAAATCGCAGATCGCAGCGTAGGGACGGGAATGCCTCGACCAATAGTTAGGGAGCGCGTTGTGCATGAGGCTTAGGCCTCCCGACGTCCAATCGGACTTTCGGGTCAGGCGTTAGCGGTCTCAGGTCCGATCACGGATGTAACTTCGGTAATTTTGTTCGCTGGGAAGCCGCCCTTATCCGCATGTTCACGAATGGCATCGGCACTTGGGGCCTCGTGAATGCAGTAGATCTTGTCGCCGGCGACATAGCTTGTGATCCAAGTGTAGGGCACGCCCAGATTCTCAACGACCTCGTTGGACTTGGCTGATATCGCGCAGAGATCGGCTTTTGAAAGATTACTCGCTCCGGGGATATCTCGTTCGATGATGAAAGTAGGCATCTGCTTATCCTCTCCTCGACGTGAAGGGGCATTGGGCGCGGGGGTCGAAATAATGTCAACTTGTCCATATGGCGGGTAAGAGGCGATAGTCCACCGCACCATGCGGCGGCACCTAAGCACCGGGAGCGCTATACCCGAAGGGACGTGGAAGCCGTCTCGTCAGCCCCGTCAGCAATGGCGGGTTTGCTATGCCGAAAATGCTTGGGTTTGATCTTGTCCCAACCAATGACGTGCCCGCACCTCGATCGACATCGAAGTGACTATTGGAGGCTCGTTATTCAGACTGAAGTCCGACGCCGGAACATGTGGAAGACCGCAGGGTTTATCTCGCAAGTACGCGAAGCCATATCTCCCCCGGCACCATTCAACGGGCTTCGTCAGAATGGTGTGTCTCCCCCCAAAAACCGCCGCCTCACCACGGCGGGTTTATCGGAACCAGGCTGAAAATGATAAAGTGAGCCAGAGATTGGACGTGACGTGGGCCAACACTGTGTAGATGTATGGGCAGGCTAGGATCCGGCCTTCCTTCCCATGCAAGAAAGCTTGCCAATGTTATCCAAGGTGTAAGTGCCGAGTTCCGTTTGTTCCCGCGCATCCGAGTCCCACTCGTAGGCCGCGATCAACTTGTACTTCCCTCCACGCAGGAGACGAAGGAGTGAATGCTCCAACTCCTGGATGTCTTTGAAGTAAGCTTCGGCGTCTGGAGGTTCCGCGGATTGTGGCGTGATCCAGCACCGGATTGCAAAACGCCCCTGGACCAGGTCATCCCTCATTTTGCCAATGCCAACACACATCCGCATGAGAATCTGGATCGATTAAGAAGTGGCCTGCAATTGCCTCGGCGCGTTTCCTACGCCGTGTTCAAGGGCAGCTTGCATTCGAAGGTAGAAAAAGTCGAGGGTAGAAAATAGCGGGTGGAAGTTGAGAGACCCGATAAGGTGAGCCGGGGCTTAAGGCCCACTCCAAGGCTTGCCGAACATTGCGCTGATCGGCATCCCCTTGAAAGCTTCCCAGTCGGCGCCTGTTGCTCCATCTGGGGCATAGGTGTGTTTTGTCGGCACGTTCGTTCTGATGAACTCGGCTGCTTCCACCGATGTGGCAAATTCCCGGTAGTCCGAGTCTACCTTGATCGACCAGTTAGATCTCATCCCATCCTCCCAGGGTCGAGCGCGGAAGCTCGCTCCCTTTCACTGCAAATGCAAGTAGCCGCTCAGACCGGCAAAGGTGAACACATGGCAGCCCCCAAAGGGAATAAGTTCTGGATGGCTCGCGCCAGTCATGGCGACAAACCGATGTTCGCGAGCCCTGATATCGGAGCCGAGACGATGCCGGACGTTGGCTATTACTGGCCGTCCACCAATAATGCGTGGACGGTTATCGAACCGCCTTCCGCCGAGTTCCTCGCCGAGCATCCGTGGTCGGAAGACGCGATCGAAGTGCCTACCTGCGGGGTGGCGGCGTTCCCCGCCATGAAATGGGGTGTTCACCTGAGGGCCTGTGTCGCTCGCGCTCCCGACATCCGACGACGTTTCTGCAGAACGAGACCGGCGACTGACAGCAGGCTTTGCCTATGTTTCAGGGATGATCGCGGCGCGCATCGGTTCGGCACGTCGGATGCCGATATAAGGAGACGGATAATGAGGTGTGCCTGATCGCTCAGGCCCGCATCCATGTCGGCCAACCAGGCGCGACGAACGGCGTATCGACCGAAACCGGCCGCGTCGACATCACGGCCATTGAGTGGCAGATGATCTTGCTTGCGGCAGGCGAAAGATCGCCTGGCGCTCTATCAGGCGTCTCTCAGGCAATTGACCCGGTCCCGGCGGACTTCGCGACCAATCCAGCTTGATGCCGTAATTCGTAAGCGCGATTTTCCATGCACATTGACGTAGGCGGTATCTCTGAACCAGCCCCTTTCGCGAAGCGATATCCGGGTCTGTCAGGCAGCGGAGGCTTTGGAGAAGTTGAACG
>NZ_JALBGV010000112.1 GCF_023006505.1 Neorhizobium sp. SHOUNA12A
GGTCGTTGCAGGCGTCGCAATCCGCCGCCTCCAGACGAAAGCGGCACGCGCCGCGCTGACCCGCGCGGAGCAGGCCGCACGGGAAGCCGACATTCCGGCACTGACGGCGGAGGTCGAAACCGCGTCCCTCGTCCTGAAGACGCCCGCGGTACGCCTGATTGCACGGGGCGAGGAACGTCCGCTGCTGCTGGAGGAGGTAGAAACCCTCCTCGCCTCCGGCGCGCTGGTAGTCGATGCATGCCGCAACGTCGTGCGGACCGGAGACACGATTATCTCGCTCTCGTCGCGGCCGATATTGTTCGCGCTCGCCCGTGCTCTGGGTGAGGCCTGGCCAGGCGATGTGCCGAGGAGCACGCTACTCTACCGCGCCTTCCGGGCCAGGCACGCGGACGAATCGCATCGCGCCCGCCTGCGGGTCGAAATTGGCCGGCTGCGTGTCGAGCTTCAGACGCTGGCGAATGTCACCGCGACCAAGAGGGGTTTTGCGCTGTCACCACATGGAAATGCCGACATCGTCGTACTGGCGCCGCCCGTGGACGAGCAGCATGCGGCGGTGCTCGCCTTGCTTGCCGACGGCGAAGCGTGGTCGAGCTCGGCGCTGGCGATCGCACTTGGCGCCAGTTCCCGCACCGTGCAGCGGGCGCTGGACCAGCTTTTGGCAGCCGGCAAGGTGCAGTGGTTCGGCCAGGGGCGGGCGCGTCGGTGGATGGCTCCGTCCGTGCCGGGCTTCCCGACAATCTTGTTACTCCCCAGCCCGCTGCCGAACGATTAGGATGAGCCCATGAAAAAATCTCAAGCCGAAATCATCCGAGAATACGGCCCCTTCCCTGGGATAAATGACGTACATGGCGTCACCTTCGATGGCCAGCACGTCTGGTTCGCCTCCGGAGACAAGCTGAACGCCTTCGATCCGGCAAGCGGCGAGACGGTGCGTTCGATCGATGTCGCCGCGCATGCGGGGACTGCCTTCGACGGCAAACACCTGTTTCAGATCGCCGAAGATCGTATCCACAAGATCGATCCGAAAACAGGCACCATCCTCGCGACGATTCCCGCACCTGGAAATGGCGGCGATTCCGGTCTCGCCTGGGCCGAAGGAACGCTCTGGGTCGGCGAATATCGAGGCCGAAAAATTCATCAAATCGATCCCGATACGGGCAGGATCCTCCGCACCATCGAATCCAACCGCGTCGTCACCGGCGTGACCTGGGTCGACGGCGAACTCTGGCACGGCGTCTGGGAAGGCGACGAGGGCGAGGTGAGACGCATCGATCCCCAAACGGGAGAGCCATTGGAAATGCTCGAAATGCCACCCGGGCTCGGTGTGTCGGGCCTCGAGTCCGATGGCGCCGATCAATTTTTCTGCGGCGGCGGAAGCAGCGGCAACGTCCGCGTCGTACGGCGGCCCAGATAGGGGCTTGCGGCCGCCTCGAAAGAGAGATTTTCACCCCACGCAGCGAGATCGGCGGATGCCCTCTACGAACGTGGGCTATTCATGCCTATGTTGCGACAATGTTTGGAATTTGGGGATCGATCTGTTCCTGCTCCATGATCTTCGCCTCTGGCTGGGCAAGATAGTCCACAAGGTCGGAAATCATCGAGCCCGCTGCCTCTCCACGACGCAGCTTCCGAAGCAGCCTCGCACAGGCGCAATCCCATCACGTTGTGCCGGCCGACGCAGACAACGACATCTCGTGCAAGATTGGCGACGAGATCGTCGACACAAGTGCGACGAGATCGGCCTGACGTGAGGTGGAGGTCTTTGCATAGATCCGGCTGAGATGGGTTTTTAGCGTATTCCCGCTGATGGCAAGCGCGGCGGCACATTGCGCTGAGCTCAATCCTCTGCCGATCTGCAGGACGACGCGCGCCTCCGCCGGCGTCAGATCGTAGAGGGCGATCAGCACGTCTTCAGGCGGCGGCGAAGCGGAGATGGTGGTCGATATGAACACGGCGGCGCACGCAGGCCTGAAGGCCGCTCGTGCAGTGCCTTCGCTGAGCGGCAGGACGTAGGCGACCGCCGGAGACTGTCCCGGGGCAGAAATTGGCAGACCGATACCGCGCGAACCCAGAAAGGCGTCCGCATGCGCCGCGGCCGCTATCGCGTCCAGCAATGCGCGTGAAACCATAGGGGCGTGAGCCTGAAGGACGCCGCTTCGCGAGCGCAGAAGTTTGTTCTCGTCGAGCATTTTTACCGCATGGGCATTGGCATGAAGAATCGCACCATCTGCTCCGGCGAGAATGACGGGAACAGCGAGGCTGTCGAGCACGCCGCGATATATGCCGGCGGTGACGCGCGTGTGGTCCAGGAGATCGCCGATCAGCGAAGCGCGCCGCAGGTGGGGTGAAAGCAAAGCCAGAAAGCGCTGTTCTTCATCACTGATCGGCGGCCGATTCGCCCAGGTCGTGGTACTGAATAGTCCGATCCGATCCGCCGTATGGACGAATTTCGTCGTGCACGCCTCTCGCAAACCTTGAGGTTTTGCCCATTCCTGGAAGAACGCGGATTGCTCCAGTTCCCCTTCACTGATGATAGACAATGTCCGCTGGGGCAGATCGATGTCGCCGATGACCGCGGCCCTTAGGCCAGGTATCGCGTCAAGCTCATAGTCCTGTAGCGCTCTCAACTGCTCGGCATCCCAGGGAGACTGCGCCGCAAATCGACCTCGACTGTCCCTGACGCTGGTCAGGGCAATCGTCGTGTAGGCAGCGTCGATGGTACTCGTGATGCGGGTCATGACGCCTGTCCAGCCTTCCGGACTCAAGGCGCAATCATAGATATCGCCGATGATCGACGACAATATTTCGTCACTCAGTCTGCTCATGCCGCCCCCTGCGCACAATCGCGTCGTGTTCACCTCTGCCGGCCGGACATTGGCAGGAATACCGGGAAATATGCAATCGGAAGCTTTAGCGCAGCTAACTGGCCGGAAGACACAGCAACATCATACTTGCGGGTGACGACGATGCCGGGAACGTAGTTTAGAGGGCTTGGTCAAGGCGCGACGCGCGCTCTCCAGCTTCGATTTTGAGACCCGTCCATGGATACCCGAATCCACCAGCAGCCGCGCCTTGTCGTCGTTGACGACGGAGCAAACCCATGGCGACGACGCGCGAGAGCCGTTGCCACATTCCTCCTGATCGTGTGGTCGAGATGATCGGACCATGTGCATTTACCAAACTGGTTGCCTTGGCCCTCATCTGTTGCGCCGCCGTTGCAAGCTCTTCGTTGCCGGCTGCGACAACGGTGTCACTGCCGGAGCGGATCGAGAAAACCGACGTGGTGGGAACCGCCTTCCGGCTTACCTTTTCGAGCGGCAGAGTTCTTCAGGGCAAAGAATTGATCGGCGCTACCCTGTCGCTGCTCCTGTCCGGCGACCCTGTTGCCCATCGTGTCCGCATCGATGACATCGTGACCGACAGTCGCGATCCCGAGGGCGAGGTGTTGCTGCACAAGGTCACCATTGTCGACGGCGCGACACCGGCGGAGCTCTGCGAAGCTGATCCCGATGGAAATCGCTGGATGTTTCCGCTCAGGGGGCAGTGGAACGGAGAGGGAAAAATGACTTCGCGATCCGGCTTCACCCTTACATGTTCGGCCGGAGCCCAGGGGAAATGCGTCCGCTTCGGTTATAAGCCCTGGAAAACCCTGTCAGACGGTATGGATCTGGCGGAGTACCACCGCGCCTGCGTCAATATGGTCCGTGCCGACTATTGCGGCGACCACGCCACGACCCGAACCGGCATGAAGATCGACATTTACGACGACCGCGGCATCCAGCGCGAGGCCGAGAGTTCCGGCAGCGATGAGTTGAGCTTTGAAGCGGCATGGAGTTCCACGGGAGCCGTCTGCGTAGCGCATACCCGGGTCCCCGAAAGGATGACGCTCGACGGCCTCAGCCGCTCCTGCCCTCGCCTCGCCGACCGCCTCGGCACGACGCCTTGCACACTACAGAATGCCGAAGCCGGGCTGTTCGGTAAGGCGTTGCTTTTCAACCGCTCCCGCTAGCCGAAAACCGTTTCCTGTCCTTGAAAATTTTGAAGCGCAGGAATTTCGAAACCGCTGGATTGTCCTCGGTTCCCTTCAGTCAAAAGGAAATGATCATGAAAATCCGCCAACTCGCGCTTATCGCGCTTCTCACTGCCGCCGCAATTCCTGCATCCGCGGAAACCGTGAGCAATGCCATCACCGCAAACGCAATAACGGCCAACGCCATCACTTCCAACGCCATCACCTCCAACGCCATCACTTCGAATGCCATCACTTCGAATGCCATCACCTCGAATACCAATTCCTCCAACATGAATGTTGGTTCGGCCGAGGGTGTCGAGACCGGTGCCGGCCGCGTCGATGACGTCGTTGGCGTAGAATTGCCGAACGGCAAGACCATCACGAAATGAACTCGGAACGGGCGAGCGTTGTTCGCCCGTTCTCTCCTGCGAGGCCCAATAAAATTATTGCTCAAGATCGGTTCCAATTACACTTCCTAGTGATCTCACTGTGAGAGTTTCAGACGGTCTGGCGCAGTTCTGCGATCGAAAGCAGCATCACGTCCTCAGGAAGCGCAGGAGCGCCGACATGAAGGCCGCCCGTCCGGCTCTGTCGCGGTCGAGATGCACGAAGTGCGTGGCATTCGGAATGGTGACAAGTTGCGCATTGGGCGCTTCCCTGGCGATGGTTTCGGCATCTGCTGATCTGCTCCAGAAATCCAACTGGGACCGGATCACCAGCACAGGCATGGACAGCGCTGACGCGTCCCATTGCCGGCGATCGAGCGCGAGTTCGAAACTATCGGCCATTGCACCGCTCGGAGCCCGAAAGCTCGGCGGATTGCGCGCCGACGTCGTTGGGTCCGAAGCGAGCGCGGCATCACCATAGGCCTTTGCCAGCGACGGGTCTCGCCACTGCGACTTGTCTGCGGCGGGAATACTCTTGTCCCAGGCGGTAAACAGGCTCTCCCGGGTGTTCAGACGGTAAGCACCGAAAGCAGCCGTATCGAAGGTTCCAGGACTTTCCTTGTCGTCAAGCGGCGAACCGCGTCCCAGTGTCGGATGCTCGTCGGACCCTCCGTAGAGCGTGTTGTAGAGAATGGCACGCTCGACCTTTTTCGGGTTTTCGCTCGCATAGGCGCCGACCCAGTGGCCGCCTGTGGCCCAGCCGACCAACGACACCCGATCATCGCCACTCCATCCGGATATGGCATCCACCGCGGCACCGATATCGGCAACCGCATCGGCCGTGCGGGCAAGCGGTGCGCCGCCTTCCGGCGGCCCATCCATACCCGGCGGCCGGCTCGATGCGCCATACCCCCTGAGGTCGAGAATGTAGATCTTGTGGCCTTCCGCTGCGAGATCGGCAGCGAGCGATCCGCCTTCGACCGGCAGATCGAAGGAGGCGAGCCCGGGAACGCGCGCGCCATGCACAAGCAGTACCGCTGATCTCCCGGGAACTTCCACTCGGCGCTTGACCTCCCGGACGAGCAGCCGCTCGCCGCCGGCAAGCTCGACGAAGCGATCGGTGCGCTCTATGTCCGCCGAAGCGGCAGTGCCGATAATCCCGGCAAGGGCAAGGGTGACGATCACGTCAGATGAGAACATGATGTTCATGGCTGAATTCCTTCCGTTTTATTTCACGGCCATATTTGGACGAGACGGATCCGGAATCGATGACGCGCATGAGGCTTTTTGATATTATCGCGATATGGAACTCCGGCACATCAGACATTTCCTCGCCGTCGCGGAAGAGCTGCATATGGGCCGCGCCGCCGGGCGGCTGGGCATGGCGCAACCGCCGCTCAGCCAATCGATTGCCCGGCTGGAGAAGGAACTCGCCGTCAAGCTCTTCCTACGCATCAACCGAAGGCTAATTCTTTCCGACGCCGGCCGGGTTTTTCTCGACGATGCGCGCGCGGCACTGCGGCATGCGGACGCCGCCATGGCGCTGGCGCGCGAGGCAGCGGATGGCGAGGCGGGTGAACTCCACCTCGGTTTCGTCTCGGCCGCGCTCTACCGGCATCTGCCGCGGCTGCTGCGCCGGTTGAGGGATGAACTCCCGGGGGTGCGGCCGCATCTGTTCGAGCTCAGCAGCAATGAGCAGCTCGCGGCGATCTCGGAAGGCGATCTGGATATCGGCTTTACCCATCCGCCGTTCGGCACAGGCGAACGTCTCGATATCCTGACGTTTCCGGATGAGGAGCTTATCGCCGTGCTGCCGAAGGACGGCGGCCCGGATAGGGTGACCCTTGGTGAGCTCGCGGCGCGCGGGCTTGTGCTTTTTCCAAAGGAACAGGGGCCGGCGACACATGCGCGGATCCTGGATGCTTTTGCCGCGGCTGGCCAGGAGCCGCAGATCGTCCAGGAGGCAACGCGGGCCCTCACCATGCTGTCGCTGGTCTCGGCTGGCCTCGGGGCCGCACTTCTGCCGCGATCGACACAGGTGCTTTCGTTCGAAGGCGTACGTTATGCGTCGATAACTGATGGCAGGTTGCCGGCCTTCTCTCTCTCGGCGATCGCCCGGCGCCGGCCGCGCCGCGCCGTCATCGACAAGGTCTGGAAGGTGTTGGCTGTTGTTGCTGCCGAAGCGACGCCGGGCAGCTGATAGAGCGTCAGATTGTCCCCCGCGGGAATAGCGGCAGACGGCGGGTGCGGTGACCGGTCGCCTGCGCAGCGCGTTGTCTGTCTCAATCCTGCCTGACCGTGGACTTCTCCACCACAAAATCAAGGAAGGCCCGTAGAGAAGCTGGCACATGGCGGTAGCTGGCGTAAACGGCATGAAGCTCTCCGCGGTCAATGCCGAAGTCCAGCAGTAGTCGCCTGAGTTCGCCTGACCGTAAGTGGACGGCCGTATCGCTGGTCGACACCATGACACCGCCGAATAGGACTGTATCCCGCGGTCGATTAGACAGATTCACGCTCGACGAGGGCGCATTCGACCTTCAGCTGGTCATGACTGCTTTTCAGGCCGCCGGCGATGTCGTGGATCATTTCCACGGCCATGGCACCCATCTCGAACAGCGGCAGGTGCAGGGTCGTCAGCGGCGGACGGATGAACTGGGCGATGTCGCGATTGTCGAACCCGATCACGGAGACGTCCTTCGGGACGGACTTCCCCCGCTCCTTGAGCGCCTCGACGCACCCCAGCGCCATCAGATCGTTGGCACAGAAGATTGCGTCGGGGGGATTGGGCAGGTCCATCAGCAGATGGGTTTCGCTATAGCCTGATGACGGCTCCCAATTTCCGTAGCGCACCAGTTGCGGGTCGAAGGTGAAGTCGTTGCTGGCCAGCGCCTGCTTGTAGCCGCGCAACCGGTCACGCGGATTGTCGAGACCCTCCTGGCCGTTGATCAAGGCGACCCGGCTGCGGCCGGCGCGGATCAGCCGCTCCGTGGCGGCGCGGCCACCGGCGACGTCTCCCGGCACGATGGAGGGCAGTCGCCTGTCCTGGTCGTAGCAATTGACGAGCACCGAGGGCACAGTGAACAGGGCCGCCGGCGGGTCGATCTTGCGGGTCAGGATGGTGCCGAAGATATAGCCCAGCAAGGGTTGCTGCCGACACAGCGAAAACACGTCCTCGTCGGGGTCCTCGCCCGCGCGAAAAATTCCGAGCGTGACGATAATGCCGAATTCGAGCGCCTTTTCCCGCGCGCCCTCGAAAGCGAGCGCCATCCAGGGATCGGTTGTCAGCTCGTCCGTGATGAAGCAGATGACCCTGCTGTCGGACAGGTCGCCAGACGGCGACCTGTTGGGGAGCCTGTAGCCGAGCTCCTGAACCGCATCCATCACCTTCTTGCGCGTGGCTTCGCTGAAGCGGGCGCCGGCACTGCCGTTGAGGATCAGGGAAACGGTTGCCTGTGACACACTTGCTCGCGCCGCGACATCCATCATGGTTGGTTTCAAGGCGTTCTCCATGTCGCTTGCCACAACACCGCAAGGTTTTCCACCTATCGCCGCATATTCCGGAATCGGTCGAATGCCACAGCAACGATTATGAACGTACCTATGAACATTCCTTGCCAGAAAGTCGAGATGCCCAACAGGATCAGGGAGTTGCGAATTACCTCTATCAACAATGCGCCAACCACCGCGCCAAGCGCATTGCCCTCCCCGCCCGCCAGGTTGGCGCCGCCGATCACGGCGGCGGCAATCACGGTCAGTTCCATTCCCTGCCCGAGATTGGTCGTGACGCTTCCCAGCCAGCCGGCCATCAGGATGCCGGCCAGCCCGGCGGTCATGGCCGAGAACATGTAGATGCTGACTTTCAGCCGCCGCACGGGAATGCCGGCCAGCACAGCTGCGTTCTCGTTGCCGCCGATGGCGAAAAGATGCTGGCCCCACCTCGTCCAGCGAAACACCAGCGACATGACCACGGCCAGCACACACAGCACATATAGTGGATGGGGAAGCCCGAGTGTCGAGCCGCCGCCGATCCACAGCAGCAGGTCGTGATCGGGACCGAACTCCCAGATCATCTTGTTGTCCGAAAGCACCATCGCCAGGGACCGGGCGGCCGACAGGCTCCCGAGCGTCACGACAAAGGCCGGCATACCGGCATAGGCGATCAGGATGCCGTTGAACAGGCCGATCAGCAGGGCGGCACCCAGCGCAAGACCGGCAGACAGCCAGAAGCCCATGCCGCTGGCCATGGCCACACTTATCACCATGGCGCTCAGCACCACGCTCGAGCCGACGGACAGGTCGATGCCGCCCGATGCGATCACGGCCGTCATGCCGATGGCAATGACCGCCACGAAGGCGAAATTTCGGGCGACATTGAAGAGATTGCGGTCGCTGGTGAACGCATCGGTCATCAGCGACAGGGCCAGGCATGCCAGCACGGCCGCTATGAAGACCCAGAAGACCTGCAGGTTCTTCAGTCGGGCAAACCAGCTGTCGTGCCGGGAATTGTTGATGATGTCGTCGAGTGTCGTCATGGCAATTTTTCTCCTAGGCGGCATCGATGGCGCCGGTGATCAGTCCGGTCACTTCCTCGGGCGACGAGGCGCCCGCCGGTTTTCGACAGACCAAGCGCCCGCGGCGCAGGACGGCGATATTGTCGGACACGCTGAAGATGTCCGGCATCCGATGGCTGATCAGGATCACGCTGATGCCGCGGTCGCGCAGGCGGCGGATCAGGTCGAGCACTTCGGCCACCTGGCGTACCGAGATGGCCGCCGTCGGTTCGTCCATCATCACGATCTTCGGTTCCGACAGCAGCGTGCGGGCGATCGCGACCGCCTGGCGCTGCCCCCCGGACATGCGCCGCACGAGCTGCCGCGGGCGGGTTTCGGACTTGAGCTGCTTGAACAGGTTGGCAGAGACCGTGTTCATCCGCTTGAAATCGATGTATCGGATCGGCCCGAACCGGCGCAGCGGCTCCCTGCCCAAGAAAACGTTTGAGGCGGCCGAGAGATTGTCGGCAAGCGCGAGGTCCTGATAGACCATCTCCACCCCCTCGCGCTGCGCATCGATCGGCTTGTGAAAGACGACAGATTTTCCATCGATGCTGAGTTCGCCGGTAGACGGGCGGAAATTGCCGGCGATGATCTTGACCAGCGTGGACTTGCCCGCGCCGTTGTCACCCATCAGTCCCAGCACTTCTCCCGGTTCGATGGACAGCGACACGTCGCTGAGTGCCTGGATGGCCCCGAAGTTTTTCGAAATTCCCGAAAAGACAAGTCGCGACACGTGGTTCTCCTCCCCCGCGATGGTTTCCTGGCGCTCCGGCAGGCGGCTCTTTGCCCCGCCCGCGTTCCCGTTTTGCGCATTCAATAACTAATTACTTGACTTAATATTATTAGTAAACAAAATCCACCACACAGGAATGTTGCAGGGGAGTGCGACATGAAACTGCTGGTTACAGGCGCCACGGGGAAGGTAGGACAGGCTTTCCTGCCGGCGTTCCTGTCTGATCTCCGTTTCGCGGATTGGGAGGTGGCGGCGCTTTGCAACAACAGGACCGTCGAGCCTGCAGACCGCCTGTCCGTCGTCGCCGGTTCCATGTCGGATCCCGCCGTGGTCGCCGGAGCCCTGCAGGGGGTAAGCCATGTGATCCACATGGCCGCCGTCAAGGAGACGCCGGAACAGATCTTCGATGTCGCGCTGAAGGGCCTTTTCCTGCTGCTCGACGCGTTCCGCAAATCCGATACCGCCCGGCAGTTCATCCTTCTCAGCGGCGATTGCACCGTGGGCCATATCTTCCAGCGCTACGACGAGCCGATCACGGAAACCTCGGCGCGCCGTGCCTACAAGGGCTGCTATGCCCTGACCAAGACCCTGGAGGAGGTGATGCTGGAGCAGTTCGGCATTCAGTATGGGGTGAATTGGACGACCCTGCGGGCGCCCTGGATCATGGAAAAGGATGACTTCCGCTTCGCGCTTGCCCTCGGCGACGACCAGTTTGGTGGCCCAAGCTGGTCGGAACTGATCGACGCAGATGCGCTCGAACAGTGCCGCAAGGGCGGCTATGCGCCCGTCATGCGTGACGCCGGGGGCGGCTACCTCAGGCGCAATTTCGTCCATGTCGACGATCTGGTCGGCGCGATCCTGGCTGCTATCGACAACCCGCACGCCACCGGCCAACTCTTCAACATTTCAATGGACCAGCCAGTGGATTACGGCGATCTCGGCGCCCGTTTGGCGGCGCGGCATGGATTACGGCCGATCGAGATCGACACCCCGTTTCACAGCAATTGGCTCGATAATTCCAAAGCAAGAATGCTGCTTGGCTGGGCACCGCAGGTCGATCTCGAGCAGATGATCGATCGCGCATGGCGCTACGAGCGCGCGGACAACGACCCGCGCATTGTCTGGTATCCCGGCTGAGGCATGAGGCCTCGACCGGTGTAAGAGGAGGAGGAAAGAAAATGAAAATCAATATATTGGCAATGGCGGCCATGGCAGTTGCGGCGCTTGCCGCGGCGCCGGCCGCAGCGCAAGGCAAAAAGACCTTGGCGATCGTCGTCAAGGGTCTCGACAATCCGTTCTTCGAGCAGATCAATCTCGGCTGCAAGAAGTGGAAGTCGGAGAATGCGAGTAGCGAATATGAATGCCTCTATACCGGCCCGGCCTCATCGGCGGACGAGGCCGGCGAGGTCCAGATCGTCGACGACCTGCTGACGAAAGGCGTTGCGGCCATCGCCATTTCGCCCTCGAACGCGCCGGCCATGGCGACCCGCATCAAGGCCATCGCCCCGTCCATTCCAGTCATGACTGTCGATGCGGACTTTCTTGAGAAGGACCATGCTCTGCGCAAGACCTATCTGGGCACCGACAACTACCTGATGGGCGTGAAGATGGCCGAGCAGGCCATGAAGCTGAAGCCGAAGGGCGGATCGGTCTGCCTGCAACTCGGCAACGTGGCCGCCGCCAATATCAATGCCCGCGCCCAGGGCTTCCGCGACACCATCGGCGGCGCCAAGAACATCGATCGCCTGACCGGACAGGGCGGTTGGAAGGAAATCGGAGGGTGCCCGGTTTACACCAATGACCAGGCAGACCTTGCTAACCAGCAGATGTCGGATGTGTTCACTGCAAATCCTACACTGGACGCCTTCATCCTTGTTGGCGGCTGGGCGCAGTTTGCCCCGCAGGCCTATGCGCAGGTCACGGACCAGGTGATGCCCAAGCTCAAGAGCAAGGAGTTGATCATCATCGCCGGCGATACGCTGCCGCCGCAGACCAAGGCCTTCCGCGAAGGTCGCAGCCATTCGCAGGTCGGACAGCGCCCCTTCGAGATGGGCTACAAGGCGCCTGACGTCATGATCAAGCTGATCAAGGGCGAGAAAGTGGCCGATCCGCTGTTTACCGGCCTTGACGTCTGCAACCTCGACGATCCGGGTTTCTGCGCCAAGAACTAGTGCGGATCCCTGCCAGGGAGGTGCCGGTTCGTCTCCCGGCCCCTTTGGCAGGATGCGAGTTATTAGTAATAATATTATTAAGCCACCAGATGTGAAACCGTGTTTAGCGCGACCTTTGAGGAATGGGTCGCGGGGAGGAACAACATGAAACGTCTCAATTCACTGATGCTTGCCGCAGGCCTGGTGCTTGCCGCCAGTCCGTCATTTGCCGGCGACAAGCCGGCGCTCGCCTTTGTCGTCAACGCCGCGTCCGATTTCTGGAAACTGGCTGAGGCTGGCGTAAAGGCGGCCCAGGCCGAATTGCCCGGTTACGACCTGCAGTTCCGTTACCCGGCCCAGGGGACCGCCGCCCTGCAGAATGCCCTGATGGACGACCTGGTCGCTGCCGGGGCGGATGCGATCATGATCTCGTCGGCCGATCCGAAAAACTCGATCGGCGCCTTCAACAGGATCGCGGCCCAGGTGCCGCTGTTCACGACCGATAGCGATGCGCCCGCCAGCAAGCGCATCGCCTATCTCGGTTCGTCCAATACGGATGCCGGGGTCCAGGCCGGCGAGATCGCGCGGGCGGCCATGCCCAAGGGCGGAAAATGCATGGGCTTCGTCGGCTTCCTGGGGGCCGACAATGCCGTCGAACGGATCGCAGGCTTCCGCAAGGCGGTTAAAGGATCCGGCATAGAACTGGTCGATGTGCGTGGCGACGACGTCGATTTCGCCCGCGCCCGGTCGAATGTCGATGATGTGCTGGCCGCCAGCCCTGACATCACCTGCATGGTCGGCTTCTATTCCTATAATCCGCCCAAGATCTACGAAGCGCTGCAGGCGGCCGGCAAGCTGGGAAAAATCCAGGTCATCGCCTTCGACGAAGATCCCGTCACCCTCGGCGCGGTGAGGGAAGGCAAATTCGCCGGAACGGTGGTCCAGGATCCCTACCAATGGGGATACCAGGGCATGAAGCTGATGGCCGCCTACCTGAAGGGCGACAAGTCGCAGGTACCGGCAAACGGCCTGATCATCGTGCCGACCAAGAAGATCGACAAAGGCAATGTCGATGCCTTCGCCGCCGAATTGAAGGCGCGCGTGGGGAAATAGAAGTCGTCTCTAAAACGGTCCTGCTGCACGAACTCCCGTGGTTCGTGCAGCACCTATCCGTCCCTGCCACCCGGGAGTTTCGATGACGACCTATCGGCAAAAGGACATATCGCTCGACCTTCTGGGGATTACCAAGGTCTATCCGGGAGCAATCGCCCTCAACAATGTCTCGCTGAGCATTCGCGGCGGCGAGGTGGTCGGCCTGGTTGGAGAAAACGGTGCGGGAAAATCCACGCTGATGAAAGTGCTAAGCGGCGCAATCGCTCCGGACGAGGGCCACATCGTCATCGATGGCGAGGAAGTGACATCGCTGACATCGGCGCGCGTGCATGAGCGCGGCATCGCCCTTGTCCACCAGGAACTCAATCCGTTTTCCAATCTCGATGTGACGGCAAACGTGCTTCTGGGGCGCGAGATCAGGCGCGGGATGTTCGGCTTTCTCGACCAGGCCGCCATGGAGCGCAAGGTCGCGCCGATCCTCGCCAGGCTGGATACTCGTTTCGGTCCGAATGACGCTGTCTCCGGCCTGTCCCTGGCCGACCAGCAATTGCTTGAAATCGCCCGTGCGCTTTCGATCGATCCGCGCCTGCTCATTCTCGACGAACCCACGTCCAGCCTGACCCTGTCCGAGACCAAGCGTCTTCTTGACGTAATCAGGCAGTTGAGCGCCGACGGCGTGGCGGTGCTGTTCATCACCCACCGCCTGGCTGAAATCGAGGAGGTGGCCAGCCGCGTCGTGGTGCTGCGTGACGGCCGCAATGCCGGAACCCTCGGTTGCGGCGAAATCACCAAGGACGCCATGATCCGGTTAATGATCGGCCGCGATGTCGGCCAGTTCTACGAAAAGGCAGAGCATGACCCCGGCAGGCCGGTGCTGGAATTGAAGGGGCTGCGCACAAAGGCCTATCCGCAGCATCCGCTCGACCTTTGCCTGCGCGCGGGCGAGATCCTGTGCCTGACGGGCCTCGTCGGCGCGGGGCGTACGGAGCTTGCCCGCGCGCTTTTTGGCATAGACCGCATCGAAGGGGGCGTGCTGGAGATCGAGGGCCAGCGGCTCGTCGGCCATTCCGTTCCAGCCGCCATCGCCGCCGGCCTCTGCCTGGTGCCGGAGGATCGCAAGACGGAAGGCCTTTTTCTCGATTTCTCGATCACCGAGAACATCGCCATGCCGAGCCATGCCGCGCTGTCGCGAGTAGGATTTGTCGATACAGGCGCCGAGACCGCCCTGGCTGAGGCATCGCGACGCAAACTGAACATCAAGACGGCAGGCCTTGGTCGCGCGGCGGCAGAAATGTCAGGCGGCAACCAGCAGAAGGTGGTCCTGGCCAAATGGCTGGCAATGAAGCCCAGGATCATCATTCTGGACGAGCCCACACGCGGTATCGATGTCGGCGCCAAGGCGGAAGTTTACCGCCTGATGCAGGCGCTGGCCGCCGATGGCGTAGCGCTGCTGATGATCTCGTCGGACATGGAAGAGGTAATCGGGATATCCGACCGGGTCGCCGTCATGTGCCGCGGTCGCATCGCCGGGACGCTCGCGCGCGATCAACTGACCGAGGAGACCATTCTCCAACTGGCCGTGGAATAGGGACTCCCTAGCATGCAGAAAAAAGATATCGGATTAGCCACGCTTGTGATGACCGTCGGTGCAATCGTCGCCGTGATGAATCCACGGTTCCTGTCGCCGATCAACCTGGCCAACACGGCAAACCTGATCGGCCTGTTCGGGCTGTTCTCCATTGCCGAGGCCTTCGTCATCGTCACGGCGGGCATCGAACTGTCCATCGGCTCGGTGATCGCGTTGATAGGCGTCATTTTTGTCGATCTGATCGCCAGCTTCGGCGTTCCCTGGCCGGTCGCACTTGCAATCGTGATGGCGCTGTCAGCCACCATCGGCCTTCTGCACGGCTGGCTGATAACCCGCCTCAAGCTTCAGCCTTTCGTCGTCACGCTCTGCGGGCTTCTGATCTATCGCGGCATTGCGCGCTTCTACACCAGGGATGGCACGGCCGGCTTCACCTTCGGGTCCGACTTTCCGATGCTGGAATATCTGATCGCAGGCCGCACAGCCGGTGTGCCCCATTCCGTCGTCGCGTTCCTGCTGGTCGCTGTTGCAGCGTGGTTTCTCCTGCACCGGACCGTGCTCGGCCGGCATCTTTTTGCCGTCGGCAAAAATCCCGAGGCGGCGAGTTTTTCAGGTATCGACACCACCAGGGTCACCATCCAGGCCTATGTGCTTTGCGCTTTCCTGACAGGCATTTCGGCGGTGTTTTTCGCCATGTATACCCGTTCCGTCCAGCCTTCATCCCATGGCAATTTTTACGAGCTGTACGGCATAGCCGCCGCGGTCCTGGGTGGCTTTTCTTTGCGGGGCGGCGAGGGGTCGATCATCGGCGTGGTGCTGGGCGTGATCCTGCTTCAGGTCCTGCAAAACCTCGTCAATCTCCTGGGCATCCCCTCTTCACTGAATTTCGCCGTCATGGGCAGCGTCATCCTTGCCGGCGTGATCGCCGACACGCAGTTTTCCCGCTACCGCGACGCCCGCAGGCAGGCCATTGCCATGGCCGCCTTGGAAGACGGTGGCAAGCCTCAAGCGTGAGCTGAGAGCTTCTGACGGGGGAAACGATTGCGGGTGACCTGAGACGCAAGTTTCCTCCGGGAATTCGGAGAGTCCTGGGTTTTCTCGTGGAGGACGAGGGCTGGTTGGGAACGGTACAATATCCCTCGACAACAAAAAACTCCCGGAGCGCTTGCTTCGGGAGTTTGGGGATTTTGGTTGCGGGGGCAGGATTT
>NZ_JALBGV010000113.1 GCF_023006505.1 Neorhizobium sp. SHOUNA12A
CAGGCGGCTTTTCGCGCCGGTCCTCCGGCTTGCCGGCGCGCGGACGTTCCGTCCTCTCGGGCCTTGCAGTCCATTCCGAGCGCTCGGCGCGGGCGGGCTTCTCTTCGTCGTCGCCGGCGGTCTCGGTATAGATCGGCGCGTCGAAATTCGCCTTCGATTCCTCGATCAGGCGGGGCCCAAGCTGGTCGCGCAGCATGCGGCCGCGCACTTCCACCACCTCGCCTTCCGGCAGGTCTCCGAGCTGGAAAGGTCCGTAGGAAATGCGGATCAGGCGGTTGACTTCGAGGCCGAGCGCGCCGAGCACGTTCTTGATCTCGCGGTTCTTGCCTTCGCGAAGGCCCATGGTGATCCAGACATTGCTGCCCTGGCTGCGGTCGAGCGTTGCGTCGATCGAGCCGTAGAGCACGCCTTCGACGGCGATGCCCTCCTTCAGCTTGTCCAACTCCTCCTGCTTGATCTCGCCATGGGCACGCACGCGGTAACGACGCAGCCAGCCGGTGGTCGGCAGTTCCAGCACGCGTGACAGGCCGCCATCGTTGGTCAGCAGCAGCAGGCCTTCGGTATTGATGTCGAGGCGGCCGATGGAGAGCACCCGCGGCAGGCCTTCGGGCAGGTTGTCGAAGACGGTCGCGCGGCCTTCCGGATCGGAATTGGTGGTCACCAGGCCGGCAGGCTTGTGGTAAAGCCAGAGGCGGGTGCGCTCGATGCCGCGGATCGGCATACCATCCACTTCTATTCTGTCGGCGAGCGTCACGTTGACGACCGGTGTATCGAGAACCTTGCCGTTCAGGCTGACCCGACCCTCCATGATCATCCGCTCGATATCGCGGCGCGATGCGATGCCGACACGGGCGAGGATCTTGGAGATGCGCTCGGGCTTGCCCTCGGCCTCCATGGTTTCCGGTGCTGGCGGCAGCTTGCGAAGGGGCTTTGCCGCCTTTTCAGCGCCGCTCTTGGCCGCGGAACTCTTCCTGGGGCCGAGGCCTTCCTTGGCGGAGAAACCCGCCTTGCCTGCAGCGCCGGCCTTCGGAGCGGCTCTCGGTTTGGTTTCGCGAACGAAAGTCTTGCCTTCGCCGCGCTTCGGCTTGTCTTTGGAATTCATTTGTTGTTTGCCTGAAGCGTGATGTCTACGGAGCGATCCGGACATTCTTGTTCGTGTTGACTGAGATGGATTCGTGCCCGCAGCCGGGCGTCCAGTTGGATGCTTCCTACCAGTTCGCGCGATCCGGGTTAAGAGGAAATCGCCGAAATGCCTAATACCGATGGGTTCATGAATGCTGCCCTTGCGGAAGCCAAAGACGCGGCCGCCCGCGGCGAGGTTCCGATCGGCGCCGTTCTGGTCATCGACGGCGTCATCGTCGCCCGCTCCGGAAACCGGACCCGCGCCGAAAACGACGTTACCGCCCATGCCGAGATCGCCGTCATCCGGGATGCCGCGGCCGCGCTTGGACAGGAGCGGCTATCAGGTGCCGACCTCTACGTGACGCTCGAACCCTGCACCATGTGCGCGGCAGCGATCTCGTTTGCGCGCATCCGGCGGCTCTATTACGGCGCGGAAGACCCGAAAGGCGGAGCGGTGGACAACGGCGTGCGCTTCTTCGCCCAGCCGACCTGCCATCATGCGCCGGAAGTCTATTCCGGCCTCGGCGAAAGCGAAGCCGCGATCCTGCTCACCGGCTTCTTCAGATCGAAAAGAGAGAGCTAAAGCGGGCTTAGAAGAGCTTCCACCAATCGCTGGACTTCTTGGCGTCCGCCGCTTGCGCCTTGCGGCGCTTTTCCTTCTGGCTTTCGGGCTCGCCGACATCCGACAGTGCTGCTGCGTCCGCCGAGCGGAATTCCGCCGGCGGCTCGGCGAGCGAACGGCGGCGTCCGGTGACGCTGACGGTCTCGGCGTTTTCCTTGGCCTTGCGGAAGGCTTCCCACTTTTCCGTCTCGGTCATCTGGCCGGCCTGGCCATTGCCCGCCAACAGTGGTGAGCGATAGTTGGGATCATTCTCGTGTGCCGCCGCCTCGGCACGCAGACGCTTGCGGGTTTCTTCCGGAGATTCGACCCAGTTGGGGTTGCTCTCGCGGTTCGCCAGCGACTGCTGCGGCGCCGGCAGTGCCTGGTCCTGTCCCTTGGCGACAACCAGCGAAGGACGCGGGTTGTATTTCAGGCCGGCTTTCGCTTCGGTATTCTTGCCACCCAGCGAGACGGACTGACCGAGATCGTCGGTCAGCTGTTCCATGGCGGTTTTGTCAGTGCCGTAGGTCGGGCCGCCGATGCAGCCCGAAAGGGTCAATGTCGAGGCGAGGATACCGGCCAAGCCCATGCCGACACGAAACGCATATGTCGCTTTCATCAAAACCCTTCCAGCGGCGCCCGTCCTGACGCCTCAGACACAATCAAACGCCTGATGGCCGGAAAATCCGGCCAATTTCAGGCGGTTTTACCGGATGATTGCCTAAAGCGCAATCATCCGGTGATTTCAAGCCGTCAAAGCCGGCCAAGTGCAGCGAGTTCGCGCAATGCGGCTGCGTCGCGCGCCGATACATCCGGATAGGCCGGATCGGAGCCGACATCGGTCGTCACCCGCCACGAGCGGGCACATTTGGTGCCTTCGGCAAGTTTCGGATCGACCGCGACGCCCTGCACTTCCGGCAGACGGAAGGCGTTTTCCGGCCCCTCGCCCGCAACGATCGCGATGCCCGACGTGATGCAGGTCTCTTCGAACTCCTGGCCTTCCAGCGCCTTCATCAGCTCCGGATCGTTGACATAAACGACCGGTGCGGCCTCCAGCGAAGAACCGATCCGCTTGTCCTTGCGCTCGATTTCGAGCGCGCCTGTGACAACCGAACGCACCTTGCGGATCTGCGCCCACTTCTCGGCGACCGCCTCGTTTTTCCATTCGGTCGGGACCGTCGGGAACTGTTCGAGATGGATCGAAACCGCATTCGGGTTGCGCGACAGCCACGATTCTTCGGTGGTGAACGGCAGCATGGGCGCAAGCCAGGTCACCGTGCAGTCGAAGATCTTGCGGATGACGGCGAGAGCCGCGCGGCGGCGCAGCGACGACGGGGCGTCGCAATAAAGCGCATCCTTGCGGATGTCGAAGTAGAAGGCCGACAGTTCGATATTGGAAAAGTCGATCAGCGCACGGGCGATCTTCTTGAACTCGAAAGCGTCATAACCTTCGCGCACCAGCTTATCGAGCTCGGCGAGACGATGCAGCATCAGCTTTTCAAGTTCCGGCAGGGCGGCATAGGCGATCTCCTCGCCCTCGTCATGGGCGAGCGTGCCGAGCATCCAGCGGATCGTGTTGCGCAGCTTGCGATACGCGTCGACATTGGTCTGGATGATCGTCTTGCCGAGGCGCTGGTCTTCCCAATAGTCGGTCGTCATCACCCAGAGGCGCAGGATATCGGCGCCGGCATCCTTCATGACGTCCTGCGGCGCCACGACATTGCCGAGCGACTTCGACATCTTCTGGCCCTTCTCATCCATGGTGAAGCCATGGGTGACGACCGTGTCATAAGGTGCGCGGCCGCGGGTGGCGGCGGATTCCAGCAGCGAGGAATGGAACCAGCCGCGATGCTGGTCCGATCCTTCCAGATAGACGTCAGCCGGCCATTTGAGGTCCGGGCGGTCTTCCAGCGTGAACGTGTGCGTCGAGCCCGAGTCGAACCAGACATCGAGGATGTCCATCACCTGGGTCCAGCCTTCGTTGGCGCGCGACCCAAGAAAGCGCTCACGCGCTCCTTCGGCAAACCAGGCGTCGGCACCTTCGAGATCGAAGGCCTCGAGGATGCGCTGATTGACCGCCTCGTCCTGGAGGATTTCGCCCTGCTCATCGACAAAGACGCAGATCGGGACGCCCCAGGCGCGCTGGCGCGAAAGCACCCAGTCCGGGCGCTGTTCGATCATGGCGCGCAGGCGGTTCTGGCCGGCAGCGGGCACGAAACGCGTGTCGTCGATCGCCTTCAGCGCGCGGGAGCGCAGCGTGGTGCCGTCAGCAAGGTCCTTGTCCATGTAGACGAACCACTGCGGCGTGTTGCGGAAGATGATCGGCTTCTTCGACCGCCACGAATGCGGATACTGATGCTTCATCCGGCCGCGGGCAAACAGCGCGTTGCGCTCGATCAGCGCCTTGATGACGCGGTCGTTGGCATCGCCCTTCTTACCGTTGTCGTCCATGACGCGAGCACCATCGAAACCGGGGGCGTCGGCGGTGTAGAAACCGCCATCGTCGACCGTGAAGGGGATTTTCGACGAGATGCCGCGGGCTTCGAGTTCGCGGGCAACGGATGTCCAGGCGTCAAAGTCCTCGCGACCGTGGCCGGGGGCGGTGTGGACGAAACCGGTGCCGGCATCATCAGTGACGTGATCGCCAGCGAGGAGCGGGACGGCGAAGTCATAGCCGCCGCCGAGGCCCTTGAAGGGATGGGCAGCAACGATGGCGCCAAGCTCATCGGCGGAGATATCGCGCAGGCGCTTGTACTGGAGCTTGGCCTTGGCGAAGCTCTCTTCCGCCAGCTTGTCAGCAAAGATCAGCTTTTCGCCGGGGCGCGGGCCGAAATCGTTGGCGGCTTCGGTCACCTCGTAGAGGCCATAGGAGATCTTTGGCGAATAGGAGATCGCCCGGTTGCCGGGGATGGTCCAGGGCGTGGTGGTCCAGATGACCACGTGGGCGCCTAGCAATTCATCAAACTGCTTTGCAAATTCGATTGCCGTAGCCGCGATATGTCCGGAACCTACTGCTGGATCAACTCCATGCAGTCCCGTGGTACCGTGCCTTCTCACGACCGGGAACTTCACCCAGATCGTGTCGCTCTCGTAGTCGTGGTACTCGACCTCAGCCTCGGCCAGCGCGGTGCGCTCGACGACCGACCACATGATCGGCTTCGAGCCGCGATAAAGCTGGCCGCTCTGCGCGATCTTCAGCAGTTCGCCGGCGATGCGGCTCTCGGCGTGAAAGTTCATCGTCAGGTACGGGTTTTCGAAATCGCCGACGATGCCGAGGCGCTTGAATTCTTCCCCCTGGACCTTGATCCAGCCGGCGGCGAATTCGCGGCATTCGCGGCGAAATTCGTTGATCGGAACCTCGTCCTTGTTCTTGCCCTTGGCGCGATAGGCTTCCTCGATCTTCCATTCGATCGGCAGGCCGTGGCAATCCCAGCCCGGAACATAGTTCGAGTCATAACCGCGCATCTGGAACGAGCGGGTGATCACGTCCTTCAGGATCTTGTTCAGCGCGTGGCCGATATGGATGTTGCCGTTGGCATAGGGCGGGCCGTCATGCAGCACGAATTTTGTCCGGCCCGCGGCGGAGGCGCGCAGCTGCTTGTAGAGGTCCATCTGCTGCCAGCGGGCAACCAGTTCCGGTTCCTTCTGCGGCAGGCCGGCGCGCATCGGGAAATCGGTTTCGGGCAGATAGAGGGTTTTCGAGTAGTCGATTTTTTCGGCGGTATCGGTCATGGGAGCAATCGTCCTGGCGCCGCGACGGGGCGCATCTCGATGAAAATTCGCTGGCGGAAGGCGCTCGTGAAGCGCCAAAAACCCGGACCCTCCGGCCGCTCTTACAGCGCGCGGAAGGCCGGGCCTATAATTCGAATGATCTGGGCCAGCCGGAATTTTTTCATGGTGGCGGTTCTTAAGGGTTTTTGCGGCGGAAAGGAAGGGGCAAAACCAACATGTCGTCCTAGACTTTCAAACGCGCGGAGACTATATCTGACTAGCTGACCAGTCGGAGGTTTTCATGCCGGGCAAACCCACCGCTCACGACAATAGCTGGAAGCTGGAGGATGCCAAGGCACGCTTCAGCGAAGTGGTGAGGCGCGCGCACAGCGAAGGCCCCCAGCGCGTGACTGTGCGGGGCCGCGACAGCGTCGTCGTGATCAGCACAGAGGAGCTGGAGAGGTTGACCAGAGCCACACCTGAGAAATCCTTCGTGGAATTCATGGAAGGCCTGGGGCTGGACACGCTAGAGCTGGAACGGGAAGCGGATCGCGGTCGGGATATCGAGCTGTGATCGGCTGGCTGCTGGATACCAATGTCGTCGCCGCGCTGATCAATCCGAACGGAGCTCCTTCCGTCAAACGGTGGGCCGCCGGTCAAGATGAAAACCGTTTCCTCATCAGTATCCTGACGTTGGCGGAATATGACAAGGGCATCGAAAACCTGCCGCCGGATGACGAAAACCGCTATCGTTATGCCGCAGCCCGTGATGCGCTCGAAGACAGGTTTGCCGGACGGATCCTTTCCGTCAGCGACGCGATCGTCAGGCGATGGGGCGCTATATCCGGAAGGGTGAAGCAGGCGACCAGCCATGCGCCGCCGGTGATCGACACGCTGTTTGCCGCAACGGCGATCGAGCACAATCTCTATCTCGCCACCCGCAACGTGAAAGACACCCGCGCGTCGGGTGCTGCAATCTTCGATCCCTGGCAGGACGACCCCGAGCGGTTTCCGCTGAGCCGCCGCTAACGCCTCAAAACGCGATCTTGGCGTCCACCTCGCCGAGCGGCCTGACACCGGACAGCAGCGCCCGCGCCTCTTCCTCGTCGCGCTTGATCTGGGCGACCAGGGCATCGAGGCCGTCGAATTTCAGTTCGTCGCGCAGGTGGCCGAAGAAGGAGACGGAGCAGGTTTCGCCGTAAAGGCTGCCGGAGAAATCGAAAAGGTAGGTTTCGAGCAGGGGCGCACCGTTTTCGGTCACCGTCGGGCGGCGGCCATAGCTGGCGACGCCGTCGAAAAGCGTGCCGTCGGGGCGGCGGAAGCGGACGGCGTAGATGCCGGCCTTGAGTACGGCCTCCGGCGGCAGCTGCATGTTGGCGGTCGGGAAACCGAGCTGGCGGCCGAGCTTTTCACCGCCGATCACCTCCGCCTCGAGCGTGTAGCGATAACCGAGCAGGCCGGCCGCGGCGGAGACATCGCCTTCCGCCAGCAGGTCACGGATGCGGCTGGACGAGATCACCTCGGCATTCTCGTCACGGAAGGCATCGACCAATTGCACGTTGAAACCATGCTTGGCGCCGGACGCCATCAGGAAGGCCGGGCCGCCTTTCCGGTCCTTGCCGAAATGAAAGTCGAAGCCGGTGACGACGGCGCTGGCTGCCAGCCAATCCACGAGAATGGTCTGGATGAATTCTTCCGCCGAGCGGGTGGCGAACTCGCGGGTGAAGGGATATTCGATCACCGAGCGGAAACCCATGGCCTCGAGCAGGCGAGCCTTGAGCGGCGCCGGGGTCAGGCGGAAGACCGGTTCCTCCGGGCGGAAAACGGTGCGCGGATGCGGCTCGAAGGTCAGCACCAGGGCTGGCACGCCGCGCTGTTCGGCAAGTGCCAGCGCGCGCTCCAATACGCTGCGATGGCCGCGATGCACGCCGTCGAAATTGCCGATGGCGATGACGCCGCCCTTCAACTCCTCGGGCAGCGGTTCCTTCTTCTCGTTGCGATGGAAGACAGTCATGCGCGGATTCCGGTTCAGGCCCAATCCAGGCCCAGGGGGCTATGCGAGGCGCGGCATCCAGTATTTCGGCGCGGCATTTTCCCGCTTCAGCCAGGCGTTGAGGATCGCCTCGTCGGTCTGGCCGTTGACGGTATATTCCGAAACATGGATGCCCCCGCTGATATAAAGCAGGTCGAGGCCGTATGCGAGCGCGCCGCGCACGTCGGTCGGCATGCCGTCGCCGATCGCCAGCACCCGGTTCATCGGGAAATCGCCGCGCACTTCGCGGGCAGCTTCGATCGTCGCCTCGTAGATCGGGCGGTGCGGCTTGCCGGCGACGCGGGTCTTGCCACCGAACTCTTCGTAATAGGCCGCGACAGCGCCGGCGCAGGGGATGATCTTGTGGCCGCGCTCGACGACGAGATCCGGGTTGGCGCAAATGAAAGGCACGTCGCGCTTGGCAAACGCTGCCAGCATGTCGGTATAGTCTTCCGGGACTTCCTTCTCGTCGTCGAAGAAACCGGTGCAGACGATGCATTCGGCTTCGTCGGCGGAGACCACCTCGACGCCGAGCCCGTCAAACAGGTTGAGGTCGCGTTCGGGACCGATCAGAAAAACCTTTTTCGGGCCGTCGACGATCAGGTGCTGGGTGACGTCGCCCGACGTAACGATCCGGTCATAGGTGCCGTCTGGCACGCCGAGCGCGCGCATCTGCTCGATGACGCCGGGTGCCGTGCGCGGCGAATTGGTGATCAGCACGACGGTGGCGCCGGCTTCGCGGGCTGCGGCGAGCGCCTTGCAGGAATGCTGGAAAGCCTCGACACCGTTGTGAACCACACCCCAGACGTCCGAAAGGACAACGTCGTAGTCGCCGATCACTTCGCTCAGATTGCCGATGCGCTTTGCCATGTAATATTCCCATCTCGCAAGTCCCGGGTCACATGACAAACCCGGTTGAGGATTACAAGAGATAATCGGGAGAAAAACCGCGACGATATCGCCGACGTCGGCGGGGATAACTCTTCGCACCGGTGCCCGGATCGCAGCCGCGTCGGCGCCATTCTTCCACCAAAGTCCCGTGCAACATGCCGACCTGCCCGAAGGGGTGGCCGAAACGAGAGACCCCGATGTGGCCGCAGACGGCCGGCAGTTCCGCGAGACAACAGGCGTTCAGCCAGCATCCGTATCGTTAAGCGTATTTCGTATGAAGTTCCGAGCCGTCTCGAAAATTTTACGGCCGTTCTTGACTCATCCGCCAGCCAGCCCTATTTCGACGCGGCTGGCACTCTCCAACCGGGAGTGCTAACAGCACCGAGATACGGGTTTCACCCGTCCATGTCATTTGATCGAGGGATTAGACAATGGCAAGCACCAATTTCCGCCCCCTTCATGACCGCGTCGTTGTTCGTCGCGTCGAATCCGAAGCCAAGACCAAGGGCGGCATCATCATTCCTGATACCGCCAAGGAAAAGCCGCAGGAAGGCGAAATCGTCGCCGTCGGCACCGGCACCCGCGACGACAAGGGCAACATCACTGCTCTCGACGTCAAGGCTGGCGATCGCGTCCTGTTCGGCAAGTGGTCGGGCACCGAAGTCAAGCTCGATGGCGAAGACCTTCTGATCATGAAGGAATCCGACATCATGGGCATCATCGGCTGATTTCCGCCGGTTACTCTTCATTCTAAATCGCTGACACCCCTTTTCAGGAGTTATCAAAATGGCAGCCAAAGAAATCAAGTTCGGCCGCACCGCGCGCGAAAAGATGCTGCGCGGCGTCGACATTCTTGCCGATGCAGTCAAGGTCACGCTCGGCCCGAAGGGCCGCAACGTCATCATCGACAAGTCCTTCGGCGCTCCGCGCATCACCAAGGACGGCGTATCGGTCGCCAAGGAAATCGAACTTGACGACAAGTTCGAGAACATGGGCGCCCAGATGGTCCGCGAAGTTGCTTCGAAGACCAACGACATCGCCGGCGACGGCACCACGACTGCTACCGTTCTTGCCCAGGCGATCGTTCGCGAAGGCAACAAGGCCGTTGCAGCCGGCATGAACCCGATGGACCTGAAGCGCGGCATCGATCTCGCCGTTGCAGACGTCGTCAAGGATCTCCAGGCCAAGGCCAAGAAGATCTCGACCTCGGAAGAAGTCGCACAGGTCGGCACGATCTCGGCAAACGGCGACAAGCAGGTCGGTCTCGACATTGCTGAAGCCATGCAGAAGGTCGGCAACGAAGGCGTCATCACGGTTGAAGAAGCCAAGACCGCCGAAACCGAACTCGAAGTCGTCGAAGGCATGCAGTTCGACCGCGGCTACCTGTCGCCCTACTTCGTCACCAACCCGGAAAAGATGGTCGCCGATCTCGACGACGCTTTCATTCTCCTCCACGAGAAGAAGCTCTCGAACCTGCAGGCTATGCTCCCGGTTCTCGAAGCTGTCGTTCAGACCGGCAAGCCGCTGCTGATCATCGCTGAAGACGTCGAAGGCGAAGCTCTTGCGACGCTCGTCGTCAACAAGCTGCGTGGCGGGCTCAAGATCGCTGCCGTCAAGGCTCCGGGCTTCGGCGACCGCCGCAAGGCCATGCTCGAAGACATCGCCATCCTGACGGGCGGCACTGTCATCTCCGAAGACCTCGGCATCAAGCTCGAAAATGTCACGCTCGACATGCTCGGCCGCACCAAGAAGGTCTCGATCTCCAAGGAAAACACCACGATCGTCGACGGCGCCGGCTCCAAGGCCGACATCGAAGGCCGCGTTGGTCAGATCAAGGCTCAGATCGAAGAAACCACCTCGGACTACGACCGCGAAAAGCTGCAGGAACGTCTGGCCAAGCTGGCTGGCGGCGTTGCCGTGATCCGCGTCGGCGGTTCGACGGAAGTCGAAGTCAAGGAAAAGAAGGACCGCATCGACGACGCCCTCAACGCGACGCGCGCTGCTGTTCAGGAAGGCATCGTACCGGGCGGCGGCGTTGCCCTGCTGCGTTCCTCCGTCAAGATCACCGCAAAGGGTGCAAACGACGACCAGGAAGCCGGCATCAACATCGTTCGCCGCGCTCTTCAGTCGCTGGTTCGCCAGATCGCTGAAAACGCTGGTGACGAAGCTTCGATCGTGGTCGGCAAGATCCTCGAAAAGAACGAAGACAACTACGGCTACAACGCCCAGACGTCTGAATATGGCGACATGATCACCATGGGCATCGTCGATCCGCTCAAGGTCGTTCGCACAGCTCTGCAGAACGCAGCTTCGGTTGCTTCGCTGCTGATCACCACCGAAGCCATGATTGCCGAACTTCCGAAGAAGGAATCGGCTGGCGGCGGCATGCCTGGCGGCATGGGCGGCATGGGCGGCATGGACATGATGTGATAGGCGCAAGCCTATCGCGGAAGCCGCCCCTCACCTCACGTGGTTCAGCGCGTCAAGCGCGCTGAACAGGCGGCAAGAAGCAGCCTAGTTTGAAAACGATTTAGGGCTCCGGTTTGACCGGGGCCCTTTCTGTTTGAGGCTCCGCGAGCGCACTTCGCGAAACAGACCTGGCCCCGACCCGTTCCAAACCGTCCCCCAATGAAAATGGCCGCACTGTTTCCGGTGCGGCCATTCTTTGACTGAGCTGTTCGACGCCTCACGCTGGGTTGCGGAGCCGCTGTTTTGGCAGGTTATGCAGCTTCGCTGACCGCCCGCTTGACCCGGAAGAGCAGCCGGTCGGAACCGGCACTCACAGCAACGGCCGATCCATCCGGGATCTGGCCGCCGAGGATCTGTTCGGCGAGCGGATCCTGCATGAACTTCTGGATCACCCGCTTCAGCGGACGAGCGCCGTAGACCGGATCGTAGCCCTTGTCGGCCAGCCATTCGCGGGCGTCCGAACCGAGATCGATGCTGATCTTGCGCTCCGCCAGAAGCGACAGCAGCCGCTTCATCTGGATATCGACGATCGCACCCATCTCGTTGCGCTTCAGGCGATGGAACAGGATGATCTCGTCGACGCGGTTCAAAAATTCAGGCCGGAACGAGGCTTTCACGACGTCCATCACCTGTTCGCGCACGCTTTCGGAATCCTCGCCCTCGCGAAGAGCGGTCAGGTATTCCGCTCCGAGATTGGAGGTCATGATGATCATCGTGTTCTTGAAGTCGACCGTGCGGCCCTGCCCGTCCGTCAGGCGACCGTCGTCGAGCACCTGCAGGAGAACGTTGAACACGTCCGGATGCGCCTTCTCGATCTCGTCGAACAGCACGATCTGGTAGGGTTTGCGCCGCACCGCCTCGGTCAGCGCGCCGCCTTCCTCGTAACCGACATAACCCGGAGGTGCACCGATGAGCCGCGCGACCGAATGCTTCTCCATGTATTCCGACATGTCGAGACGAACCATCGCCGACTCGTCGTCGAACAGGAAGCGGGCCAGCGATTTTGTCAGCTCCGTCTTGCCGACACCGGTCGGGCCAAGGAAGATGAACGAGCCGATCGGCCGGTTCGGATCCTGCAGGCCGGCGCGCGAACGGCGAACCGCACGCGAGACGGCCTGGACCGCATCACCCTGGCCGATGACGGATTTCGCCAGTTCGTCTTCCATGCGCAGCAGCTTGTCGCGCTCGCCTTCCAGCATCTTGTCGACCGGAATGCCGGTCCAGCGCGACACCACATGGGCGATCGCATCCGGGTTCACGACTTCCTGCACCATGGCATTGGTCGAAGTATCCTGGGCTTCGGCGTCCACGAGGCGCTTTTCCAGTTCCGGGATCACGCCATAGGTCAGTTCGCCGGCACGCTGGAACTCGCCCTTGCGCTGGGCAGTCGCCAGTTCGTTGCGGGCTTCGTCGAGCTGCCGCTTCAGGTCGGCGGCAAGGCCGAGCTTCTGCTTTTCCGCCTGCCAGCGGGCCGTCAGCGCATCCGCCTGTTCTTCGAGCGAGGTCACTTCGCCTTCGAGACGCTGCAGCCGATCGGCCGAGGCGCTATCGGTTTCCTTCTTCAGGGCTTCGCGCTCGATCTTGAGCTGCATGATGCGGCGGTCGAGTTCGTCGAGTTCCTCGGGCTTGGAATCCACCTGCATGCGCAGCCGCGATGCGGCTTCGTCCATCAGGTCGATCGCCTTGTCGGGCAGGAACCGGTCGGTGATGTAGCGGTTGGAAAGCGTCGCAGCCGCAACCAGGGCCGAATCCGAGATGCGGACCTTGTGGTGCTGTTCGTATTTTTCCTTCAGGCCGCGCAGGATCGAGATCGTGTCCTCGACCGTCGGTTCCTCGACCATGACCGGCTGGAAACGACGGGCAAGCGCCGGGTCCTTTTCTACATGCTTGCGGTATTCGTCGAGCGTGGTGGCGCCGACGCAATGCAGTTCGCCGCGGGCAAGCGCCGGCTTCAGGAGGTTGGAGGCATCCATCGCGCCGTCGGACTTGCCTGCACCCACCAGCGTGTGCATCTCGTCGATGAACAGGATGATCTCGCCGTTTTCAGACTGCACCTCGTTCAAGACGCTCTTCAGCCTCTCCTCGAACTCGCCGCGGTATTTTGCGCCAGCGATCAGGGCACCCATGTCGAGCGCCATCAGCTTCTTGTCTTTCAGGCTTTCCGGCACGTCGCCATTGATGATGCGCAGCGCCAGGCCTTCGGCGATCGCCGTCTTGCCGACGCCGGGCTCACCGATCAGGACCGGATTGTTCTTGGTGCGGCGGGAGAGGACCTGGATCGTGCGGCGGATTTCATCATCGCGGCCGATCACCGGATCAAGCCTGCCGTCGCGGGCTTCCGCCGTGAGGTCCCGCGCATATTTCTTGAGCGCTTCGAACCCGGCCTCGGCATTGGCGCCATCGGCGGTGCGGCCCTTGCGGATGTCGTTGATGACCTGGTTGAGCCCCTGCGCGGTCACGCCGGCCTTTTTCAGGGTGGCGGAGGTCGAAGCCGAGGTCTCGATGACAAGCGCTAGAAGCAGGCGTTCGACGGTGACGAAACTGTCGCCGGCCTTCTTGGCAGCCTCTTCCGCGGTCGAGAAAACCTTGGCGAGCGGCTGGGAGAGATAGATTTCGCCATTGCCGCCGGAAACCTTGGGAAGTTTCGCGAGCGCGGCGTCATTGGCGATACGCG
The DNA here is from genome assembly GCF_023006505.1 of Neorhizobium sp. SHOUNA12A. Lineage (GTDB taxonomy): Bacteria > Pseudomonadota > Alphaproteobacteria > Rhizobiales > Rhizobiaceae > Neorhizobium. The sequence continues at coordinate 13,501 of NZ_JALBGV010000113.1, forward strand.
CTTCCTTGGCGCTGCCGCCGGCGCGGTCGATGAGCGAGGACGCCATGCCCTGGTCGTCGTCGAGCAGCACCTTCAGCACGTGTTCAGGCGTGAACTGCTGGTGACCCGAAGCCAAAGCCTGGGTCTGAGCCGACTGCAGGAAACCGCGGACGCGCTCGGAGTATTTTTCAATGTTCATTACGGTACCTCCAGTGATCGACCCGCCCATTATAAGGCACGGACCGATGATTGAGATTGAGCTCCCTCAAAGGCGAGCCCTGCCGAAGTCTCGGCGCTGCTGGAGATATGGTAAGCGGATTCTCGTGTTTAAAGTGTTCAGAACGTCAAAATCCGCGCGCGGAAACGCCACGAATTTTCCGCGTGACAATCCGCAATCGAGCGAATAGAGAAACCGCATGTCTTTCACGTCCGCCTACGCCTCGCGATTTTATAGCTACCGCTTTCCCCAGCGGATGCGGGTCCGTGCGTAGCTGATTTCGACGCAACGACATTCCCTCAAGCCGCTAGTCTACCTGGCGGCTTTTTCAATTCCGCACGGTAGCGCCAAACAGGAGCCATACCCGTGCCGAATGCCAAACCTGCAGATGCCTCGATAGATACGATCGACGATCGCCGCATCGTCGAAATCACCCCGCTGACCATCCCCGCCGACATTATCGCGGAAATCCCGCGCAACGAGGCGGTTACCGAGACCGTGACCCGGACGCGCGACACCGTCCACCACATCCTTCATGGCGAGGACGACCGGCTGATCGTGGTCATCGGCCCCTGCTCCATCCACGACCCGGTTGCCGCGCGGGACTATGCGGCCCGGCTGGAAGAACAGCGACGGCGTTTCAGCGGCGATCTCGAAATCATCATGCGCGTCTATTTCGAAAAACCGCGCACCACCGTCGGCTGGAAGGGCCTGATGAACGACCCGCATCTGGACGGCAGCTACCGCATCGAAGAGGGTTTGAGGATCGCCCGGCAGCTTCTTCTGGACATCAATGCCACGGGCCTTCCGGCCGGCTGCGAATTCCTCGATACGATCACCCCGCAATATATCGCCGACCTCGTCAGCTGGGGCGCGATCGGCGCGCGGACGACCGAAAGCCAGGTACATCGCCAGCTGGCATCCGGCCTCTCCTGCCCGATCGGCTTCAAGAACGGCACCGATGGCGGCGTCGCCGTCGCGCTCGATGCCATACTGGCCGCATCGCAGACGCACCATTTTCCGGCGGTGACCAAGGACGGCCGGGCTGCGATCGCCACGACGACCGGCAACGACGATTGCCACGTCATCCTGCGCGGCGGCAAGCTGCCGAATTATGAGGCGGCCGATGTCGAGGCCGTTTCCAGGGACGCGGCGAAACGCGGCTTGGAGCCGCGCATCCTCATCGATGCCAGCCATGCCAATAGCGGCAAGGACCCGATGAACCAGCCGCTGGTCGTCAAAAACGTCGCGACGCAGATCGCGGCCGGCAACGTGGCCATCAAGGGCATGATGATCGAGAGCAATATCGTCGGCGGCCGCCAGGACCTCGTACCCGGCAGACCTCTCGTCTACGGCCAGAGCATCACCGACGGCTGCATCGACTGGGAAACGTCCGTCTCTGTGCTCGAAGAGCTTGCCCGCTCCGCCCGCGATCGGCGCCAGGCCCGCGCCTGAAGCAGAAGGGCTTTGCTCACGGAAAAAGGCCGCCCGGTTTCCCGAGCGGCCTTCTTGATTTCGTTATTCCAGCCCGTGGGGCTTATTCGGAAGCAGCGTCCGCCAGGGCCGGCTGAGAGCCGTCGCCCGAGGCTTCGCCTTCGGAACCACCCTCTTCACCGGCGCCTTCGCCACGACGCGGACGACGCGGACGGCTGCCGGCAGCGCGACG
>NZ_JALBGV010000114.1 GCF_023006505.1 Neorhizobium sp. SHOUNA12A
CGGACTGCCTCTGTCGTCGTGGCGCTCCCATGTAAAACCTGGCCCATAGTGCTTCCCTCCATGCCAAGGAAAATGATGCACCATCAAATGCCGGGATCAAACAACTAGGCTTAAAATCTGATCTCACTCAGTTAATTATATCAACGCCGGGCGGCACCTCTCCAGCCCTGAAAGCTTGGCGGTGAGCTTCATCGGCTAAATCCATTTTGAACTTCTTCCACTCACCCCCTTGCAATACTGACATCCACCATTCGCCTGAGACTTTGTTGGAGAACTGCCAGAGGATATGATATCCATCCTCGTTCGTGAATCCCTCTCCATCGGCCTGAATGATACCGCCAACCATCCCAAATATCCGGTCTCGCACAGCGTTGAGTATTTCCCAATCATTCGTTGTTTCGGCATAGATTTCGAATGCGTAGACCGTCTGAACCTTGCGAAGATATTCCTTTAGCCACCTCGAAGCCGATGCGGGCGAGCAGCTTGTAATCTCGGCCAAAAACTCGTCGATTTCATCTCGACCCGACTCCCCCAATGCAGCTCCACTTTTGAGGACCCGCACGACAGGTTCCGACTGAGAGTTCACCACCTCAAGAGCTGTCCACAGATTAGCATCGATGTCACCATCGAGCTTCGCATCAAATGGAGTGATTGTTTCGGCTAACGTAGTCGCAGGAATAGTTCTCGGGCTTTGGCTAAGAATTCGTGTCAAATAAGGCATATGTTGCTCCTGGAGAAATAGGTGTTGTGGTTGGCTTAACAGGAGAAACAACGAAGATCGACCCATCTTAACCCGACCTGCAATGTTGTATGGCGCAATTTCCGGTCCGGTCCGGCTGCCCGCCAACAGCGGTCATGTCATTTCCACACTTGCCGCGAATTATCTCCTCAACCTTGACGGCGCCGTTAGAACGAAGGAGCATCTGAGAGTTCGAGAGGGCGTAACGAAAATCAGATGCTTCCACGGCAGCCGGTCTCCCAAACCTTGCACATATGTGACGTTAAAATCCTGCTGTTTGAGACATCGGGTAGCTCTCCTCGCACCGCGTCCCTCTGGGCCATTGATGGCAGCGACAATATTCTGTGGTGCGCCAACAAAGGCAACGGGATAGAGCAATACGTTGCTATTGATGAAGCTGATGGAAACCTTTTTGCAACAACCTTTAGCGGATGGCGGCATCAGATAGATATGCAGACTGGTTCGGTGATCGAGCAATGGTTTAGGAAATAAACTGGCGTCTCCCCATATCAAATGGCCGCTTTGGCCGAAAGGCCTCGTAGTACAGAAGCGCCAGAGACGGACTTTCGGAGCGCCTTACTTCTCGTGTGGAGCTACTACGGCAAATGCTTTCTGCGGAGATTGAGATGGAGACTGTGACCCTTTGGCGACCTGTAGGGCCGATTGAACTGGAATTGATAAAGCAGAGCGGCATGAGGACGTTTCCACCTCGACTGCCTGACCAACCTATTTTCTATCCCGTGCTTTCTCAAGATTATGCCATTCGGATCGCGAGGGATTGGAATGTCAACCGGGACGGTGCTGGGTATGTCACACGCTTCGAAGTTCTGAGCACGTTTCTGGCTGCCTACGCTCCGCAAGATGCAGGCGGCCAGGCGCTGAGGGAATACTGGATACCGGCCGACGACCTTGAAAATTTCAACGCAGCCATTGTGGGAGAGATCGTTGTGACCAAGGCGTTCGAACAAGACCAAAATGTTGTCGAGCACCACTGACCAAAGTCCGCCTCGGCCGAGACGCGTCTTCCGCTTCACACCAATAGGAGCCGAACGGAAGCTACAGTCCCATCATCTATCCGCAGGGCGTCCCGGGACGAACGAGATCGCCACCTTCTTCGCTCTGATGAACCCGTCCAACCCATAACAAGGTACCAACTCGATTTCGATGTCGGTCCGATCTTCCGGCAGGCTGTAATAGCTTGACCTCGGTCGGTTGCGCGTTGGAGGACGAGGCCCGCAATCACATTCTGGCCGCTAAAGCCGTTAAGCTGAAGGTCCATGACGCCTTCAAGGAAAAAGGTTACGACTGCGTGCTTGTCCAGCACGAAATATCCGTCTGGATCGACCTCGCCGGTCATGATCCAGCCATGCACCTTCAATCGCTGGACCCGGTTCTACGGAGGGATAGACTGAGGATTTCGCTGTCGTGGAACGTCGGAACCTCGCCGAACCATCGCAAAAGCTCATCCCCTCCAACCACGTCCGAATAATTCATCGACCAAGCCTCCCCGTGTCATAGAGCTTCACGTTATCAATCGGAGGAGTAACCCGAAAGGCTAACGTTCTCCGGATCGACTACCGCCAGCTCAGTAAAGCTTGGTGATGCCTTAGTCGGAGTTGGAAGCGACCCACGAGAAGCGAGGTTTGTTTCTCGAAATCACATCGAGGCAGTTGCCTCCGGTGACAAAAAGGTAGTGGGTCGATCCAGGTAGCGATATCTCGAAGAGTTCGCGTTGCGCAGCCCAGAAAGGGCTTCCTTCAACTCTGTAAGCAAAATGTTCAGGGACGTGTCCCACCTTTTCCATCCCATGCTCTTCCAGCGGCTGATGCATGTCATCGATGACCCGGAAGATGTCTACGTGAGGGAAGTACACTCTCAGATACTTACCCTGCCCACTTACCGAAAAATACGCCCGCAGTTCGTTCGCAGCTAGGTCAGGACGGTGCGTCATCTCAATGCGGTCAAGGTCGGCCGACGTCGCTCTTGCTCCGAGATCGAATTCCATTGCTTCAAACCTGATCAACGCGTCGCTTACCTATGTCCAAACATCGCCTTCGTCCGAAGCCGCATTGGTAGATGCTGTGCATGAAGACCGCAATAGGCCGAGTAGCGACCAGATGTGCTATTATCGTGCCGCCTGATGGAGGCGACGCGGTGGGAGGAGTGGCGGAGGCTTAGGCGCGGCAGCTATCTCGTCAATTGCCGTCATTCTTGAAATCGGTAGTATTCCAAGCCATCGTCAATGAAATGGTTGAAGCATGCTGAAAATAGATAGCGGGCGATTACACGACCCGAAAATCCTTTCCCCTATTGAGATTGCCAAGGAATGCGAGACGCGTGGACGATTGATTGTTCAGTTCAGCAGGCCAGAAGCCTATACGCCCGCGATTTTGGCGTCGCTGAACGAAGCCTGCGGGCTAGTCAAAGATCGCCTTCAAGTGCGATTTTTTGGGCATTACGGCGGGCGTTTCGATGCAATGACTCTCCGTCATCTGCCTGAAACACGTAACCTCGCAGTCGATTGTCTGACTGCAATTGACAATGAGGAGGAGATCGGACGGCTCCCAAATCTGAGGTTTCTAGACTTCGGGGTCTTCGAGCTGGACCGCCCCGACTTTCTGAGAACGATAGAACTTCGCCGCTTGGCACAGCTTTCGCTCGGTGAAAACCGCAAGCGGAACTTTGATCTTTCACCTTTGGCCGACTGCGAGTTACTGGACAGCCTTTTTATCCAAGGCCACTCAAAGGGTATCGACGGGTTGGAAGGCGTGCCTCGGTTGCGGACGTTGACGTTAAGTGGTTATGCCAAGAAACATGCGCTGAATTTTGTGAAAGGCATATCGACGCTGAAGGACCTGAAGTTGATCTTAGGAGGCCGTGCCGATATTGACGACCTGTCGAGCAAATCGCTTGAAATTTTGCACATTATCCGCGTGCAGGGCTTGGCAACGATGGGTGATCTGTCCCGGTTACCCGCACTATCATCGCTTCGCATTGAAGACCAGATTCAGCTAAAGCAGGTGGACTTGAACGGAGCGAGCCTCAAGCGGCTTGCGCTGATTAATTGCAAAAACCTGGCAGAGTTACCTGGACTGGATAAGCAGGATCACCTTCGGGAATTCTCAGCGTTTCGCGTAGCGCTCGATCTTGACGGCCTTCGTGATCGAGAGTGGCCTTCAGCTACACGATCCGTCAGGCTTTTTTCCGGCAAAAACAAATGGAACGAGGACGCAGCAGCTCAGCTTGCTGCGCGAAATCTCAACGAGAAGGGCGACCTCTGGGCTTGATCTGCCGCACTTCTCATCAGGTTTGATATGGCAGTATCGAAGTCCGCGTTGGGCCGGAAGCGGATCAGCACCCGGGTCACAAAGGCGGGCGGTGCCGCCGTGACGAACACACTGGTACAAAAGCGAGGGCATGAAGCTCACCCTCAGGGGGAACTTGACAATGTCGAAACCTACTATGGTCACTATCGCAGAGTCTGGACGGGTGGGGCTGGAGGTAGCGGTCGAAGACGATGTGACGCCGTTTCTGAATCTCGGTTTTCAGGCGTCAAAAAATCATGAACGCGTTTATCTATTTCGCAGTCCTGATGAGACAGACGTCTTTTCCATGGTTGAACGCCTACGAGACATGGGAATCCCTCTTGCGACACATAGGCACGGTGGTGCTGACTACTTCGTAGAGGTAGCTCGTACTAAGGGGTTCGTTCGCGGCAAGTTCATCCGAGTTAACTTCTTCGGCAACGACTTCGATGCTGATGCCCCCTTCAAGGTTGAAGAGTTCTAACGGGATCATTGGAACGTCAAGGTATCTAGCTCCCGGCCGAACCGGGCAGCACCCGAGTCACTAACGCTGGTGGCAACTTCGCGCCATCTGCGGTCATTGCGTAGGCCACAAAAGTCTTTAAGCTCTGATCAACGACACAGTCGAATGCCAACGCCATAACTCAAGGCTGGAACGAGGCTGATCTAACCGAAAATCAACTGGCTAATGATGCGATGGAACTGAAAATTGGCGCAGTCACGGCTCTTTCTTCCGGAGAAGTGTTTTGTATCGATATGGAGGCAGATGAGGGGTTCGAGACGGCCTCACCAGATGACGCTGATATCTGGCTGCAACTCGACATCGGACCGAAGGATGTAGATTGGGCGGAGACGTTTTCCATTAGGGTGGCAACGCCCAACAACGTGTCAACCAGCCCTAAAGAGCTGAAGAACTTACGCATTCATTCTTACTCATTCCAGACCATGAAAAGCTATTTGGTTACGGCCGTCGCAGCTTGCGAGCGCGAGACGTGGGAAGAATGCCTTTATGCGCTCCGGTCAAGGTTTCTCTGGGAATGGGACACGCCTAACAGGAAAAAGAGCAAAAAGTGACGAGCTGCAGCCAACTTCAATGATGGGCTAGGGCCGCTATCTCCCATATGCTGATGAGCCGACTTGGAAGCGGGTGGCCTTGCTAGTAGGGACTTAGTTTTCCCCGTTTTCGGATCGAGATGATGACGAACTACGATGATCTTGGTTCACTTGATGACTGGCTTCTAGGCCAGGCAATAGAGCAAGCTGAACAAGGCATCTCCATCGAAGACCAGCTTATCCCACAGACGGTGGTTAAGTTTGGTCGGCCTCACGTGTATCTTTACGCCACAGTGATCTTCGACGGAGAGGTCGGGAACGGCGGCGTGCGGCAATTTTTTGACAATTCGTCCGGTGCTTTGGCTCCGACTGTTCGTGATGCGCTGCAGGAAATGCTGTTGCCCGAATACGCGGACATCATGGGAGGGATTATCGATGCCTTCGGAGCGCCGTTTCCTCGCAGTCATCTTGAACGGATGAATCGGATCGACAACGACCCACAGCTCCAGATCAACTTCGACCGGGCGTCCGACGCCATCGACATCTGGAGCAGCGAGTACATCCTGGCTCGTGAAGCGTATGCGAAGAGAAGCCACCTACTAAAGTAACTCTGGCGAGCGCCCGTGATAGCTCCCGGGCGATTTTAGGCCGATAGCCGTAATCCTTCGGTCGAGGCAGCCAGGGCAACTGCATCATGGACCGAAATGAGCTGGCGGGTTTCCGCGCTTCCTATACCCTGGCACTATCGAAAGGCATTCTCAATCAGGACCACAATGAATAAACTCGGTTTCATTCAGCTTAATGAAGATTTGGAGGCAGCGCCTAATGCCCCTTCACTGGACGTCAAGTTTAGCGGCAGGACTGCCGAATTACGGTTCTTGCTGAATCCCGGGCGACAGAAATCGTCTTCCAGAGAGGCAGCAACAATTCGCTTCACGAACTGTAGCCGATGGAATTGGGATGCGACAAACGATCATGCATGGTTCTCTGGCAAAGGTAGATACGCCAAACAAACACCAAAATGGGGAGAATTCTATGAGGTCGTTGGGAAAGAAAAGCTAGGAGGCTGCGTCGACTGGGAGGTCATGAACGTGGACCCTGAAGGAGCCCGCCTTTTCCTATTCTACTTTCGCGACGAAACGCTGGAATTCATTGACACCGATTGGTCGATAGCTCGGGGGTCTTTTAGCCAGCTTAGCGGTAGCGCCTTGTCAGCGTCTAGATATCCAAAGAAGCTAAAGCTGCTTTGCGCGCCATAGCCGTCGAGAAGCGAGACGGTTCAGCGTTCATTGAACTACTTCAAGATCGACGGCCCGATGCGTTGATCAGCATCCCACGTGCGGTTAAGCTCCAACAGCAACTCGGCATGAGCAAATCCTGACCTGCCACGTTGAAACGACGGCTCCGCGTGAAAATGATGCAGTTTCCAGAGTTCCGTCATCAGCAATATCAGCAACTGTTTGCGTTTTGAGCGCGTCGAGGACGTCGGTATCGCCTCTGTTTTGTCCGGGCTTGCAAGTACGCCGATTTCTAGCGTCATGATATGCTGCTGCTCCGGGTCGGGATAAATGGCCAAGCGGTGCCCACCAGGCTCATCTAGGAAATCGACGCTTTCTGCTCGATTGGTCAGGATGGCGTCACAAAGCCTGAGAAGTCCCAGCGGGCCGTCGCTGAACACGTCGCTGATCTGAAGACTGAAGGATGTTCCGCCTTGGATGACGAGAAGGTCACTCCAGCCGTGCCGGTCTTGCGTAAAGCTAATGCCGATTGTGTCAGAGATTTCGTTTTTGTCTCTATCCATGTCTTTGCCCACACCGATATATTCCGCCGCATAGTATGAACGATAGCTTTAGTCCGAGCTGGCTGTCGGGCGCTTCCATCCAGTAACCTCGCTCAAAAGCGTCGCTCGCGAACGGGAGTTCGGAAAGTATCAGGTGCGCAAGTTGTAGGGCGCAGAAGTCGTTGTTTGACGTTTCAATCTCGATGAGGAGTTTATTGAGGTCAACGTTCGGTATCGCAAGGCCGATAAGCCACTTATTCGGAAAGTATTTGTCCGGGTGTTGCCTGAACGCATGTACACACGCTTCTGCAAAGATTTGTTCGACGACATGCTTCTGGTTCTGCGGCCAGGCAAGCCAGTCTGCCGCCTTTAGCTTCAGAGCGATGACTTCAGGCTCAACGACAGCAGAGTCCACTGAAAGGTCCAGCAGGCGTGGAAGGAAATGGTTATAATCGTCAACAGACCCTACCGTCGTCAGGGCAGCCGCAGAGTATTCCTGTACGTCCTCAACTTCCAGAAGCCTCAATGGCTTGGACGTCAGTCGCTTCAGTAGCTTCTCCGGGTCGTAGCGGCGAGGTTTCAAGAGCCGTTGGCTTGCGATAGTGAGCGAAGGTTTCATAGCCTTGATCAAGAAGTCGTCGTAACGCAGGGGCGGGTGCATCAAACTCAGGCACGTGTTGTGGCGGCTTTTCCCCTTTAGCAACAATCGTCCTAACCGGCCATGCTTACGTCAGCTATAGATCGACCGGCTTAACGTATCCTCGACTGTGAATTCACGTTCACATGCCGATAATTTCTCGGTCGCCGGAGTTCCAGGCACAACCTTCGTCTGAACGTTGGCAAATTCGGACATGAGTTCAGAGCCGTGCGAACTATTGACGCTGGAGGTTCTATTGGGATGGAAAAATGGTGCTGCTAGAGAGATTTGAACTCTCGGCCTCTCCCTTACCAAGGGAGTGCTCTACCCCTGAGCTATAGCAGCGTCAGCCGGCGCGAAAGACCCGCGTCGTCGGCAGCGGCCTATTGCCATAGGTTCACCGGCAGCGCAAGCCGCAAATTCCAAGTTCTTTGCCAACGGGTGGGGAAAACGTCGCTTCCGCTTTCAAGAATCCCGCTTTTTCGGTATGGAGGGCCATGGCGAATGATGACGAACGGCACGATTCCGAAGGTGGGGATACCGGCGAAGGCCGCGGCGACCGGCACCGCAGGGCGATGGAAGCCCGCGAAGCGCAGCGCAAGGCGAAGGCTGCGGCCAAGCTTCGCGAGAATCTGATGCGCCGCAAGACCCAGGCGCGGGCCCGCCGGGCCGGCGAGGAGGATCTGACCCAGGGACTTCCCGCCGCAGAACCGGGACTGCCTGCCGCAAAAACGGACGAATCATCGTAGCTTATGCGCCTGACGGGTTATTCGGGCAGCCATTTTAGCAATCATTGAAGCAGCGGCGGATTTCGTTTAAGGACGCCTCCTTTCGCGCTCTCAGAAGGAAGAGTTACAACTTATGGATCGCATCAGAATTGTAGGCGGCAACGAACTCAAGGGCACCATTCCGATCTCGGGAGCGAAAAATGCCGCTCTGCCGCTGATGATCGCCTCCCTTCTGACGAGCGACACGCTGACGCTCGAAAACGTGCCGCATCTGGCCGATGTGGAACAACTGCTGCGCATTCTCGGCAATCATGGGGTCGACGTCGCCGTCAACGGCCGCCGCGAACGCCAGGAAGAGAGCTATTCGCGCACCATCAATTTCACCTGCCGCACCATCGTCGATACGACCGCTCCTTATGAGCTGGTCTCCAAGATGCGGGCGAGCTTCTGGGTCATCGGGCCGCTGCTTGCCCGCGAAGGCCAGGCGCGTGTTTCGCTGCCGGGCGGCTGCGCGATCGGCACCCGTCCGGTCGATCTCTTCCTCGAAGGTCTTCAGACGCTCGGCGCCACCCTGGAGGTGGACGGCGGTTATGTGAACGCCACGGCCCCCAAGGGCGGCCTGATCGGCGCCACTTACGTCTTCCCGAAAGTGTCGGTCGGCGCGACCCACGTGATGATGATGGCGGCGACGCTTGCGCGCGGCACGACGGTGATCGAAAATGCCGCCCGTGAGCCGGAGGTCGTCGATCTCGCAAAATGCCTGACCGCCATGGGCGCCAGGATTTCCGGCGCCGGCACCCGGACGATCACCATCGAGGGTGTCACGTCGCTTTCCGGCGCCCGCCACCGGGTCCTGCCAGATCGCATCGAGACCGGTACCTATGCCATGGCTGTGGCGATGGCCGGCGGCGACGTCGTGCTCGAGGGCACGGAAGCATCGCTGCTCGACAACGCGCTCGACACGCTGCGTCTGGCCGGTGCCCATATCACCGAAACCGAGACCGGCCTGCGCGTGGTGCGCAACGGCAATGGCATCCAGCCCGTCGATATCACCACCGAGCCGTTCCCGGGCTTCCCGACCGACCTGCAGGCACAGTTCATGGCGCTGATGACCCGGTCTTCAGGCGTTTCGAACATTACCGAAACGATTTTCGAAAACCGCTTCATGCACGTACAGGAGCTTGCCCGCCTCGGCGCCAGGATTTCGCTGTCCGGCCAGAAGGCGCGGGTTGAAGGCGTGACGCGGCTGAAGGGCGCTCCGGTGATGGCGACCGACCTGCGCGCTTCCGTCTCGCTGGTGATCGCCGGCCTTGCCGCCGAAGGGGAAACCATGGTCAGCCGCGTCTATCACCTCGACCGCGGTTTCGAACGGCTGGAAGAAAAGCTCACCCGCTGCGGTGCAGTGGTCGAGCGCGTCAGCGACTGATCGATCCGAAAGGCTGATATTTATAAAGGCTGAGATTTATGAAGGACGGTTGGGCATTGCCCTTGCCGTCCTTTTTTGCATGTCTATCTCTTGCATACGCCCCTCTTTAATCCCGCCTCATATTGTTTGATCCGGCACCCCACGGAGATTTCCCCATGACCGATCTTCAAGCCCCCGTCTGGTTCATCACCGGCTGTTCCACCGGCTTCGGCCGCGAACTTGCCAAACTGACGATCGATCGCGGCTGGCCGACCGTCGTCACCGCCCGCGGCAAGGATCGCGTCGCCGATCTGGCCGAGGGCAGGGACCATGTTTTGGCGCTCGATCTCGACGTGACGGACATGAAGCAGGTTTCTGATGCGGTTTCGGCTGCTGAGCGGAAGTTCGGACGCATAGACGTGCTGGTCAACAACGCCGGCTACGGTTACCAGGCCTCGATCGAGGAGGGCGAGGAGGACGAGATCCGCGCCATGTTCGACGCCAATGTCTTCGGCCTGTTCGCGATGACCCGCGCCGTGCTGCCGGGCATGCGCGCGAAGCGCAAGGGCCATATCCTCAACATCACCTCGATGGCCGGCTTCATGGGCCTTCCGAGTTCCGGCTATTATGCGGCGAGCAAACATGCGGTCGAAGGTTTTTCCGATGCGCTCGCCCATGAAGGCGCGCCGCTTGGCATCAAGGTCACCTGCGTTGAGCCCGGTCCGTTCCGCACCGACTGGGCCGGCCGATCCCTGAAGCAGACGCCGAGCACGATCGCCGATTATTCCGAGACGGCGGCCGCCCGCATGGGCGCGACAGCCGGCTATAGCGGCCGCCAGCCGGGCGATCCGGTGCGCGCCGGCGAGGCGATGATCGCCGCGACCGAAGCGGATCAGGCGCCCCGCCACCTGGTTTTGGGCGCCATCGCCTATAATGCCGTCACCCAGAAGCTGAAGGAGCGCCTGGCCCAGATCGAACTCTGGGAGGACATCAGCCTTTCCGCCGATTTTCCCAGCTGAGGATGGCGCGGTGGGGCCAGCCGGCTGGCGAGGGCGGTCATTCGCTCCCGGGCGAATGGTGAACCGTCCTGCAGCCGCTCTGGTCGGCCTTCACTGCGGCGGAAGCAGCGGCCGCAAAGCGTCGATCAGTCCGGTCGTGCCGTAACGAATTTTGCTGGCGCCCGGTTCGATATCGATCAGGCCGCCCTTGTTATGGGCGTCATAGACCTTGATCAGCAGTCCGGCAGCGCTCGCGCTCATGATCCGCTCGAAGCGTTCCCTCCATTGCGGACGGGGCACCGTTTGTGCGGAAATGATCCGACCCACCAGCTGGCCCAGCGCCTCTGCAACGTCGCTGGCACTGTATCTGCCTGGTCCTTCGGCATGGATCACCTCGAGACCTTTGCCGGTGGCAGGCTGCAACAGCAGGCCGGCGGCAATCGGGCCGAGGTCCGGAGCCGAAATCGTGGGAAACCTTCTGTCGACCGGGTCGTGAAAGGTCGGCAGGATACCGGATGCGATGGCGGTCGGGATGACGCGCCCCCATCCTTCCATATGCTCCGCCGATCGCAGCAGCAACGTGTGGCTATCGAGCCGGCCGAGCCTGTCCTCGAATATACGGAACATGCTGGGCATCCCGATGTCGTCGGCGACGTGAGCGCCGTAGTCGGAAATCGCCAGCACCCGCTTGGCGCGCGCCTGTTCGAGCGCTCCGGCAAGGCTTTCTATCGCCCGCAGCATCTCGTCGGCGGTGTCCTTCGCCTGTGGCGACACCGGAAGGATGATCTGCACGGCATCCGCGTCGGCGATCGATCTGGCGAGGGCTTCGGCATCCAGAAGGTCGGCGATTGCGATCTCGCAGCCGATCTTGCTCAGCTGTTCCGCCTTTGCCGGATCGCGCAGGATCGCCCTGACGGGCACGCCCGCCTTGCGCAATGCCAATGATGTTGAATAACCGACCTTTCCGGCCGCTCCGACGATTGCAAGCATGTCCAATTCCTTGAGTTGCGAGGTATAGAGCTAAGGAATAGGGCGGGCCACATCGCGCAGATTCAGACGGATCTTTGCAGTTTCGGGCGGATTTCGGGTGCCGGACGGGCGATCTCGCTCGGAGCCTGACCGAGGATACGCTGCATCGTCGAGGCCATGTGGCTCTGGTGAGCGAAACCGGCGGCCAGGGCGATCTCGCTGGCCGGCATCCTCGTCGTGGCGATCAGGGCCCTTGCGTATTCGATGCGGCGGCGCATGACATATTGATGCACGGGCGTTCCGGTGCTGTGGCGAAACAGCGTCTTGAGCCGTGTGACGCTGACGCCCGCGACGACAGCCAGATCGGCGAGATGAAGTTTCTGGTCGAGGTTCGTCTCGATGAAGTCGGTCAGCATTCTGAGCTGGCGCGCGGACATTCTCAGCGCGCGGGAGGCTGCTGGGTATGGACTGCCGTCAGTCGTGGTTTCGATCAGTCGGACGGCCAGCGCGTTCGCCAGAAGATCGATGTAGAGCGGATCGGACGGCATTTCCGCCTCGAGATCCGCCTTGATGGCCCAGCCGATCGCCTCGATACGGGCATCGCGAAGCTGGAGCCGTGGGATGAATTCGATCCTTGCTGTGTCCCTTCCAAGCTCTTCGGCAACCTGTTCCAGAAGCCAGGGGCGAAGGCTCAGCCGCAGGATCTGGCAATCCGCATCGTCCTCCCAGGATCCATCCACGCCCGCCGGAACGAAATCGATATCGCCGGGCTTCTGCAAACGCCGCATCCGCCTGTCGCCGACCGTGCAATCCGCCTGAACGGGCGGACCGAAATGCATGCCCAGTCGATGCAGTTCGCTCCCCCGCACATGCGAAGACATTCCGCCCGGGATATGCACGAGAGCGGCATCGAGCGCATTCCAGGCTCTTCCCTCACTGGAAAAGAGGATCCGGGGTGACGGTTGCGGCGAGGAAAGTGTCATGGTCGGATGTGCTCGGATCTCAACGTTTGAAACAAGGCTACCCCTCATTCGCCTTCGCAACAACGCGCCAATTCGAGCGGAGTAGGGGTCTGCCGTCGGCCTGAAGCGGAAATTTGGCCGGACAGGCTGACTGTCAGGACTCATCCCCGGGAACAGGGCTTGATGCTGCGCGCGAAGGGCTGAAGCACTGGGATGTCGATTGTGGGGTCACCGCAGCAAATGACGGCGGCGTCGATGTTTCCTGTCGTTACGTGTGGCCAGCCCTTTGCGGTCTTTGTGAACTTGGATAATCTTTTTCCATGAGGACATCGTTCACACATGAGGATCTCGAAAAGGCGAGAAGTGGCCTTCTCGCGACGGCCGTTGGTTGGTTCAAGAGGGAGCCGGGTGTTCTGGGTGTATTCCTCGGCGGATCGATCGCTGCTGAAGGCGCCGACGCCTATTCCGATATCGACCTGCGGATCGTCGTGGAACCGAAGCAGCATCCGCACTTTGTGGAGAAGCGCCGGGAAATCCCGACGCAGTGGCCGGGTTTTCTCTTCAACGAATGGCTCCCGGGCAGTCAGCACTGCGTGTCGCATTTTCAGCCGTTCGGGAAGATCGACATATTTTATTATGATGCCACAAAGCTGACGCCTTCGCCGTGGTACCGGCTGCCGATCAAGATTTTGCATGATCCCAGGCGGATTGTCGCCGATCTCGTCAAACGCTCAGAAGATCTGACGTTCATGATCGCAGAGGAGGACGTGGATGTTTCAATCAGCAAGGGCTTGGCGGCGGCTCATGAAACCTATCGGCGGGCAAAGCGTGGTGAGCTGTTCTACGCGCAGACGCTCCTGGACGAACTGCGTCACCACATGATGCAGGCCGACGATTGGCTCCATGATCGCACCCCTGAAACGACTGTGATGGCGAAGTTCGACAAGCGAGCCAGCAGAACGGTTCTGACCGATCTCACGATGTCCTATTGCGCATGCGAAGGTGAGGCAATTCTAGCCGCATTGCGCTCGCTGGTGCGCGCCTATCGAAGTCAGGTGCTGGCACTGCATGAGAAACGTCAGCTTTCCCGGCCGTTGAAAAACGATATGGCGGCCCTCGATATCGTCGCATAGCGCATCCGCTTTGGGGTCGAAACCGCTGATCGTGCATCTCGCGGCACATGTGGGCGAGAGGTCGGCAGTGTGGAGCGCGTCTGCCGTCCGCGATCCCCCGATAACTCCGGGGACGAAAATGCGGCCGGATGGCGGTTGCCTTCCTGCTTCGTCAAGGGCTTGGCAGATTTTTCGCTCCATCGACATCCCCGCGATGAGGACACCGGGCAATAATGGCCGCGTCATCGGATGGGAACCGGCTTCGCGAACCGGCTGCCTTCACCAAGGTTCGAAAGTGCCCGGTTCTGGTGATGGTCGTCAAAAGCGGCGAGGGGAGGGCTCGGAAATCCTCCCTGAACCGCAAAAGACGATCGGGGCAGGTGGAAACCTACCTCACATCAATACCCCAATGCCCTGCCTGCCCCATTCCCGTCTTTGAACCGTGCCGGCACCATCTGTCGGCTGCGGATAAAGCTGCGTGCTGTCTCGCTCGCCGCCGTTGCTTCTTGGCTCGCCACATCCTATCTCAAGTCCCAGGAACATTCGCGTGAACGCGCGCCTCTTAATGGATATTGGAAGCGATGACCGACTTGAAGCTGCTGGCCCTCGACCCGGACGACCTGGGTGTCATTTCCGCCCATATGCAGGATGCGGTCTTCAAGGTGGGTGACGTGCGCTGGTCGCAGCCCGAACGAAACTTCTCGCTCGCGGCCAACCGCTTCGTCTGGGAAAATGCCGGTGAGAAGAAACGCAAAAGTTTCGAACGCCGCCGCTCGGCGATCGTCTTCAAGCGGGTCGAGGCGGTGCGCTCGACGGGCGTCAATCGCGGCCGCAAGGACGAGGTCCTGTCGCTTTTGGCGATCACCTTTTCGCAGAAGGGCGACGGCCCGGAAGGGACGATCGAACTGGTGCTTTCCGGCAAATCGACGATTGCACTCGATGTCGAATGCATCGAAGTTGCTCTTGCGGATGTCGGCGGCGCATGGGAAACGGCGTCGAAGCCCCGTCATCCCTGATCTGGCCCCTTTGCCCGAACGGCCTGAGCGGGATAACATCGTTTTTTGAGCTGGAAGGGATATCCGCTTGGCAATCTGGTTGGATCAGGCGTCGCAGGATTTTGAGGCGAAGTTTTCCGCATTTCTCTCGACCAAGCGGGAGGTCTCGGAAGATGTGAATGTGGTGGTGCGCGCCATCATCGACGATGTGCGCGCCCGCGGCGACCAGGCACTGATCGATTATTCCGCCCGTTTCGACGGTATCGACCTCGCCACGGTCGGAATAAAGGTGACCGAGGCCGAGATCGACGCGGCACTTGCCGCGACCGACCGGAAGGTCGTCGACGCCCTGGAGTTCGCCGCCGAGCGTATCGAGCGCCACCATGCCCGCCAGATGCCGAAGGACGACATCTACGAGGATGCGATCGGCGTCGGCTTAGGGTCGCGCTGGACGGCGATCGAGGCGGTCGGCCTCTATGTCCCGGGCGGCACCGCGAGCTATCCGAGCTCGGTGCTGATGAATGCGGTGCCGGCAAAGGTCGCCGGCGTGCCGCGCGTGGTCATCGTCGTGCCCGCCAACGGCGGTACGATCAATCCCGCCGTGCTGGCCGCCGCCCGCATCGCCGGCGTGACCGAGATCTAC
>NZ_JALBGV010000115.1 GCF_023006505.1 Neorhizobium sp. SHOUNA12A
CGATGGCGCTGGCCGGCCGGACCCCGAGTGGCCCGGCGCCGGTATCCGCCGCGCCAGAGGCCTTCGAGGCCTTCGAGAATTTCTCGACATTGCCGCAGGTCGGTCCGCACCCGATCGAGCGGCCGGTTGCTGGCGGCGTCGTTGCCGCGCAGACCCGCCAGGTTGCGTCTTCCTATCCGCTCGAAACTCAGGCAAGGCCACCGCAGGGGCGGAGCGTGGAATCCGCCTACGCATCGGCGCCTCAGGCTAAAACTCCGCAGGTTATGTTCGGTAACATGGTGCTGGAAGGCCCCAAGGCCGCTCAAAAGCCCGTGCGCTGACGCAAGGGCGATTGCCGGGTGCAATCGCCGCTGCTACGCATGGTGCGGAACGGTTCGTGGGGTGATCATGCGGCGCCTGCTGATTCTTCTTTGCCTGGTATCGCTGCAAGTATTCCTGCAAGCCGGCTTGCTTTCGCAAGCCGTCGACGCGCAGGAACCGCCGCCCGCCTTCGTGACCAAGGCGAAGCAGATCTATATGGTCGAGGCAAAGACCGGCACGGTGCTGCTCGCCTCCAACGAAAACCAGGGTTTCCCACCGGCGTCGCTTGCCAAGCTGATGACCATGGAAGTGGTCTTCAGTGCGTTGAAGCGCGGCGAGATCAGCCGCGACACGATCTTTCCGGTCTCCGAATTTGCCTGGCGCACCGGCGGGGCGCCCTCGGGCACCACGACCATGTTCGCGGCGCTGAAATCGCAGATACGCGTCGAAGACCTCCTCAAAGGCGTCGTCGTCCAGAATGGCAACGATGCCTGCATCGTGCTGGCAGAGGGCATTTCCCATTCCGAACGCGAATTTGCAGCCCGGATGACGGCGCGCGCCAAGGATTTGGGTCTCGGCCGGTCGGTCTTCGGCAATTCCACCGGTCTGCCGGACACGGAGAGCCGCACGACCGCGCGAGACCTCGTCGAACTCTCTCGCCATATCTTCCGCGAATATCCGGAATTCTATCCGATCTACGCGCAGCCGGATTTCACCTGGAACAAGATCTTCCAGCGCAACAAGAACCCGCTTTTTTCACTCAATATCGGCGTTGACGGCCTGGGCGCCGGTTTTGCCGAAGGTTCGGGTTATGCCCTGGTGGCCTCGGTGGCGCGCAACCGCACGCGGCTGTTCCTCGCCATGGGTGGGCTTGCAAGCGACAAGGAGCGGCTGGATGAAGCGAAAAGGGTGCTCGAATGGGGGCTTTCCTCGTTCGAGACCAAGGTCCTGTTCAAGCAGGGCGAAGTGATCGGCCAGGCGAGCGTCTATGGCGGTACGACGGGCCATGTGGATCTCGTCGCCAAGGAACCGGTCGATATCTACCTGCCCGCCAATAATCCCGACCGCCTTTCCGGGCGAATCGTCTATCGGTGGCCATTGCGGGCTCCGGTAACCGAAGGCCAGGATGTCGGCGTGCTGAGGATTTCGGCAGGCGACCGGGTGGTGCGGGAAGTGCCGCTGGTTACCGCCAAACCGGTCGGAACGGGCAGCCTCGTCAGCCAGGCGACGGATGCGTTGCTTGAACTGATGTTCTTCTGGCTTTGACAACACGATGTTTCGCAGCGCACCCTTATGCGTTATAAGCTGACAAAAAATGAGTGCGGAAAGACGCGTGGCAGAACATTCCGGATTGTTCGTAACTTTCGAAGGCGGCGAGGGGGCTGGCAAATCCACCCAGATTCGCCGGCTGGCGGATCAGTTGCGCCGCCGCGGCCATGATGTGCTGATGACGCGGGAGCCTGGCGGCTCGCCGGGAGCAGAAGCCGTGCGCCATGTCCTGCTTTCGGGTGCGGCAGAAGAGTTCGGTGTGCGGATGGAGGCGATCCTGTTTGCCGCTGCCCGTAACGACCATGTGGAGGAGGTGATCCGCCCGGCGCTTGAAAGCGGCGCGGTCGTGCTCTGTGACCGGTTCATCGATTCCTCGCGTGTCTACCAGGGCGTCACCGGCAATCTGGAACCTGACTATATCGAGGCGCTGCAGCGGGTGGCGATCAATGGTGTGGTGCCTGATTGCACGCTGATCCTCGACCTGCCGGCCGAAGTCGGCCTGAAACGTGCCCGCAAACGCGGCGCCGACAGCGCGCCCGATCGTTTTGAGCGCGAGGAGATCGAAACCCACGAAAAACGCCGCGAGGCCTATCTTGAAATCGCCGAGGCGGAACCGGAACGCTGCCATGTGGTCGACGCCGAGCGCTCCGAAGACGAGATCGGCGACGAGATTTTCGCGATCGTCGAGCCCTTGGTGCGGGAACTGAGCTTTACCCAGAAGAGCAGCGCGGAATCGGTCGGATGAGCGAGGAAACCGCCGGTATTCTGGAAGGCGCCGTGCCGCCGGCGCGTAATCCGCATCTTTATGGCCATCAGCCCGCCGAGGATTTTCTGGCGCGCAGCTATCGTTCGGGGAAGGGCCACCACGCGATCCTGATCGAAGGACCGGAAGGCGTAGGCAAGGCGACGCTCGCTTTCCGTTTTGCCAACCACGTGCTTTCGCATCCCGATCCCGCGACTGCGCCCGAGCATCTCGCCGATCCCGATCTCAATTCGTCCGTCAGCCGGCAGATCGCGTCCGGCGCCTCACATAACCTCCTGCATCTCGCCCGCCCGGTGGACGAGAAGACCGGCAAGACGAAAACGGCGATCACGGTCGACGAGGTGCGTCGGGCCGGGCATTTCTTCTCGCAGACGTCAGGCACCGGCAATTGGCGGATCGTCATCATCGATCCGGCCGACGATCTGAACCGCAATGCGGCGAATGCCATCCTGAAGATCCTCGAGGAACCGCCGCGTCGGGCGCTTTTCCTGGTCCTCTCCCATGCGCCCGGAAAGTTGCTGCCGACGATCCGTTCGCGATGCCAGTCGTTGAGGCTATCTCCGCTCGGTGACAGCGATCTTGCGAAGGCGCTCGCGGGTCTGGGTACGCCGCTTGACGGCGGCGAGATGGAAGAGATGGTGCTCCGCATGTCCAAGGGCAGCGTTTCCCAGGCGCTGAAACTCCTGAACTATGGCGGCACCGAGATCATCTCCGCCTTCGAGGAGGTCGTCGCAGCCGACGGTCCGACAGCCCGCAAGGCGATGCACCGGCTCGCGGATGTGCTGTCCGGCAAGGACAGCGAAGTGATCTTCGGCTTTTTCCTGGAGCACCTGGGCGATCACCTGATCGACAAAGCGCGCAACGCAGCCCTTGCCGGCGATCTACCAACGGCCGACCGGCAGGCAAAACTGGTCAGCGACATGACTGAGAAGATCACCATCGCGCAGGCCTATAATCTGGACCGCAAGCAGACGATCCTGTCGATCCTCGAAGCGGCGCGACGCTGAACTTTAAGGGCAGGGGCGGGAACCGCATAAGGAACTTTGTGTTTCGCATCAGCGAAACATGCGCTAAGAGCGGCATGATCCAAATCCAAGTGCCCGAGTGCCCCCGATGTCCGACAAGACGCCCTATTACATCACCACTGCGATTTCCTACCCGAACGGCAAGCCGCATATCGGCCATGCCTATGAGTTGATCGCGACGGATGCCATGGCGCGCTTCCAGCGCCTGGACGGCAAGGATGTTTTTTTCCTGACCGGCACGGACGAACACGGCCAGAAGATGCAGCAGACGGCGCGCGCCGAAGGCATTTCGCCAGAAGCGCTTGCCGAGCGCAATTCGAGCGAATTCCGGGCGATGGGCAAGCTGCTCAACGCGTCCAACGACGATTTCATCCGAACCACAGAGCCGCGCCACCACGAGGCCTCCAGGAACATCTGGAACCGAATGGCCGATAATGGCGACATCTACAAGGACACCTATGCGGGCTGGTATTCGGTGCGCGACGAAGCGTTTTATGCCGAGGACGAAACGTCGGTCCGCGATGGCGTCCGCTATGGACCGCAGGGAACGCCGGTGGAATGGGTGGAGGAGTCGAGCTATTTCTTCAAGCTCTCCGAATACGGCGACAAGCTGCTGAAGCACTACGAGGAGAACCCGGATTTCATCGGCCCCAACGAGCGCCGCAACGAGGTGATCTCCTTCGTGAAATCCGGCCTGCGGGACCTGTCGGTATCGCGCACCACGTTCGATTGGGGTATCAAGGTACCCAACGATCCGGCGCACGTCATGTATGTCTGGGTCGATGCGCTGACCAACTACATCACCGCAACCGGCTATATGGAAGACCCGAACGGCCCGCGCGCCAAATACTGGCCGGCGGACGCGCATATCATCGGCAAGGACATCATCCGCTTCCATGCGGTCTATTGGCCGGCCTTCCTGATGTCGGCCAAGCTGCCGCTGCCGAAGCGCGTCTTTGCCCACGGCTTCGTGCTGAATGCCGGCGAGAAAATGTCGAAGTCAGTTGGCAATGTGGTCGATCCGTTCGAGCTTCTGGAGAAGTTCGGGCTCGACTACGTGCGCTATTATCTCTGCCGCGAGATTTCCTTCGGCCAGGATGGCAATTGCAACGATCAGCTGATTGCCACCCGCGTCAACGCGGATCTGGCCAACGGCATCGGTAACCTTGCAAGCCGCTCGCTATCGATGATCGTCAAGAACTGCGACGGCCATGTTCCGGAACCGGGCGAACTCACCGACGCCGACAGGCAGCTGCTTGCTGCCGCCGACGGACTGATTGCCGTCTGCCGCGAGGAAATGGACAAGCAGCTGATCAACCGCACTCTTGCGGCGATCATCGGTATCGTTTCCGAGACCGACCGTTATTTTGCGGCTCAGGCGCCGTGGGTGCTGAAAAAGACGGATACGGCCCGCATGGGCACGGTGCTCTACGTGACGGCGGAAGTCGTGCGCCAGATCGCCATTCTGCTGCAGCCGTTCATGCCGGAATCGTCGGCCAAGCTGCTCGATCTCGTGGCGTCTCCGGCCGATAAGCGGGATTTCGCGGCGCTCGGCGAAGCCGGTCGCCTGAAGCCCGGCACACCGCTCGAAGCGCCGACGCCTGTCTTCCCGCGTTATGTCGCGCCGGAAGCGAGCGCATAGGGTCTTATCCATGCTGATCGATACCCATTGCCACCTGGATTTTGCCGATTTCGCCGAGGAGCGCGACGCGATCGTGTCGCGCGCCCACGAGGCTGGCGTTGGCCAGATGGTGACGATTTCGACGCGGGTTCGAAAACTCGACGGACTGCTGGCCCTCACCGAGCAATATCCGGCGGTTTTCTGCTCAGTCGGAACGCATCCGAACAACGCCGGCGAAGAGCTGGACATCCAGACGGAAGACCTGGTGCGGCTTGCCAATGCGCATCAGAAGATCGTTGCGATCGGTGAGGCTGGGCTCGACTATTTCTATGACACGCAGACGCCGGCCGACCAGAAGACCGGGCTGATCCGTCATATCGCGGCCGCCCGGGAAACCGGCCTGCCGCTGGTCATCCACAGCCGCAGCGCCGACGAGGACATGGCCGAGATCCTGACGACCGAAAGCGGGAAGGGGGCCTTCCCTTTCATCCTGCATTGCTTCTCCTCGGGCGCAGACCTTGCCCGGATCGGCGTCGAACTCGGCGGTTACGTCTCGTTCTCCGGCATCCTGACATTTCCGAAATCGGAAGACCTGCGCGCGATCGCCAGAACCGTGCCGCTCGACCGTTTGCTGGTCGAGACCGATGCGCCGTACCTGGCGCCAAAACGCTGGCGCGGCAAGCGCAACGAGCCGTCCTACGTGGTCAACACGGCCGAAGTGCTGGCCGAATGCATGGGCGTCAGCTACGAGGAAATCGCTGAGGTTACCACGCAGAACGCGTTCCGTATCTTCTCCAAGATGCCGAGGCTCTGACCTGTGGCGAGGTATCGGCGACGCTTCACCATTCTTGGCTGCTCGTCGTCGCCGGGCGTGCCGCGGCTGAATGGCGACTGGGGCGCCTGCGATCCGGCGAACCCGAGGAACCGTCGCACGCGTGCCGCCTTCATGGTCGAGCAGATTGGGCCTGATGGCGGCAGCACCGTGGTGGTGGTCGATACCGGCCCCGATTTTCGCGAACAGATGATCGCCGCCAAGGTGCAGCGGGTTGATGCGGTTCTCTATACCCACGCCCATGCGGATCATCTGCACGGCATCGACGACTTGCGCGGTTATTTCATCCTGCAGCATCATCGCATCCCGATCTATGCCGATGCATTCACCATGGAACGGATTCGCCAGGGTTTTGGCTATTGCCTCGAAACCCCGGCGGGCGGCAACTATCCGCCGATCGTGCGGCCGTTCCTGATCGACACCCTTGAGGAGCCGATCGTCATCGACGGACCCGGCGGACAGATCCGTTTCCTGCCGCATCTGCAGGTGCATGGCGACATCCATTCGCTGGGTTTCCGGATCGGTGACGTAGCCTATTGCAGCGATGTGAGCGACTTTCCGCCTGCAAGCGTTCCGAGGCTCGGCGGGCTTGATACGCTCATCATCGATACGCTGCAGTACCGATATCACCCGAGCCATCTGTCGCTGGAACAGGCGCTCGAATGGATCGCGAAATTTGCGCCGAAGCACGCTATCCTGACGCACATGCATCTTCCGCTCGACTACGACACGGTAATGGCGGAAACGCCGCCACATGTCGAACCGGCCTATGACGGCCTGACATTCGAAGTTGCCGTCGATCTCTGATCGCTGCGGGGTTATGGAGTGACCAAGAACCCCAGGTCTTCTGGGCTTCCTTTCAATTCGTTTAGTTCCATAATCTATCTTATGCGATCTTCGCATATGGTCGGGAACGTTATCAGCGTATTCCCGTTCCCTCCCGCTGAAGATGCTCAGCGGCTTGTCTTGGTCGTTGGCACAAGTCGTCAAGCTTGGTGCAAGCCAGCGTCCCTACCGTCGACCTCACCCGGAATGATTCCGGTTCAGATTGAGGACAATGATATGTCAAATGAAGCCAATACCCACCAGCCGTCTGAACAGTCTCTTGCGCTGTTCCTTCAGGACAACGACGCCGACAAGCTGACCGATATCCTGGTCGAAGCGCTCTACGAAGCCTTCCGCATTCTCGAAGACGAAGTCCGTCCCGAAACCTTTCACTAAATCTTGCCGCGCCGTTCGAACGCCGGGCCATGAAGGCCTCTAGCGCCAGGACGTCGCGAAAAGCACTGCCATCCCGTCATCCTCATGCAGCGGCAACGAATGCCTCTAGCGGTGCCGCAGCAAAGTCGAGCCCAACGGTCCGCCTTCCGCCTGAGTTGCAAAGCTCTGCAGGCTCGCATGCCCGGGCTGCACCTTACTTCACGAAGTCTTGTGTTTGGCAGACGAACCCGGTTGCCGTATGGCATCGGCCACTTCCAACGGATTCTCCCATCATGTTCGCAAGCGCCACGCCCTTCCTCACGATAGGTCTTCTGATTCTGTCGAACGTCTTCATGACCTTCGCGTGGTACGGACACCTGAAATTCGAGAGCAAGCCGCTTTATCTTGTCATCATGGTGAGCTGGGGCATCGCCTTCTTTGAATATTGCGCCCAGGTGCCAGCCAACCGCATCGGCTACGGTTACTTCAATGCAGCGCAGTTGAAGACCATCCAGGAGATCATCACGCTCTCTGTCTTCGTGATTTTCTCCGTACTTTATCTTGGCGAGCCGATTCACTGGAAGCAGATCGTCGGCTTCGGTTTCATCGCGCTCGGATCCTTCTTCATCTTCACGAAATAGCGCAGACGTCGGGAACCCGCGCACCGTAGATGGGTTCGGATCACCATGACGACGTCAGGTGGTGCGATGAAGAAGCAGCCGGGCGATATCCGGATCGGCATTTCGGGCTGGACCTATAAGCCTTGGCGCGGCGTTTTTTACCCTGAAGGCCTGCCGCAGAAGCAGGAACTGACCTACGCCGCCGAGCATTTCCGCTCGATCGAGATCAACGGTACCTTCTACGGACTTCAACGACCTCGGAGCTTTGCCGCCTGGCATGATGCAACGCCCGACGACTTCGTCTTCGCAATCAAAGGTTCGCGCTACATAACCCATATGCGCCGCCTCACCGACATCGAGACGCCGCTCGCCAATTTCCTGGCGTCCGGCGTCCTGCGCCTCGGCAAGAAGCTCGGACCCATTCTCTGGCAGTTTCCCCCGCGAATGAAATTCGATGCGGAACGTTTCGAGGCGTTTCTGAAGCTGTTACCGAAGAGCACGGAGGATGCCGTCGCGCTCGCCCGGCGGCACGACGCGCGTCTCGATGGGCGCTCCTATGTCGAAACGGATGCGAACCGGCCGATTCGCCACGCGTTGGAAATCCGTCACGACAGCTTCCGCTCGCCGGAGTTCGTCGACCTGCTGCGTCGCTACAAGGTCGGCCTGGTCGTCGCAGATACGGTCGAATGGCCTCTCCTGATGGATCTCACTGCCGATTTCGTCTATTGCCGCCTGCATGGCTCCGAACAACTTTACGTCAGCGGATATGACGATAAGGCCCTCGACCGGTGGGCGCAGCTCATTCGCCAATGGGCCAAGGGTCGCGACCCGAAGGACGCGGAGCGCGTGGGGCCACCTTCTCCGCCTCGGGCGCATGGGCTGGATGTCTATGTCTACTTCGACAACGACGTGAAAGTGCGCGCACCGCGGGACGCACGGGCCTTGGCCGACCGGCTGAATGCAGGTCCGATTGCGGCGAGTGTGAAGACCGCCAGACGCGCCTGAATGGGAGCTTTTCGCTTTTCCGTCAGCATGCCTTCATTTCCATCTCGGTTTGATTTAGAGACAGTCCTTCAATCCGCCTTTTCCGGGCGGCAGGACTGTTCGCAAGGTATGTTGATCGATGCTTGATTCCCTCAGAAACGCCGCCCGCTCCTGGGTTGCCAAGTCGCTTCTCCTGCTTCTGGTCGCGTCTTTCGCTATCTGGGGCGTTTCGCACTCCCTGGTGACGGCGAGCGGCAACACGGTGATGACCGTCGGTGACCAGCAGATTTCGAGCCAGGAATTCCGCCTCGCCTATCAGCGCCAGATCGCCAATCTCAGCCGCCAGTTCGGCACGCAGCTGACCGCCGAGCAGGCTCGCGCCTTCGGCGTCCAGAACGAGGTGTTCACACAGCTCGCGGCTGGTGCCGCACTCGATCAGCTTTCCGACGACATGAACCTCGGCCTGTCGGAAGACCGCCTCGCCAAACTGATCGCCGAAGACCCGGCCTTCAAGGGCGTCAACGGCCAGTTCGACCGCAATCTCTTCACCTCGCGCCTGCGCAATGCCGGCATCCGCGAAGACGATTACATCAAGGAGCGCAGCAAGGTTGCGGTGCGCAGCCAGATCGTCGAGGCGGTTTCGGACGGCTTCCAGCCGCCGAAAGTGCTGGTCGATGCTTTGAAGAGCTATCGCGACGAGACCCGCTCGATCGATTATGTCCTGCTCTCCAATGCCAATATCGACCCTGTGAAGGCGCCGGCGAACGATGTGCTTTCTGCCTGGTTCGAAGGCGTGAAGACCCGTTATCGCGCACCTGAATACCGCACCTTCGCCTATGTGAAGCTGCAGCCGGGCGATATTGCCGATGCATCTTCGGTGACTGACGAAGCAGCGCGGGCCGAATATGAAAAGCGCAAGGACAGCTACAAGACGCACGAAACCCGCACCATCGAGCAGCTCCCCTTCCCCAACAAGGAAATGGCGCAGGCCGCCGCGGCGCAGCTGAAGGACGGTACCGCCACTTTCGACCAGATCATCAAGGATCAGGGCAAGACCGCGGCGGACGTTCTGCTCGGTGATTTCACCAAGGAGAACGTGCCTGATCCGGCCTTTGCCGATCCGGCCTTCAAGATCACTGCCAGCGGCGGAACGACGGCTGTCATCGCCGGCACCTTCGGCCCGGTCATCCTGCGCGTCACCAATATCCGCCCGGAGACGACGCGATCGTTCGACGAGGTCAAGGAGGAGATCCGCAAGCGGCTTGCCGTCTCTTCCGCGTCCCAGGAAGTCTTGAGCGTTCACGACCGTTTCGAGGATATGCGCAGCGGCGGCACCTCGCTGGAGGATACCGCCAAGGCGCTCAACCTCAAGGCTGTCACCGTGACGTCGGATGCCTCCGGCCGCAACGAGAAGGAGCAGCGGATCACCGAGCTTCCCGCTTCGAACACGCTGCTTGGAGACGTTTTCCGCACCGAACCGGGCGCCGACACCATTCCGGTAAACCTCGGCAATGACGGTTATGTCTGGTTCGAGGTGCGTAACATCGTGCCCGAGCGCGACCGCCCCCTCGCCGATGTGCGCGACAAGGCCGTTGCCGACTGGACTGCCGAACAGCAGCGCCAGGCGCTTGCCGCCCGCGCGACCGAACTCAAGGGCCGCCTCGACAAGGGCGAGACGCTGGCAGCCATCGCCACCGAACTCGGTGTTGCGGTCGAAAACAAGCAGGGCCTGCGCCGCGGCGCCGAGGACGCGATCTTCGGCAATGAGGCGATTTCGGCAGCCTTCGCCGGCCCGGTCAATACAACCGCGACCGCGCTCGGCTCCGACGGCGAAAGCCGCCTTCTGATGAAGGTCGCCGCCGTCGACCAGGCGACGACAGATGCGGTCTCCGGCGACCAGCAGCTGCAGCAGATGGCGAACGCTGCCGGTGACGACATGCTCGATCAGATGGTCAACAGTCTGAAGACCAGCTACGGCGTGTCCGTCAACCAGACGGTGGTCGACCAGGCCATGCTCCAGTGAAACAGAGGGACGGCCGACCATGCCTGAGCTGAAATCCCTGCTTGCCAAGGTTGCCAATGGCGAGAGCCTCAGTCACGAAGAGGCGCGAGGCGCTTTCGACATCCTCATGTCTGGCGAAGCGACGCCGTCGCAGATCGGCGGCTTCCTGATGGCGCTGCGCGTTCGTGGCGAGACGGTTGCCGAGATCACCGGCGCGGTCGAAACCATGCGATCGAAGATGCTGCCCGTCTCCGGCCCCGCCGACGCCATCGATATCGTCGGCACCGGCGGCGACGGCCTCGGCACCTACAACATCTCCACGCTTGCCTCCCTGATCGTCGCCGGCTGCGGCGTCCCGGTCGCCAAGCACGGCAACCGGGCGCTGAGTTCCAAATCCGGCACGGCCGATACGCTTGGCGTTCTGGGCGTCAACCTGGAGATCGGTCCCGACCAGATCTCCCGCTGCATCCGGGAAGCCAGCATCGGATTCATGTTCGCCTCGATGCATCACGCAGCCATGCGCCATGTCGGCCCCAGCCGCGTCGAGCTCGGCACACGCACGATCTTCAACCTGCTCGGCCCGCTTTCCAACCCCGCCGGCGCCAAGCGCCAGCTCCTCGGCGTGTTCGCGCCGAAATGGCTGGAGCCGATCGCCGAAGTGCTGCGCGATCTCGGTTCGGAGACCGTCTGGATCGTCCACGGGGACGGGATGGACGAGATCACCACCACGGGCATCACCCAGGTGACGGCGCTGGAAGACGGCAAGATCCGCTCCTTCGAGCTGACGCCGATGGATTTCGGCGTTCAGCCTGCAACACTCGACGAACTCAAGGGCGGCGATGGTGTCCACAACGCGGCGGCATTGCGCGCCGTGCTCGGTGGTGCGAAGAATGCCTATCGCGATATTTCGCTCTGCAATGCGGCCGCCTCGCTGATCGTTGCCGGCAAGGCGGAAACGATCGCCGACGGCATGAGGCTTGCCACCCGTTCGCTGGAGAGCGGCGAGGCGGCGGCAGCGCTCGACCGTCTGGTTGCCGTCTCGAACGAAAAGGATTGAGGTCATGACGGACATCCTCAAGAAGATCGAAGCCTATAAACGCGAGGAAATCGCCGCGGCCAAGGCGAGCATATCGCTTGCGGAGCTGAAGGCCCGCGCAGCGGACCAGCCCTCCCCGCGCGGCTTTCATCGCGCGTTGAGGGCGAGGCAAGATACCGGTGCCTTCGGCCTGATCGCCGAGATCAAGAAAGCAAGCCCGTCCAAGGGCCTGATCCGCCCGGATTTCGATCCGCCGTCGCTTGCAGCAGCCTACGAAGCCGGTGGCGCCACGTGCCTCTCCGTCCTCACCGATGCGCCGAGCTTCCAGGGCGCGCCGGAATTCCTGACGGCTGCCCGCAACGCCTGCTCGCTGCCGGCGCTGCGCAAGGATTTCATGTTCGAGACCTATCAGATCTATGAGGCGCGGGCCTGGGGTGCCGATTGCATCCTGCTGATCATGGCCTCGCTTTCCGACGGCGAGGCGCGCGAGCTTTACGATGTGACCGCCGAACTCGGCATGGACGCGCTGATCGAGGTGCATGACGAAGAGGAAACGGAACGGGCGCTGAAACTCCCCTCTCCGCTGATCGGCATCAACAACCGCAATCTGCGCACTTTCGAACTCAACCTCGAAACGAGCGAGCGGCTGGCGCCGATGGTGCCGGCCGACAGGCTGCTCGTCGGCGAAAGCGGCATCTTCACCCATGAGGACTGCCAGCGCCTGAAAAAGGTCGGCATCAACACCTTCCTCGTCGGCGAAAGCCTGATGCGCAAGGACGACGTGGCCGCTGCTACCCGCCTTCTTTTAACCGGCGAGGCTGCGGCCCAGGCGGCGGAATAATGACGGGCCTCACCCATATCGGCGCGTCCGGCGAGGCGCATATGGTCGATGTCGGCGACAAGGCTGAAACCAGCCGCTCGGCGACCGCCGAAGGTTATATCCGCATGCTGCCGGAAACGCTGGCAACGATCCGCGAAGGCAATGCCAGGAAGGGCGACGTCATCGGCACGGCGCGGCTCGCCGGCATCATGGCCGCCAAGAAGACCTCGGATCTTATCCCGCTCTGCCATCCGCTGATGCTGACCAAGGTGGTCGTGGACATCACCGAGGACGAGCAGCTTCCGGGCCTCCGGGTGACAGCAACCGCGAAACTCACCGGCAAGACCGGCGTCGAGATGGAAGCGCTGACGGCCGCCTCGGTCGCCTGCCTGACGATCTACGACATGGCCAAGGCCGTCGACCGGGCCATGGAGATCGGCGGCATCCGCCTTCTCGAAAAGACCGGCGGCAAATCCGGAACCTATCGCGCAGAGGACTGAGAATGGCGCTACTGCCCGTTTCCGAAGCGAAGAACCGCCTGCTCGGCAAGGCCAATCCGATCGGCACGGTGGAGACGGTCGCGCTTGGCGAAGCGAACGGCCGAGTCCTTGCGACGGACCTCGTTGCCCGCCTCACCCAGCCTCCCTTCGACGCGTCTGCCATGGATGGCTATGCGCTCAAGGCTTCCGACGCACCGGCGATCGGGGCCGAACTGACCGTGATCGGTACCGCCGCCGCCGGCCATGCCTTCGAAGGCACGGTTGGCAAGGGCGAGACTGCGCGCATCTTCACCGGCGCCCCGCTGCCGGAAGGTGCCGATTCCATCCTCATCCAGGAAGATGCCGAAAAGCTTGAAGGCGCCCGCATCCGCACCAGGTTCGAAGTGGTGAAGGGCCGGCACGTGCGCCCCCGCGGCCAAGATTTCACCGAGGGGGAAACCGTGCTCCCGGCCGGCACGCTCATCGACTTCTCGCACCTGACGGTCGCTGCGGCCATGAACCATCCGGAGCTTTCCGTCTATCGCCGGCCCCGCGTCGCAGTCCTTGCGACCGGAGACGAGCTTGTGCCGCCCGGCGCCACGCCCGGGAACGCGCAGATCATCGCCTCCAACACCTTCGGCGTTTCCGCGCTGGTGCGCGACAATGACGGCGAAGTTCTCGATCTCGGAATCGTCCGCGACCGGCCTGAAGATATCACCGCGGCCATCGACAAGGCCCGTGCGGCCAAGGCCGACGTGTTGGTGACCCTCGGCGGCGCCTCGGTCGGCGATCATGACCTGGTACAATCGACGCTGAAAGCCGCCGGCATGGAACTGGATTTCTGGCGCATCGCCATGCGGCCGGGCAAGCCGCTGATGGTCGGCGCGCTGGGCGAAATGCAGGTTCTCGGCCTGCCGGGAAATCCGGTTGCGAGCCTCGTCACCAGTCTGCTCTTCCTCGAACCGCTGATCCGCAGGCTCGCGCATCTGCCGGAAAAGCGCAGGGAGGTGCAGGGTGTCGCGGCAAGCAAACTTCCCGCCAACGACCAGCGCCAGGATTATCTCCGCGCCAGGCTGACGAGAGACCGCGACGGCAATCTCGTCGCCGAGGCCTTCGCGAAGCAGGACTCATCGATGATGAAGATCTTTGCCCATTCCGACGGCCTCATCATCCGCCCGGCGCACGCGCCGGAGCTGCCGGCCGGCGCCCTCTGCCCGATCCTGCTGATCCGCCCTTGAGCTGAGCAGTTCCGTCAGCCGGCCCGGTCTCTATCCGCGCCCCGAACGGCCGCGACGATCCTATTCCTCGTCCTGCTCCCGCTCCCGCTCGATCAGCACCCAGACATGACCGGCCGGATCGAAGATCGACGCCACCTGGCGGCCGTTCATGTCCGTCTGTATCCTGTCGCGCATCATGCCGCCGAATTGAAACGCCGCCTCGACGACGCTTTCGACATCCGGCACCGTCAACTGGAAGATCGTGCTGACGGCGCCATCATTTTTCGGATGGTAAGGCCCCTGATAGGAAGGTGTTGACTCCCTTTCCGGATCCGATCCGCAGACGACGATGCCGATCGGTCCGAGCTGCAGCTCGATCATCATCAGGCGCAGCATTTCATAGGAATTGGTTTCCGTGGCGCCGAAGACGTTCTTGTAGAACTCGGCCGCGTCGCGTTCGCGCCCCTGCGCCACGAAAAGGCTCAAACTCAAGCTGAAATTGCTGCCCAACATCGTCCATGCTCACCCGTGATTCCCCTTGCAGGATAAAGGAGTTATTGTGGTGGTGTCATGTCAGCCAAGAAGGCCGCCGGGCTTTAAAGGACGCTATGCACCGGATTCGCCGTCGGGGCCGGTATAACGCGCCCGCGGGCGGATCATGTGTCCGCTCTCGACCTGCTCCATGGCATGCGCCAGCCAGCCGGTGGTGCGCGAAAGCGCAAAGATCACGAGCGGCGCGTCGTCAGGAAGCTTGAAGGTCGCGGCAAGCGATGCCAGTGCGAAATCGATATTGATCGGCTCGCCGAGCAGTTCCTCCCCGGCTTCGGCAAGCGAGGCGTAGAGCGGCGGCGCCTCGAAACTCGCCATCAGCGCCCGTGCCCTTGGATCGCCATGCGGATAGAGCCGGTGGCCGAAGGGCCTGACGACGCCTTCCGAGGACAGCATGCTGCGGATCGCCTCGCGCACGCCGACCGACGCCGCCTTTTCCGCGAGCACCGGGACGTTGGTCCAGGCGCCGCCATGCCGCGGACCTGTCAGCGTCGCAAGGCCGGAAAGCG
>NZ_JALBGV010000116.1 GCF_023006505.1 Neorhizobium sp. SHOUNA12A
ACAGGCTGGGGCTGCGGACGGGCAGGAGCCGGCTGCGGAGCGGGAGCAGGCGCCTGGCGTGGTGCGGAAGCCTCGGAGATTTCGAAGTTCTGCGTCGAACGTCCGACCAGCGCCGAGATGTCCTGTAGTGCCTTGATCTGCTCGGCAACGGCACGCCGCATCGCGGCTGCACTTTCCTTGGCTTCTTCCGGAAGGTCGAAGGCGCCGCGCTTCAGTTCGGTGCGGGTCGTATCCAGCTCGCGGCGGATATCCTGCGCCGAGCGGCGGATTTCGTCGGTTGCGCCGGAGAAGCGGTTGATGGCTTCCTCGACCGATTCCCTCAGCGTATCGCGCAGCTGTTCGGCAGCGCTGCCGGAGCGGGTGGTAGCATCCGACAGCAGCTGTTCGACGTCGCTGAGCGACTGCGAGATGCTGCCGCGCATCCGCTCGGAGAGATCGCGGGTGCGCTTCTCGGCATCGGAGAGCGTCGTCTCGATGGCGTGGTTGGCGTCGCTGCCGGCGCTGATCAGCGCTTCGCGCATTGCATCAGCCGTGACTTCGGCACGATGCTGCGTTTCCCCAAGCGTCCGGCCGATATCGGCAAACGAAGCATGCAGGCTTTCGCGGAGCCGCGAGCCGACCTGCAGCGAACGTTCTTCCGCCCGCTCGAACGCGCTGTCGACGAGGCTCGTCATGCCGCGCATCGTCGTCTCGATTTCCTCGGACCGCTTGACGAGACCGGTCGACAGGTTGCGCAGCGCGTCCTGACGTTCGTCCAGTGTGCTGGCGAGGTTGGACTGTGCTGCACCGAGGAGTTCGGATGCTTCGACAAGCACGCGTGAATGGTCGTCGAAACGGCCGACAAGGCTGCTGACCTGATCGAGCGTGTTGCCGAAGACGTCCGACATACGACCGATATTGTCTTCGAGCATGCGGGTGGAGCCCGAAACGATATCGGCGGAGTTGGTCGCCGACTGCACGAAGCGGTTGGCCGTCACGCTCAGCTTGCGGTCGGCTTCCGAGAGGTGATGGGCGACGGCGTCGGCGGTACTGCCGAGTTCCTTCGCCGTCTCCTGGACCATCGCGGAAATGTTCGAATTGCTTTCCGCCAGCTTGTCGATAAGGCTGTTGACGCTGGCCGACAGGCCCTGTTCGACGTGACGCATGGTGCCGGCGGCACTTTCGGTCCGCTGCGTGATGGCGGCAAGCGTCTCGTTGGTCCGTGCGGCGATCGCATCGACCAGCGCCGAATTCTCGTTGCGGATACGCGCCGTCGACTCTTCCGTGGCGGAGGAAAGCCGCGAGGTCGTTTCTTCCGCGGCAGAGGAAAGCCGTGCCGACGTTTCCTGCGCCGCAGCCGAGAGCAGTTCTGCACCCTGCTGGGCAGCAGTCGTCATCTGTTCGATGGCGTTGCGGCCGGTCGCGGCATATTCCTCGACCATCGGCTTCGCCTTTTCGTCGAGAAGCCGCGTCAATTCAGCCGAGCGACCGGCGAGCATGGAATTCAGGTCACGGGCGCGGGCGTCGAGGGCGGAGTGAATGGCTTCGCCGCGGGCCGCGAGTGCCCGGTCGACGGCGTCCATGGCGCTATCGAGGTGGCTTGCGGTATCGGCGAGCGTGGTGCGGATGCCGTCGCCGCGCGAGTCGAGAGCCTTCTGCGCATCGTCCAGCGCCTCGGAAATTGCCGTTACCTGGCGCTTCACCAGGCTGTCGGCCTCCGCGACCTTGTGGACGATCGCATTGCCGGCTTCGGAGAAAGCGAGCGCTACGGTTGCCGCCTGGCCGGCGAGCCGGTTCTGGGTTTCCGAAATCCGACCGACGATCTGGGTCGAGCGTTCCTCGATTGCCTTGGTGAACTCGGCGTTGCGATTGCTGAGTTCCTCGGTGAATTCGGCGCCGGCACGGGCCAGCACTTCAGCGGAGCGGGTGGCTTCGCTGTCCATGCTCTGGGCTGCGGCGCCGACTGCTTCGCGCAGTGTCGAGGCGAGGCCGACAGCCTTGCTTTCGATGGTCTTGGTGACGTTGTCGAGGCCGATCGTCAGAGCGCGGTCGATCGTGCCGAGGCGTTCCTCGATACGGGCGGTGCGGCCGTCCATGGTGTCGGTGATACGATCCGAAGCCTCGGTGGCCACGCGTTCGAGGTCAGCCGTGCGGTTGGTGAGCGTGGCCGAAAGATTGGCGCCGGCCTCGTCGACGAGCTGGGCAGCCTCGAGAATTTCGCCGCGGATACGGCCTTCGAGCCCGCCGAACGTCGATTCGATGCGGCTGCCGGTTTCCTCGAGTGCGCCCTGAACCCCGCCAACCGTCTGCCGGATGCGGTTGGAGAATGCATCGGCCGAACGGCCGATTTCGCCGGCAGCATCGGAGAGCCGGACGGCAAGCGTCCCGACATTGTCGCGCAGACGTTCTTCGAGAGACTGACCCGCCGTATCGATCGCATCGCGCAGAGCATTCTGCTGGGTTTCGAGCGACATTTCCAGCATTCCGGCACTTGCGGCAATCGAGGTGCCGAGCGACGTCGCCTGATCCTGCATCAGGGTCCCGATCTGGCTCTGTGCATCGCCGAGCGTGGTCGCGATTGAGTTCGTGCGTTCTTCCAGAGTGTCGCGAATCTGTTCGTAGCCGGAGCCGAGTGTCGTTTCCAGCTGCTGGTGGCCAAGGCCGATGGTCGCGGCGATGCGATCCTGCGTCGAGCCGAGAACGGCTTCTACCCGTTCCAGTCCATCCGCCATGCCCGTTTCGAAACGCTGGGCGCCGCTTGTGAGCGCCGTTTCAATACGGCTGGTTGCGCCGCCGACCGTCTGTTCGAGGCGATCGCCGCCGCTTTCGAGAATGCGGGCAAGCTCCGCCGTCCGGTTATCGAGCGACTGGTCGAGATTGACCTGGCTGTCGGCATAGGCGTTGCGGATGGTCTCCGCGCGGGCCGCAAAGGACTGCTCGATGCGGACGTCGGCATCGATGAAGGTATTGGCGATGGCCGTCGACTTTTCGTCCAGCATGCCGGCGAGGCGGTCTTCGCCGAGTGCGAAGGAGGTGGCGATTTCCATCGACTTGTCGTCGAGGATTTCTGCAAGCCTGTCGCGGTTGATGCCGAGCGATTCGTTGATTTCCGAGGTGCGGCGGGCGAGGTCGCCGCTCATGCGCTGTTCGGTCTCCGAAAGCGCACGGGCGATCGATTCCGACTTGTCGTCCAGCATGCCTGCGAGGCGATCTTCACCGAGTGCGAAGGAGGTGGCGATTTCCATCGACTTGTCTTCGAGGATTTCGGAAATCCGCTCGCGATTGGCATCGAGCGACGACTGCATCTCGGACGCACGCCGGCCGAGCTCGTCGCCGATCCGCTGTTCGCTTGTCGCAAGCGTGCGGGAGATGTGCTCCGACTTTTCGTCGAACATGCCGGCCAGCCGCTCCGGCGCACCGGACATCAGTGTTTCGATTGCGGCAGACTTCTGGCTGAGCACCTCGGTCAGATGATCGTGGCTGCCGGAAAGTGCAGCGATGATGGCGCCCGAGCGGATTGCCAGGCTCTGTTCGAACTTGGCCTGGTTTTCGGAAAGCGTACCGAGCAGGCTGCTGCTGCGCTCGGCAAGCGTTGTTTCGATATTCTGATGCGCGTTCGCAAAGCCTGCGTGAAGTTCGCTGGTACCGGAGGCGAATACGCCCTTCAGTTCACCGGTGCGCGAGGCAAGCACATCCTGAAGCTCGCCGGTGCCCGAGGTGAGCACACTCTGGAGTTCGCTGGCGCGTGCGGTGAATGCGTTCTGAAGTTCGGTGGCGCGGCCGCCGATCACGTCGTGAAGTTCGCTGGTTCCGGAGGCGAGCACGCTCTGGAGCTCGGTTGTCCGAGTTCCAAGCACGTCCTGGAGTTCTCCGGTGCGCGAGACGAGCACGGATTGGAGTTCCCCGGTATGCGTCACGAGCGCATCCTGGATTTCGGTAGCGCGGGACGACAGCGTGTCCTGAATTTCGCTGCTGCGGGCCGACAATGCGTCGGACAGTTCGCGCGAGCGACTTCCGAGCATGGAGTCCAGCATTTCCTGGCCGGTGCCAAGCGTCGTCTCGAGCGCAAGCGACTGATCGGTGAGCGAGGAACTGATGCGCTCGACGCTGGACGAGAGAATGTTCTCGATCGCGTCCGAACCGCTGGCCACCGTCTCGTTGATGCGGGCAAGGCTGTCCATCAGCTTGCTGTCGAGCGTGCCGGCGCGCTGGTCGAAGGCGGAGGTGAATTGCGAGATGCTGTCGTCGAAGGTCGTGCTGAGCAGGCCGACGGTCGTCTGCAGGCGCTCTTCGAAGAAGCCGGAGCGCATGTCGAGGTCGAGGACCACGTCTTCGACGGTGCTTTGCAGGCTCTGGCGGAAGGACGAGCTCTTTTCTTCGAGCGAACTGTTGAGTGCCGCAAGGATGCCGCCGAGCGAACCGGTGAGCGTCTGTTCGCTTTCGGCAAGTCCGTCGGTAATTTCCCGGGTCCGGGCAAGCAGGGTCTCGTTCAGCTGGCGGGTGCGGTCCGCAAGTGCTGCGTTGAGCTTTTCGGTATTGGCGTCGAGCGAGGAGGCGCGCGTCTGGAATTCGTTGAGGAGCGCCTGGCCGCGCTGCGAAAGCACGCTGTTGATCGCTTCCATCCGCTCGTCGAACTCGTGGGCGAGTGCGAAGCCGGACGAATTGAGCGTCTGCAGCAGGTTTTCGGTCTTGGTGGTCAGCAGGCTGCCGAGCGCTTCGCCGGCGGCGTTGGATTTCTCCATCAGCGCCGCGCCGCGCGTCTCGATCATCGAGGCGAAGGCTTCGCCGGAGGTTGCCAGGCGAATGGAAATTTCTTCGGTCGCGAGCGAGAGCTCTTCCTTGAGCTGGTCATGGGCCCCGGCGATCGACGAACGGATACGCTCGGCGTGGTTGACGATCGCGTCCCGTTCGGCGCCGA
Organism: Neorhizobium sp. SHOUNA12A; assembly: GCF_023006505.1. Lineage (GTDB taxonomy): Bacteria > Pseudomonadota > Alphaproteobacteria > Rhizobiales > Rhizobiaceae > Neorhizobium. Next base: position 4,898 of record NZ_JALBGV010000116.1, read on the forward strand.
GTTCGTGAACGAGGCCGCGAACGCGCAGTTCATTGTCGGTAAAGCTCCGCTCCAGTGCATTTACTTCCGAATGCACGAGCGTTTCGAGCTCGGCGGCGCGGGCGATGGTGCGCTCGATACCTTCGTTCATCGCCGATACTTCGCGGCGCACGGCCTGACCGACGCTCATGATCCGCTCGGAGGCAACGGTCTCCGGGTCCGAAAGGCGAAGCGCCACCTCGGCCATCGAGCGGGCGGCGGTCCTGAGGTCCTGAGCGCGAGCCATCATGATCGCGAAGGCGAAGAACAGCATGATCGGGACGAAGATGCAGACCGCGAGCGCGACGATGCCGGGCGCAGCCAGAACGCCCTCGACCGAGGTAATCTGCCAGAGTTGGTTGCCGTAGATCATCTGCCCGAGGGCGATACCGCCGATTGCCCAGAGGATCGAGACGATCACCGCATTGCGGATCGACGAGCGCATTGCGCCGCCTTCCAGCGTCCGCAGGATCGCCGTCGAACTGCGCTTCCCCGAATCGTTGGCAGGCTGGAATGTGGGGGATTTGGCAGCGGTTTCAGTAGCGGCCGACCTGTATGATTCGGCGGCATCATCCTGGTATTGGGTCTGACGCGGTTTGTTAGTGTCTGACACTCTTGCCTCCGAGGCATGGGGCACTGATCTTTGACGCGACTGATCATCGTTGAAGTTGATTTTTAGGGCATCTTCCAACGCCTGGAACGCCGTCTCATCGATCGACTCGCTGCTAGGGTTCTTTGCCATGCGGTTACGCCTCGTTACATACTCGCCCGGCAAATCCCATCTGACGCGCTGCCGCCCGCAGACCGACAGATGGAACGCTGCCTGCCGGAAACTCTCCACCCACAAAGCGGATTTCCAGTTTCCTATTCATTTTCAAGTCGGATGGCCGTTCTTTCAAACGGATGATAATGAAAGCTTACCAACCTACCACCCGGGGCAAAAGGACGATATTCCCCGCCACCTTAGGCGTATTGTAGTGGCACATTCGGCCACCCTGCACAATTATGACGCCTGCCTTCGAATGATGCTGTGGAATGTTGTTAACAGAATTTAAACCATGCGAAGATGCAAAACTCCTAAAATCCCGGGAGCTTAGCAGAAATTAACCATATGGGAAGAAACCGGCCCAGATTGTGCCGGAATTTAACGGGATAGCTGCGATTGGCCCGCACAATTCGGGACATTATCAGAAGAACAACAGGGAAAACAGGTTCATGGCAATGGCAGCCGTCAGTATCGCGTTCGAAGCTCCGGAAACCCTCCGAGGCGCTTGCCCCTCGCAGTCCCGTCCGATCGACCTCGTCCATCTCGCGACCCAGACCATGGGCGACAAGACCCTTGAAGTCGAAGTGCTCCAGATGTTTGCACGCCAGGCGCGCCGCGCGCTGCACGATATATCAAGCGCCGACAGCGCCTACGTTGTCGCAGCCGCACACCGTCTGAAGGGCGCTGCCGGTGCGGTCGGCGCCTTCAAGGTTTCCGCCGCTGCCGAGCGCCTTGAAGACAATGCCTCCGACGCCTCCTTGCGGGCTGCGGTCGCTGCTGCAGTCATCGAGGCCGAAAACTTCATCAACAAACTCTGCCGCTGAGCGAATCGTTTGGGCGAGGCGCCGATTGAACAGCCGGCGGCGCCCCGAAATGTTGACTGCGCCGGGCTTTTATTGGAAGACAGCACGCTCAAATAGTGTGCCCTGACCCTTCAACATTCCGGATTTCCCTATCATGACGAAACTGACCATCGTTGCCTTCGACGGAACGCGCTTCGATATCGAAGCCGAGCCAGGCTCCACCGTTATGGAGAATGCGGTTCGCAATTCCGTCCCCGGCATCGAGGCCGAATGCGGTGGCGCCTGCGCCTGCGCGACCTGTCATGTCTATGTCGACGAGGCCTGGACCGAAAAGGTCGGCCCGCCGGCACCTATGGAGGAAGACATGCTCGACTTCGCCTTCGAGGTGAAGCCGAACTCGCGCCTTTCCTGTCAGATCAAGGTCAAGGCGGATCTCGACGGTCTCGTGGTCAACGTGCCCGAGCGCCAGGCCTGATCGTGGCCTGACCGTCATATCCCATCACCTTTCCGGGCAAAAAAAAGCCTCGCTCCGCAAAAGCGGCAAGCGAGGCAAGGCGGGCGCATCACCAGCAGGGGAGGGAGGAAACACCTGCGGCTTGAAGACACGCCAGGAGAACTAAAACGCTGGAAATCAAAAACTCAGGAACACCTGAAGCAACTGCGTTCGACACATCGGTCCGAAACCGGAGGGGCACGCTGATCTTGCGGCTATCTACCTCATCTGCTTCGTTTTTCGAAGCGTTGGTAGGTAAGCTATGTCTTAGGTTATATCCGAGATTCGTATTTTAGACTATCACCATAAATCACCCGTCATTGACAGGGGATGGTGCAAGCTCGGCAAAAGCCTCGCAGCGGTTGGCGGGGCTGATTCTTTAGAGAGCGGATTAATTTCCGGATCGTTTCATGCGGTACTGCAGCAACCGCATCATCCGGGCGTCGAAATTGGCCGCCTCGATCTGGTCGAATCGGAGCTGCTCCCGGTCATGCGCTTCGAGAAGCCGGCGGGTCGTTTCCGCAACTTGTTTTTCCAGCGCGTCGCAGGTTCTGTTGGCAGGTAGACCAAGCAGTTCCCGTTCGAGCTGACGCGCATGGTTGCGGGCGATTTCCGCGTGCCGCTCCTCATGGCGTTTGATGTCCTTCGAGAGCGTATCCCAGATGAAGCCCAGCTCGGCCGTGGCTCGGCCGCGATTGCCCCAGCGGGGCAGGATGATGTGGGTGCGAAGCGTCACCCGTGCACCGCCGACCGAACAGCGGCCACCGCTTTCCACATAGGTGACATCGCCCCCGAACTTGATGTCGGTGGCGCCCGGATGGCGATGGCCGGTCCCGCGAGTGAGAGGGCCGAGGTTTTCCAGTTCCTTGTCGAGATCCTCGGCCGTGCGGCCGCCGATCCGGAAATAGGAATAGGTCTTGTTGATGATCGGCTCTGCCATGGCCGTCGCCGGGATCGCGCAGAGAGGAAGAAAGACGCCGAAAAACCGGCGGACTCTGCGAATGGAGAACATTCTATGGCCTGCGACGTTGAACTTATGGGGACCTTGGGGCATAGCCAGCCTGAGCGCAACACAAAGGCATCAAATTTTGCGTTACCCTTCGACAGACGGCCGGCCGGTGATATCGCAGCGCAACAGCACCTGGCGTGTCGGGCGCGGTCGTGCCCTTGAACTCGGCCGCCAAGGCCAGATTATGGCGATCATCAACATCACGCCTGATTCCTTTTCCGACGGCGGAAAATACGCAAACGTCGATGCCGCGGTGGCTCATGCCCTTTCCTGCGTCCGCGACGGCGCAGCTATTCTCGATATCGGCGGCGAATCGACGAGGCCCGGCGCGGCCGAGGTGTCGGCGGCCGAAGAGCAGGACCGCGCCCTGCCGGTGATCGAAAAACTCGTCGCGGAGACGGATGCGCTGATCTCGATCGATACCTATCGGGCCGAAACCGCCCATCTGGCGATGGCGGCAGGTGCCCATATCATCAACGACGTCCACGGCCTGCAGCGCGAGCCGGAGATCGCCACTGTTGCGGCTCAAACATCGGCTGGCGTCTGCATCATGCATACCGGCCGCGGGCGCGAGCAGGAAAAGCGGCCCGACAGAATCGCCGACCAGGAATTTTTCCTGCAGCAGTCGCTCGAGATCGCTCGTAGCGCCGGCATCTCCGAAGATGCGATCGTGCTGGATCCCGGATTCGGCTTTGCCAAGGACCGTGACGACGACCTGGAATTGATGGCGCGGTTTGCCGAACTGCATAGGCTCGGCTTCCCGCTGCTCGCCGGCACCTCGCGGAAACGCTTCATCGGCGCCCTGACGGGCCGCGAGAAGGCGGGCGAACGCGACGTCGGTACCGCCGCGACGACGGCGATCCTGCGTCTTGCGGGCGCTTCGATCTTCCGTGTCCACAATGTCGCTGCCAACCGTGACGCGCTGGCAATAGCCGACGCGGTTCTCACCGCGGCCTCCGCTCATGAAGAAAGAGAGGGCCTTTGATGGCGACCTACACGATCACGCTGAAGAACTGTGCATTCTACGCCAAGCACGGTGCCTTCGAGCAGGAGGCCACGCTCGGCCAGCGTTTCTTCATCGATGTCGTCATGGACGTGGACGCGGATGAGGCGCTCGAAAACGATGATGTCGCAAGCACGGTGCATTACGGCATCGCCTACGAAATCGTCGAGAAGGTGGTGACCGGTCGCCGCCGTAACCTCATCGAGACGCTTGCCAAGGACATCGGCAAGGCGCTGTGCGCCTGGTCGCCGCAGATTCGCCGGGTGGAGATCACCGTGCGCAAGCCGAGCGTGCCGATCCCCGGCATCCTCGATTACGCGGAGGTGCGTGTTGAGCATTTCGCCTGAAAAGACGTTCGAAGTCGCGGCTCTCGGGCTTGGCGGCAATATCGGCGATCCGCCGTCGTCCATGGCCGAGGCGCTCCGGCAGCTCGATGCGCGCGAAGACTGCCGGGTCGTGGCCGTGTCGAAACTCTATTCGACCCCGCCTTGGGGCAAGACCGACCAGGCGGATTTCTTCAACTGCTGCGTTCTGGTGGAGACTTCATTGGAGCCGGAGGACCTTCTGGACGTCTGTCTGTCGATCGAGCGCGGCATGAAGCGCGTCCGCCTGGAGCGCTGGGGACCACGCACCATCGATATCGACATCCTGACCTATGGGACGCGGGAGCAGAAGACCGAAAAACTGGAAGTGCCGCATCCGCGCATGACCGACCGCGGCTTCGTAATGATGCCGCTTGCCGACATCGCCCCGGATCTTCTGGTGAAGGGAAGGAAAGTGCGAGACTGGCTTGGTGGAACCGACATCGCCGGCATCAAGGTCGCGCGCGACAGCCAGAACTGGTGGCAGAGCGCCTGACGGCGCCCCAGCCAGCCTTATTCTTTAATCGAGCCGACGGCGATCGAATCCATGTCGCGGTCGAGGCTGAGCCCGATCACCGGTACCATCTGGTCTTCGACCTTGATCGAGATGGTGATGTTCATCTTGTTCTCGCCGCGCAGGCTCGCGACCATCGCGCCGTTGAGCTGATTGCGGTTGATGCCCATGACGACCTTGTCGCCGCTGACCGAGCCGGAAATGATGTCCAGTCCCTTGCCCTCGGCGCCATCCAGGAACTTGCCGGTGTAACCGCGGCCGCTCTGGGCGATGGTGGCCGACATCGGTTGCTGAAACACGCCGACACGGCAGGTTCCATCGAGCTTGATGCCGACATCACTGTCCGGGATAGCCGCACCGGTCAAATTGCAGCTGAATTTCGTGCCCTTGTATTTGCCGGCGACGATTTCGCCGGGACCTTTCCAGACGCCGGCGACCGACTGGAAGAATGCCTTGTCGCGCGGAGCGGCTTCAGCCTGCGGCGCCATGGCGGAAGTGGTCGCGACTGTCAGAATGGCGAACCCGCCCAGAAGCGAAAAGAAGCGCGAATACATGAACTTTCCCCTGACGAGCAGCAACTTTAAGTGTCCCGTAATTTAGGGGGGAATGGTTAACGACTGGTGACCATGGCCGGATTTGGGCCATGGTCAACCCTTCTATTGTTCATCTTTTCGCCCGCCGACTGCCGCAATATCCGAGATGAAATCGCTGATTCCGGGCCTTTTCACCGCCCGGAAGGGCAGCGGCCGGCAAAGATCCATGGCGGCGATGCCGATTCGCGCGGTCAAGAGGCCGTTGATCACGCCTTCGCCCAACCGCTTCGAAAGTCTGGAAGCGAGCCCGTGCCCGAGGACCTGTTGCGCAACGCCATCGCCGACGGCGATCGAGCCGGTCACGGCGAGATGGGCAATAACGTCCCGCATCAGTCGCAACAGGCCAAGCGTGCCCGGCCGGCCGCCGTAAAGGTCGGCCATGGCGCGGATCAGCCGCGTTACTTCGAAAAGCACGTAGGCGAGGTCGACAACGGCGCGTGGGCTGATGGCGGTGACGATCGAGACACGTTTGGACGATCCGAGAATGAGAGCACGGGCCTTGCGGTCGAGCGGCGCTAGGAGCTCCCGTTCCGCAAGCTCGATAAGCTGGGGGCCATCGATGATCTCGTCCTTCGTGGCGTCGAGGTTTGCTCGACCCTTGGCGGTCTCCGCCCGGTGACTGAGAAGTTTCGCAAGCGTGGCAACGACGGCACGCGCGGCAGTCGGGCGAGGGGAAAGCGCCGCCTCTTCCGCTTGTGCTTTCAGGGTCTGGACCGCGGAAAGTCGCATCATACCGAAGATCTCGCGGCCGACGATCACGGCAACTGCGACGAGCCCGATGGCAAGTGCTGTGAGCGCTGCATATCCCAACCAGTCGGCACGGGTGAACAGGTCGCGGACGACGCTGTCGGCCCACAGACCGAAGGCGAGCGACAGGAAGGTGCCGAAGGCCGCCGTCGCCAGATTGACGAAGGAGAATTTCTTGCGCGTCCGGGGCTCGGCGACCGGGATGGCCTCCGCGGCGAGTTCGGGCGGCGTCACGAACGGATCCTGTTCGTCGGGCGTTACGACGACGCCGTCCTCGAAGCTGCGCGGGCTGCGGCGAGGGACGGGCAAGGTTTCGTTTCGGGCAGCACTTTCCTCTTCGACCGAGAAAGATGCGGGTCGGCGTTTGCCGTTCTGAGGTGATTCGGGCGGTCTCATGCGAGGCGGTCTCCGAACAGGAATTGCATGGCGCGGTCGAGCCGGATATGCGGTACCGAGAGCTTCATGCCGCCATTCGCCTCTTCGAGCGCCGGTGGGCGAAAGCGCACCACGTTGATCTCCGGGAGCTCCGCATTGACCGAATCCAGCTGCTGAAAAAATGCTTCAGGATCTTCCGGCAAGTCGCCGGGAAATATCGCGGTTTTCTTGTTTCCGTCGAAGCGTTCGCCGTTGATCATCTCGCCCGCAATAGGCGTGCCGACGATGACCGGCAGGAGATGGCTGTCTTCCTTGACGGTCGCCTCGCGGGTAGCGCGCACCGATGCGATCGCCATAACCTCGATGCCGGCGCCGGCCATGCCGATCCGTTTGACGGCGCGATCGACCAGCCGGCCGGTGAGCCGCTCCAGGCGATCATGGCTTTCGTGATGCAGGTGATCCGCCTTGGTGGCCGCGACCAGCACCTTGTCGATCCTGCGGCCGATCAGGGAGGAGAAGAAGCTGTTGTGGCCCGGGCGGAAACAGGCGAGCACATCGGTCAGCGCCCGTTCCAGATCCTGCACCGCTTCGGGACCGCGATTGATCGCCTGCAGCGCGTCGATCAGCACGATCTGACGGTCGAGCCGGGCGAAATGCTCGCGGAAGAACGGCTTGACCACGACGTTCTTGTAGGCCTCGTAACGGCGCTCCATCATCGCCCGCAGCGAACCCTTCGGCGCTTTGGCGTCGGACATGTTCGGCAGCGGCGCGAAGGTCAGCGCCGGCGAGCCTTCGAGATCGCCGGGCATCAGGAACCGGCCGGGCGGCAGGGTCGAAAGCGACCGTTCGTCCGCCTTGCAGGCCCTGAGATAAGCGGCAAAGGCTTCGAAGAGCCGCCTTGCGGTCATTTCGTCAGCCGGGGCGTCCGCATCTATGCCGTTTGCAAGAGCCAACCATTCCCTCGACAACTCCTCGCGGATGCCGGTCCCGGCAAGTGCTGCGGTATTGTCGCTGAAGGTGCGAAAATCCTGCGCCAGCAGCGGCAGGTCGAGCAGCCATTCGCCGGGATAGTCGACGATGTCGATCGACAGCCGGCCGCGGGAAAACATCCGCCCCCAGCCGCTGGCGCTCTGGTAGTCGAGGGTGATCCGCAGTTCCGAGATGGCGCGGGTCGAATCCGGCCAGATGCGGTCGCGCACCAAGGCCTGGATATGGTCTTCGTATTGAAAGCGCGGGATGGCGTCGTCCGGCTGCGGCTCGAGCCGCACGGCGGAGATCCGGCCGGACCGGAACGCCTCGAAGAGCGGCAACCGGCCGCCGTTCAGGAGATTGTGGACGAGGGACGAGATGAACACGGTCTTGCCGGCCCGCGACAGGCCGGTCACGCCGAGCCTGATCGTCGGATGCACGAGGCCCGAGGCACGGTCGGCGAGATTGTCGAGCGCGATGCGCGCGTCATCCGAGAAGCTGGTAAGCGAAGGCGGCAAGGCGTCGTTCCGGGTCCAGAGTTTACGCCTATATAGGAAGCCGGAGCGAGGCCGCAAAGCCGTCGCTTGGGTCCAGTTCAGGCCGTCAGGAAATCGGTCAGTGTCCAGGCTGCATCCGAGCCGGCGACAAAACCGCGATAGTCGAGCACGGCGAGGCCGGCAGGAGGATAGCCGCCGGGGATGGCCGCCACCATCTGGTCGGCGCCGATCAGCCCTTCCAGCACTTCTTCCATGGTCGGGTTGTGGCCGACGAGCATGACCGAGTTGCTGTCGCGCTGTCCGCCAAGAATCGCAAGGTAGGTGCCGAGCGAGCCGTTATAGAGTTCGTCGATGAAGACAGGCTCGATCTCCTCGCTGATCGCGCGGCGGATCGCTTCGGCGGTCTGGCGGCATCGCGTGGCGGTGGAACTGAGAAGGATATCAGGCCTGTAGTTGCGATCGGCGGCCTTGTCGGCAACGATCTCGGCCTGCGCAAAACCCTGATTGTCGAGAGGGCGATCGAAATCGTGCTGTCCCGGCTCCGCCCAGCCGGATTTGGCATGGCGCAGGAGATAGATGCGGGAAGGAGGAGGAGTGATCATCGTCATGCCCGGCACCGCTGTTAAGAGGATGGAAGCGATGGGTACCCTTTCGGCATGAGACTCGTCAACTGCCGCAGATGTTCTGAAATAGCCTCACCGGGCTCGTCCGCCTGTGGAGAAGAGTTTCGGACATTCAGAATAAAAGCTTAAAAAATAGTCGTTTAGCGGATTTTTATGACAGTTTTAAAAATGCCTTAATACTGAGCGCGAGGCTTGAATCCGGATGGGAGGATAGGATATAGAGCGCCGCATGAGATGTTCTTCAGGAGAATCGCGTTGAGTGAGAAGATCGATCTTAGCAATTATGTGCTCTCTGAAAACGACGAGTTCATGAATGCAAACCAGAAAGCGTATTTCCGGGCAAAACTGATCGCCTGGAAAAACGATATTCTGAGAGAAGCGCGCGAAACGCTCGGCCATCTGGCTGAAGAGAGCGCCAACCACCCCGATCTCGCCGACCGGGCTTCCTCCGAAACCGACAGAGCTATCGAGCTTCGAGCCCGTGACCGTCAGCGCAAGCTGATCTCCAAAATCGATGCCGCCTTGCAGCGCATCGAGGACGGCACCTATGGTTACTGCGAGGAAACGGGCGAACCGATCGGCCTCAAGCGTCTCGACGCTCGTCCGATCGCCACACTGTCGATCGAAGCGCAGGAACGCCACGAGCGCCGTGAAAAGGTCTATCGGGACGAATAATTCGCCTGATCAGCCATAAACGAATTCAAGGCACGGTTTTTCCGTGCCTTTTTTCTTGGGCCCAAAATGGCGGGGGCGCCCGCTCACTTGTCGCGGGTGACCGACATTTCACCGAAGATACGGGCGACTTCCGACTGCAGGCTCGGTTCCGGTGTCGCACCGGTGACCGGCGGCACGCCGGGGTTCCTCGGCTGTATCTGACGGCTCGGCTGGGGGATGATGGCCGACTCGCGGGCTGCGAGGTTGTTGGCCATTTCCTCTTCGAGAATCCGCTCGAAATCGCTGCCGAGCTGTTTCGGCTTGTCGGCGGCCGATTGCAGGGCAGGCGGCACGATTGCGGCGCTGACCGGCACGACGCGCGGCTCGGGCGCTTCCTGGAAGACACGTTCGCGGGCGGCATCGAGCACATCGGCGGCTTCGTCGAAAGCCGGAACCTGGAGAGGAGCGGGGGCAGGAGCTGGGCTAGGTGGCGGGGCCGCGGCTGCGAGGGCCGCGATCGGCCGCAACTGTTCGGACTTTACTTCCGGGGCTTGACGGGCGGGCGGTTCGATCCTGGGGGCGGCCACCGGCTCGGCAGCCGCTACATTGTTGGCCATGACAGGCGGGGCTGGCCGCGGAGCAAGGGTGCCGCTCATCGGCATGGGCCCGGTGACGGGAGCT
>NZ_JALBGV010000117.1 GCF_023006505.1 Neorhizobium sp. SHOUNA12A
CGGCCTTGGCATTCGCTGCGGCAGCCGCCGGGGCGGTGGCAGGGGTCTTCAACTTCGGGTCCGTCTCCGCCGCCGTGTCCTTGGGACGACCGGCGTCGGCCGGAGGAACGCTTGCAGCCGCCGCGGCCTCTTCGGCGCTCGGATGCGGGTCGAGGTTAGTGCGAACCGGCTTGATCTCGTCGTTCAACGTCTGCGGGCCGCCCTCGGGCGCCGAGAAGATGCGGTCGATCTGCGGGCCGGGCTTGATCTCATGGCCCTTGCCTGCCTCGAAAGCGTCGATGATCTCCTCGAGACGCTGCGGCGTCAGGTCCTCATAGGCATCCTTGAAGATGATGACCATCGGCGCGTTGACGCATGCGCCCTGACACTCGACCTCTTCCCACGACAGCGTGCCGTCGGCGTTCAGCGCGAACGGATCGTGATGGATCTTGTGCTGACAGACCTTCATCAGGTCTTCCGCGCCGCGCAGCATGCAGGGCGTGGTGCCGCAGACCTGGATATGGGCGCGGGTGCCGACCGGCTTCAGCTGGAACTGGGTGTAGAAAGTCGCGACTTCGAGGACGCGGATATAGGGCATATCGAGCTTGTTTGCGACGAATTCGATCGCCGCACGGGTCACCCAGCCATCCTGTTCCTGAGCACGCATCAGGAGCGGGATGACAGCCGATTGCTGCCGGCCTGCCGGATATTTCCTGATCGTTGCCTCGGCCCAGACGGCATTTTCGTCATTGAAGGCGAATATTGCCGGCTGCACCTGGTCTTCGGCTAATCGACGAACGGACATTCTTTTCCACGCCTTATCAGTTTATGGATCCACACCGCGATTTCGTGAGCGACACGAACTCGCAGGCATAGGCAGACTTGTCTTTCTGCATGAACACTATGAACTTTGTTCCACTGGGAACGGAGGTCTTGATCTCATATCCTTCGGACAGGAGATCGCGCATCGATTTCGATCCGCCGGCTTGCGTCGAAATCGCGCCATCCGTCTGCGCCTGCTGCGCGAACGCAACCGGGGCGGCAAAGATAACGGCAGCGAAAACGACGGCGCGCAGCATCAGCGGTCCACCTCGCCGAAGACGATGTCGATCGAGCCGAGCACCGCCGAGACGTCGGCCAGCTGGTGACCCCGACAGATGAAATCCATCGCCTGGAGATGGGCATAACCCGGCGCACGGATCTTGCAGCGATAGGGCTTGTTGGTGCCGTCGGCGACCAGGAAGACGCCGAACTCGCCCTTCGGGGCTTCGACGGCTGCATAAACCTCGCCGGCCGGCACGTGATACCCTTCCGTATAGAGCTTGAAGTGATGGATCAGCGCTTCCATTGACCGCTTCATCTCGCCGCGCTTCGGCGGCACCACCTTGCCGTCCGTAGACGAGAATGGGCCGGTCCTGGCATCGCCGAGCAGACGGTTGACGCACTGCTTCATGATCTTCACCGACTCGCGCATCTCGATCATGCGGATCAGGTAACGATCGTAGCAGTCGCCGTTCTTGCCGATCGGGATGTCGAACTCCATCTCCGAATAGCACTCGTAGGGCTGCGCGCGGCGCAGGTCCCAGGCAGCGCCCGAACCGCGAACCATGACGCCGGAAAAGCCCCAGGCCCAGGCGTCTTCGAGCTTGACGACGCCGATATCGACGTTGCGCTGCTTGAAGATGCGGTTGCCGGTGAGCAATTCGTCGATGTCGTCGAGCTTTGCCGGGAATTCATCGCACCACTTGCCGATATCCTCGACCAGTTCCGGCGGCAGGTCCTGATGGACGCCGCCCGGACGGAAATAGGCCGCATGCATGCGCGAGCCCGAGGCGCGCTCATAGAACACCATCAGCTTCTCGCGCTCTTCGAAACCCCAGAGCGGCGGCGTCAGCGCGCCGACGTCCATCGCCTGCGTGGTGACGTTGAGAAGATGCGAGAGGATGCGGCCGATTTCCGAATAGAGCACGCGGATCAGCTGGCCGCGGATCGGGATCTGGATATCCAAGAGCTTTTCGACGGCGAGCGCGAAGGCATGCTCCTGGTTCATCGGCGCGACGTAGTCGAGGCGATCGAAATAAGGGATCGCCTGCAGATAGGTCTTGGTCTCGATTAGCTTTTCGGTGCCGCGGTGAAGCAGGCCGATATGCGGATCGACGCGCTCGACGATTTCGCCGTCCAACTCCAGCACGAGCCGCAACACGCCATGCGCCGCCGGATGCTGCGGTCCGAAATTGATATTGAAATTGCGGACGTTATGTTCAGTCATTCTGCTTGCTCCATGCCGGGCGGACAATCGCACCGAGCGGGAAAGAAGTGCGGACGGGCGGCGCGGCTGCGCCGATCCCTAAGCTTTCGCCTTTTCGTCGCCGGGCAGCACGTAGTCGGTGCCTTCCCAGGGGCTCAAGAAATCGAAATTGCGGAATTCCTGGCGCAGCTCGACGGGTTCGTAGACGACGCGCTTGGCGTTGTCGTCGTAACGAACCTCGACGAAACCGGTGGTCGGGAAGTCCTTGCGCAGCGGATGACCTTCGAAACCGTAGTCCGTCAGGATACGGCGCAGGTCCGGGTGGCCGGTGAACAGGATGCCATAGAGGTCCCAGGCTTCGCGCTCGAACCAGTCGGCGCCGGGATAGACCGGGCAGGCAGACGGAACCGGCTCGTCCTCGGCGGTCGCGACCTTGACGCGGATACGCTGATTCTGGCGCGGCGACAGAAGGTGGTAGACGACGTCGAAACGCTTTTCGCGTGCCGGATAGTCCACTCCGCAGATGTCGATGAAGCTGATGAACCCGCATTGCACGTCGTCGCGCAGGAAGGTCAGCAGCGGCAGCAGGTTTTCCGCGGTCGCCGTCAGCGTCAGTTCGCCATAGGCGATCTGCGCGTCCGCCACGAGGGACGCACGCGCTTCGCGAATATAGGTCGAAAGCTCGTTCAGGGCTTCACTCATGATCTTGTCCAATTACCCTTAGCCTCTGGCCCTCAGCGCTCGATCGTGCCGGTCCGCCGGATCTTCTTCTGCAGCAGAAGCACGCCGTAGAGCAGCGCCTCCGCCGTGGGGGGACAGCCCGGAACATAGATGTCGATCGGCACGACGCGATCACAGCCACGCACCACCGAGTAGGAATAGTGGTAATAACCGCCGCCATTGGCGCAGGAGCCCATCGAAATGACGTAACGCGGCTCTGGCATCTGGTCGTAGACCTTGCGGAGCGCGGGCGCCATCTTGTTGGTCAGCGTGCCGGCGACGATCATCACGTCCGACTGGCGCGGCGAGGCGCGCGGCGCAAAACCGAAGCGCTCGACGTCATAACGCGGCATCGAAAGCTGCATCATCTCGACCGCACAGCAGGCGAGGCCGAATGTCATCCACATCAACGAGCCCGTGCGGGCCCAGGTGATCAGCTCGTCCGTGGAGGTGACGAGAAAACCCTTGTCGGCGAGCTCATTGTTGATCTCGCCGAAGAACGCATCGTCACTGCCGATGGGCTTGCCGGTATTCGGATCGATAATGCCCTTGGGTTGCGGCGCGACGAGAGTGCTGCCGTTGTCGACTACTCCCATTCCAGCGCTCCTTTCTTCCATTCATATATGAAGCCGATCGTCAGAACGGCGAGGAATACCATCATCGACCAGAAGCCGAACCAGCCAATCGCACCGAACGATACCGCCCACGGGAAAAGGAAGGCCACTTCGAGGTCGAAGATGATGAAGAGGATCGAGACCAGGTAGAAGCGAATGTCGAACTTCATGCGCGCGTCGTCGAAGGCATTGAAGCCGCATTCGTAAGCCGAAAGCTTTTCCGAATCGGGCGCCTTGTAGGCGACGGCGAACGGCGCAACCAGAAGCGCGATGCCGATCACCAGGGAAATGCCGATGAAAATCGCGATCGGGATATAGGAAGTGAGGAGTTCACTCATTGTATTCGATCCCAGCTTGCCTGAAGCGTCGGGAGACGACGCCTGAATATCAATGCACAGGCAAAGCGAACGTGCATTGCAACAAGCCGTGGTTAGCGCAGCCGAAGCCCCGGCGCAAGCTTTTTGAATGTCGCATCCTGCGCCAAAATGGAGCAGTTCAAACGATTATCAGCGGCTGTATCATAGCGACAACCTCAGACCGTGACCATGAGGGACCGGTGGCGGCCGGATCGTATCGGGAAGCATGTTCTTCTGGGTGGCGAATGGCGCGAGTGACGGGGCTCGAACCCGCGACCTCCGGCGTGACAGGCCGGCACTCTAACCGACTGAGCTACACCCGCGCATAATGCCGACCAGCGGCAGCCGCCTTATGCGCAAGACGCGCAATCGGCGGAGAGTTCGAATAAGAGAATGGCGCGAGTGACGGGGCTCGAACCCGCGACCTCCGGCGTGACAGGCCGGCACTCTAACCAACTGAGCTACACCCGCGCATTTCTCTTGAGGCCGAAACCTCGGAGCCGGGCGACCTCAATCGCTCGGTTGAGCGGCTAACTAAGAGGTTCGCGATCGGGTGTCAAGCGCGTTTCAAGACAAAAGGATGACGTCCCGTCGCTTTGCCCTCTCCTGCCTCATATGCGCCCCTGTCCAGTCGGCTCTTCCCCAAAATTTTCAAAAAAACATCATGAAAGCCCTTGCGGTTTTTCCGCGATCCGCATAGATCACGGCCACCGACGCGGCGGGCCTTGTTGCTCCGCAATCGCGAACGGGCGATTAGCTCAGTTGGTAGAGCGCCTCGTTTACACCGAGGATGTCGGCGGTTCGAGTCCGTCATCGCCCACCACTCCCAAAAAATCACTCTGATTTTCCATCGCTTTTTTCCGTTTCTGTCTCACTGTCGCTTTCAGCGACCAAAACTGAGACACCTTTAAGTTTCTCGTATGCAGCGCGGCGATTGAAAGCATTGCTTCGCATCCGCCGTTTTTCCGCCTGCTCGATGTAGATTTGTGCTGTCCTCAGGTTGGACCATCCGAACACCGCGCACAGCTCCGGGCCGTCGCACCGCTTTCCGCATAGGCCACAGCCGCCGCCTTTCGGAGGCCATGAGAAGAGCAATGGGGCAAGTCAGCTTCACCGCACCAGCGGGAGAAGCTATTGCCAAAGCTTTCGATCGTGTAGGGCGTCCCGCGCGCACTGGTGACATAAGCCCCCTGTCCGCTTTCCGTCTTTTCCAGCGCCTCGATCAGTTCGGGCGTAAGCCGGCCTTCGATTTCCACGGGAAAGCGGTTCCGGCCTTTGTGAGCTGTGAAACGCAACCAGCGCTCGCCGTCCTTCACGAACTCATTGCGCGGCCCGATCTGCGCCGCGTCGGAACGCCGCGCGCCGATCGTAATCATAACCTCCATCGCAAGGCGCGGCTTCGTACCCACCGCCCAATACGCCCGAAAGATATCGATCTCGGCCGGCGTCCATGTGTGAAAGCCGCCCTTCTTTTTATTGATCGGCTCAACCCCTACAGCGGGGTTGAAAGTCGCCAGAGCCGGCTTCTGCGCCATTGCCCAATTGAATAGCGCCCGCAGCACTTTCACTAGCTTGTCGGCCGCGCCGGGCGTGTCCCGGCGGGCTTGCTGGCTACGTTCCATGTCCTCGCGGCGATACTTCTTATATGGCAGTTCCCCGGCCGCCTCCGCGAAGCGGTCGAGAACGCTCCGCTTGTCCTTCTGCGTCTGTTTGTCGAGCTTGAGGAAGGTGGCCGATCGGAAATATTGGGCGAAGAGCCAATCAAAGGTGTCTTCGCGCGGTACAGCCTTGCTCTCCCGTGCCGGCTCTCCGCCCCGCAGCTCGGCCAGGGCCGCCCAGTAGGCGACCATGAAATCTTCGGTGATGTTGCCGGCATCATCCTTGAAGCGCTGGCGAATACGCTTTTTCACGAAACGGCCGCCAATCTTCAGGCGCGCGTAGTAGCGATCGTTCCCGCGCCTGTCGGGATCGTGCACAAGATACTGGATTTCGGTTTTCATCAGACTACCCGGCCATCAAACGGGTTCGGTCCGTCTTCCTTTTTGGGCTCATCAGAATCGATCAGCGCCAACCAGGCGGAGCGGATGCGCTCGGCATCCCACAAGATGATGCCGCCGATCTTGCGCCCCCTGGGCATCTTACCCTCCCCCACCCAGTTATCGAAAAGAGAGGGAGAAATTGCCAGCGAGGCCGCCGCTTCATCGCGACGAAGGGCGAACCGGGGAATTGAAATCTCGCGTAGGCTAGAAGCCATCGGCCTGCCCCCAGATTTCGCCGGCATGATCGCGAGCAATGACAGTGGGAGTTAATATGCAAGACGTCATACCAACCCTCCCTTCAGGCTCAAGAAGGAAGTAAGGAGCTTGTGGACTAGGTCATCTTCCTGCCCTAACCACTCAATGAGACTTTTCTCGGAGAGAATGAATTTCACCTTCCGAAGTAGCATCTCAGGCGTTACGCAAGGGAATTGCAGTAACTCCCCCGTTATCGCTCGCAAAGCGTGGACACCGGACGCCTCATCCGTCGCCGCCATCTCCCAATTCGCGTCGTAGAAGGCGTTAGCCGCCTTATAATTTTCAACGAGATCGTAAAACTCGCGCTCACTCCGGATCATGCCACACCGCCTCGCACCATCGGCCTGCCCAGCATGATACAGACCACGACGTCGTCGCTATCCGCGACCACATTGAACGTCGGAAGTGGCCCAAGGCTTGGGTATCTTTCGGCAAGAACTTCCATGAACCCGACAAAGTAGAAGCTGTAGCGATCCTCCAGCGTCAGTTCAGGCGACTCTAATGATGCGCTCGACTGTAATGCGGCAACAGCTCCAGCACCGGCAATGAGCGCGCGACGGCTCAGCGCGCCGGGAGCACTTGCACTCTCGGCTTGTTTCGTTGTAAGTACGGATTGCATTGAATGACCTTTCCTAGGGTTAGAAAAGCCGACGCTGGTTCCTAGGCCAGAGCGTCGGCTTTTTTCGTTTCAGCTTGCCGGCCCATTTTTTCCTTAAGAGCCAGCACGATTTCAGCGGTTTGTGACCGAAGATTTCTGCTCGCCTCCTCAGCAAGCCACTTCTTCACTTCATCAGGGATGTTGATCTTAAATTGACGCATATCAGACATAGCGGCCTCACGGACATTTAATGTCCGTCGTAGGTACATTTTATGTCCACTTGCGTCAAGGACATCTTTCGTCCATCGGTACGCCATGAGCGAAGATGATCGTGTCCAATTTAAACTAATGGTTCCAGCTACGCTGAAGGCTAGGCTTGAAGAGGTCGCTTCTGCCAATCGACGAAGCCTTTCAGCCGAAATGATTGCACGGCTGGAAGCGACCCTAGGAAGACCTACCGGAGATGACGAATATCTATCGGTGGATGATCTTCGAAACGAGATCGACCTGTTGCGGTGGCGGATAGCAATGTGGGAGCCTCTAATACTCCAGGCCACTCCAGAGGAATTAGCCGCTCTTCAAAAGCGGCTGGTGGAGACCATCGAAGCCCTAGACATCCCAGAGTTTAGAAAACCGATCGCCGCGATTTCCCCTCCGCTAAGAGACCTGAAGGAATTCCCGTCTCTCAAAAGTGTCATGTCATTTTTCGAGAAAATCAGAAGAGTTGGCCAACAGCAACAGAACCACGAGTTGCCATCAGAAGAATAAGTAGGTGACCGATGAAGAACGATCGCCGCGCTGAAATCCGTGAATCAGTAGCTGCGACAAGAGCGCGGCAGAAAGCAGCGGGCCTTTTGCACGTGAGTATACCTCTACAAAAAGAATTGGTCGCCGAGGTGGATTGGCTTAAGGATATTCACAACGCTTCATCGCGCGGCGAAGTTATCGCGGAAATTATGCGTTTCTACTTCGCGCATGGGACGCTCAACTCCAGCAGGCCAAGTTTGATGAAGGCGGTAGCAGGCAATGAATAATAGCTTTGATGAGGACGAGGACGAGGACGACGTAGCGATATACGACGCCCGAAAAGCGAAGCTATCCAAAGATGGCTTATTGTCCGCTGAAGAGAGCGCCATGATTCTCCGTGGCAAACCGCTGCGTTCCATTCGCCCCGACCTTTGCGACGATTGAGCAGCGGGAAAGTGCTCCGGTTTCAGGAACCGCCACTCAGCGGTTCGCAGGATGGCGAGGATCGATTGGCCAGCCGTCCAACCCGGTCGCCGTTGAAAACCCGCGATGCTCTTCTGCCTGCTTCGTCGCGTCATGGTGCGATTTGCAAAGTGACTGGAACGGGCCGTTCCAAAACTTCACCTCATTACCCTTATGCGGCTCGACATGATCGCATACGGTGGCGATCATGCGCCGGCCCTGATGCCGACACATTCGACAAAAAGGCTCAGCTCGGAGCTGGTCAGCCCGCAACTGCCGCCAACGGCTGAGCTTGTACCAGCCGTTCCATTCCTTTGCCCGATCCGACCGCTGATTGGATCCCCTCATATCTGCCGCCTTTTCTGTGCGTTTTTCACGATTCCAACCACCTGCGACGGCAGCTCAGCCCGAAGCGCAGCAACTTGCCTTTCTACCCGCGCCAGGCCGGCCGCATCCGCCCCTGTCGCATCGATCGAGATCGGAACCGAAACCGACATCCCTCCGGAAGCGGCGCGCATCTGCGACACATCAGGTAGCTTCGGCATGGAAGGCACCTGAGGGACGATCCTGCCATTTTGATCCGGGACGAAAAGTTCCGGCCGCCGCTCGCCGACGATATACGGCTTGCCCTTGACCACCGGGCCGCCATCGGCGCGGAAAAGCCCGCCGATCACGTCGAAGACGCCGCCGAGCAACCCGCCGCCCGAACCGCCGGCCGATGGCTTGAAGAGCATATCGAACCCGCGATTGAGCAGCATCGATCCGAGCTGCTTGGCAAGGCTGGAAAGCGCCTCGCCAAGGCTCTTTGACTGTGTGATCGCGTCGATCGCATTGCTCTTGAAGGCGTCGTAAAACTCCCGGGCCGCATCGTCCGCCCGTTCCTGCGCCTCTGAGACCTCCCGAAGGATATCGGCCTGCCGGGCATAAGCATCCGAAGCCTCATCGATCTTTGCCCGCTGTTCGCCGGAAAGCTGGATGTTTTCGAGATCCGTTTGCCCCTTGCGGCGCGCTTCCTCGCGCAGATCGGCAAGCGCCGCCTGCTCTAGGTCGAGCGCCATGCGGCGTTTTTCCTGCTCGCGGTAACCGAGGCTGACAATTTGCTGCTCTTCGATCAGCGCCGCAGTCCGGTCGCGCACGGCTTGGATATCCGCATCAAACCGGCTATCGGCGGTCTGCTTGACAGCCTTGGAACCGGAGCGCCCCGATTTACTGCGACCTTCATCGGCCGCCACGTTGGACGCGGCGAGCGCCTTGATCTGCGCTTCGGTCAGGACCCCGCCTTTTTCGAGCAGGTCTTTCCGGATCGCGGCGATTTCCTTTTCGGTCGCCAGTTGCTCTTTGCTAAGGCCGTTATGCCGCTGCGCCTCATCCGCATACGCCTTGCCGAGGCGAAGCATTTCCTCGCCCTGCTGCCGGGATTTCGCATACTGCTTGTAACCGGCAATCTGATCATCGGAGAGTGCCGAGCCGCTCATGACAGCAAGTTCATTACGAGCCTGCTTGGCCTCGGCACTGATCTTCGCAAGTGTTTCCAGGACAGGACCGATCGAATCCGCCACTTCCTTGAAGTTATAGTCCGCGTTCGCCATGCGGTAGAGCGATTGGCGAGCGTCCTCGGCCGCGATCTCCCCGCTCTTTACGCCGTCCCTCAATTTCTCCAGCTCGCTATATTGCTCCGGCGTGATCAAGCTCATCGCCTGCACCTGGGCGAACGCCGTCAGCAAGTTGACCGCTGCTTCGCGGGCGTCACTAAGTTGCTGTCCGGTGTTGTCGACCTTGTCGGACGTTTTGCTCTTCAATGCCTCATCAACACGCCTGCCGGCATGTTCGACGCGATCGGCAGAGGTTTCCGCCGCATCGCCCATCCGCTTCAATCGTTCCTCGAAACGGGAGGCACCCTCGCCGGCCTCGTCAGATGACGACGCAAAAAGCGCAAGAGCGCCGACAGCCGTAACACCAATGACAGCGCCGATCGGCCCGGCCGCAGCGGTCAACCCGCCCATCGCCAGCGACAATCCCGATATGGTCGCGGCGGCGCGAAGGGCGGCGATGAAGCGAAACACGGCCGCCGTCGCCAATCCAAGGTTTGCGATCATGCCGGCGATAGACCGGCCGACAAGCGCCCCTGCTATGACGGCCGCAACCTTCAAAACGACATCGGCCGTTTCGTCGAAGTTGTCGGCCAGGGCATTTAAGCCGGCAACCAGGCGCTGGCTTGCGCCAAGGCTCTCGTCGGACTGGCCGATATATTTAGTGAAGGCATTGGAAATCTTCGTAACGCCCTGTTCGATCGTCTGGGTCGCGTTGCCCGCCATGCTTTGGATGGTCGGAAGCCCCTTGAGGAAGGCTTGAAAGAATTGCTGGCCGGAAACCTTTCCGTCGTTCACAAGCTCCTTCAGCTTCGAAACCGAGCCGCCGGCCGCGTCCAGTCCGTTTGCGACGGCGATCAAGATCGGCCGCGCACCGTCGTTGACGGAATTGAATTCTTCGGCTTGAACCCGTGCCGACCCCAACAACTGGCCGAGTTGGGTTAGCGCTCCGGATGCCTGAGAGGCCGAAGAGCCGGCAACCCGCAGGGCAACACCAACGCCATCGGAGAACTTCAGAAGGTCGCTTTGGCTGGCCCCGAGATTATCACTTGCTTGCGCGGCCTTGCCGAACAGGTCGGCCATCGCGCCGAGGGGAGTGGCGTTAGCCTGCGCCGACTCATAGAGCCGGTTCAGAACATCGACCTGATTTTCCCCGACGACGCCGGCAACAGCGAGACTGTTTTTTGCAGCCGTCCAGGCGTCTGCATAGTGTGCGACGGAATCAACGGACAGCGCGGCCCCGATCCCAAGTAGCGGCGTCGTCAGGCTTAGGGCCATGTTGCGGCCGATATTGTCGAGCCGCCGGTTTGTCTGATTCCACGTAGCTTCGACCCGGCGGGCCGTCTGCGCGGTCACGCCATTGACCTTCTGCAGATCCTTTATGAAAGGGTTTAGTTCCATGCGCATGGTTGCGCGTAATTCGTCGAGCGTTACCGCCATCGTCGCATCCTAAAAAAGAGGGAAATAGTGCCCGCCGATCCGAAGGAACGCGATCGGCGGGCGGACGCGGTTTTTCGCCATGAAGCGGGACACTCACGCCTTGTCCCAGTCTGCCGAGAAACAGCTTAGTTCTCGGCAGCCAAGCCGTTTCTCCGATCAACCAGCCGCTGCCGGCACAACCTTACGAACGACGGTAAATGCCTGCTCATGATCCGCGGCAACGTCAGCGCGGAGATGGCAAAGGAAGCCGTACTGCAGGTTCTCGGCGAAACTTTCGCGGATGATCTCGACGCGGATTTCTGAGCGAATTCCAATCATCAGCCGCTTCCACTCGCCCGCAACAATCATCCCCTCACCTGCGCCGACGCCAGGAATTGCAGTGCTAGAGAGCATCGGAGTGGTGGCGATGGCCTTTGGCGGCTGTAGCGGCTGTCCATTTGCGTCCGTCAGTTCCGAAAGCGCCCCATCCTCGCGAACGCTCATCATGAAGGCGGTAACATCGGAATTGACACCTCGCAGCGCCGTCCGAGCGCGCAGGAACGGCTTGTAATCCGCCAGCTCGATCGCACCATCCGCATTTGTCAGTCCGGTAAGATCGGTTTCGGTCAGCGCTTCGAAGTTGACCACACCCCGAGGCTCATTTCCTTCACCGGAACCGAAGATCGCGACACGATCGAGTTCCGTCGCAAGAGAGGCCGCGAGAACGTTTGGAAGCGCCGTGTTAATGTTGAGGCTGTCTTCCAGCAGCTCTCGGCTTACCTTCACGAGGACAGCGAGCGACTTCGGTTTGAAGGACACAGCGCCAAACGTCATGTCCGAGACAGCCACCGGCCCATTTTCCGCCCGCCATGCCGGCGTAGGATCAGTCAGCAGCTTGGCAATGATATTGTCTTTGCTGTCGAGGGGTACGGTGACTGCACCGGCCTGATTCACGATGGAAGAGCGACGAAGTCGATCAATAAGGTACGCCGAAAGCTCGGTAGGAACCGTGAACCCGCCCGCAGAGTCGGAGCCTTCCGAAAGTGCTCGGCGCTCAACCTCGTTTCGAGGCCCCGTTATCATCGACCGAAGATAATTCCCAAGCTTCGGAAGTTCCCGCTCCTCCCCGCCGCTCCGAGCAGACGCCCAGGACGACATGCGACGATCGGACGTTAGGATGGATGAGCGAGTTTCCGCCTCGTCGCCGCCGTCGCGCTCCCACCAACGATCGTCATCGTCGCTTCCGACGTCATCAATGTGAGGACGGTGGTGTGGACCGCCGTTAGACCGAGCCGCTTTGTTACCGGAAGCCGTGCGCTGATCTTGTTCATATTCGACGGCATCCATCGTCGCGGCGATAGCATCGAATGCATCCTCGATTTCCTGCGCGCGTTCTTCGTTATCGACGGTAATCGCCTTGGAAAGCGTCCGGGCTTCAGCGCGTAGTGCGCGATGATCTTTGCAAAGATCGTCCCAAGAACGGGTGTGCGGCTCGTACGCAGAGAGATCAACGACGCCGACTGCCTTTGCGATCTTCGGCGCATGTTGGCGTAGATTTAGTTTTTGAGAAGAGGACATTTTCATTTTGAGACCTTTTCGAGCGGCGCCAGCTTTACACGCGTGAGCACCGCAACATTGGGGTTGAATCCAGTTGCTTTGCCCGACGCGCTTGGCCCTCGGCCTGCCGTTCGGAAAGGTTCTGTCGCACAAAGGGACCTCATCCCAGCGGCGATACGAACAAGCAACAATTATCCGACTTGTGATTCGCCTGCAAGATGGTTAGGCGGTGCCTTCCACAGACAGTCCCGCGAGCACGTTCAAGCTGTCCGCTTCAGCAGCTTCCTGAGGATAGGCCTCGCGAAGCATCTGGCCGTGTGCGAACAGCCCCCGCAGAGTTTCCATGGGTCCGATGCTGGCAAGAGCCAAAGCGATGCCCATTTTCGTCAGATCGGCGGCGGCGTCCTGGATGCACCCGCCAGATTTTTCCAACCGGTTCAACCCGGCATCGATCTCTGCTCGGATCAAGTCAAATTCGCGTTTCAAGGTTTGCTTATTGTCATTCATGGTGGCTTTTTGCCTTCAATTACAGTTCGTTACACACAAATGGATGGCACCGGTCTACAATTGGGCGGCCCTCTGACTTTCAACCCACCCCCCCGGCGGCGATCCCGTCGCGAAAATGTCCTGACTGAGGACATTTTCAGGTGGCCTGACGATCCATCAACGCAGCAGCGATCAAGCATCGTGAACCACCGAGCCGTTTCGTGGACGCCAAGACGCAACGGATTGAACTCTATCGATCAGGTAGGGCAGACCGGCACCTTGCCGCTTCTGCTCTTCGACAACGGCCGCCTGGCGCATCGCCTCATCAACGGCCGCCGTCAGCATGGCTCGCATCGTTTCGCCAAGACTGTCGATTTGTGCCGCAAGTCTTTGCGATGCGTCAGCCGTGGCGGTCGCAACCGTTGGTGGTGCTCGATAGAAGGAAGGGGAGCGCCGCAAGCTCCCTCTCACAAGCCCATTCACCCTCTCGGCAGTCACTGACGCCGACGTGTTTTTGGGCTGATGGGGGCGGACGTCTCCGATAGCACCGTCGCTATCAGTGAGTTCCTTAGGTGAGTTCCTTATATGAGTTAGGGTGCACGGTTTTGCACCGTCTAAGTGCACGTTGGTGCACTTACTAAGTGCACGTTCTTGCATTACCTCACGGGTTGGCTCATCACTCTCGAAGTCGTCAACGATCTGTCTGAGGGCGGTCCAATTGGGCTGGTAGCGCGACCGAAAACCGTTCCCGCCATGGCGTACCTTTACAACCAAACCACGCCTATCAAGCTCGTTAGTGGCGTTGACGACTGTCCTTTTACTCACGCCCGCCTTCGCCATCAGGCGTTCCGTACCGGGATCGCACTGACCGGTTTTGGCGTTGAAATGGGAGAGGATTACCCCGGCCACAGTCTTTGCATCGCCAGACAAACCGCGCACAAGGGTCAGCGCTTTCCAGGCCGTCGCAAAATCTGTCTTCGAAGGGAGATCAGGCTTGTCTTGCACGGCCCACCGACCCAGCCAAGACGATGACAGCCACCCGAAATGGTGAGACACAGAGAATTGCCGGCGATTGTTTTCGCTCAACTTTTTCTAGTGTCTCAAAAGTCCTGTAAGGCCTGCAAACGCGGTTAAATGGCGGCTCGTCATCGCCCACCATTTTTCTTCAAATGATGACGCTAGCTGTTTAGTCCCGGCATTTGATGGATTGGATCGATGATGAATCGATCCGGCTCCAAAGTCCACCGTTTGCATATGAACTCGTAGGGCGTGAGGCCCTTTAGCGTCT
>NZ_JALBGV010000118.1 GCF_023006505.1 Neorhizobium sp. SHOUNA12A
TGCTTGTCTTCGATCGTGGGATGCGACTTGGCTTGCAAATTGTCTATCTTTGCTACGACTTGGGCATGTTGGGCCAAGAGCGCCCAGAAGTCATCGGTTTCATCATCCATGTAGCATCTCGAAATATAATTAGTGCGCGGATGCAGTCGAGAGCCTGATGCAACGAACGCAGGTAGTGAGCAGGTTTGTCGATTTCCGTGACCGCCCATTTTGGGTCTGGCCGGTCACTATAGGTCTAGGCGCGGCCTGTTATCATCTGACGTCCGGGGCAACGGCTTAGCTCTCTCAGTAGTCCGATCGACTGCTAAGCCGTGAATGTCTGCAGCAGATCCCCCTAGGCATCGTAAAGTTCGACACTGGAAGGTCACAAGCCGCTAGTGTCGGTAATTTCGTATCGAAGAAGACGCTCGGTCACGCCGAATCCTCCGACGGTGAAAACTACCGCAAGTTACATCCGTCCGATTACTCTCAATATCGCGTTCGTATTGTCTGTCTGCTTCCGACTGTCGCCGTCCTGGCCAGTTCTGTAAAACCATCCTCTCCCTGAGCGCCGGCATCTGCTCCCCGTGATTCGAGATGAAACTGACTATAAATCACATTAAATTGAGGTGCGCGCAATCTGTAATTGCGTTGCCAGTTACGGCGGTCGGATAGAGCAATCACTCCCATGCATCGAGGCCCGTCATTCGACCAATGGCATCGCTTTATCTGATGGAGATCGGAATTTTCGCAATAAACATCAGTCGGTTAGCAACGTCCTTAAAAACTTCAGCTGTTATTTATTATCCCAGAACATTACCAGAGCAAACTCCGTAGTTGCAAGAGAGTCATACATTTATATCGCCGATATATGGGAAAAATCGACGCGAAATTAGATAATTGGCGAAGCTGTGTGTGAAGGACTACTTTCCCGTGCGTGTAGTGGAGGGCACTCCGGCTGCGCACAGCAAGCTCGGGTACCGCTTGAGGATTTGCTGTGATCCTCCAGACTTGAGTTGCTAATTATCCTTGTCATTTCGAGTTGCGCGTGCGCCCGGACACCACTGCTCCCATGGGAGGAACGCAGCGTTTGAGCAATGCATCCAGCGTATCGTCCACGGAATGCGCTGGTCGGTCATTTGATTAATCTTGATGTGCTGGGCAGGTGGCACGGTTGAGCGTCGTTCTGGCTATCGAAGAACTGAAAAATGCGCGTCACATTGCAGTGCCGGTCGCAAGGACCCCTTTCCATAATCCCGAAAAGCCGAGCAAGCTGCCCTGGAGGATCCTATAGCATTCGTCATATCGGTAGAAACTCGCCGCCGTTCACGTCCGGGATCGCGCCGTTGATGAAGCCCGCCGATGCGGATGTCAGGAATTCGACAGCCGCGGCGACATCGTCAGGTTGGCCGAGCCGGCCCACAGGGATTTGGCAAGCGCTGCCCGATTTGCAGGTGAGACGCAGGGCAGGGGCATCTCTGTCAGAATCCGACCGGGGACGATCGTATTCATTGTCACAATGCCGCCATCATCCGAGATGGGATCACCTTCGTAGCATACGCACGAAAATTCCGGGCTCCACTGCAAGCGCCGTAGTGCGTACTACCAATTCCGTCAGTTGCACTGCGGCAATGATGTGTTCAACTGCAGCTATGACCAAGGATGAAGTAAGAGCATTTGTCGCCGCTATGATCGAAGCCGAGAGCAACATCCAGGCTATCGGAACGGTGGGTCATGTCCTGGCTGAGCCAGTCGATCCCGACCAAGGAGAAGCTTACGCGCGGATTGAATTGGTGTCAGAGGCATTCGGCGAGCCGACGAGTGGTGGAGATCCGAGAGAAGCCCGACACAGGCCTCGTGTGATCACTGCGTCGGGCAGCGACCCCGTGGATAGAGTGTATCCAACAGCGCATCGCGGGGCCGGTATGCCCCCCTGCATCAGTGAGGGCAAGCCAACTGCATGTGGCGGATTGGCGCAGTGAGGGTGTCGCGAGAGCGTGTTCGTGGGGCGACGAACAATCTATTGAGGGACGGGGGATTTGCCCTCGCGACACGACGTGAACGCGCGGTCGGTCGGTTGGTTCCGGTGCAATCGTGCCCTGCGGCGTGTTGAGTGGCCAGCCGGCCTTCGGCTGCTCGCCTGCACTGCTGGGGCGACTCGCAAGGATGAAAGGGCAGCACCCTTCGGAGCGCTCGTTTTTTCGGAGCTACGACGCCTCCTCCTTCCGCAGATGGTCACGCGAGTGGCCGCCGTGGCCGTGGCGGGTATACCCGCTATAGCGGATAACCGTTCGCGTCGTACTTAGGTCTGACATATCCTCAAGCTGCTGATATCGACGGACCAGCCGGAGAATATCGTCGGGCGAACGTCAGCAGCTTCGTTGGCGCCCTCGGTTGAACGGAAGCTCATGTATTCGCCGTAACCATTGGCAGGGAGCCACCGTCTGAAATCCGAAAAGTTAGGGCGTTCTTTCTCTTCGTCTGGCAGCGTGCCACCACCTCTGGAGGTCACCCAGCGGCGCAGCGCGCAACTCAGGGCAACTATAGGCGTCAGGCTGCCGGCTTCTTCGGGCGAACCACGCGCGGGCTGATGTTGTTATAGACCTCCTGCGCGGCAACTGCTCCTTGCGGAACAGGGCCTTTGGCGGAGTTGAAAAGCTTGATAATCAGATCCTGGCCGGGTTTCACGATGTTGTAGGTCGTACCCGGCGTATAAGTACTGTACGCGGTGTTTCCATAGACGCTCGTCTGCATATGACCGGATGTCTGCCCGACCGTGTTACTGGTGGCGTCGTTTCCCGACACGAGCAGAAAATGGGTGTTGCCGGTGGCGAGTGTTGTCTCGGCTGCCTTCAGCAGCGAATAGTCTTGGACGGTCACGGCATCCGTGTAGCCGTTCCCGCGGGATATGATGCGATAGGTGTCACTCGTTATCGGCATCGCAGAGACGCCGCCGGTAAAACTCATTTCCTGATACTGAGTTTGACAGCCGGCGAGCGCCAGCGCCAATGCTACGACAGCTGCGATTTTTAGAAGCATAATATTTCCCCTTTCCCCGTGGCAAGGAAATCAGGGATTCGCGCAAAAGTCGAGTTGGATTGCGGTAGAAACCACAAGGATTTATGGCTCTTCCTTCTTCCGCCGCTCATCCCACGCGCGGCGACCCAGCTTAATCGTTTGGAACGGTTAAGCGCTGTCGAGCGTCATGAATACCCACCGATAGCCAATAGAAGTGCGCCGACCGCGATAATGGCTAGGGCCGGCCAGTTCTTGGATACTCCGAGGAACCTGAGGCCTTGGCGCCGGGGTTCCAGCGTGCTGCCTCCTTGCGGCATTTGATGCGGATCACTCGGTCTTCGGCTAAGTGCCGACGAAAAAAGAAAAAGAAGTCCGCCGATTATGAGAGCGGCACCGATCAGGATTGCCCACATGGTGGCCTCCACTAACGTCAAGAGTGCGGGTTAAACCAGATCCGGACATGATCGTTCCGCTTAGCTGAGGGCATGTGTCGCAGCTGCTGCCGATCACGTAGCTTACGCTTGGACTCAAACTAGGCTTTCAGCAATCCGCCCCCCCTCCCGACGCCAGGTCAGGCCATTCTAAGAAGCTGTAAAATCTCGGTCGCATTCATAATTCCGCCAGACCGGAACCGCTACCGAAACATCGTCGGCAGACTTCTCGGTGATCGCTACCTGCGGCCGGATCCGGATTTTTACCCCCACCTCGAGAGCTTTCAGAAGTAGCTCAGGAACGAGCTTCTCTTCCGGCTTGTCCTCGGACTTGTCTCGGGACGGCAGCTCCTCCATGGGAACCGGAATCCTGACGGTGTCATCGTTCCCGGTAACCCGGAGCCACTTCTTGCGCTGGACCATTTTGCGAGCGGATTCGAGCTTGCAGCCGAGGCGGTCGGCCAGTTCCTTTTAGGTGAGGCTCTCAATGGTCGTGGGGACTGTCTCCGGTATCGTCCCTACAACTGTACGCGGACACGGTTAATCACTGTTTTCCATGTTGAGCGGCAAGAGCGTCGCGAACTGCCTTGTCGAAAGTCGGGTTCATGTTCATTCGAGGCAGGATCGCGCCGTCGCACGGGTATGTCGTGACGTTCTCTCCGATGAAGGTGTCATCATATCCGCCCAGTGCCTCAAGGATCTCCGCGATAGTGTTCAGCGGATTCAGACCATCTTGCTGTTTCCAACGATCAATGATGCCTTCGATTTTCAGCAGCTTGCTCCATGTAGCGGCGGGGCAAGTTTTCTCGATGAGCTGCCTCAGAGCTTCTCGCTCATCGTCGGGCCAGCGGCCACCTGGCGCAATGACCGACAAGAAAGAGGGCAGAGCATCGGCAGGATCGCTCTGGAATGTGAGCGCCTCAATCTGTTTCTTGACCGCAATGTGCGCACCACCGTCGCTCTCCGCGTAGAAATCCACGCCGTCAAACCCAGCCTTTACGAAGTCATCGAACATGCGGTGGTGCTGAAGCTCATTATCAAGAGCTGACAGCAGCCTGCCAATGGCAGCATTCTTTGAGAGGTTGAAATTGATGCTGGCGAGGATGTGTCGATAGCCGCGAGCCGACAGTCGAAGATGGAGATACTCGTGGGCGAAGGAGGGCAGGGGGCGCAATGTATCCGAAACCTCGATCTCGGCTGTTTTCTTATCTGGTGCGCTCGCCCATTCAGGATCTGACGTGACGGCGATCCGAACCTTATAAGCTTTCTCGACCTCCTCGATGATGGGTTTAAGCCGTGGATCGGTTTTCGCTTCGCGATGCCATTTTTCAGCAATACCTAATTTCAACATACCCTGATCCAAACCTACGACGGTCGTATGGACTGTCCCTATGGCTACGCCTGCCTCGGCAAGCACTTCGTTCTCTACTTCCGGGAGAACGGCATGGTGACCTGTTCCCCAATCTGCTGGCCTCCGATCCTCAGGGCATCCATCAGGCTTTCCTTCTCGGCTTCTGAGAACAAGGCGGCCCCTGCGGTGATCCCTTCCTGCCATGCGATCCCCCGATCCCGGGCCTCTGTGTATGCTAGGGCGAGATCGGAATGACGGCGCGTCTGGGCTAGGGCTTCGATGAGGAGGGCGGACTGTCGGATGTCCTCGTCACGCTTGAGGGGGCCTTGCCCATCAGCTCGGCGCGTGGATGCGACGATGAGCTTGTGAACGGCATATCGTTCGGGAGCAGGGACTGTTACCGGAACACCGTTCTTGTGCAGCAGTACCGTCCGCATTGGATCGCGGATGAGGTAGTCTAGGAACCTCAAGGGATCCGTGCTTGTGCCGCCGAGGGCGGGCATCCGGGACGGCTGATCGATGTAGTCGTCGTTGCCTCTGTTCGAGGTCAGGAACTCGACGCGATAGCCGCTCGCCGTCTGGAATGCGCTGGAAGCCGCGCATCCCGATCGATAAGGGACAGGCCTGAATGACGGATCGACGGCCTGCAGAAGATCGACAATCGGCGGCAGGGTGTCTTCAACCTCCTGGGAGATCGCGTAGTCCTGTGCGATGTCCGCGTCCCCGGTCAGCATGGCAGCCACGGGAAGGCGCACGCCGAGAATTCCTGGATACGTCTGGAAGGCCACGGTCCCGATCAGAACGCCGCGCAGCCGGAACAACCCGGCCGCCGACAAAGCCTCCACGATGTCGCCTGACATGGCATCGGGGGCGATCATGCCTCCCTGCCGGGTGAGCGATGCGACCATGCGCCTACGGTCACGCAGGCTGTCCTTGTCGCGCTTGAAGTCGTTGACACGCTGGGCGATCTCCTCGTCGTCGGCGGGTCCGACATATCGGCGCTTCTTTCCACCCACGCCATCCGGCATGTCGAAATACCAGTATCGTTTGCCCTTGACCTCGCTAGTGATGAAGCGACCCTCCGCAGGGAAGTCGGCTGTCCATGCCGCGTCCATGGCCCGCTGCGCCAGCTCGGCCAGCATCGTCTGATACATGAGATCGATCGACTTCATCCCAAGCCTCCAGTAGTTGTGACCATTTTTGCGATAATGGTCTTAACCGGATTAGAAGGGGAAGGAAAGAGGCTTGTCGCATGGAATGTACCCGACAAGGTGGTGTGGTCACATAATCTATCTTATGGAACTCCAAGCTGGAACTAGAGTTGCGGAGCAGAAGAGCGCGTGGTTTCAGTTTTCCCGAGCCAGGTTGCATTGGTTCATTAGGCGCGATGGACAATGCCACGTTCAGCGTTCGAACCGTTCCAGCATCCTCTTCAGTTGTGCATTTTGCAGCTGAAGCTTGCGCGCCAGCTGGTCCCGCAGCAGCCTGATCTCCTCATCAAGGCGGATTGCATCGTCAGAAGCCGCTTTCTTGCCCCGCGTGCCGCGCTTTCGCGTTGCACCTTCGCCAGTCTGCGAGGGTTTCAGTGCGTCGCGTGCGGCCGTACCGGCGTCATCGGCCAAGGCCGGATCAGCCGCCTCCACGCGCCTGGCGCCTTCGATATCGACCGTGCCGTGAACACCGCTTGCCGTTTCTTCGGGATGATCCGGGTCCGCTGACACCGCCTCCGATGGATCGTAAGCGACCGGCTTTTCGTCGATCGGAGGATCCGCGGCGTTTAACCCGATGTCGGCGACCGTTTCAATCGGTTTGGCGATGGCCAATACGTCCGGCTTCACGTCATCGGTCGAGCGGTGCTCTTGGCGCTGCTGACGTCGCGGTGACACCAGCCGGGCAAGGAGTTTCCATGGAGACGCCATTTATTCGACCTCGAATTCTACCCCACAGGCAGGCTGCGGCCAAAAGCGTTGGCGGCAGGAATAACCGCCGCCAAAATGTTCATCTCGATAAGCATGAGAATGCGGCCAGCGCTTGGCTGACGGCTGCCGATCAACCGAGGTTGAGCCGCTTTCGCAGATCCGCATTTTCAGCACGCAGCTTCTCGGCCAGCTGCTTGCGCAGTCTCTGGTTTTCCTCTTCCAGCTGCAGAAGATCCGCAAACTCGTCAACCGCCGCCACCGACGGTGCGGTCGCTGCCTGCACGGCTTTCGGAGCGCGTCTGACAGGCGCACGTTTGGCGCTTGTCGCCCCTTCGTCGGACTTTGCCTTGCGTCCTCTCGTCGGCTTGACCGCTGCGGCATTCGAAGCCGCTGCCGATTGCGCCGAAACTGCGGCTGAGGCAGTTTCAGGCGCCGCCTTTTTGGCGCGAGGTTTGCGCTCCTTCTTCGGTGCGTCGGGCGCCGCTACGGCCGGCGTGTCAGCATCAGTCATCGTATTGTTTTCGTCGGCCATTATGGTCTCCTGTAAAGCCGATGCATTTGTCTCCTGCTCAATCGGCAGTGTCAACAACGCCGCGGCCTGTTCTTCTCCAGGAGAAGACGCCCCGTTGCTGCCGACCTTGGAAGTTTCCGGCAGGGATGGCATTGCCTCGTCCTGCAGATCCTGCGCGACGGACTTGAGATCCATGTCTCCCCAGATCGAGTTCGGATTGGAATTCATTTTTCGCCGACCGGATTTGTACTCGACGGCAAAGCTGCGCTGGACTTTTTTCACTTTGAGAGGCCTTGGGTGTCTGCGGTGATGGTTCGGCGACGCTTTTGGCATCGCAGCAAGGCTTGCAGATAACCTCTATCGCCCCGGTGGTCCAGACCCACGGCGATATCCGGCCCGACCGCGGGCCTACAAGACCAAGCCGCGGTCCAGCGCCGCGGGGATCGACAGAGGTCACGATCATGCATGCTCCTTATTTGGCGTGACCTCATGCGACCGCCTTTTCGGCGTAGCGCGAAAGGTGCCCGGCTCGCCCGGAAAGAAGAGCTGCGTTGTCAGGACATCTCTACCCGGCCGTTGAACCCTGAAATGGAAGTGTCGCGTGCGTCCCGGATACAACGCTGGCACGACGGTGCTGAACCACCAGCGTCCCTGCTCATCGGTGAACTGATGCCCCCGCAGGCGGAAGCCGTGACGATCGTACTCGCCGTTTTCGTCCGCTTGCCAGATCTCGACTGTCTATGCTGCATGGGCCTTGTCTCAGCCACCGAGTAATCACTGCACCAAGGCACCTTTTTGGAAGTGCGTTTGGCCACTTGGGGTCGATATCTGGCGACTTGACGCTCGTTGAGAGGGCGTCATCGCCGATGACATAGGCCCCGATCGCTTCGATGAAGGCTTGCGCCACATCCAATCGACGCCAATCAACGTGGCACCCGCCTTACAAATCCTACGGCACCGGTGCCTGGGTCGACTTCAGGAACTCGGTCGGGATGGCGGATCATCTGCTGTGATGCTCGACAAACCACGCCGTCACGACCGGCGTTTGAAGGTATGCTCCTCGGTCGGAAACGCTCGGGAGCGAACATCGCCCGCATAAGCTGCGGCGGCCGCCCCCACCCTCTTGCCCAGCTCGTCATACCGCTTGACGAAGCGCGGCGTGAAGTCGTTGAACAGCCCAAGCATGTCGTCCGAAACGAGGATTTGGCCGTCACAGGCAACCGATGCGCCGATTCCGATGGTTGGAACGGCGACAGCTGCTGTCACCCCACGAGCCAATGTCTCGACCGTGCCCTCGATAACGACCGCAAAGGCTCCTGAATTGCCGACAGCTTCGGCGTCACGCCGGATCTTCGCCACTTCTTCGTCGGAATGGCCGACGGATCGGTAACCACCCGCGGTATGAACCTGCTGCGGCATCAGGCCGATGTGGCCAAGGACCGGGACGCCGCGGGCGGCAAGGAAAGCAATGGTCTCGGCCATCTCTTCACCACCCTCAAGTTTGACCGCATCGCAGCCGGTTTCCTGCAGAATGCGCACGGCATTGCGATAGGCCAATTCCCTGGTTTCCTGATAGCTGCCAAAGGGCATGTCGACGACCACGCAGGATCTGGTGACACCACGCATCACCGCCTTGCCATGCGCGATCATCATGTCGAGCGTCACCGAAACGGTGCTCTCCATGCCGTAGAGGACCATGCCGAGTGAATCCCCGACGAGCAGAAGATCGCAGTGTTCATCCAGCAGCCGCGCCATCGGCGTTGTGTAGGCGGTCAGGCAGACGATCGGCGCTCCACCCTTCATCGCCCGGATCCGACTGGGAGTCAGGCGCTTTAAGGAGCCCGCGGCACTCATCGCGCTCCTCCTGTCCCAGACATGGTTTTTTGCGCAATCACCCGGTTGTCGAGAAGCTTGGTCGTGCCGATCCGCACGAACAGCGCAACGACCACCGGATCCTCGATCTTCGCGACAGCCTGCAACGTCGAGGCATCCCTGACGGCGACGACGTCCGGTTTTGCGAGCGGCTCGCGACCGATGAAGCCGGCGAGCTTTTCTTCAAGGACCTGCGGGTCCGTGAGACCCTGGGCGACGAGACGCTCCGCCTCGTCCAGGGCGCGAGGGACGACGACTGCAGCGCGTCTTTCGTCTCCACTGAGATAGACGTTGCGGGATGACAGGGCGAGACCATCCGCATCCCGGACCGTCAGCACGGAAACGACGCGCACCGGCAATGCGAGATCGTCGACCATCCGTTTGATGATGACGACCTGCTGGTAATCCTTTTCGCCGAAATAGGCGTTCCTCGGCTGGACGATATTGAAGAGCTTGTTGACGACGGTCGCCACGCCCGCAAAATGTCCGGGTCGAACCGCGCCTTCGAGCTCACATCCAAGCTCCGGCACATCAACCACCGTCTTCATGGGCTGCGGATACATATCCTCGACGCCCGGCGCAAACAGGATATCGACGCCTGCTGTCTCCAGCATCGCCCTGTCGCGCTCCAGATCACGCGGATATCGACTGAGGTCTTCCGCCGGACCGAACTGAAGCGGGTTCACGAAAATCGATGCGACAACGATTTCGTTTTCGGCGCGGGCTTGCGAGACAAGTTCCATATGTCCGGCATGGAGATAACCCATGGTCGGAACGAAGCCAACCGTCCCGCCTTTCGCCTTGGCTGCGGCAAGTGCCGCGCGCAGCGCCTCAATGCTCGATAGGACCCGCATGTTGCCCTCCCTGGCCACGATCACATCGGCGCGGATAGAGAGAGCAACCGCGGCTACAGGTCAATGCAGGCCTTTCGATAAAACCGATTAAATAGACCAAGTTCCTTTGGCGGATTGTTGAGAGGTTGAGCCACATCCGATGATGGGACGGCGACGTCCGGCACGCGTCACCAAGCGGGGCGAATTCGGTTGGTCCAGGTTCACGCGAGAATGGCGCACAATCAGAAAGCGAAATCAAGAAAAGAGACAGCCAGAGAACGGGCGAAACCCCGTGGATCCGGCTAGCGTCCACAAGGAGACCACATTTGTTCGAAGCAATACGCTTGAAGAGCTCGCTGAAGTGTATGCTCCCGAAAATGTCGCATCCATTCTAAGCGCTCGTGAAATACGGGAGAAGGGAGAAGAATGGGTATGACAAAGCATAGCCGCATTGAAACGGAGGACCTTGGCTCCGTCGTGAACACTTCCTCTTCGGTGGCCTCGGTGGAAATCGGACTCAAGGACACTTAGCTGAATATCACCTTTATTGGGACCATGGATTGATCACTTTCAATCCGGCTGCCTCGAAGGGGCTTGTGTCGCGCGTTGCGACCGCGAGGCCATTCGCCGCCGCTGTGGCTGCAATATATCCGTCCGCCTTGCCGACCGCCTTCCCGGACACGCGAACGCGCGCCATGAGTTCCGAGTAGAATTGGGAGCAAGCTAAATTAAAGGGTACGACGCGTTCTGCGAAGTGAGGAAGCACTTCGCCCTCCAGGCGATCGCGAAGGACAGATTGCCGTTTGCCTGAAGGCATGGCGGCGATCCCGACGCGAAGTTCGGCAATTGTTATCGCGGAAAGGAACAACGTCTCGATGGCTTGGGCATCCATCCATGCTACCACTGCCCCGTTGGGAGCTGGTTTCCATGGCTCCGATATCACGTTGGTGTCCAACAAGATCATTCGAACGTCATCGGCTCGGCTGGCGCCTTATCGCGATCTCGCTGCAGGGCTTCGACATCGTCATTGGATAGCTCCGCGTCCCGACCTATGGCCGCGAGTAAAGAGCCAAGTTTCACACGTTCCGATGGACGAACGGCGGCCTCAATAATGTCACGGATTTCGGCCTCCGTACTACGGCCGTGATGAGCCGCTCGCACGCGCAGGGCGCGATGCGTTTCATCAGAAAGATTACGAATAGTGACCGCCGGCATTGATATCATCCTGTCAGAAACGATGACTTTGATATCAAAGTATACATAATGATGGCTTCTTTTCAAGAAGGCTACGTATGCATGCGTTCAGATTGTTGCGGCGAAGGAAAGCCGATGGAGCAATCCACATTGATTCACCTCCTCCGCCGTGATGGGAGCAGAATCCGAAACCCCGCCATTCAACGTCTGGCGCAGTTGAGATCCATCTTGGGTGATTATCTAGCGCGGTGAAAAATCAATGTCCTTGCATCGATCGATGCGGATTCCAAAGTGCTCACAAGAGGAATGACGAAATTGCTGACCCTGAGGCGTCAATCTTCGGGAAGAGCATCCGTCCATTGCTGCGCCCCATGGAGAACACGCAGCACGCGGACTGTAGTCTCTGTCACTGTATAAGCGGCGACATAAGGCGTACCGGAACGCCAGTTCGCGTGTCCCCCAATCCGGCCGGGACGACCGCTTTCCGGGAAGTCCTGAAGTCGACGGGCCGCAGCCACGATCCGTTCATCAACCGTGATCGCGGCGACAGGATTATCGGCCTCAATATGCGTGAATATATCGTCGCGATGAGAGAGCGCGAAGGCGGACCAGACGAGCTTCACCTTTTCAGGTCGCGTGCTCTGCGCCGGGCCGCTGCTCGACGCTCCGCGAAATGCGCCTCGGCCTCATTGTCCGGGATGTCCGGCCGCGTGTCGCTCAACGCCTCGAACACCTTCGACCGGAACCAGGCATCATGTCCCTCGCTGCTGGTCACCAGCTCAAGCGGCAGAGAGCCTTCGTTGGCAGTTCGAGTCAGCAGGATCCGCACGGCATCAGACACCGTCAGCCCCATGCTTTCGAGCACGGCGGACGCCCGATCCCGGACCTCGGCATCGATGCGGGTTTGAACGAGAGCATTTGCGGCCATAAGTGGGTTCCTCTGCTAGGCACTATGTAATGCAATTGAATGACAAACGCCAGGGAGCTCTATATGCTGGAGATGTTTTTGCATACATAGGACCACAGGTCGACGTTCCTGCAGTCGGCTGAGCCCGTCACACCCCACGAAGCCTAAAAACCCGCTTAGTATGCCGCGCAAGCCGGTTCTAAAATGCCGTCGCTTTAAACGACACAAGCCGCTGTTTTTTCCTCAGAGAGGAGCTAACATGCTGAATCCATTAGTCCTATCGCCTACAAGACTTGCATTTCCGTAGTCGCCGTTCTGCGCTACGATAGCGGCTAGCATTCGGCGAGGTCAGCTTGCTTGTTTTGCATTTGAGATCTCACGCGTAAGTCTCGGCGAGGCGGCGTCACAAGCGATTCCCAGCCACAACGGTGTACGAGCGAATGCTTCCAAAAAAGCTGCCAGTCCCCTAACCGTCGCTTCGAGGATCAAGGCGCCATTTTCCATGGTAGCCTTTGCCGGATCGCCGAAATAACCGCAGTCGTCGGCCTGGAAGATCGACGTATTGGAGAAATCAGCGCCGGAAAACGGGATTTCGGCAACCTCGGCTCAGCTCGTTTAAAATTACGACCACAAAGAGGCTTTATGACCAATCTAATGAACAAAACTAGACTTGGTCCTTTACTCGCGGCACAGTGCCTGGAATTATGGACATGAGTACCTATTGTGTCCATTTAAATGGACAAAGTAACAAACCTTGCCCCGCAAGAGAAGCTATTCGCGAGTGACGCGCCAAGCCCTCACCATGCTTGGAAAGCTGATCCGCATCGGCCGGGCCGAGCGCGGCCTGACGGCGCAGGAATTGGCCGACCGGGCCGGTATCAGTCGGACAACCCTTTCGAGTATCGAAAAAGGCGCGCCGGGCCCCGAGATCGGTACCGTCTTCGAGGTCGTCTCACTCGTCGGCCTGCGTCTGTTCGAATCTGACGAGCGCATGTTGCAGGTTTACAATTTCCGCCTAGACGAAAAGCTGACGCTGCTTCCCAAGAGCGTCCGCCACGCCGTGAAGGAGGTTGATGATGATTTCTAGGGCGAACGCCACAGACGCCTTTGTCTGGATTTGGCTCCCCGAGGCAACTGAACCGGTTGTGGCAGGGCGCCTCGTGCAGGATCGCGAGCGCCTGCTCTTTGCCTACGATGCCAGCTACCGGAGCTGAAAGAGCGCCATTCCGATCTATGATCCTGAACTTCCCCTTCGGGAGGGCGTAATCACGCCCATCAACGGATTGCCGATGGCGAGCTGTATTCGCGATGCCTCGCCCGATGCTTGGGGCCGCCGCGTGATCATCAATAGGCTGACGGGCAAGACGCCCGACGCCGTCGGCATGCCGGAGCTCGGCGAGCTTACCTTCCTGCTCCAGTCAGGCTCCGACCGGATTGGGGGCCTCGATTTTCAGGCATCGGCAACAGAATATGTGTAAGCGCGATTTTCCATGCACATTGACGTAGGCGGTATCTCTGAACCAGCCCCTTTCGCGAAGCGATATCCGGGTCTGTCAGGCAGCGGAGGCTTTGGAGAAGTTGAAC
>NZ_JALBGV010000119.1 GCF_023006505.1 Neorhizobium sp. SHOUNA12A
CAGAAGCGGCCGACCGAAGACACCGCGCCGCTCGCCTTCGCGACGCCTTCGCCGCGCAAGGAGATCGCGCTTGGCGTTGCGCCCAAGACGGCGCTCGCCAATCTCTATGCCGCGCCTCCGAACGCCGTTCCCCAGACCACGCCAGTCCAGACCGCGCCAGTCCCGACGGCCCCATCCCGGATGGCGTCGTCTCAGACGATGACGCCACAGCAGCCGGTTGGGTCGCTCTGGCGCATCCAGATCGCCGCCGCCGCCAGCCGCGACCAGGCATCCGCGCTGCTGGAAAAGGCAATGCCGCTGCTCGCCCAAGGGTATGGCCGCGTCGCGCCGAGCGTCGAAAGTTATGCCGATAGCGGCAAGGAAATCTTCCGCGCTCGCTTCGTCGGTTTTGCCGACGGCGATGCCGCCACGCGCGCCTGCTCGGTCCTGCAGGCCAAAGCTATCAGCTGTTTCGTGGTGCGATAAACGGATAGAACCCGCCGCCGGATCACCGGCGGCGCGTTGCTTCCCCGACGGATCTCAGCCCTTGACCGGCGCGTTCATCGCCCAGGCGACGCCGAAGGGATCTCGAACCTGGCCGTAGCGGTCGCCCCAGAACATCACCTGCAGCTCGGTCTCCACCGTCATGCCGGCATCGACGGCGCGTTTCCACCAGAAATCGATGTCGTCGACCGGCAGCATCATGGTGAAGGCCTGCGGCTTTTCGAGCGGGTGGCCGTAATCCGGATAGGGATCGCCGAGCATCACCGAACTGCCGTTGATATAGAGATGGACGTGCATCGTGCGGCCCTGATCATCCACCGGATGAAAGGATTCGATCTCGGCGCCGAGGGCCTTTTTGTAATATTCGGCAGCCTTCATCGCGCCGTCGAGCTGAAGATAGGCGACCACGCCGCCGCGGACGGGCGATGCCACCTGCTTGTCGTTCGTCTGAGCACTCGTATCCATGATTTTCCCTCCTGTTCGGGTCGTTCTCGTCCATGCCGGACGATCCAAGGACGAACGAGAGGAGGAGACGCCGACATGGGGCGGCGATTTTTTTACGCAGTTTCGCCGGATGGAGTTAGGTGTCCCATTTGACCCGCCGAAGATCGGCGGCACCATCGACGATGCGGACAACGCGAACCGTGTCGTCGGCGATCGCGTAGAGGGCGAGCCACCTTTCCACCAGAAGCATGCGGGCGGATTGCGCAATATCGGGCCGCCCCGGTCCCATCTCGGGATGATCCGATAATCGCGATATGCGGGCCTCCAGGCGCTCGGCAACCGCATCGGCCATGGCCACTCCGCTTTTGTCGGCGATCCAGGACCAGATGTCCAACATGTCGTCACGAGCCCGGCTGGAATAAACGACCATCTTGGCCATGGATCAAGGCTTGCCCGCACGTCTGCTGCGGCCTTCGGCCTTGATCGCTTTCAAATCCAGAGGGCGATAATCGCCGCTCTCGACACCTTCGCTCCACGCTATTTTCAGGCGCGTCAGATTATCGGCTGCGTGGTCCTGTTCCTCCAGCAGGCGCAAGGCCTCCTCGACGACTTCGCTCGAAGAGCGATAGTGTCCCGATTCGACCTTGGATTTGACAAACTCGGCCAGATCGTCCGTCAGCGAAACATGGATGTCCATCGACAGCTCCTTCCCTCCAATGATGAAAGCAGTCAGGGATTTTTACAAGCGATTTCGAACTTCAAACCCGTCCCGCAAATTCCTTCACCAGGCCCTCATAGTCCTCCATCGGCGGGAAGGTTTCGTAGGAATGCACGGCCGGTGTCGTCGCCCAGGGCAGCTTTTCGGACGTATAGGTCTCGATGAAGGGCACGAACCATTGCGGGTCGTCGAGCATGGTCGGGCGGAGGTTGACGAACCAGTCCATGCCGACCGGCCTCGTAAACATCCAGCTCTTGCAATGCGGGCAGTGATAGTGGTGGGCGTCGTCGCCATGCAGGCCGCCGATCACCGGCGCACCTTGCGTCACCTCGAACCCTTCAGACGGGATCGCGGCGGAGAGCGAGAAGGCGCTGGCGCTCATCTTCTGGCAGCCGGTGCAATGGCAGGCCATGGTCAGGATCGGCGGTGCGCTGATTTTTAGCCGCACTTGTCCGCAGCGGCATGAACCTTCCATGGGGAGAGTGGGTTTCGGCATGACATTCTATCTGAGCTAGTGTTTGCAAAATCTTTCAAATTGGTGCTGATCGCCAGTTTTCGTTTTCATCAAAACGGCTACCGTTGTGAGCAAAAACTTGCTTCGTAATGGATTCCCAGGAGTTTACCTTTAGGCGAGGTCTTTTCGCCCCTACTAAAGAAGCTGTGGCTTGATTATCAGCAATGGCGTCCAACGCTCGCAAAGTTGGCGGCTCATCGGCTGCGATTCGAGATATCTCCGCATTCCATTGGGCGCACCTTTGTGCGGTAAATTCGGTCTCCGCTTCTACCTCCGCTAATAGCTGATAGTATCGCCTCTGAAGTATCTCGTGAGCGCGAGCTCGCCCCGTAAAATCGAAAACTAGCTGAATGGCGCCTACGACCGCGATGGCCAGGCCCACAAGTGCAATCAGGTTCACATGGCTGTTTATCAGAGTCGTTGCAGCGCTCGAACCGCCTAGAATAGTCAGAAAATTGAAAAAGCGACTCCAACCATCGAGCCATCCTCTTCGAGCTGTATGGTAAAATGCATTCCTCAGCGCCTTGTGCCTTATTTGGAAAGCCAACTCTGAACAGTCTGGCTCCGAAGGGCAGCTCATTTTTTCTTGCCACCTCCGCTTGGCGGCGGCGGTTGATTGCCGTGTCCTCTTGTTTGCCCCAGCGGTTTGGGCCCTGCTGGTATGGGAGTATTCGCGGGTTTGGGTGGGTTGCCGCCAGGTGATTTTTTGTTCACGTGATGCCTCACTTCCGGTTGGATTTGCTTGTTGGATACAACTCCGATTCCAGCGGCTTTTCAACGGGCTTTCTGGCGCTTTCCACAGCTAGAAGCCCATCCTCTCAAGGGCGTTTCGGGATATCCAGGCCCCGCTGGACGGCAGGTCTTGCCAGCGCGCGTTCCAGCCATTCCGGCACGCGCTTCAGCTGGTCGTATTCGACGAATTCGCCGGCGCCGTAGAAGCCGATCAGGTTGCGCACCCAGCCGAGCATGGCGATGTCGGCGATCGAATATTCGTCGCCCATCACCCAATCGCGGCCCTCGAGCCGGGTTTCGATGACGCGGATGATGCGGTGCGATTCCTTGGCGTAGCGGTCGCGCGGGCGCTTGTCCTCGATGTCCTTGCCGGCAAACTTGTGGAAGAAGCCGAGCTGGCCGAACATCGGCCCGACGCCAGCCATCTGGAACATCACCCACTCGATGGTCTCGTAGCGACGGGCCGGATCCGGGGACATCAGCTTGCCGGTCTTTTCCGCCAGGTAGAGGAGGATCGCGCCACTCTCGAACAGCGCCAGCGGCTTATCCCCGGGGCCGTGCGGATCGAGGATCGCCGGGATCTTTCCGTTCGGGTTGAGAGATAGGTATTCCGGCCCCCAGGTCTCATTCGCGCCGATATTGATGAAATGCGGCTCGTAGGGCAGGCCGATTTCTTCCAGCATGATCGAAACCTTCACGCCGTTCGGCGTCGGCGTCGAATAGAGCTGCAGAACGTCCGGGTTCTGAGCGGGCCATCTGGAGGTGATCGGGAAGGCGGAAAGGTCGGCCATATCGGGGTTCCTTGGGAGGCAGAGTTTTTGTTCCCGCGGAATATAGCCACCGGCGCGCGATGCGCCAGTGGCGATCTCATCGAAGTCAGCGGGCGCTGGCCGGGAAAGCTGGCAGCTTGCCGATATCGTCTGCGTCGTGCTGGACGACCAGCTTTGCGTTCAGCTGCTTGGCGATCCGGTTCATGCGCTCCATCGAGGCGAGGCTTTCGGCCCGGTCGATGTTGAAGGGCGGCACGCCGTTGTTTCCGATCTGCTCTTCGAAATGCACGACGTCACCGGAGAGCAGGACCGGTCCGCTCTGCGGCAGTTTGACGAGCAGCGCCGTCTCGCCCTTGGTGTGGCCAGGCATGGCGAGCATCGTGACGGAACCGTCGCCGAACACGTCGCGATCGCCCGACACCGGGTCGATCTTTGCCTTGCCGTCCATCCAGGGCTGGACGAGCGCCGGCATGACCCCGAAGGGCAGGGGATTTTCGTGCAGGCTTTCCCAGTCGCCGGCGCCGATCATCAGCGTCGCCTTCGCAAAGGTCGAGGCCTGGCCGAGATGGTCGAAGTGGTTGTGGCTGATGCCGACGATGCCGATCTGGTCCGGCTTGATACCGATCTTTGCGAGCTGGGTCGGGATGTCGACGGAAAGCGATGGCGCGAGCGGCTGGGTGAGGTCCGGCGCCTTGCCGATCAGGGCCGCCGGCAGGCCGGTATCCCAGAGCAGGTAATCGGCGCCGTGGCGGATCACATAGCAGCTGTCGGTCAGGGTGCGGCTTTCGCCTTTATAGGCGAACGTATCGGAAAAGCTCGACAGGTCCTTGACCACGATCGAGCCGCAATCGAGCCGCCACAGTTCGAGATCGGCTGCGGCGCGAGCGGAGCCCGACAGGGTGAAGAGGGCGACGCCCGCGGCCAGAACGGAAGCGCCAAGGGTGGATAGAGTGGCTAAGGTCTTCATCAAAAGTCTCCTGCGTTGAAGCCACGCCTTCTGCCTGCTTTCGACATCCCGTCAGGGCCGGATTTTTAACCGCTTGAGCCCGAAACGCTCACCTGAAGTGTTTTTCATCGTCGGTCCTGCGCTATACTGCGGCGATGAACCTGATCGTCACCCAGCGTCTTCCCGATCTTTCCCGCCGCCTGCTCGACCGTCTGCGCCCGATGGTGGCGGGGCGTCTCAAGCCCGGCATGAACGCTTATACGGAGCAGCTGTTCATCTATTGCTGTTTCGACCGGGAGAAGGTGAAGGCGCTGGAGCTCGAAGATCCGATGATCGGCATCGTGCTCTACGGGCAGAAGGAAATCTGGTTCGGCGACCGGACGCATGCCTTTTCCCCGGGCTCCGTTTTCGTCCTGCCGCGCAAGGTGCCGATGGATGTCGTCAACATTCCCGACGAGACGAACGGATTCTACGTCGCACTGCGCCTCGACGTTCCGTCGCTGCCGGAAGGGATACCGCCGCTCTCGACGGCGGAGCGGCTGAAGGGCGGCGAACTCGGCAATTTCGGCGTGCCGCTCAGCGAGGGTCTGGTGGAGGCGCTCTGTCATGCGGCCACCACGATTGCCGACGGGGCTATCGGCGAAACGATCAAACGGCTGCGGATGGCCGAGGTGCTGGCATTGCTCCGCCCGTTGCCGGAAGCGCGGCTGCTGTTCCGCCAGAGCCTTTCGGACGAGATCGCCTGGCTTATCGCCACTGCCCCTTCCGAACAGTGGAGCATAACCGAGGTCGCCGAACAGATCGGCATCGGGGCCTCAACGCTGCGGCGTCGCCTTTCGCTGGAGGGTGCCTCGTTCCGGACCATCCTGCGGCGGGAGCGGCTGAAGGCGGGCCAGAACGCCATATCCTCAGGCGCCTCCAGCATCGCTGCGGCGGAGGCGGCCGGTTATGCCTCGCGGTCGCATTTCTCCCGCCGTTTCCGCGAGACTTTCGGTACCAGTCCGACCGGTCGGCCCTGATCCATCAAAAAATTGCTGCACCCTGTCGGCAGCCGCGCTAATCCTTCGTCTTCATTGAGAGAAGGAGCTACGCATGCTTTACGCCATCCTTTGCTACGCCCATGAGGAAACCGTCTTCGCCTGGTCCAAGGAGGAAGAGGATGCCGTCATGGCGAGGCTCATCGAGGTGCAGGCGCCTTACGCGCAGGCCGGCAAGCTCGGCCCGGTCGGACGGCTGATGCCGACGACCGCTGCGACGACCGTGCGAAAAGGCAAGGAAGAACCGCTGGTGCTCGACGGGCCGTTTGCGGAAACCAAGGAAGTGCTGCTCGGTTTCTACACGCTTGATGTCGAGACGCTGGAAGAGGCGGTCGCCTTTTCGAAGGCGCTTTCGGTCGTCAATCCCGGATCCAGTTCCTACGAAATCCGGCCCTTCTACGTCTTCCATCCCGGCGAAATCAAAAATAGCGAGACCAAGACATGACAGATATTGCCTGGATCGATCTTGCCCTGACGGCCGCCCGGCCGCAGGCGCTCGGCGCGCTCCTTCGCTACTTCCGCGATCTCGACATCGCGGAAGAGGCCTTCCAGGAGGCGTGCCTGCGCGCCATCAAGACCTGGCCGGACAAGGGGCCGCCGCGCGATCCGGCCGCCTGGCTGATCTTCGTTGGCCGCAACAGCGGCATCGACGTGGTCCGCAAGCGCTCCAAGAACGATCCATTGCCGGAGGAGGAAGCCTTCTCCGATCTGTCCGATGCCGAGGGCGACATGGCCGACCGGCTCGACAATTCCCATTACCGCGACGATATCCTGCGGCTGATGTTCATCTGCTGCCATCCGGACCTTCCGGCGACCCAGCAGATCGCGCTGGCGCTCAGGATCGTTTCCGGCCTCAGCGTCGCCCAGATCGCCCGCGCCTTCCTCGTCGGCGACAGCGCCATGGAGCAGCGTATCACTCGCGCCAAGGCGCGCGTCGCCAAGGCCGGCGTGCCGTTCGAGACGCCGGGGCCTTTGGAACGGGCGGAGCGGCTCGGCATCGTCTCGTCGATGATCTATCTCGTCTTCAACGAGGGATATTCCGCCGGCATCACCAATCCTGACAGCGCCGCATTCTGCGATGAGGCAATCCGGCTTGCCCGGCTGCTGCTGCGGATCTTCCCGGCCGAACCGGAGATCATG
Organism: Neorhizobium sp. SHOUNA12A; assembly: GCF_023006505.1. Taxonomy (GTDB): domain Bacteria; phylum Pseudomonadota; class Alphaproteobacteria; order Rhizobiales; family Rhizobiaceae; genus Neorhizobium. The sequence continues at coordinate 6,785 of NZ_JALBGV010000119.1, forward strand.
GGGCTGCTGGCGCTGATGCTGCTGCAGCATTCGCGCGCCAGAACGCGCATCGACAAGGATGGCCAGATCGTGCTGCTCGAGGACCAGGACCGCAGCCGCTGGGACAGCAAGCTGATCAACGAGGCCTTGGCGCTGCTCGACAAGGCGATCCGCCACCGCAAGCCCGGCCCCTATCAGGTCCAGGCGGCGATCTCGGCGCTGCATGCGCGCGCGCCGACGCCGAAGGACACCGATTGGAAGGAGATCACCATGCTTTACGGCCTGCTGGAGCGCATCCAGCCGTCGCCGGTGGTGACGCTCAACAAGGCCGTCGCGGTCTCGAAGCTCGAAGGGCCGGAGGCGGCGCTCGACATGATCGCGCCGCTTGCCGACAAGCTCGACGGCTATTTCTATTTTCACGGGGTCAAGGGCGGACTGATGATGCAGGCCGGCCGCAAACCCGAAGCCCGCGAGGCCTTCGACCGGGCGATCGCGCTTGCCAATTCCGCCGCCGAATGCGCCCATATCCGCCAGCAGATCGACAAGCTCGGCGCGGTGACGCCACTGGTGGAGTAGGGAGGGCAATCGCAGGCAGGGCTGCCCCTCATCCGGCTGCCGCCACCTTCTCCCCGCGCGCGGGGAGAAGGACGCAAGACGCGCCGGCCTGCCTCGATCATCGGCGACGAATGGGGCAAGTCCCCTCTCCCCGTTTTTACGGGGAGAGGGTTAGGGTGAGGGGCAACCGCAGATACAATGCCCCCGCTACCGCCTCGGCTGCCGTAACGTCATCTCCACGGCAATCGTGTCGCCTGCGGTAATTCCGGTCTTTTTCCGCACCGCGTCCTTCAATGGCAGGAGATAGGTCTCGTCCTTAGGGAAGAGCGACGTGTAGAACGAGACGCCGACTACGGTGGCGTCGACCGGGATCACGCCCCAGCCGTAACTCACGAGCTTCGATAGCCGCCTGATCTCCTCCGCATGGTTCAGCGGGAGCGGCGCGAAGAAGAAAGGGGACGGGCCGCGCCAGTGGATCACCTCTGCCTCGAATCTGAACTGGGTCACGGTTCCCCTCCCGGTGTCTGCCATCCCATTCCCGAACATGTTTGCCGCAGACCCTAAAAAAATTCCATGACACTTGTCGGATATCGTTCTCGTCACACGTCCTAGGTTCAACATCGGATGAGATGTTTTGTGAAACTCGAGGGAGACCGACGATGACCGAGAATACCGCCAAGCACGCCCTGCAGATCGTCCGCGAAATGAACGTGCCGGCTGACAAGCTCTACAAGGCCTGGACCACGCCGGAACGCATGGGCGAATGGTTCTGTCCGCAGCCCTGGAAGGTGACCGAAGCCCGGATGGACGTCCGTGCCGGCGGATCGAGCTTCATCCTGATGGAAGGGCCGAACGGCGAGAAGATCCCCAATTATGGGATCTATCTGGAAGTGGTGCCGAACAAGAAACTGGTCTTCACCGACGCCTATACCAGCGCCTGGGTGCCGTCGGAAAAGCCGTTCATGACTGCAGTCATCGAATTCGAGGACCTCGGCAACGGCCGCACGAAATATATCGCGACGGCCTATCACTGGACCGAGGAAGACAAGAATGCTCATCAGCAGATGGGCTTCGAGGAAGGCTGGGGCATCGTTGCCAGACAGCTCGAAGAGATCGCCAAGACGTTCTGAAGCACGAGTTGCCGCCCGGGTGAGGCTCGGCGGCTTCGCCAACCTCAAGGCGCTTTCGGGATTGATTCAGAAGGCTGCCGTAAGTCTTTGAAAACGGATTCGAACTTCGTTTGGCAAATCACCGGGTGCCGGGGCGCCGGGTCACTCGGGTACGGGGCTCCTCCGGTTCCTGCGCCTGGGGGATCAGCGCTTCCGGTATCGTCAGGCTCGAATAGACGCGGTTGCGGCCGTTCTTTTTTGCCATGTAGAGAAGCTGATCGGCGGCGTTGAGCTGGTTGCCGAAGGTCTCGCGCTCCTCCATTTCCATGACGCCGATGGAGATCGTCACTGATATGTCCTTGTCCTGCAGCGGGATACTGGTGGTCTGGACGCGGGTGCGGATCTGTTCGCAGAAGGAATGAGCCTGGAAGGCATTTGTATCCTTCATGTAGATTGCGAACTCTTCGCCGCCGAGGCGGGCGGCGAGATATCGCTTGTCGATGGTCATCTCCCTGAGGGTGCTGGCAAGACGCTTCAGCACTTGGTCGCCGGCCTCGTGGCCGTAGGTGTCGTTGACCGACTTGAAATGGTCGATGTCGAGGATGGCAACCGCGTCGTTTGGCGGTGCAGGCTCCAGGGGCGGGTTCTTTTCGAAGAAGAAGCGGCGGTTTGCGAGACCCGTCAGATGGTCTCGTTCCGCCAGATAACGCAGCCGCTTCAGCTGGGTCAGCGTTTCGACATTGTTGTCGATGCGGCATTGCAGCTCTTCCGGGACGAAGGGACGGTAGATGAAATCCGACGCTCCGGCTTTCAGGAAGCTTGCGGAAAGGCCGCGGTCGGTCGAAGACGAAACCCCGATAATGCGCAGCTCGTCCGAAGGCCGGGTAACGCGAATGCGCTGTGTCAGCTCGTGTCCGTCCATGTCGGGCATGTGGTAGTCGGTGATCACCAGTTCGATCGACGGATTGTCGGCAAGGATATCCAGAGCCTGCTTGCCGGAGTGCGCTTCGAGGACACGAAAATTCTGCCGCTGCATGATCTCGACCAGACCGGAACGGGCCCATCTCGCGTCATCGACGACGAGAACGGAGAAGGCGTTGTTGGTCAGGATGCGGTTCACGGTTCTGACGACCGTATCGACCGTCGTGTTGTCGCTCTTGACGATGTAGTCGATGATCTTCCGCTCGGTGTAGCGGATGGTGGTCTCAGTCTCGGAGGTTGCCGTGAAGACGATTGTCGGAACCGCGTATTCGGCCAGCAGGGCAAGGATCTCGCCGTTTGGCGCATCGGGCAGGTTGAGGCCGGTCAGGGCCAGGGTGAACTTCTGCCCCTCCAGCAGCATACGAGCTTGAGCCAGGCTCGCACAGCAAAAGGTCCTGCCGGCAGTCTCCCGCTCGAGTCGTTGTCGCAGCAATGCCGAAAGGGCGGCGGAATCCTCGACGATAAGGATGTCATTCGACGATTGCAGGTTCGGAACGTCCGAGTCCGGCCGATTTCCGGTGCCGTCATTCATTCGATTTACCTAAACTATTGTCTCTGCTGGCCGGGGAGTCTATGCCCGATCGATTACCATTCCCTTAGGTGCTAAACCGATATTTGTGTCCGAAATCTTACAGTCCCGTGCGAGTTGTCAAATTATGGCACAGGTGCTGCCGGTCGGCCGCGCGCCTATCCATTCCATCGAACGATGCCTTCGAAAGAATAGCATTTGCGCTGAAGGTGCCCGATAACTATCTGACGGGCATCAACGAATGGATTTCTTCAAGATGGAACTCGGACTTCATACTTTTGGCGATGTCGATGCCGCAGCACTGGACAAGGGCGCGGAAGGCGCAAGGCGGATCAAGGATCTGCTGGAGGAGATCGCACTTGCCGACCAGGTGGGGCTCGATGTGTTCGGGCTCGGCGAACATCACCGCCCGGACTATGTTGTCTCGTCGCCCTCGACCGTGCTTGCCGCGGCAGCCGCGATCACCAAGAATATCCGGCTGACCAGCGCCGTCTCGGTGCTCTCGTCCGACGATCCGGTGCGGGTCTTCCAGCAGTTTTCGACCGTCGATCTGATTTCGAATGGCCGGGCGGAGATCATGGCGGGCCGCGGCTCGTTCATCGAATCCTATCCGCTATTCGGCTACGACCTCGGCGACTATGACGAGCTGTTTTCCGAAAAGCTCGACCTGCTGCTCGCCATCCGCGATCAGGAGATCGTCACCTGGCAGGGGGAGAAGCGCGCGCCGATCAACGGCCGCGGCGTCTACCCGCGCCCGCTGCAGAAGGAATTGCCGATCTGGATCGCCGTCGGCGGCACGCCGCAATCGGTGGCGCGGGCAGGGGCCATGGGCCTGCCGCTTGCGGTTGCCATCATCGGCGGCGAGTATCCGCGCTTCGCACCCTTCTTCAACCTCTACCGGGAGGCTGCCCGCCGCGCCGGCCAGGATCCGGCCAAGCTGAAGACCAGCATCAACGTGCATGGTTTTATCGCCGATACGACCGAGGCCGCTGCCGACCAGTTCTACGGTCCGCAGGCGGAGGTGATGAACCGCATCGGCCGCGAGCGCGGCTGGGGGCCGACCAACCGCGCGCATTTCGACGAGGCGCGCTCGGCGCTCGGCAATCTCTTCCTCGGCGAGCCGGAACTGGTGGCCGAAAAGATCATCGCCGCCCACAAGGTGTTCGGCATGGACCGGTTCCTGCTGCAGATGGCGATCGGTCCGATGCCGCACGCCCAGGTGATGCGCGGCATCGAGCTCTACGGCACGAAAGTCGCGCCGCTGGTCAGAAAAGAACTGGGGTCGTCAGAAAAGAATTGACGGGCTCGGCCGATGGCGCGAAACCGGCCGCCTGATCGAGTTTGAACACGTTAGGATGTTAGGCAGACCATGGTTATCTCCACCGAAGACGAACTGGCCAAGCTGAAGGATATCGGCAGGCTTTGCGCGCAGGCGATGGAGACCATGGCGAAGGCACTGGAACCGGGGATCACTACCCGCGAACTCGACGCGATCGGCCGCAAGTTCCTGGAGGACAATGGTGCACAATCGGCGCCGGAGACCTGCTACCAGTTTCCGGGCGCCACCTGCATCAGCGTCAACGAGGAAGTCGCCCACGGTATTCCGGGCGACCGGGTGATCCAGGCGGGCGACCTCGTCAATATCGACGTGTCGGCGGTCAAGGACGGTTTTTTCGGCGATACGGGCTCCTCCTACGCCGTGCCGCCGGTGAAGCGCGAGATCGAAAAACTCTGCCGCGACGGCCGCCGGGCGCTCTGGACAGGGCTGCAGCAGGTCAAGGCCGGCAAGCCGCTTTCCGGTATCGGCAATGCAATCGGAAACTTCGCCAAGAAGAATCGCTATACGCTGATCACCAATCTTTCGAGCCACGGCATCGGCCTGACGCTGCATGACGAGCCGAAGGAAATCCCCACCTGGCCGGATCGCCACGAGACGCGCTCGATGGAAGACGGGCTGGTGTTTACCATCGAGCCGTTCCTGTCACTCGGCGCCAACTGGGCCGAGGACGGCAGCAATGGCGATCCCTGGACGCTCTACAGCGACCCCAGGGCACCCACCGTGCAATATGAGCATACGATCGTCGCGACCCGTAACGGACCGCTGATCCTGACGCTTGCAGATTGAGGGAAGACTTCTGCCGTCACGGCAGGTCGGTCAGTTGTGCTTGTTGGCGCCCGACACGGCATCGACGCGACGATAGAAGGCGTCGGTGCGCTCCGTCTGAAGGTTTCCCAGCATCTGGCGCGCATAGACGCGGGACGCACTCTGCAGCAATTGCGCGAAAGCGGCGTAACCGACAGCGTCGGCCTGGCGAAGCTGGGCGATCAACGGATCGACGAGCACTTCGGATAGGGTCAGGTCATGTTCCATGCGCATGCCTCCGCGCCCCGATGGCGATGGCTCAGAGATTGGCTTGCTTTCATGTCAGCAGCAAGACGGTTTCGGTCATGCACTGCACCAAATCGTCGCGGCACATGCACGATCGCTTGTGTACCGATCCATCATTCCGGTGCATCGCTGCAATGAAAATTCCTTATTTGCCGCGACCGGGCGCGGCTGCGATAACCGTGCCATGCTGCAGATCAATACGAGTTATTCGCACCGCCCCCTGTTGATCGGCTTTGCCGGCGCCATCGCCATGGCGGCGGCGATGGGTTTCGGGCGTTTCTTCTACACGCCGATCCTGCCCGGCATGATGACCGGCATTCCGCTTTCGGCGGCCGATGCGGGGTATATCGCGGCGGGCAATTTCGCCGGTTATCTCGCCGGCGCCATTCTCTCCGCCTATGGCTGGGCGGCGGGGCGCGAGCGCAATGTGGCGCTCGGCGGGCTTCTGGCGACCGCGATCCTGCTTGCCGCCATGGCCGCGACGGACTCCGTCGTCGCCTTCATCGTCATCCGGTTTCTGGCAGGCCTTGCGAGCGCGCTTGCGATGATCTTCACCTCGTCGATCGTGCTGCCCTATGCGGTCGGCCGCGACAATGTGAACGTCCTGCATTTCGGCGGCGTCGGGCTTGGCATCGCGCTCTCCTCGGCGCTGGTCTTCGTCGTCAATACGATGGTCGGCGATGGCGCGCACGGCTGGCGGACGAACTGGCTCGCCGGTGCGGCGATCGTGCTCGTCGTGCTCGCCGTTGTCGCGTGGATACTGCCGAAACAGGCGATCGGCACCGGCTCGGCGGTCGAACCGCCGCTTAAATGGCGCAGGCCGCTCGTGCTGCTCACTGCCTCCTACGGACTGTTCGGCTTCGGCTACGTGATCACCGCGACCTTCCTCGTCACCATCGCGCGGATGGGGAATGCCGGCCCGGTCGTCGAATTCCTCGCCTGGTTCCTGACCGGCTCGGCGGCGGCCGTTTCACTCCTGCTCTGGCGGCCGGTGGTCAACCGCTTCGGGCTCGGCAAAACCTATGCCACGGCGCTCGGCCTGCAGATGATCGGGGTGCTCGGTTCGGTCATGCTGCCGCCGACGGCGGGTGCGCTTGTCGGCGGGCTGCTGCTCGGCGTCACCTTCATGGTGATCACCGCCTACGGGCTGCAGATCGGCCGGAAGCTTTCGCCGGAAAGCCCGCGCCGGGCACTCGCCTCCGCC
>NZ_JALBGV010000011.1 GCF_023006505.1 Neorhizobium sp. SHOUNA12A
GACCCAGGCTCTGCCACGGGCTTGATGTCCCAAGGGAGGTTCGGTCTCCCATCCGCCACCGCATCTGGCAGTAAATCGCCAAAAGCGGATAAAGGGAAGTTACAAGGGGGGTGCTGCGGGCACTCTTCTGCAGTTGAGTTCGCTGCACCGCCGCCCTCTGTCACCTCCGGTGACATCTCCCACAAAGGGGGAGATTGGGAATTTACCGCAGCGCCTCACATTTCCCTCAACGCCGCAAACATCTCCGCAAAAGCCGCATCCGTCCGATAAAAGACCGGCGGACAACCGATCGGCGACGCAACCGTCACCTCTTCCCCGCCTGCATATTCGACGCCGCTCCATACATGCACCCACCTCGCCCCTTCCGGCAGATAAACGTTCCGCACATCCTGCGCCGCATGCCAGACCGGTGCCACCAGCAGTTCCGGGCCGTAAAGATAGGCATCCTGAATGGCGTAGGTCTTCGGGTCATGCTCGTAATGCAGAAAGAGCGGCCGCTGCACCGGCAGGCCACGGGCGGCGGCTTCCTTGGACAGCGTCTTCAGGTACGGCGTCAGGTGCACGTAGATCCGCGTCATCCGGGCGAAATGCTCCAGCACTTCCGGGTCCTGGTCGATCTGGATATTGTCGCGCGGACGGTTGCCCTCGTGGCTGCGCATGACCGGTGTGAAGGCCGCCATCTCGGCCCAGCGCATCAGCAGTTCCGGGGTGCGGACATTGCCGAACAGGCTCGTATAACCGCCGATATCGGAATGATGATAGGCGTTTCCGAGCAGGCCAGACGAGAGGGCTGCGCACATCACCGTGACGAGCCCGTCATGGCGCGAGAAGTCCACCGACTGGTCGCCACCCCACAGCAGCGGGCAATGTTTCTGCACGCCGGTAAAGCCGGCCCGCATGAAGAACAGCGCCTCGCCCGTCTTGCCGCGGCTGGCGATCGCCTTGGCGTTGACTTCGGCCCAGAGAGTCGGCCAGGCATTGTGCATCAGCTTGGCATCGATGCCGTTCGCAAGTTCCACATCGATCGGCAGGTATTCGCCGAAATCGGCCATCCAGCCGGTCAGCCCGAAATCCAGCATACGGCGGCCGATGACCTCCTCGGCGAACCAATCGGCCGCTTGCCGGTTGGTGAAATCGACGACGCCGCAATCGAACTCGCCGAAATCGACGATCGCCGTGCGGCCGAGCGGGTCCTTGGCGAAATAACCCGCGGCTTCCGCTTCCGGAAACAGCGAACCGTCGACGCAGAGATAGGGATTGACGTAACCGAGGAAACGGATGCCTTCGCCGTTCAGTTCGGCGATCCGCTCGTGCAGACCCGGATAACGCTGATCGTTCGCCTGCCAATCCCAGAACAACCGCGATCCGAACGAGGTCTGGCGAAGCCCGACCCAATCCTCGCACCAGAGACCGGAGACCTGCACGCCGGCATTGCGCATCTTTTCCAGCCGCTCGAAGGAATTGACGCCGTCCTTGAGGCCAATGATCGCGCCTTTGTAGACCCAGTCCGGCAGTTCCGGCTGCCGCCCGAACCGCAGCGACAGGGCCTCGACCAGCTCGACGAAATTCGGTGCGGCAAACAGCTCGATCCGCTCCGGCACCGCCCAGGTTTCGATCTCGTGAAAGGTCTTGCGCCGGAAATCGAAGACGGAATAGGCGGCCGTCTCCACATGCAGCGCATAGCGCGCCGAAGAAATGTAGGTCGGCTGCGGGTAGTTGGTGTTGTAATAGTCGCCGCCCGCCTTGTCCTTCAGGTCTGACTTGAAGGTGATCTCACTCGTCTTGTCGCGACCAACGCCGGGCTCCGAGGTCCACAGCGGAAAGCGGCGTCCGCGCATGTCGAAATAGGACATCTGCTCGCCGCCGCCCCAGACATGCTCGTCGTTGTCCGCATGAATTCGGATCCAGAAGCGGTTGATCGTTTCGTCCAATGACCGGAAATGCACGGCCGTTTCCGAGACGGTCAGTTCCAGGCGCGGCGCCCGGCCCTCGGCCTCAGAAAGGTTGATCGTGTTGCCGTCGATATCCGCGTGGCGCAATGCGCTGCGCTCGACGATGTAATCCTCGACCTCGAAATTGCCGCGGTACATGTCCATCCGCTCCTGCCCATGGCCGACGAATATGCAGGGCGAGGCAGCGCTGTGCCGCAGGATGCTGCGGCCATTCAGCGATATGGAAAAACCGTCTTGTGTCGTTTCGAATTTCATCTTGTCGGTACTCGATTGTTGTCTACCGCAGCCGCGATACGTATCGCGCCACGGAATGGTCGAACCATGTGCGGGAAACCTCGGCCAGTGCGCCATCCTGTGCCTGGCTCGTCCGGAGCACATGGGGGATCGGCGCACCCGGCTTCTGGCCGAAGGCCGGCGGCGCCCAGTCGGGCACGGTGCCGAGGTCGATCTTGTCTTCCGCCCTGACGATCCAAAGACCCAGCCGCGTGCGGTAGAAGAGGTAGAGGGATTCCGACAGGTCTTCCGGGGTGATCGCCGCCACATAGGAACCGTCGAGCCAGATCTCCTCGAGCGCCGCCACCTTGCCAGACAGCCGACGAATGCGGCGGATGCGATGGCCCTCCGGCGAAAAGCCGAACCTCGGCAGGTCCTTGGGTTTGTCGAGCCGCATCACATCGAGCAATTCCGCGGTCGGCAGACCGCCGCCCTGGATCAGTTCCAGCCGGAACATCGCATAAACGCTCTTCGGATCACTGATCGCCCGGACATAGTTTCCGGACCCCTGCACCCGTTCCAGCAGCCCGCGGTTCTGCAGTTCCGCCAGCGCCTTGCGCAGCGTGCCGACCGCAATGCCGAGCTGCACCGCCATGTCGCGCTCCGGCGCCAGCTTCTCCCCGTCGACAAGCCGGCCGGCCGCGATATCGCGAACCAGAAGTTCGGCGATTTGCAGATAGATCGGCAGGCTGCCCGGATAACTGTCCATAAGCCGCTCCCCCTCCCCGAGGAATGACGCATCGAAATTGATACACTATTGATTTACACGAACGCGGATGATATTCAAGTCCCAGGAGTCGAGGAGAATTTTGATGACCGTCGTGCCCATAACATCACAGGATCTCGATGCCGCCGAGGTATCGTGGTTCGCCGCTCTGTGCTCAGACGACTACGCCTATCTCGGCGTCCCGGATGACGCGTTGAAGTCCAGCTGGGAACATTGCTCCGACATCGTCCAGCGCGCCGAGACGCTCGGTTTCCGCAACATCCTCTGCCCTTCGTCTTACCAGGTCGGCCAGGACACGCTGAGCTTCGCCGCAGCCGCCTCGCAAATCACGAACCGGATCAATCTGCTGGCTGCCATCCGTTGCGGTGAGATGCAGCCGATCATGCTTGCCCGCACGGTCGCCACGCTCGACCACATGCTGAAGGGCCGGCTGACGCTCAACGTCATCAGCTCCGATTTCCCCGGCGAAGTCGCCGACAGCGCCTTCCGTTATCGCCGCAGCCACGAGGTCGTGCAAATCCTCCGCCAGGCCTGGACCCGCGACACGATCGACCACGAGGGCGAGGTCTACAATTTCAAGGGTATCACCACCGAGCCCGCCCGCCCCTACCAGCAGAACGGCGGCCCGCTTCTCTATTTCGGCGGCTATTCGCCGGATGCGCTAGAGCTCTGCGGCGCCCAGTGCGACGTCTACCTGATGTGGCCGGAAACCAGGGACCAGTTGGTCGAACGCATGAAGGCGGTCCATGCCCGCGCCTCGGCCCATGGCCGGACGCTGGACTACGGCCTGCGCGTCCACATGATCGTTCGCGACACAGAGAAGGAGGCCCGCGAATACGCGGAACACCTCGTCTCCAAGCTGGACGACGAATACGGCCAGTTGATCCGCAGCCGCGCCCATGACAGCACCTCGCTCGGCGTTTCGCATCAGGCGAAGGCCCGCGAACTCGCCGACAAGTTCGGCTACGTCGAACCTCACCTCTGGACCGGCATCGGTCGGGCTCGCTCCGGCTGCGGCGCGGCACTTGTCGGCTCCGCCGACCAGGTGCTTTCGGAAATCGAGGCGTATAAAAAGATGGGCATCCGGGCCTTCATCTTTTCGGGCTACCCGCATCTCGACGAGGCGGAACATTTCGGCCAGAAAGTCTTGCCCGAGCTCAAGACCTGTTCGCTGCCGCATGCCTATGGCCGCGTGCCGGCCGAGACACCCCCAACGCCGCTCGGCAACGGGAGACGACACTGATGGCCCCTCATCACCTAGACCGCATTCAACTTTCGCCCGATCTCCAGCTCAGCCGCCTCGTTTATGGCATGTGGCGGATCGGCGACGATGCTGATACCTCGCCGAAACATGTTCAGGCGAAGATCGAAGCCTGCCTGGCGCAGGGCATCACCACCATGGACCAGGCCGATATCTATGGCGGCTATACGGCGGAAGCGATTTTGGGCGGGGCGCTGAAGGCCTCGCCTTCGCTGCGCGACAAAATCGAGATCGTCACCAAATGCGGCATCGTCGCGCCGGCTGGCCGCCACTCCGCCGTCCGCGGCAAGCACTACGATACGAGCGCTGCCCATATCACCGCCTCGGTCGAGGCCTCGCTACGTGACATGGCGACGGACTATATCGATCTGCTGCTGATCCACCGGCCCGACCCGTTGATGGATCCGGACGAAACCGGCCCGGCGCTCGATGCACTGGTCGTATCCGGCAAGGTGCGTGCCGTCGGCGTCTCGAATTTCCGCCCCTGGGACTTCTCGCTGCTGCAATCCTCCATGGAAGCCGAACTCGTCACCAACCAGATCGAGATCAGCCTCCTCGCTGCCGAGGTATTCACCAATGGCGATCTTGCCTATCTGCAGGAGCGCAATATCGCGCCGATGGCCTGGTCACCGCTCGCCCGCGGCGGCATTTTCAAACCCGAACACCAGCCTTTGATGGCCGTGCTGGAACGGGTGGCGGCAGAGCAAGGCGTCGATGCGTCGGCTGTGGCGCTCGCCTGGCTGCTGCATCACCCGGCAAACATTCTTCCGATCATCGGAACCAACAATATCGCCCGCATCGCGACGAGCGCGGACGCCACCAAGGTGACGATCGACCGTCAGACCTGGTTCGAACTCTACACAGCCGCAATCGGAAAGCAGGTGCCATGATGATCACTGCCGACACCGCAAGCATATCCAGCGAACAGATCTTCATTCCGGATGCGTCGACCGCGCGGCATTATCGCAACGCGCTCGGGGCGTTCACGACCGGTGTGACTGTGGTGACGGCAACAACGCCGGATGGTCCGATCGGCATGACGGTCAACAGCTTCACCTCGGTGTCGCTCGATCCGCCGCTGGTTCTCTGGTCGCCGGCAAAGAGCTCGTCTCGTCATGGCGCCTTCACGGCGGCGAACCATTTCGCCATCCATGTGCTCAGCGCCGAACAGGATCTGCTCAGCGCCCGGTTCACCCGCGGCGGTCTCGGCTTTGAGGAGCTTTGCTGGAACCTGAACCGTGAAGGCGTGCCGGTCATACCCGGCACGCTCGCCCGTTTCGAATGCGAGCTGTCCTCGATGCACGATGCCGGCGATCATACGCTGATCCTCGGCCGCGTGCTGCGCGCAGCCCACCGCGAAGGCGATCCGCTGTGTTTTTCGCGCGGCACTTTCGGCCGTTTCGCAAGCACCACCAGCCAGTAAACAATAAAATCCGACACGGGAAATATTGACCCGCGGGCGCGGTTGGGCCAAGTCAGTTTTGCGACAAACCAGCCAGGACCGACAGGGCAATTCATGACAATCATCAGACCGGAGATCAGCGCCCGCGCCGCAGCAGCGCCCCGCAGCGGCATTGGCGAAATCGTCACCTATGCCCGAGGCCGCGAAAACCTGATGCCACTCTGGATCGGCGAAGGCGATCTGCCGACGCCCGATTTCATTACCCGCGCCGCCAGCGAAGCCCTGCTCGCCGGTGAGACCTTCTACACCTGGACGCAGGGCATCCCGGCGCTCCGCGAGTCGATCGTACGTTATTACCAGCGGCACTATGGACGGGACCTGTCGGTCGACAACATCTATGTCACCGGCTCCGGCATGCAGTCGATCGTGCTCGCCATCCAGACGGTGGCCTCCGCCGGCAACGAGATCGTTTACCTCTCTCCTGCCTGGCCGAATGTCGTCAACGCCATCGGTGTTTCGGAAGCCAAGCCGGTGACCGTCGAACTCGACTTTACCGACGGTCGCTGGGCGCTCGATATCGACCGGCTGAAGGCGGCGATCACCCCGAAGACCAGCGCCCTCTTCATCAACTCGCCCTCCAACCCGACCGGCTGGACCGCGACGCAAGACGACCTCAAGGCCGTCCTTGAACTCGCCCGCAAGCATGGCCTGTGGATCGTCGCCGACGAGATCTACGGCCTCTATTATTTCGAAGGCGCCCGCGCGCCGTCTTTCATGGACGTCATGGAGCCGGAAGACCGGATCATCTTCGCCAATTCCTTCTCGAAGAACTGGTGCATGACCGGCTGGCGGATCGGCTGGATGGTCGCGCCCGCTGAAATCGGCCAGACGCTGACCAACCTCATCCAGTATTCGACCTCGGGCGTCGCCCAGTTCATGCAGAAGGGCGCGATTGCCGCACTTGAGCAGGGCGACGAATTCGTCCGCACCAATATCGAGCGGGCGCGAAAATCCCGCGACATCCTCTGCGACGCGCTGATCGCCACCAACCGGGTGGAAACGCTGAAACCGGCGGGCGCACTTTATGCCTTCCTGAAGATCGACGGCGTCACCGACAGCCGCGAGGAAGCCTTCAGGATCGTCGACAAGACCGGTGTCGGCCTTGCCCCGGGAACCGCCTTCGGCCCAGGCGGCCAGGGTTTCATGCGGGCCTGTTTCCTGCGCGATCCGTTGCAGGTCGAGGATGCCGCGAACCGGCTCAGCGATTATATCCGCAGCCGGTAATCCGCCGGAGCCATCGATCCGGGTGCCACATGACTAGAATTCTATTGATCCTTGTCGTCACTCTGGCGAGCTTCGGTCCCGCCCGTGCCGAGGATGCTGAAGTCGAAGCCTGGGCCAAGGAAAAATGCGTCCGCTACGAGCGCGCCTGGAACCGGGCCAAGGATTTCATTGGGCTCGAGGGCGTTAGCGCCGAGTTCATCAAAGGCAACGAAAAGTTCATCGCCGATGGCTGTTCGAGCGGTGCGGACGTCTGCCCGCGCTCGCCCAAGGAGATCGAGCTCGCCAATGCGCTGACCATGGCGGCGATGAATTTCGGCACCGCGAGCAGTTTCCTGCCCTTCATCTGCCGCCAGCGGTAAGGGCTGCCGGCGATCAGTCCCCGAAATCCTCGGCTGCGGCGGAACGTCCGCCGGCAATGATCTCTCGTTTGCCGACATGGTTGGCGGGGCCGACCAGGCCTTCCTGCTCCATGCGCTCGACCAGCGATGCCGCGCGATTGTAGCCGACCGAGAGGCGGCGCTGGATATAGGAGGTCGAGCACTTGCGGTCCTTCATGACCACCTTGACGGCCTTGTCGTACAGTTCGTCGCTGTCGTCTCCTCCCATCGCGCTCTTGTCGAACACGGCTTCCTGGCTCGAAACGTCCTCGTCTTCCTCGGCGTCTTCATCCTCGGTAACCGTGCCGAGATAATCCGGCCGGCCTTGGGTCTTCAGGTGGCGGACCACCAGTTCGACTTCGGCATCCGAGACGAACGGGCCGTGGACGCGGGAAATCCGCCCGCCACCCGCCATATGCAGCATGTCGCCCTGGCCGAGCAGATGTTCGGCACCCTGCTCGCCGAGAATGGTGCGGCTGTCGATCTTCGACGTCACCTGGAAGGAGATGCGGGTCGGGAAATTGGCCTTGATCGTGCCGGTGATGACATCGACCGAGGGACGCTGGGTCGCCATGATCAGGTGGATGCCGGCGGCACGTGCCATCTGCGCCAGTCGCTGGATCGCACCTTCGATATCCTTGCCGGCGACCATCATCAGGTCGGCCATCTCGTCGACGATGACGACGATATAGGGCATGGGGGAGAGATCCATCTCCTGCTCTTCGTAGAGGATTTCGCCCGTCTGCCGGTCGAAGCCCGCCTGGACGCTGACGGAGATGACCTCGCCTTTTTCGCGGGCGCTTGCGGCACGCTGATTGTAGCCGTCGATATTGCGTACGGCCAGGCGCGACATCTTCTTGTAGCGATCCTCCATCTCGCGGACCGCCCATTTCAGCGCCAGGACGGCCTTCTTGGGATCGGTCACGACAGGAGTCAGCAGGTGCGGGATGCCGTCATAGACGGAAAGCTCCAGCATCTTCGGATCGATCATGATCAGCCGGCACTCCTCCGGCCGAAGCCGGTAGAGAAGCGACAGGATCATCGTATTGATGGCGACCGATTTGCCCGAGCCGGTGGTGCCGGCGACAAGCAGATGCGGCATCTTGGCGAGCTCGGCGATAACAGGTTCGCCGCCGATCGTCTTGCCGAGGCAGAGCGCCAGCCTGTGCTTGGTCTCCCAATAGTCCTCGCACTCGATCAGTTCGCGAAAATAGACGGTTTCGCGCGTCGCGTTCGGCAGTTCGATGCCGATGACGTTGCGGCCGGGTACTACGGCGACGCGGGCCGACAGCGCCGACATCGACCGGGCGATATCGTCCGCAAGGCCGATGACACGGGAGGATTTGACGCCGGGCGCCGGCTCGAATTCGTAAAGCGTCACGACCGGACCCGGCCGCACATCGATGATCTCACCGCGGATGCCGAAATCCTCGAGGATGCTTTCGAGCAGGCCGGCGCTCTGCTGCAGCGCATCCGGCTGCATGGCCTGGCCACGCTCGCCCTGCGGTTCCTGGAGCAGTGAGATCGGCGGGAATTCGTATTCCGCTTCCGCCGGCCGCACGGTCCGCGGACGTGCGATTTCGGGTTGGACGGGAGCCGGTTGCAGGGCAACAGGCTCCGCGGCCATGACCGGCGCGGGTACGGGTACCTGCTGCGCGACAGGGGCAGGCACGGGTGCGACGACGACCGGTGTCTTGGTTTTCGCCACGCGTTGCGGAGCGGCCTGAACCGGTTCGGGTGCCTTGACCGGCTCCGGTCTCGGAGACGGCGCGACGACCACGGTCCTGGCTGCCGTCCTGCGCGGCACTTCGCGATAGAGATCCGTGACCGGGGCGCCGGGTTGCGCCACGACGATCGGCAACACCTGCGATTCGACCGGTCGGGCTTCGTCCTCAACGACATTTGGCCCTTCGAGCTCGAACGGCATCGCGTCCCAGAAGGCGAAATCGGAGATCGCGATGTCCTGGCGCGGCGCCACGAGAGGTGTCGCCTTCTGAACCGGTTCGGGCCGCGTTACGATCACCGAATGCGTTTCCGGCACGTGATAACGCATCGTCGCGGCAAGCTGCTGCAGGCCTGCGATCTGTTCGAGGGGGGCGGCGGACGGCTGATAGGTTACCGGCGAATCATGAGTGGCAGCTGTCAGGAACACTTCGGACGGAATCACTTCGATCTCTTCGGCAACAGGCATATTGACCGGCCCTTCGGGAGCCTGTCCGGCATTCGCCTTGCGGGTGAGCACACTTTCGGGCGTGCGGGTGAACCGCACATTCGGCGCCAGTCGGAAAGCCGCCTGCCAAGGCGCCTGCTCCAGAACCGGTTGATTGAAATCCGCAAGGCTCTGCGCGGGACGAGGCTGCTGCGCCGCGTCGACGGCATCGTCTTCGGCGTTAGGGAGGTCAGAACTCTGGGGATGATTATTGCGTGAGAACTGCATGACAACCAGACGAGATACGGGAACGGCACATTCTCACAGGAAGTAGAAAATAAAGGTTAACCGGTTCTTTCCACGCGATGGATGATGGCACGATTTGATTAGCGGATTAGCAGGCTTGCCAAGATTGCTGCGCTGCGTCATTCCTATAAGGATGCCGGCACCCGATCTCACCATTCTGGTTATCGATGAAAATGCCATCCGCGCTTCCATCATCGAGGAAGGGCTGCGGGAGGCTGGGCATAGCAAAGTCACGGTCATTCACGAGGTCCAGGGCGTCGCGCGCATCATCGAAACGTTGAAGCCGGACGTTATCGTCATCGATATCGAGAACCCCAACCGTGACATGATGGAGCATCTGTTCCAGCTCACCCGCACCGTCAGCCGGCCGATCGCCATGTTCGTCGACCGTTCCGATACGGCCCTGATCGAGGCGGCGATGGATGCGGGCGTCTCGGCCTATGTGGTCGACGGGTTGAAGAAGGAACGCGTCAAGGCGATCCTCGACATGGCGGTCAGCCGCTTCAACGCCTTCAGCCGGCTTCAGCGGGAACTCGCGGAGGCGAAGTCGGCGCTCGAGGAACGCAAGGTGATCGAACGCGCCAAGGGTATCCTCATGAAGATGCGCGGCCTTTCCGAAGAGGATGCCTTCGCTCTGCTGCGCCAGACGGCGATGAACGAAAAGAAGAAGATATCGGATATCGCCCAGAGCGTTGTGACTGCCGCGGGCTTGTTGATGTGATGATGTCGAGTACCGAAATGTCCGGGAGAAAGCCGGAGTGAACATGATGACCAAGACCGACCGATCCGGAAGCAATCTCGGCGCCCCTGCCCGCGCCGACGGTGAAGGGCCCAAAGTCCTGCGAGCCGGCTTTATTCCGCTGGTGGATGCATCCGTGCTGATCGCCGCCGCCGAATTCGGCTTTGCCGCGAAGGAAGGACTGACGCTCGATCTGGTCAAGGACGTTTCCTGGGCCAATGTCCGCGACCGCCTCGCCTTCCGCCAGTTCGACATCGCCCACATGCTGTCGCCGATGCCCGTCGCCTCGATGCTCGGCCTCGGCTCCAACCCCTCGCCGACCATCACGCCGTTTTCGCTCGGCCGCGGCGGCAATGCCATCACGCTCTCGACCCGCCTCTTCGACCGGATGCGCGAGACGGCCGGTCTTTCCGAGACTGCGGGAGCGCTGGAAAATGCCCAGGCTCTGGCAACCGTGATCCGCAGCATGAAGGCCAATGCCGAGACCCTGCCGACGCTCGGCATGACCTATCCGTTCTCTTCGCACAATTATGAATTCCGCTACTGGCTCGCCGCCGGCGGCATCGATCCGGACCGTGACGTCAAGCTTGTCGTCGTTCCGCCACCGCTGACATCGGATGCGCTGGCAGCCGGCGCTATCGACGGTTTCTGTGTCGGCGCGCCTTGGAACATGGTCGCCTCCGAACGCGGTGTCGGCCGCATCGTCGCCGCCAAGCAGGACATCTGGCCGTCGGCGCCGGAAAAGGTGATCGCCATGCGGCCGCAATGGGCCGAAAGCCATCCCGAAACCGTTTCCCGCCTGATCGTGGCGCTCGATGCCGCAGCCCGCTGGTGCGACAAGGCGGAGAACCATGATGCGCTGGCGGAAGTCCTGGCCGGCCCCCGCTTCATCGGCGCCCCGGTCAATATCATCCGTCACGTATTGTCCGGCGAATTCAGCCTCGACGCCAAGGGCAACCGGCGCGTCATCGCCGACTATTTCACCTTCCATCGCGGCTTTGCGAACTACCCGCGGCCAAGCCACGCATTGTGGCTCTACAGCCAGATGATCCGCTGGGGCCAGGTAGAGTTCAGCGAGGACGGTTTGGCCGCCGCGGCGGCGGCCTATCGTCCCGATCTCTATCGGACCGCGCTCGGCATCGGGCCGACGCAACCCGACATCGGCGTCGAAGGCGATCGCGACGGCGACCGCTTTATGGACGGCCATGTCTTCGACCCTTCCGAGGTTTCGACCTATGTCGAAAATTTCGCCGTCAGCAGCTCTCTCGCAATCCCCGCCGACCGCGACGAGGTCTGATCTTCCGAGATGTGCTGCACAGCAATTGCGCGCATTCAATTTAGCAACCGCACAAAAATATTGCAGTCGCACAGATTGCCGACAATTTAAGCCAAAAGTTTCATAGAAGAAATTCATTTCATTTTCAACGGCCTAGAAGATTACATTGGACTTGGCACGCCGCTTGCTTCTTCATAATCGCCCCAGTCAATGGCGATTGGAGCAGATAAGCGCGCGATAAGCGCTTCCAGAGACATCGACGTCGCAAGGTTTTTGCTGCCCGGAAACTCCTCCCAGTTTCCGCAGGCGCAATCTCCAAGCGGCGTTTTTTTGTGCCTGAATTCCTAAGAACCAGCAGAGGGAACCTGCGCATGACCAAGATTTCGAAGACTGGGATTTTGACGAGCGGCATCACCCGCCGCAGCCTGATCAAGACCACAGCCACTGTCGCCCTCGTCGGCGCCGTCAAGACCGCATTCCCGTCCGGCGCCTTCGCAGCCGGGGCCGGCCCGGAAGTCAAAGGCATCAAGCTCGGCTACATCGCGCTCACCGACGCCGCCCCGCTGGTCATCGCCAAGGAAAAGGGTTTCTTCGACAAGCACGGCCTCCCCGATGTCGACGTCGCCAAGCAGGCTTCCTGGGGTGCGACCCGCGACAACCTCGTGCTTGGCGGTGCCGCCAACGGCATCGACGGCGCCCATATCCTCTCGCCGCTCCCCTACCTGATGCACACCGGCAAGGTGACCCAGAACAACAAGCCGGTGCCGATGGCGATTCTCGCCCGCCTCAACCTCGACAGCCAGGGCATTTCGGTCGCCAAGGAATATGCCGAGACCGGCGTGCAGCTCGATGCCTCCAAGCTGAAGGCGGCGTTTGAGAAGAAGAAGGCGGAGGGCAAGGAGATCAAGGCCGCCATGACCTTCCCGGGCGGCACCCATGACCTCTGGATCCGCTACTGGCTCGCCGCCGGCGGCATCGACCCCAACAAGGACGTCTCGACCATCGTCGTGCCGCCGCCGCAGATGGTGGCGAATATGAAGGTCGGCAACATGGACGTCTTCTGTGTCGGCGAACCCTGGAACGAGCAGCTCGTCAACCAGGGCATCGGCTTCACCGCCGCCACCACCGGCGAACTCTGGAAGGGCCATCCGGAAAAGGCGCTCGGCCTGCGCGCCGACTGGATCGAGAAGAATCCGAACGCCGCCAAGGCTCTGCTGATGGCTGTCATGGAGGCCCAGCAATGGTGCGAAAGCATGGACAACAAGGCGGAGATGGCCGAGATCCTCGGACGCCGCCAGTGGTTCAACGTGCCGCCGAAGGACGTCCTCGGACGCCTGAAGGGCGATATCAACTACGGCAACGGCCGCATGGTTCCGGGCACCGACCTGTACATGAAGTTCTGGAAGGACGGCGCGTCCTATCCGTTCAAGAGCCATGACACCTGGTTCATGGCCGAGAACATCCGCTGGGGTTACCTTCCGGGCAATACCGACATCAAGGCGCTGGTCAACCAGGTGAACCGCGAGGACATCTGGCGCGATGCCGCCAAGGATCTCGGTGTCGCGGCAGCCGACATCCCGGCTTCCTCCTCGCGCGGCAAGGAAACCTTCTTCGACGGCAAGGTCTTCGATCCGGAAAACCCCTCGGCCTATCTCGACAGCCTTTCCATCAAGGCCGCGTCCTGATTTCCCCACCTCCGGCGCGTGGACGCACGCGCCGGCCTTTTCCCTTTCTAAGGAGCGCGCAGATGTCCGCCCTGGCAAAAAAAGAAAATGTTTCCGCAGTCGCCACCGCAAAGCCGGCAGCAACTATCGTCCCCTTTTCCGGCAAGCCCGTATCGAGGATCGATTTCAAGCAGATCGGCATGACGACACTGCGCAACGTCGTGCCGCCGGTTATCGTGCTGGCGCTGATCCTGCTCGTCTGGCAAGTCCTCTGTTCGGCGCCGAATGCCTCGCTTCCTTCGCCGCATGTCGTTTGGCAGCAAAGCTATGACCTGATCGTCTCGCCATTCTTCTACAACGGTTCGCAGGATATCGGCCTGGGGCTGCGCGTCCTCGTGTCGCTGCAGCGCGTCGCCTATGGCTTCGGTCTTGCGTCTGTAGCCGGGGTGTTGATCGGCGCGATCATCGGCCAATCCGTCTGGGCGATGCGCGGGCTCGACCCGATCTTCCAGGTGCTGCGCACCGTGCCGCCACTCGCCTGGCTGCCGCTGTCGCTCGCCGCCTTCCAGGACTCGAACCCCTCTGCGATCTTCGTGATCTTCATCACCTCGATCTGGCCTGTCATCATCAACACCGCCGTCGGCGTGCGCAACATCCCGCAGGATTATCGCAACGTCGCGCAGGTGCTGCGGCTGAACCAGATCGAATTCTTCTTCAAGATCATGCTGCCGTCGGCCGCCCCGTACATCTTCACCGGCCTCAGGATCGGAATCGGCCTCTCGTGGCTGGCGATCGTCGCCGCCGAGATGCTGACCGGCGGCGTCGGCATCGGCTTCTTCATCTGGGATGCGTGGAACTCTTCGCGCCTGCCCGACATCATCGTCGCGCTGGCCTATATCGGCGTCGTCGGCTTCGCCCTCGACAAGCTGGTTTCCGCGCTCGGCAAGATCATCACCCGCGGCGCTTCGGCAAACTGAGGAGCGGACCATGAACGCCTATCTGAAGCTCGACCATATCGACAAACATTTTGACCGCGGCGGCAATCGTGCCGAAGTTCTGAAGGATATCAACCTGACGATCTCCAAGGCCGAGTTCGTTTCGATCATCGGCCATTCCGGCTGCGGCAAGTCCACGCTCCTCAACCTCATCGCCGGTCTGACGCCCGTCTCGGCAGGTGCTGTCCTGCTCGAAAATCGTGAGGTCAACGCACCGGGGCCGGAACGCGCCGTCGTTTTCCAGAACCATTCGCTGCTGCCCTGGCTGACGGTCTACGAAAACGTCAACCTCGCCGTCTCAAAGGTCTTCGGCCGCACCAAGAGCCGGACCGAACGGCACGAATGGGTCATGGCCAATCTGGACCTCGTGCAGATGGCCCATGCCAAGGACAAGCGCCCATCCGAGATTTCGGGCGGCATGAAGCAGCGCGTCGGCATTGCCCGGGCACTCGCCATGGAACCGAAGATCCTGCTGCTCGACGAGCCCTTCGGCGCGCTGGACGCGCTGACTCGTGCCCACCTGCAGGACGCGGTCATGGAGATCCATTCGCGGCTCGGCAACACGATGGTGATGATCACCCACGATGTCGACGAGGCAGTACTGCTTTCCGACCGCATCGTGATGATGACCAACGGCCCGGCCGCCAAGATCGGCGAGGTGCTCGACGTGCCGATCCCCCGGCCGCGCAACCGCATCGAGCTTGCTTCCGACCGTACGTATCTCAAGTGCCGCGAGGCAGTGCTGAAATTCCTCTACGAACGCCACCGCTTCGTTGAAGCCGCGGAGTAAAAACCATGACAGAAAAACTCATCATCATCGGCAATGGCATGGCGCCGGGACGCATGCTGGAACACCTCTTCGAACAGGCGCCCGGCCGCTACGACGTCACGATCTTCAACGCCGAACCACGCGTCAACTACGACCGCATCATGCTCTCGCCGGTGCTTTCCGGCGAAAAGAGCTTCGAGCAGATCGTCATCCATGGCGACGGCTGGTACATCGACCACGGCATCACGCTCTACAAGGGCCACAAGATCGTCGCGATCGACCGGGCGGCGAAGACCGTTACCTCCGATCACGGCGTCACTGAAAGCTACGACAAGCTGGTGATCGCCACCGGCTCGGTGCCGTTCATCATCCCGGTACCGGGCAAGGACCTGCCGGGCGTCATCACTTATCGCGACCTCGACGACGTCCAGGCCATGCTTCTCGCCGCCCAGTCGCGCGAAAAGGCGATCGTCATCGGCGGCGGTCTGCTCGGTCTCGAAGCGGCAGCCGGTCTTGCCCAGCGCGGCATGGACGTGACCGTGCTGCACGTGATGCCGACGCTGATGGAGCGCCAGCTCGATCCGGCCGCCGGTTACCTGCTGCAGAAGGCCGTCGAAGAACGCGGCATCAAGGTGATCTGCAAGGCCAATACCAAACAGATCATCGGCAATGGCAAGGTCGAGGGCGTCGAACTCGACAACGGCACGATCATCCCGGCGACGCTGGTGGTCATGGCCGTCGGCATCCGCCCGAGCGCCGGCCTCGCCAAGCAAGCAGGCCTTGCGGTCAATCGCGGCATCGTCGTCGATGCGGGAATGCAGACGTCTGACGGCGACATCTATTCCATCGGCGAATGCGCCGAAGTGGGCGGCATGGTCTATGGTCTCGTCGCACCGCTCTACGAAATGGCCCGCATCGCGGCATCGCATCTGGCAGGCGATACGAAGCCGGCTTTCGTGCATTCCGACACGCCCACCAAACTCAAGGTCACCGGCATCGACCTCTATTCGCTCGGCGACTTCGCCGACGGTGACGATCGGCAGGAAATCGTGCTGCGCGATGCTACCGCCGGCATCTACAAGCGCCTCGTCCTGAAGGACAACCGCATCATCGGCACGGTTCTTTACGGCGAGACCTCAGACGGCGCCTGGTTCAACGACCTGAAGAAGAAGGCGACCGATATCACGGAGATGCGCGATACGCTGATCTTCGGCCAGGCCTACCAGGGAGGGTCCCCGCTGGACCCTATGGCGGCCGTTGCAGCCTTGCCGGATGATGCGGAAATCTGCGGCTGCAACGGCGTCTGCAAGGGCAAGATCACCTCGACCATTACCGCCAAGGGCCTGACATCGCTCGACGACGTGCGCGCCCACACCAAGGCTTCCGCCTCCTGCGGCACCTGCACCGGCCTCGTCGAACAGCTGATGGCTCTGACGCTTGGCGACGCCTACAATCCTAAGGCTGTGCAGCCGATGTGCACCTGCACCGAACTTGGCCACGACGACGTCCGCCGCCTGATCAAGGCGAAGGGCCTGAAGACCATCCCCGCGGTCATGCAGGAACTGGAATGGAAGACCTCCTGCGGCTGCGCTAAATGCCGCCCGGCGCTCAACTATTACCTCGTCTGCGACTGGCCGGATGAATATGCCGACGATTACCAGTCGCGCTACATCAACGAACGCGTCCACGCCAATATCCAGAAGGACGGCACCTATTCCGTCGTGCCGCGGATGTGGGGCGGCGTCACCAACTCGAACGAACTGCGCGCCATCGCAGACGTCGTCGACAAGTTCGAGATCCCGATGGTGAAGGTCACCGGCGGCCAGCGCATCGACCTTCTCGGCATCGAGAAGGAAGACCTGCCTGCCGTCTGGGCCGATCTGGGCAAGGCCGGCTTCATCTCCGGCCAGGCCTATGCCAAGGGCCTGCGCACGGTGAAGACCTGCGTCGGCTCCGATTGGTGCCGCTTCGGCACGCAGGATTCGACCGGCCTCGGCATCCGCATCGAGAAATTCATGTGGGGCTCCTGGACACCGGCCAAGCTGAAAATGGCGGTCTCCGGGTGTCCGCGCAACTGTGCGGAAGCGACCTGCAAGGACATCGGCGTCATCTGCGTGGACTCGGGCTTCGAGATCCATTTCGCCGGCGCCGCAGGCCTCGACATCAAGGGCACCGAAGTGCTCGGACTGGTGAAGACCGAGGACGAGGCGCTCGAATACATCGTCGCACTTACGCAGATGTACCGCGAACAGGGTCGTTATCTCGAGCGCATCTACAAATGGGCGAAGCGCATCGGCCTCGACGAAATCCGCCGGCAGATCATGACCGATACGGAGAAGCGCGAGGCCTACTACGAGCGTTTCGTCTTCTCCCAGAAATTCGCCCAGGTCGACCCGTGGTCGGAGCGTGTCTCCGGCAAGGACAAACACGAGTTCCGGCCGATGGCGACAGTCGGTTACTCGCATGCAGCCGAGTGAGGAGATGGACATGAACTGGATCGCAATCGGCAAGCTGACCGACATTCCGCTCCGCGGCGCGCGCTGCGTGAAGACGCCCCAAGGCAAGATCGGCGTGTTCCGCACCGCCGAAAACCAGGTCTTCGCCATCGAAGATCATTGCCCTCACAAGGGTGGACCGCTCAGCCAGGGCATCGTGCACGGCACTTCGGTGACGTGTCCGCTGCACAACTGGGTGATTTCGCTCGAAACCGGCAAGGCGCTCGGCGCTGACGAAGGCTCAGTCCGGACCATCCGGCTCGAACTGCGCGGCGAAGACATCTTCATGGCACTCGAAGAACAGTTGGCCGCAGCCGAATAATCGGCGCGGCCATTTCAAACGACTACGCTCTAGGGAGACGAGAAAAAAATGTCCTATGTCACACCAACGGAATTCGTGACGAAGATGATCGACGCCGGCGAGGCGAAGATCTTCATGTCCACGCGCGACACCCTGATCCGGGCTTTCATGGCGGGCGCAATCCTTGCGCTTTCCGCCGCCTTCGCCGTCACCATCACGGTGCAGACCGGCAACGCTCTCGCCGGTGGCATCCTCTTCCCGGTCGGCTTCTGCCTTCTCTACCTCATGGGCTTCGATCTCCTGACGGGCGTCTTCACGCTTACACCGCTCGCCCTGATCGACAAGCGGCCGGGTGTGACCGCCAGCGGCGTGATGCGCAACTGGACGCTCGTCTTCGTCGGCAATTTCGCCGGCGCCTTCCTTGTTGCGGTGATGATGGCGATCATCTTCACCTTCGGCTTCAGCGAGGCACCAAACGAAGTCGGCCAGAGGATCGGTCATATCGGCGAAGGCCGCACGCTCGGTTATGCGGCGCACGGCGCGGCGGGCATGCTGACGCTCTTCGTCCGCGGCGTTCTCTGCAACTGGATGGTTTCGACCGGCGTCGTCGCGGCGATGATGTCGACCTCGGTGTCCGGCAAGGTCATCGGCATGTGGATGCCGATCATGCTGTTCTTCTACATGGGTTTCGAACATTCCATCGTGAACATGTTCCTGTTCCCTTCCGGCCTGCTGCTGGGCGGCAAGTTCTCGTTCATGGATTACATGATCTGGAACGAAATCCCGACCGTCATCGGCAATCTTGTCGGCGGCCTCACCTTCGTCGGCCTCACCCTCTATTCGACCCACGGCCGCAAGAAGAGCAAGCAGAGCGTTCCGGCTGGCCATATCGGCAATCCTGCCGGCGTTCCGGCGGAGTGAACCGATGGGGGCGGGCCTTCTGGAAACGGAAATGCAGGCGGGTGGAAACACCACCAGGACGACCTGCCCCTATTGCGGCGTCGGCTGCGGCGTCATCGCCACAGTGGCGGACAACGGCGCCGTGACGGTCAAAGGCGATCCCGAGCATCCGGCCAATTTCGGCCGGCTCTGTTCCAAGGGATCGGCGCTCGCCGAAACCATCGATCTCGATGGGCGTGTCCTCGTCCCCGAGATCCTCGGCCGGCAGACGGATTGGGATGAGGCGCTCGATCTCGTCGCCGAAAGGTTCTCGAAGACTATTGCGGAACACGGGCCGGATTCGGTTGCCTTCTACGTCTCCGGCCAATTGCTGACCGAAGATTATTACGTTGCCAACAAGCTGATGAAGGGCTTCATCGGCTCGGCAAATATCGACACCAATTCCAGGCTTTGCATGTCTTCGTCCGTCGCCGGCCACCGCCGCGCTTTCGGATCCGATACCGTTCCCGGCACCTATGAGGATATCGAACTCGCCGATCTGGTCATCCTCACCGGCTCCAACCTCGCCTGGTGTCACCCGGTGATCTATCAGCGGCTCGCAGCAGCCAAGACCGCGCGGCCGGGCATGAAGATCGTCGTCATCGATCCGCGCCGGACGATGACCTGCGACATTGCCGACCTGCATCTGGGCATCCGGCCGGATGGCGACGTGGCGCTGTTCATGGGCCTGCTCGCCCACCTGGCGCAAAGCCCGGTGATCGACCAGAACTATATCGCCGCGCATACGCAAGGTTTTGGCGAAGCCTTTGCCGCCGCGGCCACGCTTTCCTTCACGGAACTGATGGAGCGAACCGGCCTGCCCGCGATGCAGCTTCGCGAGTTCTTTCACCTGTTCGAGACGACGGAAAAGGTCGTCACCTGTTATAGTCAGGGTGTCAACCAGTCGGCGTCGGGGACGGACAAGGTCAACGCCATCATCAACTGCCATCTGGCGACGGGCCGCATCGGCCGGCCGGGCACGGGACCGTTTTCGCTGACCGGCCAGCCGAATGCCATGGGTGGCCGCGAGGTCGGCGGTCTCGCCAACATGCTCGCCGCCCATATGGCGATCGAAAGCGCGGACGATCGGGACCGCGTGCAGCGTTTCTGGGCCTCGCCTAGGATTGCCGAAAAGCCGGGCCTGAAGGCCGTCGACATGTTCCGCGCCGTCGCCGATGGGCGGATCAAGGCGCTGTGGATCATGGCCACCAATCCGGTGGTGTCGATGCCGGATGCCGATGCGGTCGAGGCTGCCATCAAAGCCTGTCCTTTCGTGGTGGTCTCCGACATTCTTCGGGACACCGATACGGCCCGCCACGCGCATGTCCTGCTGCCTTCGGTCGGCTGGGGCGAGAAGGACGGCACCGTCACCAATTCGGAACGCCGCATCTCCCGCCAGCGCTGGTTTCTGTCCGCCCCCGGTGAAGCCAAAGCCGATTGGTGGCAGATGGCAGAGGTCGGCAAGCGCATGGGCTCTGACGGCTTCGATTATAAATCTGCGGCCGAAATCTTCGCCGAACATGCCGCACTTTCGGCCTTCGAGAACGAGGGCAGCCGGGATTTCGATATCGGAGCGTGTGTCGAAATCGGCGAAGAGGGATACGATGCACTGACGCCGTTCCAATGGCCTGCTCCGCTGGGAGATACCCCCCTCTGGCCTGCCGGCCATCTCCCCCTCAAGGGGGGAGATCACAAGCGGCAGGATCGTCGCTTCCAAAGAAACGAGACGGCCTGCTCGACGGATGATTTTGGACAAAGAGTTGGCGCCCAGCCGATCTCCCCCCTTGAGGGGGAGATGGCCGGCAGGCCAGAGGGGGGTAGCGACAAGCGCTTCTTCGCCGATGGCGGCTTCTATCACCCAGATCGTAGGGCACGTTTCATCGCCGTCCAGGCGCCGGCCACCGACCGCACCAATGAACAATACCCGCTGACGCTGAATACCGGCCGCATCCGCGATCACTGGCACACGATGACGCGAACGGCGAAAAGTGCCAGGCTTTCCGGCCATATCGCCGAGCCCTTTGCGGAACTCCATCCGCGCGATGCGATGGAACTCGGCATTCGCGGCGCCGGCCTGGTCGAACTCGAAAGCCCCCACGGCAAGGCAATCGTCCGGGCGCTGGTCACCGAACGCCAGGCCCGTGGAAACGTCTTCGTGCCGATGCACTGGAACGACCAGTTCGCCGCAAAGGCGCGCATCGATACGCTGGTCGCACCCGTCACCGACCCGTTTTCCGGTCAACCGGCGTCGAAGAACATAGGGATCGCCGCCCGGCCGTTCGCCGCTTGCCTCTACGGCTTTGCCGTTTCCGCCTCGAAACCCCTGAACCCCCAGGCGGATTACTGGGCGCTCGCCAAGACCGATGGCGGCTGGCGGATCGAGCTCGCGTTCGCGGACCCGGTCGAGGACTGGGTGACCTGGTGCCGGGGAGCATTCGGCATCCCGGCCGAGATCGAGCCGCTCGGTTATGCCGACCATCAGTCCGGCGATCTGCGCCTCGCCTTTTTCGAGGGCGGAAAGCTGCTCGCAGCTCTTTTCCTGGCGAACGAGCCGGTCGCCGTCGCACGCAACTGGGCAATCGGCCAACTTGCCGCCGAACATTCCGACCTGCGCAAGCGCTTTGCGATCGTTGCCGGACGGCCCGGGGCCGACCAGCCCGATCCCGGCGCCACCGTCTGCTCCTGCTTTTCGGTCGGCGTCAACCGGATCATCGGCGCCGTGCGAGGCGGCTGCCACAGCGTCGAGGCCGTCGGAAAAGCAACCAATGCCGGCACCAATTGCGGCTCCTGCCGCGCTGAAATCAGGGGGATCATCGATGGATGTCTTGCAGCAGCCGCGGAATGAAGCATCTCCTGATCGTGGTGCCCGCATGGCGCCGCTTGCGAAGCTCCCGGTCTTCTGGGCGCTCGAAGGCAGGCCCGTCATCGTTGCCGGTGGGTCGGATGCGGCTGCCTGGAAAGCCGAGCTGCTTGCCGCCTGCGGCGCCAATGTGCATGTCTATGCGGATAGACTGTCCGAGACCTTCGAAAAGCTGATCGAACGCGGGGCGGAACATCCGCAGGGCCGCTTTATTCATCATCTAAACGTGTGGGACGCTTCGATTTTCGAGGTCGCAACGATCGCGATTGCGATTGCGGATTGCGACGATGAGGACGAGGCGCAGGCGTTTTTCAATGCTGCCCGCGCGGCGGGCGTGCCGGTCAATGTCATCGACAAACCCGCCTTCTGCCAGTTCCAGTTCGGTTCGATCGTCAACCGCTCGCCGGTCGTCGTATCCATCTCGACCGATGGCGCGGCGCCGATCCTGGCGCAGGCGATCCGCCGCCGTATCGAAACCCTGCTGCCAGCCTCGTTGAAAAGCTGGGCGGAACTCGCCCAATCGCTCAGGGAAAAGATCAACGACCGCCTGGCGCCCGGCCCGCAGCGAAGGGCCTTCTGGGAACGTTTCGTGGACCGCGCCTTCGGCAGCGAACCGGGATCGGGCAGCGAAGCCGCTATCTTCGCCGATGCCGGCCGCGTCGCATCCTCGACCCAGAAGGGCCGTGTCACCCTTGTCGGCGCCGGCCCCGGCGATGCCGAACTTCTGACGCTGAAGGCGGTGCGTGCGCTGCAGGCGGCCGACGTCATCCTGTTCGACGATCTCGTCTCCGACGAGGTGCTGGAGCTCGCACGCCGCGAGGCGAAACGCATGCTGGTCGGAAAACGCGGTGGCCGGGTAAGCTGCCGCCAGGAAGACATCAACGACATGCTGGTGAAGTTCGCCAAGGCGGGCAAACGCGTCGTCCGCCTGAAGTCCGGCGATCCGATGGTCTTTGGCCGTGCCGGCGAAGAGATCGCCTGCCTGGAACGAGAAGGCATCCCCGTCGACGTGGTGCCGGGCATCACTTCGGCGAGCGCCATGGCATCGCGGCTCGGCGTGTCGCTGACCCATCGCGACCATGCGCAGGGCGTTCGTTTCGTCACCGGCCATTCGCGCAAGGGCGTGCTGCCGGACAATCTGGACTGGAAAAGCCTCGCCGATCCGAAGACCACGACCATCTATTACATGGCGGGACGCACGGCGGGAGAGATCGTCAGCAAGCTGACAGACGCCGGCATGACGCCCGACATGCCGGTGGTGATCGTCAGCGCGGTGACCCGGCCGAACGAGCGGCGTTGGGCCGGACGGCTGAGCGACATGGCTGCGGCCATGGCAGAGATCGGTATCGACGAACCCGTGCTGATCGGCATCGGCCACGTATTTCGCAAGGTCGATTTCGGCGACTGCACGCAGTGGAACGACCAGGCCGCAGCAAGCGCCTGACGGAAAAGGGGCGGTAAAAACCGCCCCTTGAATCACAGATCAACTGAATCACAGGCTTATCGAGGCGCAGAGGCGGACCCGTCCTTGTAATAGGAGACGTAGCTGCTGTGCAGCCGCTCCGGCGCGCCCGGATCCGCATAGCGGTGCAGCTCCGACATCTCTGTCTTGTTGAGGATCACGCCCACCGTTTTCGAGGCGATCTGCGGTTCGGACCGGATCACCGACTGCACCGCCTTCGCAGGCGTCACGCCCCATTCGGTAACGAAGACGAAACCATCGACATAGGGCTCGAAGGCCTTCGCATCGATAACCGGGAGGAGCGGCGCCAGATCGACGACGATGACGTCGAACGTATCCTTGATGCTTTCGAGGAAATGGCTCATGCCGGAAGAAGCGAGGAGCTCGCTCGTATGGGCAAGCTGCTTGCTACGCGTCGTCATCGGCAGGATCGTCAGGCGCGACCGGCGGTCGACCCGCGCGGCATTGGTCCATGGCGTCTGCTGGAGCACCACCTCGACCAGTCCGACTTCCGGTTCGGAGGCCAGCATGCGGCTGAGGCCCGGATTGCGCAGGTCGGCGTCGATCACCAGCGTGCGAACGCCCGTCGAGGCGATCAGTCCGGCGAAATTGGCGGCGACCATGGATTTGCCTTCGCCCGGCAGGCAGGAGACCACGCCGATCACCCGGCACTTCCGCTCCTGCAGCATGATATCGCAGGCAAGCTTGGCATTGCGTAGCGTCTCGGCGAATTGAGACCGCGGCGCCTCGACCGCGACCCGCATCAATCGGCGGAACGAGATCGGGTTGCCGGGAGGCGCTCCGGCCGCCTCGGCCTCAGTTGGTGGCGGTGGCGGCGCGTCCTCCGCGAAGGCACCGCTGACCTTCGGCAGGTAGCCGAGGAAGCGAAGGCCAAGCTTCTCCTGCACATCGTCGCCGGTCCGGAAGAACCGCTCGCGGAATTCCAAGAGCGTTGCCGCCGCGCCGCCGATCAGCAGGCCAAGCACGACGGAGAGCGCCATGGTCAGCGTCTTGCGCGGGCTGGACGGGGCAGTCGGCAGGCCAGCGTCAGAGATCACGCGAGCCTTGGCGATCGGGAAGGATTGCCGTTGTGTTGCCTCTTCGAAACGACCGAGGAAGGATTCGTAGAGCGTCTTCAGCGCCGCCGCCTTCTGCTCCAGTTCGCGCAGCTGGACCATCGAGACATTCGCCTCCGAATTGCGGCCCGCAACCCGGTCGATGCTCTCACGCAGCGATTTTTCGCGCGAACTCGCCACTTCGAACACGTTGCGGAAGCTGCCCGTCAACTGCTGCAGCTCGCGATAAATCTGCTGCGCGAGTTCGCTCTTTTCCGTCTTGAGCGCGACCGCCTGCGGATGGTTCGCGCCGAACTGCTGGATGATGCCCTGCTCGCGGTCGGAAATGTTGATATACCGCTTGCGGAGGTCCTGAATGACCGTGTTGTCCGTATCGCGAGCCGAAACGACTGCGTTCTGAACGGCCGCGTCAGGCCCCTTGTCGATGATCGCCTGATATTGGTTGTAGCGTGCCGAAGCGGTTGCCGCATCGGCCTGGGCGACGATCAGCTGGCTGTTGAGATCCGAAAGCTGCTGCGTCGACAGGAGTTCGCCGCGCGGCGAAACCAGACCGTGTTGGGTCTTGAATTGCTCGACGGCAAGCGAGGCCTGCTGCGAGCGGGTGTTGAGGTCGTTCAACCGTTCCTGCAACCAGAGCGAAGCCCGCTCCGTCGCATCGAAATTGGCGTTCAGCTGTTCGGTCAGATAGGATTCCGCATAGGTCCGCGTGATCAGCGCGGCAAGTTGCGGGTCTGGCGAACGAATGGACAGAGCGATCACCGAGCTGCGGCCGACACGCTCCACAGTCAGCGATTGCTGCAGAACGGCCGCCGCTTTTTCGACCCGGCCCATCCTGACATTCTCCTCGGAAGGCGGTGGGCTGCCGGGCGTCAGAAGCGCAACGACACTGCGGATGGCGCCCTTGGCAAGATCGACGGGCGACTGCGGCGGGTTGACCACCGCCTCGTTCTGATCGAGCTTGGCCTTGTCGACCACCCTTACCGCCAAGGCCTTGGATTTCAGGATCTCGACCGCACTCGACATGCGATTGTCGATCTGCTGGGCCGTCTGACTGTCCTGAGGGTCGTCGGCGTAACGCGAAAGGTTATCATCGATCAGTATCTGCGTCAGCGCAGTATAAATCGGCTGCGCCATCACGAGGTAAACCCCGGCAAGGACAACCGTCACAACGAGGCACACGACGATGACGCCCGAACGACGGATCGCCGCTGCCCAGAGCTTATCGAGATCGATGAATGTGTCGTGATCCCGCGTTTCGCTCGGAAATATCGTTCTCGGTCTGAAGTTTACCTGATCCATAGGGCTCGCTTTCTGGAGCTTTGGGGGACGGATGGCGGAACCGCCGCCATCCGCCTCGTATGACTTGAATGCGCGTCAGGCGGCCTTGACCCGCGTTTCGTGCGACATCAGCAATTCCTTGATGGAGGCGTAAATCTCGGCCCCCATGTCCTGGCGAAGCATGGCGAAGGCGACATTCGCCTCGATGAAGCCGCGCTTGCTGCCGCAATCGAATGTGCGTCCCTGATAGGGATGCGCATGGAACGGCTGGACCTGCGCAAGCTTGTGCATGCTGTCCGTCAGCTGAATTTCGTTGCCGGCGCCGCGTTCCTGCCGGGCCAGCAGTTCGAAGATTTCCGGCTGCAGAATATAGCGCCCATTCAGGTAATAATTGGACGGCGCCTCGGCAGGTTTCGGCTTTTCGACCATTTCCGTCACCTCGAAACCGTGCGGCACGCTGTGGCCGACCCCCACGATGCCGTAGCTCGACGTCTCTTCGGGTGCGCATTCTTCGACCGCGAAGACATTGCCGCCGACTTCTTCATAGAGATCCATCAGCCCCGCCATGCAACCCTGCGAACCGTAGGAGACCATGTCGGGCAGAAGCAGTGCGAAGGGTTCGTTGCCCACCAGTTCGCGGGCGCACCAGACCGCATGACCAAGCCCGAGCGGCACCTGCTGGCGCGTATAGCTGACGGTGCCGGCGACCGGCAGCATCTTTTCGAGCTGGGTAACCTGGACCGTCTTGCCCGAGCGGGTCAGCGTCGCCACGAGCTCCGGCGCGCTGTCGAAATAGTCCTCGATCGCGGTTTTGTTGCGGCTGGTCACGAAAATGATGTTCTCGATTCCCGCCTGCATGGCTTCGTCGACCGCATATTGAACGACGGGCCGGTCGACGATCGTCAACATTTCCTTCGGCATGGCCTTGGTGGCCGGCAGGAACCGAGTGCCGTTGCCTGCGACGGGTATCACCGCCTTTCGAACTGGTCTTTTCATGTCCATTCCTTCGTCCTTTCTGAGGGCGCCCCCGCCCTATTGATCGGATTTTCAAGTGACGTCGGCCGTTTCACCAGCCGACGCATGCGAACGGCGATCGGCATGCGCAGAAGTCGGAGCGCACGTGGGTTTTCGATTGCCGTTTTCAGGAAGCCGCCGACGGAACCCTTCTTGATTTCGTCGACGAGCGTGAGAAATGAACCCGCTTCAAGAATGCTGCGGGTGCGCCTGCGCTGGGCAGCCGAGGCTTTCGCATCCAGCTTGTAGCGGGCGAGAAAAGTGCTGTCGGAGGCCAGCATCGCATCCAGATGGCTCTGCTCCAGAACGCGCGAGATCGAACCCTGACGCAGGTGATAGACATATCCGATCTCCGGCACGATCGCGCATCGCGCGCCGCTCGCCAGGGCGGAAGCAAGCAACAGGTAGTCCTCGCCGACCCGCAGCGCCTCGTCGAAGCGCAGCCCGTGCTCGACGAGAAATGCGCGTTCGAAAATTGGCTTCATGTAGCCGAAGTTGAAGGTCGACTGGAAAATCACGTTCGAGCCGATGAATTCGGCAAGCGTCAGCATCGACCGCTGCCTGAGCGCCTCCTTGGAGAACATCTCATAAGGCTCGCCGGCATCGAACGGGATGACGTCGAGATTGTCGACGACGATCTGCGCCTGCGCGTTCTCGGCCCGCTCCAGCATGGTCAAAAGCCTGGTGGGGTAAATCGAGTCGTCGGAATCGAGGATCGCGACCCAACGCCCCCTTGCCGCGGCAAGTCCGGCATTACGTGCGGCGGCCGGCCCGCCATTCACCGCCTGGGCGATCAACCTGACACGCTGATCCGAATAGGCTTCCGCGACGGCTCGCGTTCCATCGGTCGAGCAATCGTCGACGACGATCACTTCGAGCGTCACGCCGATTTGCGCAAGCGCGCTGTCGATCGCGCGCGCAAGCGTCTCCTCGGCGTTATAAGCCGCAATCACGAAACTCACGTCGGGCTGGAAATCCGGGGCCTGCAGATCATGCATCGTCATGTGGCTTCGGCGGCTCCGTATTGGCGGATCTCCCGGACACCGAGCGTGCCCGTGACGGCGCCGGCATGGAGTGCCGCACGAAGGGCGTAGCGAACGCGGGTAACCGGCGAGGGAATGGTTGCCGCCGTCACCGCTAGACAATAACCGAGCTTCAGCATCGCGAGACCGGTCTGCTTGAGGCGGCCGAGACCGGAGTTCTTGGCGGCGAGAATGCGTCCATGCGTCTGTCCGGAGCGGAAACGGCGCTTGGCAAGCCAGGAAAAGCTTGCCCGCTTTTCGGGCACCAGTTCCTCGATCACCGCATCCGGCGCAAATTCGATCCGCCCGCCGGCATCGGTCAAAGCAGTGAAGAAATGTGTATCCTCGCCGCCGCTTTGGCCGAGCGAAAGTGCAAACCTGCTGCCCGCGACGACCGGCGAGCGCAAATGGAGGAGGACGTTACAGGTATAACCGGTCCTGATCTGCCCGCCGACCCAGACAGGCATCGTCGAGTGGAAATCGCCATTGCGCATCCAGCTGGCGCTTTGCGATCCGTAGACGGCTCGGACCGGCCCGAGAACGGCGTCCGCCCCCGTGTTCCTCGCCATCGCCATCAGTCCGGCCAGCCATTCCGGCTCCGCCGTCTCGTCGTCGTCGATGAAGGCAAGGTAGTCCGCATCGCTTTCGGCGAGGCAGGCATTGCGGGCGATCGAGATATTCGACTTCGGGCAATGCACGTAGCGGATCGGGAACGGCGAACGCGCCCGCAAACCATCCACCAGCCCGCTTGCGCTCGGGCTCGCATCGTTATCGGCGACGATCAGGCGCAATTCCGCGCCGCCCGGGATGGCGATCTCGAAGAGCGAGATCAGCGTCTCGGCCAGCTCCGGCCGCCGATAGGTGCAGATGCCGATATCGACGCGGACCGGCTTTTCCTCTGCCGTCATCAAGCGATCCTCCGCGGCCGGATGCCGATCAGCTCCAGCCAAAAGCCGGCCGACCAGGCGAAATGCATGATCATCGCCGAAAGCGAGGCAAGCGGGCCGTAAGGGTTCTTCTGCCCCACCGCGAGCCAGAAGCCGTAACCGATGCAGGCCGCGGCCCAGACGACCATCGGCACCGCCGCCCACCAATAGAGGAGTGCAAGCAGCGCAGCGACGACGACCGGCGCGACTGCAAGCGGGATCGCTTGCCGGAGCTTCGGAATGGTACGATGCTTGACGAGGTTCTTCGCCCGGCCCCGGCCATAGGCGAGATATTGCCGGAACAGCGCCGAGGCGGTCGAACGCGGATAATAGGTCATGTAGGTCTTGCCGGTCATCCAGATGCGGAAAGCGCCCGCGCGCAGCCGGAAGTCCAGTTCCGCATCCTCGTTGTGACTGAAACTCTCGTCATAGCCGCCAACGGCCCGGAAGGCCGAAATCCGCATCAGCGCGTGGTGGCCATGATCGACCCACTCGCCGCCGCCGCCGGCGCGATGTTTCGAACCGCCGTTTCCAAGCTTCGAGTTCTGCGCCACCGCAGTTGCCTTCTGGAAAGTGCCGAAGCCGATCGTCTCCATGCCGACGACGACGGAGTCGGCGTCCATTTCGACGGCCTCCTGCAGAAGCGTCCGGCAGTAATCGTCCGGATAATCCCCATGCGCATCAATGCGGATGAGAAAGTCCCGATCCTCGCCGAACCGGTCGACGGCGAGGTTGATGGCCGCACTCTGGATACGCTTGCGATTTCCGATCAGCACGAGGTCGCGGATTTCCGGAATAAGGTCCTGGACGATGTCCGGCGTGCCGTCCTGGCTGCCGCCGTCGGCGACAACGATCAGCATGTCCATGTCGCCGCGCTGGCCGTTCAGCTTATGCAGCAACGGCGCGATCGTCGCCGCTTCGTTGAGGCATGGGATCACCAGAAGCGTCCGGATCTCGGACATCTGGGCATTGGAGTGAGAACGCAAAACCATACTCCACCTCACGATTGTACGGTTGAAACGGCCGGCATTTCGGCCGGCGACGGGACGTTGGGATGTAGGGCGGCGAGCCGCGAAACAAGAGCGCGGCATTCCGCCGGTCCGGTCACCCACTGACAGCGCTCGACGGCCGCAAGCCGGGAAAAAAGGTCGACGTAGCGCGCTTCCGTCATCTCGTTGAACAGCGTTTCGAGGGTCTCCCCCGTCACGTGATTGCGCACCAGACCGATGCCTCGCTTGCCGACGAAACGGCCGGTCTCCGTGCCGGCAAGCGCAATCGGCACCGCTCCGTAAAGCCCGCCTTCGTAAAGGCGGTTCGGCAGCAGCCAGCTGGAATTCAGCCCCTCCTCGAAGAAATCGATCGCCCAAGTGAACTGCACGTCGCCGTAGATCGCAGCGAGATCCTCCGGATTGCGGTAGGCACCGTAGAACTCCACATGCGGGGCAGCCGCGACCGCCGCATCGAAATCGTCGAATTCGCTGTAGGCGGGGCGGCCGCGTAATACGATCTCAACCTTGCCGTCCATGCGGGCCGCAAAATCGATCAGTATATCGAGCGACTTGCGGCAGCGGATCGCTCCGAACCAGCCGATCCGCCAAGGTTTGCCCGGTTCCGGCGGACGGGGCAGGAGTGGCTCGGACACCGGTTCCGGCTCGAGAGCGAGCACCTTGTTTTCCAGAAGCAGAACCGGAAGGTCGAGGCCTGAACGCGGTTTGAAGAAATTATCCACGAACGCCGGGGAACTGGTGATCAGCAGGCTCGCCCGGCGGCCGAAGAACCGCTGCGCCTGGCGCATCAGACGACCCTTCATCCCCTCGTCGAGAAGCAGGCGGTGAATATCAAGGCATTCGTAAACGACAGGAATCCGGCGGCTGAACATGGACGCAGCACGTCCGGCAAGCGCCAGCGTCTCCAGGTTGCGGGCGATGATGACGTCGGGCACGGCGATACCGGCCAGCGTTCGCTTCAGCCTCATGCGCGCGGCAAGAACCGCTCCGATGCGCTGCGCAAAACGCCCGTCCGCCGTCTGCCCGAGTGAAACGGTCGTCACATCCCGCTCGTCGGCAAGCACGTTCGCGCCGCGCTCGAAGCCGGCGACGGTGACGCTCGCACCACCGGCCTTCAAGGTCAGCACGCGCCGCCGGATAGCCGCGTCGGCCATGTCATGCGCGAGATAGAGAACGTTCAACGTCAAATCGTCCAACTCCATTGTCGAGCCGCCGAGGCGGCTCAGCCGAGCGTGCAGAGCACGGATTCAGGAAAACGGCAGGGCTCGCCGAGCGCGGTAAAAGCGACCCGGTCGACGGTCATCGAGGTCGGCTGAGTGTAGGAAAATGCGCCCATCCACTGCTTGAGCGTGTCGGTTCCCCAGAGACTGAGAAAAATCTTCTGAGGGTTCTGCGGTATCTTCGCCTTGTCCGTTACTTCTTGAACGAGCTTGCCGTTCACGAAGTAACGGAGGCGGTTTTCCTCCCAGATGAAGGCATAGTCGTTGAAGCCCTGGTCCGCACCGCCGGCGACCGGCACCAGTTTTTCGTTATTGCCCTTGGCGGAAACATACTGGTTGACCTGAACTTGGCCGGTATTCTTGCCGAGCACTTCGAAGTCGATCTCGTCATGCGGCTTTTTGTCGGTCGGGCCGATATAGGTGAAGAACGCCGAATTGAGCCCTGAGCCCGATGCGGATTTCATCCGCACCTCATAGGTGCCATAGCCGAAACGCACATTGGTCTGGATTTCGCCGCAGGCGAAGTCGCGGTCGCTGGCCTTGTCCTGCGCAAAGCCGAGCTGCAGAGTACCGCCCTCGACTTTCACCTGTTTCTTCGACCAGTTGCAATTCTGATGCTTGCCGTTGTTCCAGCCGTCCGAGACGTACCAGAAGGAACGGTTGAGTCCGTCGAAGTTTTCCACGAAGGACTTGCCCGCGTTAGCCTGCTGGGCCTGTGCTGCGGGCGAGAGAAGTCCAGACACCGCGGCAGCGATGATAACCTGGCAGGTTAGTTGAATCTGTCTGGCCTTAGCCGTCATGTTTCACCTGTGCTGTTGCGTTATTGCGGGTTCGCCGGGACCGGAAGCCTCGGCGAGTGGGTGGGATTTGGTGGCGGCCAGAAGCTTGGCCTTGCGACCGCGGCTGCCGGTCAACACCTCGTAGAGACCGCGCATTCTGTGCGAGACGAGGCGGTTGCTGACAACAAGGATGACGAAGCTTGCAACGGCGGCGACGCCGTAGAAGAGCGGGTAAAGGTCGTCGCCTGCCACGCGGTTCCACACCATCCACATCAGGACGAGCAGCGGATAATGGGCGCAGAACATCCAGAAGCTCAGGCTTCCGGTGGCAGCCAACCGCTGACCGATCCAGGAACGGATGACGATCGCCGACATCAGCCAGAAACCACCGGCTCCGAGGATCGAAAGCGCGTTGCGCGCCATGTCGAGAGGCCAGGGGAAATCCGGGCCGGTCCAGTAGAGGCCGATGGACAACAGCACCGCGGCGGCAAGCATCACCGCCGTACCCGGTCCCGCAAACCGGTCCGCAGACTTGAGGTCCACCTGGTAGAGCGCCAGGAAGATGCCGAGGGTGAAGCTGAACAGGATCGATTTCTTCAGCACGATGCCGACCGTCAGCATGGGGGTGATCGCCAGCAGGAACAGAACGCCGAGCGTCGCTGCCGGAAAACGCCGCACCAGCACGGCAAGGATCGGCGACAGCAGGATGCAGACGATCAGGTCGCGCAGGAAGTAGAGCGGAATATTGATCGGCAAGCCTTCCGTCGCGAACGCGTTACTTAGGAGTTCGCGCGTCGAGATGTTCCAGAGATCGGGAAAATATCCAACGCCCATGTCGACGCGTTGGATGACGAACATGGCTCCAAGCAGACCGAGGTTCCACAACAGGAAAGGCAAGAGGACGGTCTTCGCCTTGGAGCGAAGCGTCTTGGAATAGTTGAACGTCTCCCAACCCCGCTGGAACAGTAGATAGCCGGAAATCGCGCTGAGGCAGGGTACGCCAATGCGGAATAGGCTATCCCCGAGGAAAACCCTGAGCCAATCGAACAAACCATTCAGCCCGAGGAACGGGCTGGTGTCGGGATCATGCGGCACATGGACGAAGAGAATGCCGGAGATCAGCAGGATGCGCATCAAATTGATACGGGAGGATATATTTGGATCGACAGTCAAACGAGTCACCCTTTTTGGGCAGTGCCTCCCCGCCACTACCGTTTCAATCAGAGCAGACTTGAGCCCGCAGTCACCCAAAAAGGATCGTGCCGAGTTTGGCACAAAATGTGGCGGCGCAGCAAAAAAGGAGCTCGTAGCGGAATGTGAAGGGCACGAAGAGGCGCCCCTCCGGCGGCCCGCTGCCGCTCCTTGGGCTTATGATTTTCAAGGATTCACGGCATGTTGGAGCCAGGGCAATGCTGCACCGCAGCAGCACAAAAAAATCTTTTTGCAATAGACCAAAACGGCTAATGCGTTTG
The DNA here is from genome assembly GCF_023006505.1 of Neorhizobium sp. SHOUNA12A. Classification (GTDB taxonomy): domain Bacteria; phylum Pseudomonadota; class Alphaproteobacteria; order Rhizobiales; family Rhizobiaceae; genus Neorhizobium. The sequence continues at coordinate 33,026 of NZ_JALBGV010000011.1, forward strand.
TATCTGGATACCTCTTTACGTCGAGGCTGTCCCGTAATGTGGCGAAATAAAGGCAAATCTGCGACACAATCAAACGAAAGGGACACCGGCTGCGCTGCTCAATCCGAGTCGCCGGACGAGTTCGAGAACGCTCCATGAAACTGCGCGTATTCGGGCATCAGAAATGGCCCCGATGAAGTGATCGCCCGACAAACTCCGCCCCGCCCGCTCCCGGTAGGAGTTCATTAACCTCTCCGCAAAGACGTGCGGGACGGCTCGGCGATCGCTGCCAAAAACCACATAAGAGTGAGCGTCACCGCCACCGATCCAGGATCTTCCAAGGTCGGCACTCTTGTCAGAATGAGGGCTGTGACAAATTTCAGCCCGAATGTAGCGGTCTTTGATAGCGCGCTCCACCGACATTGGTCGCGTTTGTCTTTACGCCTTGGCAGGGGGCGAAATGGTCAAGTCTTGTTACTGGGAGGTCATTCGATACGGCAGCGAACTGCCGCTAACCCGAAGCCCGGCAACTGTCGGCGGCTTGCAATTGTTTGAGAAAGCAGGGGCGAACACATGGCGACGTTCACCGTAATTATCCCATTTTTCCAGAAGGAAGCCGGCATTCTTCGCCGCGCACTGAAATCGATTTTCGATCAAACCTATCAGGACTTCGAGATCGTCATCGTCGACGACGAATCACCCCTACCCGCTGACGTGGAGCTTCAAGGTATTGAAGATGCTTGGAAAACCCGCATCCGCGTGATTCGCCAGCAGAACGGCGGGCCAGGTGCCGCACGCAATACCGGCCTCGACAACGTCCCGGCTTCGACCCGTTTCGCGGCGCTTCTCGATTCGGACGACGTCTGGCTGCCGGATCATCTGAAAAACGCCTTTGAGAGCATGACCGGCTTCGATACCGAGTGCTATTGGGCCTCGATGCAGGCGAGCGACGAGTTCTATTACCACTTCGGCATGGCCGAGCTCGAACAGGCGGAGGGCGGCACGCGGCTTTCCGAAAACCCGCTCCTGATCGAAATGCCGGATCTCGCGAGTGTCATGCTGAAGAACTGGAGTTTCCTGCATCTCTCCTGCATGGTCATCGCCCGGCCGGTCTTCGAGACGGTTCGCTTCGAACCCTCCCTGCGGCTGGCGGCTGAAGACGTGCTGTTCTTCGTCGACTGCATCCTGAAATCGAAGCGAACCCTGCTTTGCGACGAAGAGGGTGCGGCCCGCGGCATGGGCCTCAATATCTTCCACAGCATCGACAATCGCTCTCCGCAGTTCCTGCGACAGCAGTTCAACACCTGGGTGGCGCTCGATACGCTGGAGGAGCGCTTCCGCTCCCGCCCCAGCGACGTCGCCTCAATCGCATCCTACAAGAACACCGCCCGCCGGCAGGCGCTCTGGAGCCAGGCCGGACGAGTGAAACGCCGCCAGGCGCCGGACCTTGGCCTGCTCGCCCGCTGGGTCATGCGCGATCCCGCGCTGATCCGGGCGGCATTCGAACTCGGAGCCGGGAAACTCGGCCGCAGCGCACGCTAAATGCTTGCGTTTCCTTTCAAATTCATCATCCCACGGAGGGCCGCATGAAAGCGTACTACTGGGAATCGCATCACGGCAATTTCGGCGACGATCTCAATCTCTGGCTCTGGGATGCGCTGCTACCCGGCTTTCGGGACGTCCATCCTGAAGTCCTGCTGGTCGGCGTCGGCACGGTCCTCAATCCGGTCCTGCTGCCTGTCGGCCAGAAGAAGCTGGTGATCGGCAGCGGCTACGGTTATGGCACGCCGCCTGATGTCACCGACGCCGCGGAATGGGACGTGCGGACAGTCCGCGGTCCGATGACGGCCGCCAAGCTCGGCATTTCGACCGACAAGGCGATCACCGACCCGGCGGTCATGATCGCCGACATGCCGGAATTCCAGAACCTGCCGAAAATCCACAGGAAAACCTTCATTCCCCATTGGGAATCGGCCGAATTCGGCATGTGGAACGCCGTCTGCGAGCCCGTCGGCCTCACCTATCTCGATCCGCGCGGGGAAGCGAAGTCGGTCATCCGCCATATCGCCCAGTCGGAACTGATCATTGCCGAATCCATGCATGGTGCGATCCTGGCGGATGCGTTCCGGGTTCCCTGGGTGGCCGTCAGCAGCTCCCGTTCCATCAACAATTTCAAATGGAATGACTGGGCCAAATCTGTCGGGACAACATACGAACCTCGCTACGTGCCGGTCTCCACCCGAGCCGAAGCTGTAGCCAAACGCTCGCGTTTCTGGGGCATCAGCTTCGACGGTCAGGAGCAGCCAAGTCAGGCCGCATACGACACTCATGGCGGCGAAGTCATGACCCACCCGGCGCCGTCACAAAGCGGCCTTCGCGGGATGGCGAAACAGTTCCTCGCAGCCCCATCCGTGCTGGCGCTCTGGCAGGCAAGCCGCGCTGAACCGCGGCTCAGCCCCGTCGAGGTTCTGGAGGAGCGCAAGGAGAAATTCCGGGCGATGCTGGAAGGGATCCGCCGCGACTATTTCTGAGCGGCGGGTATGCCGGGCAGAAGATAGCGCATGCCGACCGGCTGTGCCTGCGGTTTGGACGACCTGGCGCGCAGGAGATCGAGCTTGTCGAGGAATATGCCGGTCGCCACGGCCGGCAGGACCTGCGGGTGGGAGAGCAAGTGCCGGATGGCCGCACCGTTCCCCGCCTGCGACTTGATGTCGAGGAAGGCACGCAGTTCGTAGCGGTCGCGCGTATGGTCGCGATGCCGGACGATCACCGCCCGCTCCTCCTCGCTGAGCGCCGGATCGGCAAGGAGCGCGTCGTCCGCCTCGTAGAATTTGCGCAGGTCGTCGGTGCGATGCCGGCCGCTCAGCGAATCCTGGCGCACGATGGCGCCGTAGCCGCAATGCTCGATCACCTTGTAGCGCGCGCCCTTGGCGAGCGCCCGGGCGTAGAAGTCGTAATCCTCGCCGAACCGCATGTTTTCGTCGTAGCGAAGACCATGGGCGTCGAGAAACGCCCGGCTCATCACCGGCTTCAGGAAACCGGTCTCGCCGCGCTTGACCCCGCGCTTGGAAATATTGCCTTCCACGAATTCAGTCAGCGACATGCTCCGCGCCCGCGTCTCGAACCTTTCCGGGCGAATGAATTCGCTTGGCTCGTAGATGAAGGCGATATTGTCGGCAATCAGGTCCCAGCCGTCCTCCGCCAGCATCGGCGCAAACCGGCCCGGAAAAAAGAAGTCGTCGGCATCGAGAATACCGATCAGCGGCGCCGCCGATATGGCAATGGCATGATTGCGGGCAGCAGAGGGTCCGCGATTCTGATCGAACGAGACAACCGTCAGCCGTCCTGACCTATCATCCGATCTGCGCGCGACATCCGCGGTCTCGTCGGTGGAGCCGTCGTCGACCACCACGACTTCGCTGACATGCGCCTCGTTCAAGGCGGATTGAATCGCGATTCCAATGGTTTCAGCGGCGTTTTTGGCCGCGATGATGACGCAGATCGTCTGGGAAGCGTGTTCAACCATAGCCCTCTCCATGTTGCATCCGTCCGCAACTATGGGCTCAGGAAAATGGCCCTCGTGTGAAACTGGCGGAAAAAAGCGTCAGAACGGTCAGGTATCGCCGGCAGGAAGGTTCGGGGCGGCATCGGCACGCAATCCGTCGCGCCGGCTGCCATCCTTGGAGCTTTTGGCAGCCGCGGCAGCATCCGAAGTCGCTCCCGTCTCCCGTATCTGCTTTTCACGGCGAACGAGGTAAAGGACAGCAGCGAAATATCCGGCCTGGATCAGGACTGCACAGATCAGCGTCTGTATAACTGCCGTATAGAACGACCCGGTGATAAGATACGCAGCCACCGCGAACACGATCAGAGTCACTGTCATGCTGATAAAGACGCGTGGCGCGTACATGATCGTTCCTCCCGAACGTGGCTGTTCAGTTCGTGGTTTTTCAGGCTCCTCTCCCGATAAGACAACCATATGAGTCTGCAGGAGAGGATTCAAGTTTTCCGATCTCGATAATGCCAGACTATTGGTGAAACTTTCGTAAGGTCCATGAGGTTCCGAACAAATACTGCGGGCAGCAGGCCCATCTCTATCACAGCGCCACAAGCACTGCGCCTCTCTTTTGCCACATTTATGCCCGGATTCGCCGCTGTTGGAACGAACTCGCCAACCGCAGCTCTCAATTCCCCTCGAACCCGATCAACTTTTGTTACAAAGCTAACTCGAAACCGACAGGCGTTGTTGCGCCGCAGCATTGTATTGCGGCGCAGCAGGAGTGGGCCTTTGGTCCCAGACGCAAGCTACTTTGGTCCCCGTCCCCAAGCAGCTGGGCGATCTATGACTAGGCGGCCGACAGGAGAGAATGCCGGGATAAGTTTGAACCAGGTCGGGAATATTAGCCACTAGACCGCTTTTACACGCCCAGTACAGTATTGACTGCGCTTCCGGCGTATATCTCCCAAGTTGTTCCCGCCCAATCGCGGGTTGGAAACCGCGCCCCGACTCCGGCGGGATGCGGTTGACGGAAAAGTTTGATCTTCATCAAATTGCGAACACAGACTTATTATCACATTAACGCTCAATGACGCGCCGTAATGGCACCGACTATCGCAAAACATAAGTGGAGTTCACTCTATGAAGTCAGCGACACGTTCGGCAGGTTCGCCGTTCTCAACGTCAGACCAAGCCCGCATGACTCTCCCAACTGGGGGCTTGGCAAAACGAAGTTTCGATATCACCGCCGCCGCCCTGGCCCTCATCCTGTTCAGTCCCATCTTCCTGATGATCGCGGCGTTGGTAAAGTTCTCCGACAATGGCCCCATTTTTTATGGACATCGCCGGATCGGCCACAACGGTCGTACCTTCAAATGCCTCAAGTTCCGCACGATGGCCGTGAATGGCGATGAAGTCCTGCGAAACTATCTGAAAGCCAATCCGCAAGCGGCGGAGGAATGGCGAGCGACGCGCAAACTCAAGTTCGATCCCCGGGTGACGGTTGTCGGCACTGTGCTGCGTAAGCTTAGCCTCGACGAACTTCCGCAGCTTCTCAACATCCTGCGTGGCGAAATGAGCGTGGTCGGTCCTCGCCCCGTGGTCGACGAGGAACTGAACCTCTATGACAGCTTTGCGGCTTTCTACCTGAGCACGCGCCCGGGCCTCACCGGTCTGTGGCAGATCAGCGGTCGCAATGACGTTTCCTATGATACCCGCATCGCGTTCGACACCCAATACGTCCAGAACTGGTCGCTGATCGGCGACGTCGCAATCATTGTGAAAACGATTCCCGCCGTCTGCATGGCGCGCGGCAGTTACTGATAGTCCATCCTCTCTGCTGAGGCGCCGGACCGCTTGACGGGATCGGCAAATCTGGCGGCTTCGAGCGCGGACTGGTTCCGCGCCTTTTGAAGGAAAAATCCATGCAGACACAAACCGCCTCCGCGAGGAGCTTGCGTGCGTTATGTTTTCTGGCCGGTGCGATCACAGTCGCTCTGGCCGGGAACGCGACTGCGGGAGAGACCGGTTATCGCCTCGGGGTGATGGACAAGCTTCGCGTCCGCGTCGCCGAGTGGCAGCCGGCCGACGGCACGATCCGCAACTGGGATGCGGTGAGCGGCGACTATACCATCGGGCCGACCGGATCGCTCTCGCTCCCCTTCATCGGCGACCTCCCGGCTGCCGGCAAGACGGCCGGGGAAGTCGCAAAAACCATCGGCGAGGAATTGCGCGGCAAATTCGCGTTGCGCAACCTGCCGTCGGCTTCCGTGGAAATCGCCCAGTTCCGGCCGGTTTTCCTGGCTGGCGACGTGCATACGCCGGGCGAATATCCCTATACCCCCAACCTGACCGTGCTGAAGGCCATCAGCCTCGCCGGCGGTCTTCTCCGGTCTGATTCGGGCCAGCGTTTCGCCCGCGACTTCATCAATGCCCGCGGCGACGCCTCGGTCTACGATTCCCAACGCGGCCGGCTTCTCGCCCGCCGCGCCCGGCTGTTGGCGGAAGTCGCCGGTGCTACCGAATTGAAAGTCCCGCCGGAACTCAAGGACGTCGGCAATGCCGAAAAGCTGATCGCCAGCGAAGTCTCGCTGATGAAATCGCGGCGAGAACGCTACGAGCTTCAGTTGAAGGCTCTCACCGACCTGCGGACGCTGCTCGAAAACGAGGTCCAGTCTCTCAGCCAGAAGACCGACACCCAGAAGCGGCAGCTGCAGCTCGTCAGCGAGGACCGGGAAAAAATGGCGAAGCTGACCGAACAGGGACTGGCGACCTCCAGCCGCCGCATCACCGCCGAGGAAAGGGCCGCGACCATCGAAGCGAACCTCCTTGATATCGACACGTCAATACTTCGCGCCAAGCAGGATATCAACAAGGCGAACCAGGACGAGATCAACCTGCGCAACGACTGGGAAGCCCAGCGCGCCCAGGAGCTGCAGAACACCGAAGCCGAACTCGAAAAGCTCGGATTGCAGCTCGGAACCAGCCGCGAGCTGATGTCGGAAGCCGTGGCTCAATCGGCCGAGGCGCTGAAATTCGACCCTTCGGGCAAGTCCGCCACCATCAAATACACCGTGGTGCGGGACGAGGGCCAGGGGCCGAAAGAGGTCGCCGTCGGCGAAAACGACAAGCTTCTGCCCGGCGATGTTGTCAAGGTCGCTGCTGAACTCCTGATGCAATGAGGATCGCATGAGGATTGCGAAATCTGCGCTGATCGACCCGGCTCGCAATGAAGTCTACGGCGTGGCTGCGGTCGCGCTGTCCTTCTTCGTGTTCGCCTATTCGAGCCGGTTCGGGCAGATTTCGATCCTCGCCTATTATGGCCTCTGGTTCCTGCTGGTAGTTGCCGACTATCGGCAGGCTCTCGGTAATTATCTGAAATATCTTTGGATATTCGGATTTGCGCTGTTCTGCTTCGTCTCCGCCTTCTGGTCGCCCGCCTTCGGCATCTCGCTGCGAACCGCGATACAATACCTGACGCATGTCGTCTGTGCGCTGATCGCCATGCGCACGATCAGCGTGCTGACATTGACCCGCGGTGCGATCCTGGGCACGGCGATCGTGCTCGTCTTCTCCATCCTGTTCGGAACCTACCTCTACGACGCCATTGACGGCAGTTATAGTTTCGTCGGAGCCTTCTCCTCGAAGAACCAGCTCGGTTTCTACGCTTCGCTCGGCCTTTTCTTCGCCGCGTCCTATCTGCTCATCTGGCGGCAGAAAGGCCCCTGGTTGATGGCGTCGGGCGGCGTCGGCCTGCTCAGCGCCTATTGCCTTCTCGCCTCGCAGTCGGCGACCTCTGCCATTACGACCGCCGGCGTCTTGGCGCTCTGCGCCGGTTATATGCCGGTCGCACAGCTTTCCCCCAATCACCGCAAGCTGCTGGTCTCCGGGCTGGTGGTGGTCGGCGTGGTCGCGATCATCGGAGCGCTGCAGATGGGCGCTGTCGATGCCGTTCTCGGCATCTTTGGCAAGGATTCGACGCTGACGGGACGGACCTATCTCTGGCAGCAGGGAATCGAGGCGATCCGCGACAACCCGATTCTCGGCACCGGTTATCAGGGTTACTGGGTTCCCGGCTTCGCCGATGCCGAGAGGCTATGGGATGATTTCTTCATCACGGCCCGTAGCGGCTTTCATTTCCACAACACGTTCATCGAAGTCACCGTCGAGACCGGCCTGATCGGGCTCGCCCTATTGTGCATGATCATGTTGATAAACGTCTTCGGCCATCTGAGCGCGATGCTGAGCCACAATCGCGATCCCGCGTCGACGCTGTTATGCGCGCTGAGTGTTCTGTTGCTGATCAGGGCCTTCGTCGAAGTCGACGTACTTTTCCCCTACCAGATCGGTTCATTCCTGATGTTCTACGCGGCCGGCCGGTTGACCCTTCGCCAGAAGTCCACCGTGTTGACCTCTCATCCCGTTGGAGGCTGGCGGACCGTTACCGCTTGAGCTTTTCGAAGAGGTGCTCGGCGAGCCGGAGCGCCAGCGCCACGGCCGGCAGTGTCGGATTGGCATGGCCTCCTGTCGGGAACAGGCCGCTGCCGGCGAGATAAAGATTGCCGATGCCATGCACGCGGCAATTGGCATCCGTGACGCCATCATCGGGTGTATCGGACATGCGGCTGAGGCCGATCTGGTGATAACCGTCGAATGCCTGGCTCAGCACGGCCTGCCGCCGCTGGGCAGCATCATGCAGATATTCCAGCCGACCGACCCCGGTTCGACGTAACCACGTATCGAGAATCTCGTGCGATTTCAGGACCGAACTGACGTCCTGTTCGACCACTTGATAATCGACGACAAGGGCGGCCTGCCTGCCCGCTCCACCCTGTTGAAGGTGGACCCGGCTTTCCGGATTGGGCACCTGTTCGGCATGGTAGCGAAGCAGATAACGACCTTTCGGATTGATCAGCGTACGCCACGGCTCGATGCGCCTCTCCAACATATTGAGAAGCGACCCGAACAGATCGAATACCAGGCGGCGATCGGCGCGGATATTCCGCCAATGCTGCCGGCGGTCGATATTCTCAGGCCCCTTAGCCGTCGGTGCCAGGCCATTCGAGAGACGGCGGTAGAGGCCGAACATTTTCAGGAACAGATAGATCAGCGACAGCGCGCCGGAGGCATGCGCGGGGTCGGCGACCGAAATTGCGTCGATCCAGAAGACGCAGTTGAGAAGCCCCTCCTCTGCCTGGATCTCCGGTACGATCTGCAGCCTGCGACGAAAGACATAGTTTTCGTCGTCGACATTGAAGGCGAAATGGCTCGCGCGCCCGGGCTTGTCGAATTGCAGCATGGCAATATAGCCTGTGAGATGCCCTTGATAAAAACGGCCGAGCGGACCGCCCGTACCACCCAATGCCTCTGGCTGCCTCTCCCGCAGAGCAAGCAGCAGGCGGGCATTTTCCAGCCCTCCTCCGGCAAGCACGAAAGTCCTTGCCGTAATCTGGCCTTCCCGCCCTCCGCGTGAGGTGGCGAGAGCTTCGACAAGTCCACCAGAACGATCGAGTGTAATCCCGGTGACGATCGTGTTCACGAGACGAATACGCTTGGAAGCCTTGAGCCGCTCTCTGTAAACCGGGCCAAGATCCGGAGACCGGCTCCATCGCTCCAGAGCGTTCGTATCGACCCCATGGTCGGAAACGTCGATCGCCTCAAAAGCAGGCTCGGCGGCATTGCAATTGAGAAATGTCAGCGCCTCCCGGTAGTGGCGGCGAAGCTCCTCGTGAGAAATAGGCCAGCCGGAAAAGGGCACATGATCTCGCTTCTGTAGATCGATATCGTCGAAGGTAACGCACCGGCCGCCCCAGAGCGCGGAAGCTCCGCCGATGCCTGGCCGGGACATCGCCATCGAAGCTGCATGATGGCCGTTGGTGAATTCGATACCACCGGCACCGGCATCATCCGTTGCTCCGCCAGCACCCATCTCGACAAGGGTTACCGAGAGCCCCAACTCCTCCAACTTGAAGGCGAGTGCCAACCCGACGGGGCCGGCGCCGACGATGCAGACATCCGTCGTCTCAGTATCTGCTGAAGCCATGTATGCCTTTGAGAGAGAACCTTGGATTACCAGCACATAGAGCATGCCGGCAGAAAGGGAACCGCCCATGCACCGCTAGAAGCTGACCGCCTTCGGCTCGATGGCCACCAACCGGCCGCCGTCGATCTTGTAAAGCCCGATCCTGCGCTCCGCCATACCACTCGGCGTAAAGCGGAACAGACCCGTAACCCCTCGAAAACCGGTCTTTGTCGTCAGCATTTCCGACGTCAGTGCCGCAGCACCCTTGCCTCTGACGATGCCGGCAGCGACCGCGATACTGTCGTAACCCTCGGCGGCATAGACCGAGAGCGAACGCTTGTTGAAACGACGATAGCGCTCGCCGATCAACAGGGAAGCATCCGGATCGACCGCTGCGATGATGACGCCGCTGGCTGCCGGATCGGAATAAAGCTCCATCGGCCAGTGGCTGGTTCCGACAACGGCCAGTTTGGCGAAAGAGGCCCTGACACCCTTCAAGATAGGCCCGATCGCCGCAGAATCACCCATCAGCACCAGGGCACCGGCATCATCGAGCAAAGCCTTGTTGCGGGTAAGCAGGTCACCAAGCGGCGCGGCTGGATCATAACGAACCACGCCGATCAGCGCACCGCCGGCCTGGGTGACGGCCGATCTTAGGCGCTCTTCGTCAACGCCGGCTATGCTGTTGGGCGTCAGAACGACAACTCTCTTGTGGCCGGAAGCGATGACCGGGTGCACACCCCGAGCAACGCTCGCCACTTCGTCAAACCCGAAATTGAAGACTTTCGCGCCGGTTACAGGACTTGAAAGATTGATCAGCGGCGGTCGCTGATCGGCCGGAATGGCGGCAATCGCCGCCGTCGTCGCCTGCGGCGCATAACTGATCAGCAGACCGGAATTGCGTGCCTTGGCAGCTGCGAGCGCCGCAGCCACCGTAGTTGGCCCTCCCGCCACGTCGACCACCTTGATCTTCATCACAGCGGCATCGTCAAGTTCGCCGATGGCAAGCGCCGCACCGTCGCGTATGTCGCGCGCGGCGCCCTCATAGACGCCGTTCGGCGCCTTTGTCAGAAGCAGCGTAATTTCCGTCGAGCCCCGGCCGAATGTTTCCTCAACCATGGACGGCGGCGGCTTCAGCGCCTTGTCGTCCAGAACCTTATCGGCGACGGACGAGGACTCGCAGCCGGAGAGAACGGCGGCAGCAAACAGACTTAGCAGCCATAAGCGTACCGGACGCAGGCGCATCGTCATCCGGAAGGTTTTATGAGCAATGTCGGCGAGATCTGAACAGTAAAAAAATGAACGTCCCTGGGGCATTTCGTGGACCACTCTGCGGCCTTCTTGATTGTCGCGGCGGCATGCTAGCCCAGACAAAACTCATTAACAAGCGCCCACGTATGAATATAAAATTTTATGCTTTTTCTCTCAAATAACTTATTTATAGATTATCTATCTTCAAAAACCAGAAATTCAGGCGGCTTTGCTAACTTCTCCTCAACAAGGGAGACAGAAAATGGCAAACAAAAAGAATACGCTGAAAGCCGCAGTCGTCGCCACACTAGTATTACCATTCATTGCTTCAACAGCACTATCCGCCCCCATGAACAAGCAACAATTTCAGATCAATACCGGATCAACGGTATCGATCATCGGAAGTCATTTTCTTGAATATCTTCCGAAGCCGCTTTCCATCATGGCTTCGCTTGCATTCGGAAACGTACAGGTTGCCGCAGCATTTCAGACATTCAGCGAGCTCGGCTCGAAGATCGCTCTGCCTGCGGCAAGACCTGCGAACGTGACCGAGGTCGCAATTAAGCCGGCCGACCTTTACCCGTCCCGGCGAGTAGAACCAGCACCGTCCAACGGCGCCGTGTTCGATACGGTCGCTATTCCTTTCAAGCGGCTTGCCGCCTTGAAGAAGCTCGCTCCGGCTCTCGAAGAGATGGACAATGGCACTGCAGTGAAATGCAACGGCAAGGGCTGCAGCCCTGCCTTTGCCGCCATCCAGCTTGTCGGCATGAACACGTCGCAATCGTCGCTCCGCGACAAGCTCAATGCTGTCAACGCCGCGGTGAACCAGTCCATCCGCTACCGCACCGACCAGGACGCCTACAAGGTCGCTGACCGCTGGAGCACTCCGCAGGAAACGCTCAGCCTCCAGCAGGGCGACTGCGAAGATTTCGCGATCCTCAAGATGGCGGCGCTTCGTGCGGAAGGCATCGATCCCAACCAGATGTCGATCGTCGTCCTGTTCGACCAGAAACGCCACTTTTACCATGCCATTCTCTCGGTCGAAGCCGGCGGCAAGTTCTTCATTCTCGACAACATGCGCAATCAGGTTCTCCTGGACACCCAGCTTCCCGACTATATGCCGCTCTACTCCATCAAAGGCGGCAAGGGCTTCCTGCATGGCTCACGCCGCAAGGACCAGAACGTGGCGATGGTGACGCCGCTGGAAAAGATTGCGCCGGGCGAAGGCGCCAACTTCTAAGCTCTCCCATGGCCGGCGCGCGTTACGCTCCGGCCTTAAACCTTGAGAACATCAATAACGGGAAATATAGCCGACCAGCATCGGCTTTTCGTGTGCCGGGGCAAGGGCCAGATTGATCTGACCCTTGATGACCTGCCTGGCGCAGGAGATCGTGAAGCCGGTATTCAAGGTCTTGCCACGGTTCATCTGCAGCGTATCCATGGCATCCTCGATCTGCGTGTCGATCGAGAACTTCAAGGTCTTCATCAGCTGCGACGTATCCTCCCCCACCAACCGCTGCCGAAGCATGACCAGAAACGGCTCGTTGAAGAATTGCAGGCGCTTTTCACGTGTCAACACCACCGTCGGCGACGGTGAAGCCTGGACCAGCGCGTTGAGATTTTCGAGCGACGAGACATCCTCGACCGTCGCCAGCCGCCCAAGCGCCCATTTAAGGCTGAGGACGCGCAGCAACGAGGTGAGATTGCCCGCTTCCGGCATCTGGGCCGCAGTGTACTGAACCAGATCGCCCGTGGTTATCTTGCCCGCCGCCGACATCCGGCTGAGGCCTTCCCAATAGATCTTCTCAAGCCTGATACCACGGCGCTCGCCATTGCGCGCGACAACCGCGCGAAAACGCGGCTCGACTTCTTCCTTGTCGATGATCGGCAGCGGGTCGCCCGCAGGTTCGATGACGGACATTGAAAGCGCACCTGATTTCATTGGAGGCCTCTACCGCTCGGTAAGCGCATCGGAACGCGCCCGATTGATAGGCTTCATAAGGTAGCTGAGGACTGTCTTGCGGCCCGTCATGATTTCCGCGGACGCGATCATGCCAGGGATGATCGGATAGGACTTGCCGTTGCGTTCCAGCTCCGATTTGTTGGTCTTGACCTGAACGAGGTAGTAAGTCTCGCCCTTTTCCTTCTCGACAATACTGTCAGCGGAAACGTTGGTCACTTCGCCTTCGAGTCCGCCAAAGATCGCGAAATCATAGGCCGTGATCTTGACGATCGCCGGTTGCCCGCGGCGGACGAACGCAACGTCGCGTGGCGATATCCGCGCTTCGATCAGCAGCGTATCGGCCGTCGGGACAATTCCGGCAACCACACGGCCCGGATCCACGTAAGCGCCGATCGTGTTGACTTCCAGGGTATTGACGATGCCGTCGACCGGCGAGCGAATGTCGGTACGCTTGACGCGGTCCGAAGCACCGCGGATCGTTTGGTCGATGACCGAGAGCTCTGCGAGAGCTTGCGCCTTGTCGGTGAGGGCCTGTTGACGAACCGCCAATGAAATTTCACCCACCTGGAGTTTTGCTTCATCGACAGCACCACGAAGGCGTATCAGGCTTTCCTGATAGACCTTGAGCTGACCCTGCTGGTCCGTAAGCTGGCTTTCGATCGTCAGAAGCTGCGTCTGCGAGACCAGCCCCTTTTTAGCGAGAGGACCGTAAAGATCGCGCTGCCGCATCGAGGAGGCGATATTCTGTTCAAGCCGATCGATATTGGCATTGGCTTCGCTGAGTTCGTTCTGACGCTGCTTCACGCGCTCCTGGAGCACATCGAACTTGTTCTTGTAGCTGGCCTTGTTTGCCGAAAACAGCCGATCTTCGTTGTCGCAGACGTTCTTGGCGACCTTCAAGACATCCGCCGGACATACGAACGGCTGGTCGTACTCGCCTTTTTCTTCCATCTGTAACCGTGCGATCTTCGCACCGATCGCCCTTGCCTTGGCAACCGATTCCCCGAGCGTCGATTCGGTTGTCGTATTGTTCAGCTGAACGATCAGATCGCCTTTGCGAACCACCTGGCCGACCTGAACCGCAATGTCCTGCACAACCCCGGCTTCGGATGACTGGATGATCTGGGTTTTGGAAATGGGAATGACCTTGCCTTCGCCCCGGGCGATCTCGTCGATCTCCGCAAGTGCGGCCCAGGCAAGGAATGTCGCCATGCAGGCGGCCACCAGCCCGACCAGCATGCGAGCGAAGAACGGAGGATTGTCGTGAACGCCTCTGCTCACGGCTTTGCTCCCTTGCGCTGCATTGCCTCGAGCACGGCAGCCTTCGGCCCGTCGGCAACGATGCGGCCCTTGTCGATCACCACCAGCCGTTCGCACAGTTCCAGCATGCTGAAACGGTGCGTGGCGATCAGCAGCGTCGTGTCGCGGCTGAATGCGGTCGAGAGCTTGGCGAGCAGGTGGCGCTCGCTCGCAAGATCCATGGCGCCTGATGGCTCGTCAAGAAAGACAATCTTCGGCTTGGTCAGCAGCAGGCGCGCGATCGCCAGGGCCTGTTTCTGGCCGCTGGAGAGATTGCTGCCGCGTTCGCCGACCGGCATGTCGAAACCGCGCGGATGGTTGGAAACGAACTCGTCGACGCCGGTCATCTGCGACACGTGGAGCAATTCCTCGTCCGTCGCATCGGCGCGGCCGATCAGCAGGTTTTCCTTCACCGTCCCCGAAAACAGATCGGATGATTGCCCGGCCACTGCCACCGCCGAGCGGACTTCCGACATGTGATACTGGCGAATATCGACGCCGTCGATCAGCAGGCGACCGTCGGACGGCAGGAAGAGGCCGTCGAGAAGGCGGCCGAGCGTCGTTTTGCCCGAGCCGATGCGGCCGATGATCCCGACCCGCTCGCCAGGAGCGACGGTCAGCGAAAGCTGATTGATGACCTTGTAGTCAGAGCCCGGATACTGAAAGGAAACGTTCTGGAAGCTGAAGCCGCCCCGCTTGATCTCGCGGTTCACGAAACCCACCGTGGAGGGACGATCCTCCGGCTGTTCCATGATCTTGTCGAGGATCTTGAGCGACGTCATCGCCTGCCGGAACCGGGCAAGCGCCATGGCGATCTGGCCGAGCGGCGCCCCCGCACGGCCTGCCAGCATGACGGTCGCGATGATCGCGCCCATTGCCAGATGGCCCTCGGAAAACTCGTAGGTACCGGCGATCACGATCAGGACGCTAACCATCTGCTGGACAAGATTGGTGAGGTTCACCGCATTCGAAGAGACATGCTTGATTTCTTCGCTGGTGCGGCTCGAGAGCTTCATCAGTTCCTGCCAGCGACGCAGCATGCCCGCTTCGGCGCGAAGGCTCTTCACGGTCTCGATCGTCGAAATCGTCTCGACCAGCAGCGACTGACGGCGTGACGCCTCGTTGGTGGCCGCTGCCATGCGGTGACCGATCTTGGCCTGGGCATGCAGGCCGATCAGCACTGACAGCAGCAAGGCTACCGACGGGATCACCACAAGCCAGCCGGAAAGCGTGTAGATCACGATCAGGAAGATGAACACGAACGCCGTATCGATCAGCAGGCCGACCGTGTTGGACGTGAAGAATTCACGGACGAACTCGTACTGCGTGACACGGTTGGCATATTCGCCCGTCGATAACGGACGCGAAGCGAGCGTCGAATTCAACACCTTGTCGAAGATCATCTGGGACAGGCGCAAATCCGCGTTTCGCCCGGCATGGTCGATGAGGGCGGCACGGGCGGTCTTCAGCAGGAAATCGAACGTGTAGGCAAGCGTAATGCCGATGGCGAGCACCCAAAGCGTCGGAAACGCCTTGTTGGGAAGCACGCGGTCGTAGACGTTCATCGTGAACAGCGGCGAGCCGAGCGCAATCAGATTGATGAACAGCGCAGCCATGATGACGCGGATATAGGTGCGCCAATAGGGAACCAGCGCCCGCAACAGCCAGTGGCGGCGCTCGATTTCTCCGGCTGTACCAACCGAGGCATGCTCGGACGCGTTCTGATAATAAAGAGTGAAGGCAAAACCGAAGCTCGGCTTCAGGGCCACGAGTTCCTGACGCGTCAGCTTGACGGGATTTCCCGAGGCCGGAACGAGATCCGTGATGTAGTTTCCATCGGGATCGGTTTCGAGTAGCGGCAGCACGCCGCCGTTCTCGAAGACGATGATGGCCGGGCAGTCGAAATTGCCCTCGCGACACTCGCGTTCGCCGTGGCGGATGACTTCCAGCCCGATACGCTGGGCAAGGTGTTCGACATCGTCCAGTTCCAGAGATTCGGAAACCTCATCCGGCAATCCGGAGAACAGGACGATGTCTGACGTCGGGCGCCCGTAAAAGCTCGCAACAGACCTGAATGCAGTTTTAAATGTCCGAAACGGCGTAGTATCTGCGTGGTCGAGCTTTACGTTGAGCATTTGGTCCTTGCCAATCCGTTACTGTCGGATCGGCGCCAGGAGATCCATGGGCATGCCAGCCTTTTGACGGGAGTCAACTTCGACATAGCCAGGATTCGTGACGCCACCCGGGACAGCAAACTCATTCCGGGCATACGCCTCAGCCTGGCCGACCGGCTTCAGCTTCATCGATTGAAGCAGACTGCCGGATGCGGCCAGGATCTTGTATTCGGCGAAAAGGGAAGCAAATCGTGCGGTTTCCGCAAGAATACTGGTGTTGAAACGGGTATTCTGAGCATCCAGCACATCGAGAAGCGAACGCTGATTGACCTTGAACTGTTCGCGATACGAGGTGACAAGGCTGCCGTTCGTCGAGGACTGGCGCGCCAGGATCCCGGCCAGTTCGCCGCGGCCGCTACGCTCGTTCCACGCGGAGCGAATGGATTCTTCGACCTCGCGATGGGCCTGGGCCAAACCGTAACGCTGCTCGCTGGCGCGACGGATCTGCTCCTGCTCGCGCGCCTGATCGATACCACCGCGATAGAGGTTCCAGCGGGCGGTCACGCCGACCTGAACGTCGTTGGTATTGCCCTGGTTGCCATCGATGTCGTTGCCGACCCGCGCACTGCCCTGAAGATCGACCTTCGGCAGATAGTTGGCGCGCGAGCCACGCACACCGGCATCCGCCGCATCGACATCGGCATCCGCCGCATGAATCTGCGGGCTGTTTTTCTTGGCGATGAAGATCGTATCGTTGAGCGTCTTCGGAATGAACTTCGCGAGCGATACCGGCGCCTTCACAGGGCCGATCGGCTCGCCGACCGTCTTCAGGAAACGGATCTTCGTAAGTTCCAGCTCTTCCTGGGCTTCGCGCAACCGGGCACGTGCCGCCTCGAGTCGCTCGCGGCCTTGCAGACGATCGGCGTCGGTCAGCGCACCACCCTGGATGCTGGCACCGATATCGCCGAGGATCTGATTGTGGGCAGCAACGTTCTGCTGAGCAATAGCGACGATCTTGGACTGAAGGATATACTCGAGATAATCTTGAGTGACCTGAAGAGCCAGCGACTCGGACCGCTCAACAACGCGGAACGAAGCGCCATCAACGCGCGATGCCTGCTGCTCGACCTGAGAACGGCGACTACCGCCGTCAAACAACGTTTGAGTAATCGTCAGGCTCGCATCGGACCCTTTGAAGTTTTCATAGTCGCGGGTAAGCGTACCTGTACTGCTGTTCGACAGTCTACGCCGGCTTACACCTGCCTGCAAATCTATCGAAGGAAGATAAAGGCCGCGTGCCTGCCTCAACTCGAACTCCACAGCCTCGCGGTTTTCCACCGCCTGCATGATCTGTGGGTTCGTTTTCAAGGTTTTTGCTACCGCTTCATCAAGCGTCATTGCATTGGCAGGCGCGCTAAACACGATCCCCAAAGCTACAGTCGCCAACAGCGTCGCCAAAATTCTTTTGCTCTTAAACAATCGGAAGCCCCTCGCCGATCTAAATCCCATTACGGCATTCATATACTGCGGCGATTTCGTTGGGAAGTATTATCATTTCTAATTCAGAGGCCCAAGCCCGCTCGGAATATTCCATAGCCTAGGGTTAATTACCAAATGGAAACTATCTATATAATTGTTTTCTATGTGAAATTTCTGACGACAAAATATCGGCCTAAAAACTTGTGGTTTGGCATCTAATTGCCCAGGCGTATACATTTACCTCTTGTGTAGCCTCCGAGACACATCGGTATGTCCCTTCCGTAGTTGGCCGCAAATCACGTAACGCCTCAAAAGTGTATAAAATTGAAGAGACTCAAGTTTTGGTATTATTTTATTGATCAGCATCTTCTGAAACAAGAAAAGGCGCTTGCGCGCCTTTTCCGTTGTTTCGATTTTGGGCAATCTTCACTTAGACATGAGATATGTTGGCCGCGTGCTTGTCGTCGTCGAAGAGGATCTTGACGGCTTCCGTGTGATTCTGAAGCACGGCGACGTCCTTCCAGCTATCGGTCGCCACCTGAACGCCGACGGTCGTGTCGTTCCCGGCAATCGTGGTGCGAACGTTCGCGGCAGCCTCTTCACCGGTTGCCTGATGACCAAGCAGGGTGTCAAGGAGCTTCGAAACATCGACCGCATCGCCTTCGCTCGACTTGTAGTCGGTGATGATGTCGGCCATGTCGAGTTCGTGCAGGGCCGAAGGGTCGAGCACGAAGGTATCCGCGCCGGCACCGCCGGTCATCTGCGTCAGGCCCGGCATGCCGGCAAGGATGTCGTCGCCATCCGTTCCGACCAGGGAGTGGTCAGGCGCATCGCTGAACAGAGTGTCGAACCCGACTTCCACGAACGAGCCGGTCGAACCGTCTGCGTAGGTGAACGAACCCTCTGCAAACAGTGACTGACCGTCGATATAACCTTCCGCGCCATGAGCATCGAGCGAGATGCCGGTGATGCCGTAATCGTGGAGGCCCTTCAGCTCGCCGGCGTCGCTGATGCCGTTGCCGTTGGCATCCAGCCAGACCAGCAGCTTGTCGAAGCCGGTGTCGGAGGCATCGATCTTGCCGTCATGATTGACGTCAAGCGTCGAAAGCGCCGCCACACCGCCGGCATGCGTGCCGCCGCCAAAGTTCGGGGTGAAGATCTCCGAACCGTTGTCGATCTTGCCGTTGCCATCGACATCGAAGGCAAGGATGCCGTCGGTCTTGGTCCAAGCCACCTGGTCCTTGTGGCCATCGGCATCGATGTCGAACTTCACGCCATTTTCGACCGAGGTGAAGGTGAAGCCGTTGTGATCGAGATCGAGGATGATGGGGTCAATAGACGATACGACACCATTAGGGTTGAAGGGGGTGGTGTAGATGTCGGTGAGCGGTGCCCCGGTCAACTCTACCAGTGTTCCGCCCGCGCCACTTCCGGTTTGCTGATACACGTAGCCGTTACCCATTGCGTTAAACGCAAGTGTCGCGCCGGCTTCGCCAATGTTAGTGGCCATAAGATATTGCACAACAGCGGCAAGAGCCTGTGTCGAGTTTATCGAAAGGGGCGGGTAATTCTGATAGGTCTGCAAGTTATCGGTGCCATAGAACGTAGCAATACCCGTTTGATAGTTGACCGTGTGCAGTTCGACGGTATCTCCGCCGATTGCGAGAGTAGAGTCAACACCATTGGTGACGAATAGATTGGCCTGCTTCACTGGCACCGAGAAGTCGAGCTTGTCCGCAGTTCCGCCGGTACCCCAGTCGGTGATCACGTCATAGCCCGTGATGGTGCCGTCGTTTAAGGTCCCGCCAATTTGAGGCGTGGAATCGCCGGCAGCAATCACGAACGTGTCGCTGCCTGCGCCACCCGTAAGAGTGTCGCCGCCGCCACCGCCGGTGATGGTGTCATTGCCACCACCGCCGGTAATGGTATCCTTGCCCGCACCGCCGCTCAGCGTATCGTTGCCCGAACCGCCCGTGATGGTGTCGGCCTTGGACGAACCGGTCAGCGAGACAGCCGTGGAATCACCATCATTGGTCAGTGTCCAGCCATTCGCGCCGGTGGCATTGGCAACGCTGATGTCGTGGCCAGCCGCGATGATCGTTGCCGAGCCACTGTTGGAGGAAAGCGAACCCGAACTGCTCGACGCCGACCAGTTAGTGTCAGCTGTCGCAACGGTGGTTCCCGCCGCCACGAGAATGTCTCCGTTGCCCAGGTCGGTGATGGTGTTGGTCCCCGTGCCAAGGGTGAACCTGTCGTTACCGCTGCCGCCGGTGATCGTGTTGGTGCCATTGCCGGTCGTGATGGTGTCGTTACCGCCTCCACCATAAACCGTGTTTACACCGTTGCCGGTTGCAATGGTATCGGCACCGGTGCCGCCAATAAAGATATTGTCACCATTGCTGCCGGTCATTGTGTTAACGACCCCGTCTCTGGCTACGAGAATATAATTCCCGTTGTCCGGCGTTGTGATCGTGGAGCCACCGACCACCGACACAGTTCCCGTCGATCCGTCGCTCAACTGATAGGTAAACGAACCACCGCTCGTGATGCCGATGTCCTTGATCTGAACGGATTTACCATCAGCGGATATATCACCGCCATCTAGATCAAGGCTGCTTACATTCGAAATTGCAGTGATCGTCGCGGAAGACGAAGTATTACCGGTAAGCTCCGATGCTTGAATGGTCATGGCATTGCCCTGACCATTGCCCGCAATATCGGCGATGACGGAATAAGTCGGCGCATCGCTTGTGCCGGCAATATTGACGGTGATCGTCGTCGTCGCGCCGTCTGCGGACGACACCGTGATGCTGTCCGTATAGGTCTGGCCGGCCACGAACTCGTCGTGGGCAGTGTTCGTGGCGTAAGTCCACGTTCCATTCGTGTTGATCGTGAACTTGCCATAGCCGTTCGAACCAGCAGCATTCGTCTGAGCGACGAAGGTCTCCGGGCTGTCGACATCGCTGATCGTCAGAGTGCCGCCCGTGGTCAGGACTGCGTTGGTTTCCGTCAGGTTCACAGTCACCGGCGTCAGAACCGCGGCGTCGTTCGTGCCGGCAATGTCGACGGTGATCGTCGTTGTCGTGCCGTCTGCGGACGACACCGTGATGCTGTCCGTATAGGTCTGGCCGGCCACGAACTCGTCGTGGGCAGTGTTCGTGGCGTAAGTCCACGTTCCATTCGTGTTGATCGTGAACTTGCCATAGCCGTTCGAACCAGCAGCATTCGTCTGAGCGACGAAGGTCTCTGGGCTGTCGACATCGCTGATCGTCAGAGTGCCGCCCGAGGTCAGGACTGCGTTGGTTTCCGTCAGGTTGACGGTCACCGGCGTCAGAACCGCGGCGTCGTTCACAGGAGTGACCGCGATGTTGAATGTGTCCGAAACGCTGTTCAAACCATCGGTGGCGGTCACCTTCACATCGAAGCTGCCATTGTAGTTCAACGGCGCATCACCGCTGAACGTCCCTGTGCTGGGATCAAAATGCAGCCATGCCGGCAGTGCCGAACCATCGCCGAGGGTGGCCGTGTAGGTCAGTGTCGAGTCCACGTCCGAGAATGTGTCTCCCGGAACCTGGAAGGAAATCGTGCCTTCCTCCGGAATGCTCTGGTCGGCAATCGCATTCGCAAGAACCGGCGCATCGTCAACCGCCGTGATGGCCACCCCGATCGAACCGGTCGAAACCAGAGTATCGGTGTGCAGACCATCGGTGAGCGTGGCGCTGTCAAGGACCGTCGCCGCAACGTTCAGGTCGAAGTTGCCGGCGAAGTCGTGCGGCGGTGTCATCGTCAGGCCGGAGGTATTGACCCCGGCGGTATCGGTGATGACCCAAACCGCACCTTCGAGCGCGCCTTGGCTGAAGGTCGCACCGGCCGGGAAGCCCGACAGTTCGACCCGCGTCACCTTTTCCGACCCGTCGGTGTCGCCAAGGGCAATGTTGAGCGCGATGTTGGCCGCTGCGTCTTCAGCGCCGAGACCAGAACCGGAGATCGTCGCAGTATCAGCCACCGGCCGAATATTGACCGTGATGGTTGCCGAAGCCGTGGCGTTTGCGGCGCCGCTGCCGTCAGATACCGTATACTGGATCGTGGTGATACCGCTGGCGTTGGCGTGCGGCGTGTAGACCAGGTCCCCGTTGGAGTACAGGAGGCCGCTGCCCGTCGGCCCCGACGTGATGGTCGCCGCGGTCGGATGCAGAGTATCCCCGTCGACATCGGTGTCGTTGGCGAGGGTATTGACGCCGGAGAGCGTATGGTCCTCGTCGACGAAAAAGACGTCGTTGTGCGGGGTCGGTGTATCGTTGACCGGCGTGACCGCGATATTGAAGGTGTCCGAAACGTCGTTCAAACCGTCGGTGGCAGTCACCTTCACATCGAAGCTGCCGTTGTAGTTCAACGGCGCAACACCGCTGAAAGTCCCTGTCCCGGCGTCAAAGTGCAACCAGGCCGGCAGTGCCGAACCATCGCCGAGGGTTGCCGTGTAGGTCAGTGCCGAGTCGATGTCCGAGAACGTGCCTGCCGGAACCTGGAAGGAAATCGTGCCTTCCTCCGCAATGCTCTGGTCGGCAATCGGCTGGACGAGAACCGGCACATCGTTCACCGCTGTGATGGCAACCTCGATCGAACCGGTCGAAACCGCGGTATCCGTGTGAAGGCCATCGGAGAGCATAGCGCTGTCGAGGACCGTTGCTGCCACGTTCAGCGTGAAGTTGCCGTTGTAATTGGCCGGCGGAGTCATCGTCAGCCCGGTGGTAACAACCCCGGCAGCATTCTCGATGACCCAGACACCACCCTGCAACGAGCCCTGGTTGAAGGTTGCACCGTCCGGGAAACCGCTCAACTCAACTCGTGTCACCTTCTCGGAATGATCCGTGTCGCCAAGAGCAATATTGAGCCCAATGGCGGCCGCACCATCTTCGCTGCCGGAGCCGGAGCCGGAGATGGTGGCGGCGTCCGCGATCGGACGGATATTGACGGTGATCGTACCCTGGCTCGTGAGGTTGCCGTCGGAGACCGTATAGCCGATGACCGAATAACCGCTCTCGTTTGCCTCCGCGTGATAGGTCAACGCGCCGCCTGTCTCCAGCGATGCGGATGCGGCCGGGTTCCCCCCAACCGTTATGTTGCCAACCCTGATGAGGGTATCGCCTTCGGCATCCGTGTCGTTCGTCAATACGTTGACGCCCGAGAGGGTGGTGTCCTCGTCGATGAAATAGACGTCGTCATGCGCCACCGGTGCATCGTTGACCGGCGTCACGGTGAAGTTGAAGGTGCCGGTGCCGGGTGCCGAGTTGTCCTCGTTGCCGTCCTCGACCTTGACCGAGAAGGATGCGGTCGGACCTTCCGAACCGTCATGGGTGTAGGTGATCAGGCCGGCCTTGAGTTCGGCGGCGGTGAACGAGGTCGCCGAAGCTCCGCCGTTGGAAATCACCCCGTGCGTCTCGCCGGAGACGGAGACCTGGAAGACCACGCCGCCGTCGACATCGTCCGGATCGGTATAGCCGAGTTCGGCGAAAGTGAGGACGTGGCTGCCGCCTTCGGCGACCACCCCAGTCAACGTGCCGGCCAATACCGGCGCGTCGTTGATGGCGATCATGTGAACGGTCGCAACCTGCGGCGCGCTATCGGAAACCCCATCATTGACCACAACGGTCAGGGTGCGGTCGATCGAGGTATCCGGGTTATCGCTGTTGTCCTGGTAGACGATGTTCTTGAGGATCGTCTCATAGGTGGCGATCGATGCCAAACCGGTGACCGACAGCACGCCGGTGGTTGAATTGTAGCCGACGTTCAAGCCCACGGCGGCGGCGGTTGCCGTCGCGTTGAGGAAGAGCGTCTCGCTTGCTCCATCAAGGTTGTGGGCAAGCGTCACCGTCATCGACTGCAGCGTCGAAGAGTCGACGTCTGCAAGACTTGCCTGCCAGGCGAACTGCTGCGGTGTCTGTTCCGTGGCGTTGGTCGCCGCACCGTTTCCGCCAGCCGCGCCATTCAGGTCGATGACCGTGGCGTCGTTGGTGCCGGTGATCGCGATGGTCAGCGACGCAGTCGAAGTCAGGCCATGGGCATCCTTCATCCCGTAGGTGAAGACTTCGCTGGCGTGCGTGTTCTGGACAAGCGCCTGGGTGTCGGCGTCATTGTTGTCCAGTGCATAGGCATAGCTGCCATCCGCATGGATTGTCAGCGTGCCGTAGGTGCCGGCAACCGTGACATCGCCATTATTGCCGGGAACGGCCGTCAATCCGCCGCCGGCGAACTGGATCGAGGTGACGGTCCTGGTGTCGAAGATATCGGCGTCGGTATCGTTGGTCAGCACATTGCCGGTTGCCGAAGCGTCGCCGGCCGTGCCGTTGGCGATGCCGCCGGCCTCGATTACCGGATCACCCGCATTGGTGTCGGCAATGGCATGCGGCGCATCGTTGACCAGCTCGATGGCCTGCACGGTGCCGCCGTTGCCGTTGTTCTCACCGGCAAAGGTGAACTGCTCGATGTTCTTCGCCGTCGCCACGACGGTGCCGCCGAGGCTGAAGGAGAAGGTGCCGTCGGAGGCCCGAACGATGTCGTAGTCGGCCCATTTGCCGGCCAGGATCATCGTATCCACGTCGCCGCCAGTGGTGTCGTCGGCGTCGGTGACGACCACCTTGGTGCCGGCAAGACCGGCCAGGTTGATGACGTCGTCGCCGGTACCGCCGGTGATGACGATGGTCGAAGGTGCGATGGCGGTGCCGGAGAGATCGCCGACATTGATCGTGCCGCCGCCTGCATGCAGGGTGATCTCGATGCCTTCGATTTCGTCGGCCCGTACAGTCGTTCCGCCGGTGCCGCTATAGGTGACCAGCACGTCGGGCCGATCGTCGGCCGGCGCAACATTCTGCGGGTCCGCCAGGGTCGATTTGCCGATCGTGAAGGTGCGGCCCTCGGCATCGCCGGCGATCTTGAGGACGTCGTAGTCCGGGAAGATCGAGCCGGTTTCCGTGCCGCCGTCGATCACGTCGGCAGCGCTGCCTACCTTGTAGATGATCGTGTCGTTGCCAGCACCGCCGCGGATGATGTCAGCGCCAGCCGAGCCGGTGATAGTGTCGCTACCAGCACCGCCATCCACGGTCAGGGAGACCGAGGCGTCGAGCCCACTTGCATTGATGACGTCATTGCCGCCGTTGGCTTCGATCCTCACCGCGGAGGTGCTGATCCCTGAAATGGACGGCAAGCCGCTGCCATGGATCTGCAGGAGGTTGGAATTGCCCTCGATCGTGATCGTTTCGGCGTTATCCAGTGAGCGCAGGGTGATCGTGTCGGCCCCGCCCATCTGGTTGAGGATGACCGATTCCACGCTGCTGGTGGTAACGTCCACGATGCCGTCGCCATCGACATCCAGCGTGAAGCCGGTTGCAGTCACCGAGACGACCGACTGCTCCACATTGGCGCTGCCATTGGCGATCAGAAGGTCCATCCCGCTGTCGTCGTTGATGGTGTCGACGCCGTCGCCAACGGTGTAGTTGAAGGTATCGCCTCCCGCTCCGCCGTTGATCGTATCGTTGCCGAGGCCGCCGGTGATATTGTCGGTGTTGTCGCCGCCGTCGATCGTATCGTCGCCGGCGCCGCCCCAGATCTCGTCATTGCCGGCACCGCCCTTGAGGATGTCGTTGCCGCCGAGGCCGGAGATCAGGTCGTTGCCCGTGCCGCCGTTGATGATATCGGCAGAATTCGAGCCGCCGAGGATGTCGTTGCCGTCACCGCCTTCGATGGTGATCGGTCCGCCGTCCGCAGTGGAGCCTGCAGCCAGAAGAATGACGTCGTTGCCATCGGTACCGACGATCTTTTCGACGCCGGAGAGATAGCCCGGAGCCGTGCTGTAATCGGCCACGAAGCCCGATTTGCCATCCCGCTCCAGGATGATCGTATCGTTTCCTGCGCCACCGACAACCTTGTCGGCAGTGCCGGCAAGACCAGCGATATTGACCGCCAGGAGACTGCCGTCACCTAGCTGAATGTTACGGGTACCGGAACCGGTCACGTCCGCACCGAGGACGAAAGTGTCGTTACCCTCGCCGCCGTCGAGAACATCGGCTCCGAGGCCGCCATCCAGATAATCGTTGGCACCATTGCCCGTGAGCTTGTTGGCTTCGCCGCCGCCGATCAGCACATCGTTGCCGGCACCACCCAGGGCATCGACGATGCCCGAGACGCTGTCGATACCGACGACCTTGTCGATCACGGAGGCACCGTCGGTCGCAGTGTCAGCTGCAACGGTCTGGCTGCCGACCATATGGGCAACGTTGTCAAGGTTGACGAAGACGCTGGTGGAAAGGCTGGAATAGTTGATCGAGTCGATCGAGCCTGCCGCGTCGACGCGAACGGTCACAGTCGAAGCGGCGGCGTCGCCGTCCGTGTCGGTGGCGGTGAAGCCGAGGGCCAGATCGAGATACTGGCTCGTCGCATTCGGCGCCGTATGATCGAGCGGCTGAAGCAGCGAGAAGCTGTAGGCGCCGGTGGCCACATTGAGCGATGCCGTGAAGACGATATCGCCGGCGGCCGGCGGATTGGTCGAGCCGATGAACCCGGTCAGCACATCATTGATGACATCGATCGTCACCGGATGGCCGTTCGAGCTGAGCGCCGTCACCGAAACGCCGTTCTGATCCGTTGTCGCGACACTTCCGGTAAAGGAAAGCGTGCGCGCGCTTCCGGCATCCGCGCCCCAGGAGAGGCCCGTCAGAGCGGCGGTGATGGTTTCCGTGCCGCCTTCCTCGACTGTTCCGATGGCATTCGGGCCGGCCGTCGGCACGCTATCGGTGACGGTGACGATCAGCTGGTCATGGAGCGCCACGCTGTCGCCGTCGCCATCGGTTACCGTGACAGCGGAGGAAAGGTCCAGCGCCAGCGAACCGTCGCCGTCGGTGAAGGTAATCGAGTGGCCATTGTTGACGGTTGTAGAGCCATTCGGCGAACCTACGCCGTCAAGACCGAATTTCGTCTGATTGGCGACGTTGCCGACATTCACATACCAGGTGGTGTGGGCCGGGATTTGCAGGACAGAATCCGCCCCGCCTGCGTCGTTATGAAGCGTCCAGGTGACTGCGCTGTTGCCATCATTGCTGACGCGGATGATCGCGTCGCCATCCGGCATGTGTCCCACGAAGGCGAGATCGTTGCCGCCGACATCAGCGACAGCCGCATGACTGCCCGCAACGTCGAGAGCAGCAGCTGGGATCGATACGCCATCAATAACTACACTGTCGGTATGGTCGAGCGGGCCGGTCTGCGTAAAGGTGTAATGGCCGGTGGCCGGATCGACGCTGAACGTGAAGATCGTCGCCGTACCGGCTTTCGCCACCAGGGCATTGCCGACTACGGAATAGGTAAGCGCGACACCGCCGGACGTCAGCGAAGTCAGGCTGGAGGACAGATCGGTGGTTTCGACAGAGTAGCGGCCGATGCCGTCAGCGCCCGGCGATACCAGGGCGGCAAGCTCGCCGGAAATCGAACCGCCTGCGCCGCTTTCAGTGATCGCGCCGGTTCCGATCACACCGGTGGAAACCGGCGTGTCGTCGTCGATATTGACTGTAAGCGTGCCGGTGGCAACGTCGCCGTCACCGTCGGTCACCCGATACTGGAAGGAAACCTGGGCATTGTCTTCCGATCCGGCCACGCCATGGGCCACCGGGTTGAGCGGCTCGACCTTGTAGGCGCCGGTCGCGGTGTCGGTGATGGTCACCTGGAAGACGTTGACATAGGAGCCGTTCTGCAGCTGCGTGATCGTCATCGTCTTGCTGTCTGCGGACAGGTCGTACCAGAAGCCGTTCGGAAGGGTGAGGCCGTTCGGCGCCCACAGGACCGAGGCCGTGCCGTCGGCACCGCCGTGGTTGGCAAGCGTACCGGTCAGAACCTGGGATTCGACGTCGTCGCCGACGCCGCCCGGATTGCCGCCGGTCAGCATGTCGTCGTCCAACTGGATCACCGCGTTGGTTTCCACCGTCGGCGTGTCGTCATCGACATTGACGCTGATCGTGCCGCGCACGCTGTCGCCATCACCGTCCGTGACGTCGTAGGACACCGTGAATTGGACATTGTCCTCGAAGCCCGGGATCGTTCCCTGGGGATGGTTGATCGGCGCGACCTGGGCTACGGAATAGGCGCCCGTCGCGGTGTCGGTGATCGTCAAGGTCACGACCGGCACATAGGTGCCGCCCTTGTCCTGCGTGATGGTCATTACCGTGCCATCGGTCGAAACCGAGAACCAGAAGCCGGAAGGAAGCGTCACGCCGGCCGTCGACCAGAGAACCGAGGCCGTACCGTCCGCGCCCGATGCATGAGTGAGA
Organism: Neorhizobium sp. SHOUNA12A; assembly: GCF_023006505.1. Lineage (GTDB taxonomy): Bacteria > Pseudomonadota > Alphaproteobacteria > Rhizobiales > Rhizobiaceae > Neorhizobium. The sequence continues at coordinate 60,942 of NZ_JALBGV010000011.1, forward strand.
ACGCCGGTCAGAGCCGTAGCATCGATGTCGTCGCCATTGCCGTTTGGGTTCCCGTGGGCAAGCGCGTCCTCATCGATCTGCACCAGCGTGTTCGTACCGGTGATCTGCGGCGTATCGTCGTTGACATTGACCTTGAGGGAGCCAGTCGCCTTGTCGCCGTCACCGTCGGTGACTGTGTAGGAGAAGGTCAGCGACAGGTTTTCTTCCGTCGTGCCGGAGGCCGGATGTGCCAGGGGTGCGGAGGTCGTGAAATTGTAGGAACCATCGGCGTTGATAACCAGCGTCGCAACCGTCGCATGGCTGATCACACCGGTCGCCGTCCAGATGGTTGCACCATTCGCACCCGGGGTGCCGGCAGACCAATGGACGGATTCCGAGTGGGCGATACCCTGAGCATCCGTGTAGATGGCGCTGAAGGTAGTGCTACTGTTGAGCGTCACGCTCTTGACGCCGTCGGCGCCTGCGGTGAACAGCGCACCGGCTGCGCCGGTGGCCGAGTTGGCATTGGCGACGTCGCCGGTGCCGCCGGCATTGCCGCCGGCAAAGCCGTCGTCGTCCAGAACCGTCGTCGAGGTTACCACGCCCTTTGATACTGGCGTATCGTCATTGACCTGGATGATCAGGGCACCGCCCGCCTTGTCACCGTCGCCGTCCGTCACCGTGAAGTTGAACGACAGCGTTTTGTCGTCTTCGACGCCTGGCAGAGAAAAGTCATGCGCAACCGGCGCGCCCAGCGTGAACGTGTAGGAACCGTCCGTCTTGATCACCAGGACCGCAGCCGGAGTACCGGCCGGATAGTTGGCGCTCGTCGCCGTGAATGTCGTCGTCCCGTCGGAACCGACCACGCCGCCACTCCACGAAACCGCTTCCGTCTTCGCAAAGCCCTGAGCGTCTTTGTAGATCACATCAAAGGCGGGACCCGAGATCGCGACCGACTTCACCCCGTCCGCACCCGCCGTGAACAGCGCACCCGCGCCGCCCGATACCGTGCTGTAGTTCGGGTTCGCATCGTTAAAGCCGCCATTGTTGGCCGGCGTGAATTCGCTCTGCGCCTCGTCGTCGAGAATGCGCGACGCCGTCACGATGATCTGCGACACCGGCGTGTCGTCGTCGATCTCGACCTTCAGCGTACCGGTCGCCTTGTCGCCGTCGCCGTCCGTCACCGTGAAGTTGAACGACAGCGTTTTGTCATCTTCGATGCCCGGCAGAGAAAAGTCATGTGCGACCGGCGCGCCCAGCGTAAACGTGTAGGAGCCGTCCGCCTTGATCACCAGGACCGCAGCCGGAGTTCCGGCCGGGTAGTTGGCGCTCGTCGCCGTGAACGTCGTCGTCCCGTCGGAACCGACCACGCCACCACTCCACGAAACCGCTTCCGTCTTCGCAAAGCCCTGAGCGTCCTTGTAGATCACATCAAAGGCAGGACCTGCGAGCGCAACCGACTTCACACCGTCCGCACCCGCCGTGAACAGCGCGCCCGCGCCGCCCGACACCGTGCTGTAGTTCGGGTTCGTATCGAAGAGGCCGCCATTGTTGGCCGGCGTGAATTCGCTCTGTGCCTCGTCGTCGAGAACACGCGAAGCCGTTACGGTGCTCTTCGAGACTGGCGTGTCGTCGTCGATCTCGACCTTCAGCGTACCGCCCGCCTTGTCGCCGTCGCCATCCGTCACCGTGAAGTCGAACGACAGCGACTTGTTGTCCTCCGAAGTGCTCACCGTGTCATGCGCGACCGGAGCACCGAGCGTCAGCGTATAGGAACCGTCCGCCTTGATCACCAGGACCGCAGCCGGAGTACCGACAGGATAGTTGGCGCTCGTCGCCGTGAACGTCGTCGTCCCGTCGGAACCGACCACACCGCCGCTCCACGAAACCGCTTCCGTCTTCGCAAAGCCCTGAGCGTCCTTGTAGACCACGTCGAAGGCAGGGCCTACAAGCGCGACCGACTTCACACCGTCCGCACCCGCCGTGAACAGCGCGCCCGCGCCGCCCGACACCGTGCTGTAGTTCGGGGTAACGTCTCCCGGGCCGCCATTGTTGACCGGCGTGAATTCGCTCTGCGCCTCGTCGTCGAGAACACGCGACGCCGTCACAGTACCCTGTGACACCGGCGTATCGTCGTTGACATTGATCTTGAGGGTACCGGTCGCCTTGTCGCCGTCACCGTCGGTAACCGTGAAGCCGATCGACAGCGTCTTGTTCTCTTCAGTGGTGCCGGCGGTCGGATGAACGATCGGCGCTCCCGCGGTGAAGCTGTAGGAACCATCGGCGTTGACGACCAAAACTGCGGCGGTCTGGCCGGAGACGTGGCCGGTCGCTGTGAACGTCGTGGAGCCATTCGCGCCCTTGACGCCATTGCTCCAGTCGACGGATTCCGTCTTGGCAAAGCCGCCCTCTTCATAGACCACGCTGAAGGCTGGGTTGTTGAGCGTCACTGACTTGACGCCGTCGGCGCCTGCGGTGAACAGCGCACCGGCTGCGCCGGTGGCCGAGTTGGCATTGGCGACGTCGCCGATTCCACCCGCATTGCCGCCGGCAAAGCCGTCGTCGTCCAGAACCGTTGCCGACGTCACCACATAGGCCTTCGGCGTGTCGTCATTGACCTGAATGGTCAGGGCGCCGACGGCCTGGTCGCCATCGCCGTCCGTCACGAGATAACCGAACCTCAGCGTCTTGTCATCTTCGACGCCCGGCAGAGAAAAGTCATGCGCAACCGGCGCGCCCAGCGTGAACGAATAGGAGCCGTCTGCCTTGATCATCAGGATCGCAGCCGGAGTACCGGCCGGATAGTTGGCGCTCGTCGCCGTATAGGTCGTCACACCGTCGGCGCCGCGAACGCCGCCGCTCCACGAAACCGATTCCGTCTGGGCAAAGCCATTGCCGTCCTTGTAGACGACGCTGAACCCGGGAAGATTGACCGCAAGTGTGCCGAGCCCGTCTGCACCCATCTTGAACAGCGTGCCCGCACCGCCCGTGACGATCTTGACGTCCGAAAATGCGTCATTGGTACCGCCGAGGTTGGCTGGCGTGAACTCGCTCTGCGCTTCGTCGTCCAGAGTGGCCGAACCGGACACGAAGGAGAGAACCGGCGTCGGCGTGTCGTCGTTGACGTCGACCTTCAACGTGCCTATGGCTTGATCGCCGTCGCCGTCCGTCACCGTGAAGTTGAACGACAGTGTTTTGTTTTCCTCGGACGCCGGCAGCGCCTCATCATGGGCGACGGGGGCATTGAGCGTAACCGAGTAGGAACCGTCGGCATTGATCGTCAGCACCGCGGCAGTCTGACCGGACACGCTGCCCGTCGCCGTAAACGTCGTCGAACCGTTCGCGCCCACCACGCCCTCGGCACCCCATGAGACCGATTCCTTATGCGCAAAGCCGTTTTCGTCGATGTAGATCACGCTGAAGGCCGGGCCGGAGATCGCCACCGACTTCATGCCGTCGGCTCCCGCTGTGAACAAGGCACCCGCAGCACCCGTCATAGTGTTCGTGTTCGGGCTGACATCGCCAAGCCAGCTAGTCCCCGAATTACCGTTGCCCTGCGCCTCGTCGTCCAGAACAGTCGACGCCGTCACCACACCCTTCGAGACTGGCGTGTCGTCATCGACATTGATGGTCAGCGTGCCCGGCGTTGCAGCCGCATCGCCGTCCTTGTCGGTGACCTGGTAGGAAATCGTGAACTGCACATTGTCTTCCGTCCCCGGGATCGTCCCCTGCGGATGGTTGATCGGTGCAAGCTGGGTGACCTCATAGGCGCCCGTCACCGTGTCGGTGATGGTGATCGAAACGACCGCGCGTTCGCCCTGATAGATGGTCATCACCTTGCCGTCTTCGGACGGCGTCGCGGTGAAGCCTTCAGGCAGCGTCAGGCCGCTGCCGATCCACAGCACCGAACCGGCGCCATCGGCGCCGTAAGCATGCGCGAGTACACCCGTCGCGTTGACGGAGTCGGCATCATCGCCGTTGCCTGCCGGATTGCCGCCGGTCAGCGCATCGTCATCAAGCTGCACCAGCGAATTCTCGCCGATCGTCGGAATATCGTCGTCGACATTGATGGTCAGCGTGCCCGGCGTTGCAGCCGCATCGCCGTCCTTGTCGGTGACCTGGTAGGAAATCGTGAACTGCACATTGTCTTCCGTCCCCGGGATCGTTCCCTGCGGATGGTTGATCGGTGCAAGCTGGGTGACCTCATAGGCGCCCGTCACCGTGTCGGTGATGGTGATCGAAACGACCGCGCGTTCGCCCTGATAGATGGTCATCACCTTGCCGTCTTCGGACGGCGTCGCGGTGAAGCCTTCAGGCAGCGTCAGGCCGCTGCCGATCCACAGCACCGAACCGGCGCCATCGGCGCCGTAAGAATGCGCGAGTACGCCCGTGGCGTTGACGGAGTCGGCATCATCGCCGTTGCCTGCCGGATTGCCGCCGGTCAGCGCATCGTCGTCGAGCTGAACCAGCGAATTCTCGCCGATGACCGGAATATCGTCGTCGACCGTGACGGAGAAGCTGCCGGTCTGCGAATCGCCATCGGCGTCCGTTGCCGTATAATTGAAAGTCAGCGGAAGAGCATCGCTGTCGGAAGCATGGTCAAGCGGCCCCTTCAGCTCGAACGTCGCCGTGCCATGCTCGGAGGTCGGATCGAGGGTGACGGTGAACACCGCCGGACCTTCGACGCCCTTGTATGCCGTTATGGTCACCATGCCATTGGCCGAAACCGTCGCCTCGCCATAGACGATTCCAACGCCACCCGACGTCAGGTTCTGTGGCAGACCGTCGCTATTGAAAGCAATCGAGCGACCGAAAGTGTCGCCTTCCGACTCGTCCTTGACATTGGCGTCGGCACCCCAGGAAATGCCAAGAGCTGCCGAACTGACGAGGCTCTCGTGCGGTTCTCCCTCGTCATTGCCGTTCGAGAGATCGTCCTCGTTCACCGAATCGAGCTTCACTGGACCGCTGATCGACGGACCGTCGTCGGCGATATCGATCATGAACGAACCGGTGGATGCGTCGCCGTCCTTGTCGGTAACCGTGAACGAGAAGTTCAACCGCAGAATATCGTCGGTGCTGACCTCGTTGCCATCCGGATGATCAAGCGGCTGGGACTGCGTGAAGGTGAAATCACCGGTGACCGCATTCGTGACGTGGAACGTGAATACCGCGGTGGTAACATCGCCAACCGTGATCGTCCCGGTGACCGTCAGGCCGTCCGGAGATGTCGTGACGGTGACCGGATGGCCGCCCGAGAACAGCGCCTCCGAGGCGCCAGGGGTCGGGCTCGGTCCCTCGTTCATGTTGTTGGCGTTGTTGAAATTGACCGAAGTCACAATTCCAAAGTCGTCGCCGCCGTCGAACTGCAGCACGCCGGTGATGGTCTCGTTACCGGAGATACCGTCAACGAGCACCGATTCGGTGAGAGCGAACGGCGTCGACATATTGATAGCAATCGGCTGATCGTCTGCGCCCGTCTGGGCGTCAAGCCCTCCGCCGCCACCAAAGTCCGTGTCGCCGAGCAGGGAGGCCAGCTGAATGGGGCCGTTCTGGTTCCCCTGGATCGAGTCTTCGAACTGAGCGCCGGAGCTGTCGGGGCGGCCGCTTGCGCTATAGGATCCATCGGGGCCGGCCGCGACGTTGATGCCGCTGTCTTCCAGCGCTGCGAAAAGCACCTGCTGGGGAACCTCGACTTCGCCGATCAGCATCGTCGGGATCTTGGTGGCGCCGTTGAGGATGACAATCTCGGTGCCGTCCGCCTGGACCAGGATCAGGTTGGCGCCGTCGACGTGGACATCGTCAATCGCAACGTTTGCCGCCAGGTGAACGATGTTGTTGGCATCCGGGGTCACTTCCGCGGCCGGAGCTGCAGGAGGAGCCACCGGCGCGTTCGGATCCGTCGGGACGCGGCCCGTCGTCGGAGTGCGGCCATCACCGGCCTGCGCCACCTGGATCTCGTGCTCGATCGGAGAAGGTGTCGAGGAGGATGCAATTTCCTCCTGGATATCCGACGAGAAATTCTCAGTCAGATTTTCTTCCGAGATGTTCGACAGGCGCGGATCTTCAACGGACATGACTCTAACCCCCAATAAAAACTGTGCCGCAATCAACTCCGCGCCCAAATATAAAGCAAGAGTTCCTTAACCTTCGGGATATAGCCGGTTATGTGCGGGGAAAGGAATTGTTGACGGAAGGTTAACTGGCGTGCCGGGAGACGTATTAAAGCCACACATCTTGCCCCTACCGGGCTAAAAACATGGTTTCCAAACGGTATCTTGGATGATTGCTACAGGCATACGCTCGACCTGATCGGGCTAGGGCCGTCTCAGGCAACCGATTCACCAACGGGAAGAGGGTTGATTCGGCCCGCAATTTTGCCTTGGCCGGTGGCGGATAGACCCAATCAGATTGAGTGTTGGATAAGCCAAGCAAGCTATAACGCGATGATTTTACTGGCTGGCATGCGAGGTCTGCTTTGGCAGACCCGCGGACTCGCTGCCGGAAACGATGATTGTTCGGTCATTCAAGCAACTTTCGTAAGAAGCCGAGCAATCCGCAAACTATACTATATTAAATTTTAATAAAATTTGTATCATCTCTCTCGGACTCCGGCCTCACCGGATCAGCAAGCTGCGGTTTATGCTTTCGGGCCGAACCGCAAATTGCGGCATTCAGCAAGATGGTGGCCGCTGAGCGAGATATCGGCATCCTCCCGGTAGCCGGAGACATCCGCACCAATTCCCGCATTCGCCAAGGCGCAGCCGGCTTTTGGAGGATTGAGGGTCCAGAAGGCAGAAAGGCCGGACGCGACATCCTCGGCGAAATACGGATAGATCCTGCGGTTTCCGACCTGGGCATAATTCGAACGCCCGAACAGCCCCAGGCTCGCGGCGCCGACACCCTCCAGTTTCTGTTTGATCCGCAGCATGCCGTCCCTGACCGGCGGCTGAACCTCCAGGGCGCTCCGTCTTTCCTCTCCGTTATTGAGGTATCGCAGGACTGCCCAGAATTCCGAAGGCCCGTTCGTCATGAGGACGGCGTCTGTCGGAGACTGTGCCTCCCATGCGGCTATGATCTCGCGATATCCTCGCTTTTCGAATTTCAGGGTGTAGTTCAGGCCACCGGCCAACATCAGGAGAACAACGGCCGAGACGACAATCCGCTGTGCGATGGCATGCGCCTTGAAAACCGCATCGGCGTAAAGCGCAAGCGAGATTGCCAGAAAAGGCAGGAAGAGCCCCAGCGTCCGGTAGATGAAGACCGGCTTGAAGAACAGCGAGATGGCGAGCAGCACCGCTAGCGGCAACAGGACCAGGAGACCGCCGATCCAACGGGCCCGGGGTTCGGAAAGCGGCAGGAGTGTCACCAGCGGCAGCATCAGGAAGCCCGCAACGGTCGGCCACGGAAACTCCAGGCCGAGAAGCGTCAGCGTCAGATGGATGCCGATCGCCGGCAGATCGAAACCGGCTATACCCTCCGTCTGCCGGATTGCCCCGATCACCAGCGGATAGAGCGCGGCCAGCGCCACCACCACGTAGATCCCTATCAGGAATAGCAGATCCCGGCCGGGGGCGGCACGTCTAAGCCGGATCGCCGCATGCAGGAAGAGGAAGAAGGTCACGAAGAACCCGAGCCCGTGGGTGAGGGTTACGGCAAGCCCAAAGCAGAGCGCCGCGATGAGCCGCCCTCTCGACGCATGCCGATCTCTCACCATCGTCTGCAGCACGTACCAGAGGGCGATCTCCAATATGGCGAGCATCGGGTACATGCGGACATTTTCCGCAAAGAAAAGCTGGAGCGGCATTACGGCGAAGATGGCGCCTGCCCAGAGCGCGACGCTGCGGTCGTAAATGCGCCTGCAAGCCTCGTAGATCGCCGCGATGGCTGCAATGCTTAGAAGCGTGGAGTTGAGGATGTACCAGCGATCGCTGTCGCCGAACGCCGCCCATAAGTGCAGCTGGACATAATAGAGCGGTGGATGCGTGTCGAAGCGCAACGCCGCGAATAGAAGGTCGATCAGCGGGCTTTCGGCCAGTGCGACGGAAAACACCTCGTCCTCCCATAGCGAAGCGTCGAGGGTCAGGTTGAGAATTCGGAGCACTATGCCGGCAGCGATCAGCACGACGAGAAAGATCGGGATGTTACCCCATCTCCGTGTATCACCCGATACGCCCGATGACCTTCCGCCTCGCGGTGAGGATTTCTCAAGGTCGGCGGCAGCGTCCTTGCGCCTGATTGCCCTGTGATAAGCGGTTCGCACGGCGTCCATATTGGCGCTCATGTCGTGACACGCCGACGGCGGACTCTTGGACCGATCGAAACCAGATTGTCCTGCGGAGCCTGTGCGGCGGGGTTCTGGCGCACGATATAGATCGGTCGCTGCTTGATCTCGGCATAAACGCGTCCGAGATACTGGCCGAGTATACCGATACCGATCAGCTGGATGCCGCCGAGGAACAGCATGCTGACCAGCAGCGACGCATAACCGGGAACTTCGACACCAAAATACAGTGTCTTGAAGATGGTCAGCAGGCCGTAACCGAAGGACGCGAGCGAGATCGATGCCCCGACGTAGGTCCAGATCTCCAGCGGCACGCTCGAAAAGGAGGTGATCCCCTCCAGCGCGAAATTCCAAAGCCGCCAGCCGGAGAATTTCGACTGCCCCGCGATGCGCGGCTCCCGGACATATTCGACAACCGTCGTCTTGAAGCCCACCCAGGCAAACAGGCCCTTCATGAAACGGCGTCGTTCCGGAAGCTGTCTGAGGGCATCGATCACCTGGCGGTCTACCAGCCGGAAATCGCCGACATTGGACGGTATCTCCTGCGAGGCGATCAGATTGTGCAGCCGGTAGAACATCGAGGCGGTGTGGCGCTTGAGAAATCCGTCGCTTGAACGGTCGGCCCGCTTGGCCAGCACCACGTCGAAACCTTCGCGCCATTTCGCAATCAGCAAGGGGATGACGTGGGGAGGATCCTGCAGGTCGACATCGATCGGGATCGCGGCATCGCTCTGGCAGGCATCGAGCCCCGCCGTCATTGCCGCCTCCTTGCCGAAATTGCGCGACAGGTCGATAATCCGAATGCGCGGCTCGTCGTGCTGGGCCTCTGTCAGACGGTCGAGGGTGCGGTCCCGGCTCCCATCGTTGATGAAGATGAATTCGAACAGGATACCGTCGTCGCGCAAAGGATCCAGGGCTTCCTGGGCCGCTTCGAGAAATGGCGCTATGGCCGCTTCTTCGTTGTGGACCGGAATGATCAGACTGATCGTCGATACGGGCCTGCTCTCGATTGGGCGCTTCGGCATCGCAGTCCTCGCGGGTTCGATGCGGCAATCCTAGGCCGACCTCTCCACCCTTGCCCACTTATGCTTTTGATGGAACCGCCTGTATCTCCGATACGGTCAGCCTTACGCCTTTTGGGCAGGATGATGGTGCGGTTATCCGACGTGTATGGTCGTCTTGGGAAGATTTCGCCGGACTTCTCTGTCCACGAAATCATTCGCACTCCTGATTGGGCAGGGTCTGATGATTGAACTAGCTAGATCAGCGGCCGGAACTCAACGCGGATCCGGAACGGCGGCGCTTGTTGGACAGATCTGGCGCTTTGCAACCGTTGGCGTCCTCGCGACGGCCGCCCATCTGACCATCTATTCCGTGCTGAGCGAACTTCTCGTTGTCGAGCCCCTGGCAGCCAACGCCATCGCCTTTGCCCTGGCATTCGGAATTTCTTTCACCGGACAAGCAGGATGGACCTTTCGGGACGACGCGGGTGGACGTTGGCTTACATCCGCCCGCCTGACGCGTTTTCTGGCTGCGAGTATCGCCGGGTTCGCCTTCAATACGTCGATCGTCTTCGTGATCGTCACGTGGCTGGATTACCCAAGCATCTATGCCCTGCCCTTCATGGCGACCCTCGTCCCGGCCGCGCTTTTTCTTCTCAACAAGTATTGGGTGTTCGGCAGCGCATCGGGCGCGGACAAGCTGGTTCCGACCGGACAACCGGAAAACGGCAAGCCGGTACATTTCGCAGCTTTGCAGGGAGACACCTCCAGATCAAAGGAGAAGGCCAATGCTCTTGACCGGATCTAGAGGACGCAAGCGCCTCGTCATAGCATCTCTCGGATGTCTATTGTCTGGCGCCGCACTGTCGCAAGAAACCAAGCCGGTCTCCGATGCGCGAAATTCCGCACAGGTTTTCTTCACCGGCCATAGCCTGATCGACAATCCCCTGCCCGACTGGGTGGAGTTGATCGCCAAAAGCCAGGGCAAGACCATCGCCTGGGAGGAGCAGATCGTCATCGGCTCGCCCCTGAGGGTTCGCACCCGGGGCGACGACGCCGAAAGCAGCGGCTGGGCCGGATATAAATACGGAAAGAACCGCAATGGCGATGAAATGAATGTCATCGAGGAGCTACTGCACCCGACCCATGTCCGCACCGGACGACCCTACGACACGCTTGTCGTGGCGGAAGGCCACGGGTCGATCGGCTCGATCATATGGGAAAACGCGATCGGCTATCTGCGCCACTTTCACGACCGCCTTCTCGACGGCAATCCGAACGGCCGAACTCTCTATGTGCACACCTGGCTGGATGTCGACAAGGACAAGCCCGCGCTTTGGCTGGAACACGAGACAAACGCGTCGGTTGTCTGGCAATGCATAGCGGAGAAAGCGAGGCTGACGCTGCAGGCTGAAAAACGCCCGGCCAATCTCTCTGTCGTGCCGGCCGGAACGGCGCTGGTGGAATTGGTGAAAAGAACACTTGACGATAAGGTTGTCGGCCTGACGGGGAACACCAGGCAGAAGCTGGATCGGATTTTCCGCGACAATGTCCATTTGACCGATATCGGCATCTATTTCGTGGCCGCAGTCCATTACGCGTCGATCTACCATCAGTCGCCAGAGGGTGCCGCGGCACCACCGACCATACCCCGGGATCTTGCAAAGGAACTGCAGAAGATTGCCTGGACCGTGACTCGAGATTTTCTGAAGCAGGAAAGCCTGGACCCGCCGAGCATGGAAGAATGCCGGCACGTCATCGTCGAAAAGGTCTGCCGAAGCTACTGGACGCTGGCCGGTGAGCCGAACGAAGTCGGTCGCTGCCAGAGCTATTTTGCCGAAATCCATCCGAAACCCGGAGACAACCCGTTTGTCTGGCCGGATCCCAATTGGAAGGCCCTGCCAAAGCCGTCGCCCTAACTCCTTGTCATCCCGATGATGGTATGACCGGCGGGCCCGACGATCCCGCATCCGACCGCCAGGACACACGAAGCCGATCTCACGGTCTCGGCACACCGAACCCCTATCGGCATTGCCCTGACTGCCAGATTGGATGACGTACAGATTGAATTCGCAATTCGTTTCAGAACGCGCGCGCTGCGCCGTTCCTTGTCTCTCGCCAATGCAATGGCGCATGCGCGACCACCAACGTCAAAGAACGATCCCTGCCGGGAGCTCTTCAAGGTCAGGAGGCAGTACCGCGGCGACGCCCCTGTCAGCGTTGACGTGGTTTTTGGTAGTCTTTATGCAGCTGCGAACATTCGGATTTCGCAGCCGTGATATCTTGGGGATGGTCCGTCAGGTGAACGGCGGATCTAGTTAGCCGCTCCGTACGGGAAGAGGTCATTGAGCTTGTAGGCGACCTCTGTTCGATTGGTCGCTTTCAGCTTCTTCATGATATTGCGGATGTGAACCTTGACCGTGCTTTCCCGAAGATTGAGCTCGTAGGCAATGATCTTGTTGGCCTTGCCCCTGCGAAGCGCTTCGACCACCGCTTCCTGGCGCAGCGTGAACATCCCCGAGAGCGGCCGATGTTCAGCCGACGGCGTCGCAGCGCTGACCAGATGCCTCATGGAGAGGACGCTGCTTGCAGGAACGAAAATCCCGCCGGCAACCGCCAGGCCGATCGCTTCCACGCAGACGCCGATGCCGACGCAGGACGGAATGAAACCCCGAGCCCCATACTCGAGCATTTTCACGACCTGCGCGAGATCATCGGAGTCGGAGAGCACGATGATCGGCGGCGACTTGAACTCGGTCGTCAATTTCGAGATGTCGGCCGCGAGTGCTGAATCGTCGGCCTTTCGGCTGCCTATATTGAATAGAACGGCTTGAACGGGCGGATAGAGATCTTTCTCTAACTTCCATTCTTCGATGGAGCCGACAGCGCAGACATCCATCTCGAGGCCACGCCCGATGAGGGCTTTGGCAAGGCATTCGCGATCAAGCGCTCTCGCGTCGATGATCACCAGGCATCCATCGTGGTTTACCCCCTCACCGCCGCGATCATCTCGTTCGGCGAGCTTCGGGATGTCATTCATAATGCGAAAGGAATCTGCCACAGCAGGAGAACGGCTGTAGCCGTTTGGTGTGGAACTCATCTTACCCCCTTGCCTGAAGTCTAGGACTGATTGTCCCCTTCAGGAACCGCAACTATAAGTACGCCAACAGACTGTCTTACCACCTCATCAACCTTTTATTAACGTCAATATACAACTGATACGTAATTTAGTCTATCAGCAAGTAAGCAAATAGATAAAAATATTTATCAAAGTGGCGAGCTAAGTTCCGATAGGGAATTGGATATCTGCTTATAGTTAACGCGTACGTCAAAATATAGGCTTTGGACCGCCATACAGGATCCAGTTATAAATCTCGAACATCTGAACCGCCTTGGCATGCCAGCTGTATCTTTCCCGAACACGTCTTGAAGTTGCGTCGCTGAGTAAAGCGACAAGCCCGGGATTGCTTTCCAAGTATTCGAACGCCTTGGTGAAACCGGTAATCAACGTCTCGCGATCGTGGAAGTCTACCGCTATGCCGGATTGATCGTCGATGAGCTCCGGCGGGCCTCCGTAATTGGCAACGATCGGGACGAGGCCCATGGACATTGCCTCCAGAACGACTCCGCCGCCAAACTCCCGGACACTCGGCAATGCCAGCACCTGATATCCGGCCAGTGTTGAAGCCAGGTCCCTTTGCTCCACCCATCCCGCAAATTTGACGGAATCCCGAAGCCCCTTTCGACGCACGGTCTCCTCCAGTTCTTTTCGCTGGGGCCCGTCACCGACAATGAGAACTTCGATATTCAAACGCCCCCGATAGGCGGCCACGGCCTCGATGAGGATATCTGCGCCCTTATAGGGTACCAGCCTGCCGATGAAGGCGACGGCCAACCTGTTGCCGGAGAGCTCACGCAACTGAAATGGAAAACGATCCGGATCGGCCGCGTTTTCCGGAATGAGAAAAGCTCTTTCCGCACAGCTCGCGGGAAGCTCACTCAGCGTATGACCGGATCCCGCAATCAGCGCTGCCGCCTCCGATCGCGTTGTCCGGTAGTACGGCATCAGAAAATGGAGCTTGCGAATTGCCGACAGCCACTCGCGCTCACGGCTTCGCACGTCCGAAAAACCTTTCGGCCAAGGCACGCCGCCGTTGAGGGGGCCGAGGACGAAAGGAATGCCATATTTTTTCAGCTTCCTGGCGATCGGGCTTTGGCTCGTGGGACTGAGCGGCGTGATCCTGTGAACCAGGTCGAATTCGCCGGCCATCAGCCGCTTGCCCAGCAGCTTCCATACCTCTCGCTCGAAACTATAGTAGGAGAACGAGGAAACGGCCGTCACGATCGTCCAGCCCTTGTTCTCGCCGCCCCGCAGACGTTCGCTGAGACGGTAGAAAGCGCGCGCTACCCGTTCGTTGTCTATAGCGACGAAATCGCGCCCCTCGACCAACCCGGCGCGCAAAAGCGCATCCCGGTTCCGGACCTGCGTGACAAGCAGAGCGTCGGTCTTCTGCATGATCGCATGCGCAAGGTTCCAGCCGACCAGCGGCACGCTGGTCCATTCCGGATTCGCTGCCTCGGCAATCAACAAGGGCCGGAGCGCCTTGCCCGGTGATTTCGCGACATTGGAATGAAGCCCGTTCCCGGCACGGCTCTGCTCGGAAAGTTTATCGGCGAAAGCGCGGAAGACCTGTGAAAGGCTATCGGAATGCGGCCCGGCCACGCTCATTGACAAACCCCTTTGCAGTCAACGCCACCAATCCGGTGGAAAAATCTCACCAAAGCCAGAACATTCCGGAAATTTATGTTGCCATGCATGGAGTATTTCCAAATTGAATTGATGAAATCCTGCTGACATGACGGTTGAACAACCACTACTCGCCGACCGTCACAAGTATGTATTGATGATGAATGTTATTTCGCCTTCCCCTCTTCATCAATCTATCGGAAGTGGGAGAACATTACTGCTTTAGGGGTAGGACGGAATCGTCCACCATCACCGCTCGACTGAGGACGGATCGCCTTCCGATTTGGATCGATCAGAATATGCTGCCGGCGTGCTCAAAAATCAGCGTCGCGAGGGTTCCGGCCAGAAAACCGACTGGCCAGGCCAGAAGCACGCCGACTTCATAGGACAAGCTGTGGAGGCCATGGCGCCGATTGAAATAGAATATCACGGCAAAAACAGGCAGCCCGTAAAGGGCGATCGCCCACAACGCACCGTAAAATCCAAACATATAATAGGCGACCGGAATTGAGACGAAAATCGAGATCGCCCGGACGAAATTCAGAATGGTCTGGTTTCTGGGTTCGTTGACGGCAAGGTATATCGCCGACAGCGGTCCGAAACGGGTGGTGAGAAGGCTGAAAGACAGTATCTGGATGATCGGCGCGGCCTCCAGATAACGATCGTCATAGAGAAACTCGATGATCGCTTTGCCGCCTGAGAAGATCGCCCCGGCGCTTCCTATGAACACGAGGTCGAAGGGAAGGCGAATTTTCAGAAACATGCCGCGCAGCTGTTCGGGCCGCTCCCGCGCCACCTTGCTGAGTGCTGGCATCGCGACGGTTGAGAAAAGCCGTCCGCCTGCGCCCTCAAGCATCGAAATGAGATTGAAGGCCAGGCTATAGAGGCCGAGCATCATGGGGCTCGTCCAGCCGGCAAGAAAGACGCGATCCCCGCTGGCCGCGACCACCGTCAGGATCGACGACAGCATGATCCACCGGCCGAAGCGAATGAGATCCCGAACCGCCTCCTTCTCCCAGGAAAAGCTGTTATTGGCACCGGGAAGCCACACATGGCTGAGCACGGTAGTGACGATACAGGATACATAGGTCGAAACGACGAAAGCCCAGATCGACCCCGTCTTCCAGGCGAGCAGAACCGCAACGGTAAGGCTGATCACCTGTGCCGTGATCTCGATAACCGTCAGCCGTCCGAGATCCAGATGCCGGAAGGCGGAGATGAGTTTCGTCGATTGCAGGCCCATGATGACCATGCAGAACGACAGTGCCATGATGATCGCAGGAAGCTCGGGAACGGTGTAGACCGACCCGGCAGGAAACAGACCGTAATGGGCTGCACGCCCGATCCCGATCGCCACCAGCACACAGGTAAACCAGATCAGGCATCCATGCAGGATCTGCAGCGTCCACGCGGTATCGAGATAGGATTGCTCGTCTCCCATCCGGCTCTGGATCGCTGCCGGCCTGAGGCCGAGGTCGGAGAGCATCGACACCGAGACATGAACCATCGTGGCAACCGCCATGATGCCGAACATTTCCGGGATCAGCAGGCGCGTCAGGATCAGGCTGCTGGCGATGCGCAGCACCTGCAGCAGGACATACCCCATCATCGACCAGCCGGCCGCTCGCATGATGATATTGCGGAAACGCGGCTGCGCCTCGACCGAAGGAGCGGGCGAGCCGAGCGCACCCGCAGGACCGGAAGGTTCGCCATTCCAATCGGGAGAAACAGTTGCTTCGACCACCGCGGGCTCCTTACTTCACTACTCTATTGGCCTGGTTTTGCGTCTGGGAAAGATGTCGCGACGGCGGCCCGTCCAATGGCAAGGCCACGAGCGTGGGCGACGGCATCGAAACGGATTGCCGGGGAACGTTACGCAAGCTCGATCACCGGTTTCTGGGCGACGGTTTTGCTTTGAAACGGCTGCGCCGGTCCGGCGTCCTTTGACTTCCGTTTTTCCACCGCCTCGGCAACGATTGCGCGCATGCGCTCGGCGAGCACGCGAACATAAGGATCGAGCACCATGCTGTCGTGATCTCCCGGCACCTCGGAGACGCTGATTTGTACGACATGCTCGCCCCAGCCGTTGTCGGAGAGCAGGACATCGCGGTTCTCCTTGAGGCAGCGTCCGCCGCTGAGCCGGTAGAAGATGGCGGGCTTCGGTCGGAACAGCGTCACCGCTCCGGCATAGGGTTTCACCTGGTATTGATGAGCCGCCCGCCTGAACGCCACCTCGATCTTCTCGTTGTTGAAATGCTCCGTCGGGCCGGCCTGATGCTCCGCCTCCTGCTTGGCGCGGCCGTTCATCTTGTCGTGCAGACGGTCCTGGAGATACTTGGCGAGATAATTGGCTTTATGCCGGCGGATATCCTGCAGTTTCATGGTGATACGGTCACGCAGATCCAGCCCCGGTTGCCGCGGCAGCGGCGTGTCCAGCATCAACAGATGGGAAACCTCTTCTCCCGCCTCCTGAAGTTGTCGGGCCATTTCATAGGCGGTTATGCCACCGCCCGAATAGCCGGCGAGGAGATAGGGGCCATTTGGCTGAACGGTGCGGAGCTCGGCGATGTAATCGACCGCCATTTCCTCGAAAGTCGCATGCGGCTCGTGATCTCCGTAGAGACCGCGAGCCTGCAATCCGTAGACCGGCCTGTCCGCCCCCATGGTCATAGCCAGATGGCGAAGGTTCAGGACATTACCGAACATGCCGGCGCAGATGAACAGCGGGGTTGCTTTTGCATTCTTACCGGGGTTCATCAGTACCAGATGAACCGGCTTTGCCGTCGTCGTCGGCAGGCTCCCCGCGAGCTCGGATCCTGCGGCTTCGCCTCCATCCGGCAGTTCCACAGCGATGCGCTCCGCACATTGGGCAATCGTCGGCGCCTCGAACAGCGTCGAGATCGGCAGGCCGAGCGCGTATTGCTTCTTGATCATCCGAAACAGTCGAACTGCAATCAGCGAATGCCCGCCCATGTCGAAGAAACTGTCGTGGATGCCGACCTTGGCGATGCCGAGAAGCTCCCGCCAATAGCTGGCCAGCGTTTCCTCGATCGGATTACGGGGCTCGACGAACTCGCTTTCGAGGTCCGGCCTCTCGAAATTGTCACCGGACGGCGTCGCGGTCTCGGCAGAGGAGGCAATCCATTCGCGCAGAGTTTCGAGATCGATCGAACTGATGATCGGCTGAGGTTCGGAAGTGGCGAGCGCGCGTTGCAGCGCCGAAAAACCCTCCGCCGGCAGGATACCGTTGCGCACCTGGGTGCCGAGCTTCAGCATCGCCGGAGACAGGGGGGCATGTTTCGGTTTCGCAGCAGCCGGTGCATCCGCCTGGGGTGCGAGACCGAGCGCAAGATCGTTCTCCAGCCTGCGCATGACGAACTTCTCGGCTTCGAAGACAACATTGCCGCCGGGGTCAGTAATCGTCACGTCGAAGGCCGCATAACCCTCGCCGAAATCGTTGCTGTCGGCGAGCCTGACGATGCTGATGATTTCGGCCGGCAGCGGCTCGTGAAGGACCACCCGGCCATAGGTTGCCGGCGCCCAAAGCGAGGTCTCGGCGTCGTAGTCTTTGGCAAGTTCCATGGCAAAGCCGGTCGCAATGTCGAGCAGGCCCGGGTGCAGCAGAACGCCTTTCGAAAGATCATCCGCATATGAGGGGTCCAGTTTCAGCTCCGCAATCGCCTTGCCGCCACCGATTGCCATGGAGCGCAGCACCGACCAGCGGGGGCCGAAGCGAATATGCTTCTCCTGGACAGCACGAAGCGCGCTGCCGCCTCCAGCGATCCGTGTCTCGTCACACGAAGAGGCTATAGTGGCGATGTCGACGGTTTCGCGTCTCTGTTGCGGCTGCGGTTTGAGGACGGCTTCGGCGTGCTTGACGAACAGCGCATCTTCGCCATCCGCCGGGCCTGCCAGAACCACGACACGAAAAAGCTCCGCCACCGGCTCCAGCCGGACGCGAACGGCTTTCATCTCTCCGTCGCTAAAGACAAGCGGTCTCAGAAATACGAGGTCCGCCACTTCCGCTGCAAACGGAAGTCCGTATTCCCGAGACGCCTGTGTAATCAATTCCAGATAGCCCGTACCCGGCATGACCGCCTGGCCGGAGAGAAGCCGATGCTCGTCGAGCATCCATTCCGTCTCGGGGCTGACCAGCGCCTCGAGCCAGGGCAATCCCGTCTCGTCCTCTTTCCAGTGATGGAAGAACGGACCCGCTGCCGGGCCGGCAACCGGCCTGATCCATCCGCCGCCTTCCGACGCGCCAAGCGCTCGTGCCGCAAGACCGACTTCGTTCCAGACGCCCCAGTGCAACGCGACGGTCGCGCGGTCGGTGCGATGGGAGCGGCTCTGCGCGAAGGCATTGAGATAGGCGTTTGCGGCGACGTAGTCGACCTGTCCCGCCCGCACCACGTCGGTGCTGGTGGAGGAGAACATCAGGAAGAAATCGAGCGCGACGTTTTCGAATGCCGCATCCAGTACGGTCGTACCGAGAACTTTCGGCGTCAGCACCGTGTCGATGCTGTCGCGGGTTTTGGTCTGGATGAGGCCGTCATCGACCGCGCCGGCAGCATGGAAGACACCGTTGATTTCCCCGAAACGGGAAAGCGACGTCTCGACCGCCCGGCTCATCTGCTCCGGATTACTGACATCGCCGACGAGATAAAGGACCTCGGCTCCCTTGTCTTCGAGCCCCCGGATCGCCGAAATCGCGCGCCGCACTCCGTCGTGGCCGTGGGTGCGATCGTAGAATTTCCAATTTTCGCGCAGCGGAAGAACCAGGCGGCCGACAAGCACGATCCGCGCCCGGAACTGGCTCGCGAGCTCGTCCGCAAGTGCCAGAGCGACGTCGCTCAAACCACCGGAGAAGAAATAGACGCCGCCTTCACGCAGTTTTGCCCGCTCTGATGACACTTCTTTTAATGGCAGCCGCTGATGGATCTGCGACCAGCGCCGACCTTTACGCAGCGCCACCACTTCCGACCCCGGCTTGGCGTGCAGATCTTCCCAGAGCTGCTCGGTCAATGGCGCCAAGTCCACGGCATCCTTTTTCTCTGCCGAACGAGCAAAAGCGAAACGCTTGCTGTTCCGCTCAGCCTTGGACGGCAGATCGATATCGATCACCTTGACCGTCGCACCGCTCATCTCTTTCGGTAGCACTAGGCCGGGACCGAGAACGGTCGCCTTTTCGGGATAGGGCAAGGGCTCGCCCGAAACCTGCTGCATACCGTTGGTGATAACGGTGAAATGTATGTCCGGAACGCTGGCGGCATCCCCCAGAGCCTGGGCGAGATGCAGCATGCTGTCGAAGCCGCATTCCTGGTTCCGATGGAAGAAGTTCGAACCCGGCCGGAAGGTTTCCGCCTGGGTCAGAAGCCACATATGCACGATCCGCGACGGCAGTCCGCCATCGCCGACAAGTCCCGCAACAAGGGCGTCGTATCCCGCACGCCCCAGTTCCGGGCAGAGCATATAATCCTCGGCGCTACGGCGAATGAAAGCATCGCCCAGCGACACCGTCACGACGCGGTGTCCTACCATCCTCAGCGCATCGACCAGCCGCGCGCCGACACCAGTATCGTCGAGGAAGAACAGCCAGGATCGCGCCTCTTTCTCGGCGCCGATTTCGTAATCCGCTAGCGTCTGCTTCCAGGAGGGACGATAGCCCCAGCGTGCGATATCCGGTTCCTTCGAAAGGACGGGCTCGGCGCTTTTGCCTCTCTCATTCGCTCCGGCGCGGTCTATGAAGAAGCGCTTGTGCTGGAACGGATAGGCCGGCAGCCGGACCCGGCGCGGCGAACGGCCCTGCCAAAGGCGGTCTATGTCGACATCGAACCCGGTCGCCCAGGCCCGTCCGACGGCCGAGAGGAAATAAAGCCGATCATCGCCGGCCTCGTCCGGATGCGGCAGGCTGTTGATCACCTGGTTTGCGGGGATCGACCCTTGCGCCTTCGTCAGTGACGACAGAACCCGCCCGGGGCCGACCTCGATATAGATCCGTCCGGGTTCGGCCGAAAGCGCGGCCATGCCGTGCGCGAAATGGACGGTCGAACGAAGGTGGCCAACCCAGTACATCGGATCGGTTGCCTCTTCGGCGCTGAGCGGCAGGCCTGTACGATTCGAGAGGATCGGAATTGCCGGCGCGCGAAGGGTTATACCGCGCAGAAAAGTCTCGAAGGCTTTGAGGATGGGCGTGACCAGCCGCGAATGAGCGGCGATATTGATCGGCACCCGTGTCGCATCGATGCCCTGCGTCACCAGGAATTCCCGGAATGCGTCGAGATCCTCGTTGAGGCCGGACACGACGCAAAGCGACGGCGCATTGACCGAAGCAATATCGAGCGATGACGGCAGCAGTTCGGAAAGCCGGTCGTGATCGAGCGGCACGCTCATCATGCCGCTCGGCTGGAGCGTCTCGAACAGTTTCCCGCGCAGGTGCACGAGATTGACTGCGTCCTTGAAGGACATCACGCCGGCAACGCAGGCCGCGGCGTTCTCGCCCATGGAATGACCGATCAGCGCCTTCGGCTTCACACCCCAATCCATCCAGAGGCGGGCCAAACCGATTTCGGTGATCAGGATGGCCGGAAGCTGGAGCGACGGGCGGAGAAAGGCTTTTGCGGTCGCGGCCGTATTTTCCCCGAGCCAGGTGGCGCGGATCTCCTTTGCCGCATCGCTCGGTAGATGGGAAAGCCCCTCTTCGACGATCAGCCGGAATGTCTGATCCTCCTCGTAGAGCCGCTTGGCCATGCCGACATATTGCGCGCCGCCGCCCGGAAACAGGAAAATGGCACCGGCGTTGTTCGGCACCGGCTGATGAACGAAACCGCGGCCGCCGGGGTTCGCGAGGACCGCGACGGCGTCCTCACGGCCACGGACGGCGACCACCATGCGATGGTCGAAATGTTTGCGGCCGTGCTGCAGAGTAAAGCTGACGTCGTCAAGCGAAAGGCCGGGCTGGTTTGACATCGCCAAACCGAGCCGCTCGGCCGCCTGGTCGATCGTCTTGCGCTGGCGGGCCGAAAGGAACAGCAGCATCGGATCGCAATCGGCACCGGCCTGCGCGTCACCTTTGACCACATCCGGCACATAGCGGGTCGGAGCCTGCTCGATGATGGCATGCGCGTTGGTGCCGCCGACGCCGAGCGAGTTGACGGCCGCCCGGCGAGGGCCCGGCGCATGCGGCCATTTCACCAGCTTGTTATTGACCCGGAACGGGCTCTTTTCGAAATCGATCGAGGGATTGGGGCGTTCGAAGCCGAGCGTCGGCGGAATTTCGCCCTCGTTGACGGCGAGCGTCGCCTTGATGAGGCCGACGACGCCCGCTGCTGTATCGAGATGGCCGATGTTCGATTTGACCGACCCGACATGGCAGAAGCCGGTCCGGTCGGTGCTCTGCCTGAAGGCCGCCGTCAGCGCCTCGATCTCGATCGGATCGCCGAGGAACGTACCCGTGCCATGGCACTCGATGTATTGAATAGTGTCGGCATCGACACCTGCGAGACCTTGAGCCTCCAGAACCGCCTCGGCCTGCCCGCTGACGCTCGGGGCCAGATAACCCGCCTTGCTGCCGCCGTCGTTATTGACGGCCGTGCCCTTGATCACGGCATGGATCACATCGCCGTCGCGGAGCGCATCCGAAAGCCGGCGCAGCACGACTACCCCGACACCGCTGCCGAAAACAGTCCCGGCAGCGCGATGATCGAAGGGCCGGCAATGCCCGTCGGGCGACAGGATCTCACCTTCCTGGAACGTGTATCCGCGCCGATGCGGGAACTCGATCGTCACCCCGCCGGCAAGCGCCATGTCGCACTCGCCTGAAATCAGGCTCTGGCAGGCATAGTGCACCGCGACCAGCGACGTGGAACAGGCGGTCTGCACATTGACGCTCGGGCCACGCAGGTCGAACGTGAAGGAGGCGCGCGTCGCCAGAAAATCCTTGTCGTTGCCGGTATGGCGCAACAGGAACATGCCCACTTGGTCGATCAGGTTACGATTGCTGCAGACGTTGAAATAGAAGTAGCTGCCCATGCCGCAGCCGGCAAAGATACCGACCGGGCCGGGCTGATTGTTCGGCGTCCGGCCGGCATCCTCCATGGCTTCCCAGGCACATTCCAGGAAATGGCGGTGCTGGGGATCCATGATCGCCGCCTCCTTCGGGTTCAGACCGAAGAATTCCGCGTCGAACATCTCCATATCGGGAAGGTCCGCGCCGCGGGGAACGTAGTTGGGATGATGGAGCCGCTCGGGATCTTCGCCTTCGGCGATCAGGTCCTCCGGCGAAAACGTGCGGACGGACTCGACGCCGTCTCGCAGGTTCTGCCAGAATTCCGAAACATTGCGCGCACCCGGCACTCTCAAAGCCATGCCGACGATCGCAATATCGCCGGCACTGACCTGGTTAGACCCCTCAAGCATCGATACCGTCCCAACCCGCGGAGGTCGGCCCGATGACATCACCCCAATGAGCCATGGGCCTCGTTCCGCTTCCATTGAAAAACCGCGAGCGCAAACCCGCATTCTCAATGTGCTTCCAGCTAAGAAGCAATCGCAATTACTCCTTTGGAAACCATCATCATCCGTATGGGGGAGAGGCAGGTAAGGCCCGCGATTCAGGCTTAGCCGCGATCATCCGCATGGGTGGTGAGGCGCATGTTGAGTTTTATACCGCCCCCCGTTTCTATCGAAGTGCCTGGAACAGCAACGAGTGGGGACAAGCTTTATGGGCGAATTGAAGTGTGTTTTGATCGGTGGCGGACTATTGCTGGTTCAATGCGCTGAAATTCTGCGGGGGTGCGGACATAAGATCCAGGCCATAGCCACTTCGAACGGATCGGTTCGAAACTGGGCGATGGCCCAGGACATTCCCGTCATAGCACCCGAAGGCGATTACCCCGCCCAGTTGACGCAATATGACTACGACTGGCTCTTCAGCATCGCCAACCTGAAAATGGTCCCCAATGCGATCTGGCAGTACGCGCGCATCGGCGCCGCCAATTTCCATGACGGTTTACTGCCGGACATGGCCGGCCTCAACACACCCGCCTGGGCAATCCTCGAAGGTCACGAGCGCCACGGCATCACCTGGCACGCAATCACCGAAGGTATCGACGAAGGCGATATCTATGCGCAGCAGCATTTCGAGATCAGCGCGGACGAGACGGCACTGACGCTGAACACCAAATGCTTTGAAGCAGGAATCGCGACCTTCTCCGAGATGCTCGGCAATATCGAGCGCGGCACCCTGATCCCCCGCCGCCAGGATTTCGCAACTCGCGCCTATTACGGACAGCTCAAGCGTCCTCCGGCCGCCGGCACCCTCGATTTCACCGCTTCGGCAAGCGAACTTTCGCGCCTGGTGCGCGGCCTGGATTTCGGCGCGACCTATCTCAACCCGCTGGCAACGCCCAAGGTCCAGTTTGGCAACGACGTCTTCACCGTCAGAAATCTTCGCGTCCTCGACGGCGAACTGAACGGCGAACCCGGCCTGGTCCTGTCGGTCGGCGCCCATGGCGTGACGGTCGGCACCGCGGACATGCCGGTCCTGCTCGAAGCCATCCGCAAGGACGGCGCCAGGCAAGTAGTCCTTTCCTCGGTGCTGCGCCCCGGCGACCGGCTGCCGCTTATGAACGGCCGCGAGAAGGACACGTTATCGCAAGCGGTTTCCACTCTTGCCCGACATGAAGGCTTCTTCCGCCGCACGCTCGAAACCAGCACAGATATCAGGCTACCTTATGTAAAAGCACTCGAAGCCGGCCAGGTACCGGATATTCGCACCATCCCCCTGCCCTTTGCCGGACAGCTTTCGCGGCAGGAACGGGTCGCGCTGACGGCAGCCTTCCTGAACCGTCTTTCCGGTCAGCCGACGTTCGACCTCGCTTATACGAACGACAGGCTGATAGACCTTGGTGCCCGCCACCCCGGCTATTTCGCCAAGTCCATTCCGCTGCGGATCGACGCCTCGGGGCAGGTCTCGGTCGAGGACCTGCTCGGGCATGTCGACCGGTTGCTCAACGTGCTGGACGAACGCCAGGGTTATTGCCGCGATCTTGTCGACCGTTATCCCGGCCTGACCGCGGCTGAGCTGACGGTCGGTATCGCGGACATCTCCAATCCGGCGCTCACCGATGAAATCGACGGCTGCGCCCTGACCTTCCGGCTTGGCGAGACGAGGGCCGACCTTGTCTACGATCGGGCACGCGTCGATGAACGTCAGGCACAGGATCTGGCGACGGCATTTGCGATCCTGGCCTCGGCGTTCGAGGACCACGCGACGTTGCTGCAGGACCTGCCCTTGATGTCGAACGCCGACAGGAACATGGTCCTCTTCGACTGGAACCGGACTGAGCGGGTATACGATACGACCGCCTGCGTCCACCAGCTTATCGAGCGGCAGGTCGACCGGACGCCGGATGCCGAAGCCCTGGCATTCCACGGCCGTTCCCTTTCTTATCGCGAGATGGACGAGCGGGCGAACCGCATCGCGCAAGCGCTGGTCGCTCAGGGCGTCGGCCCGGACGTCACCGTTGGCCTGTACCTGCCGCGTTCGCTCGACCTTGTCGTCGGAGCGCTTGCGATCATGAAGGCGGGCGGAGCCTATATTCCGCTCGACCCGCATTTTCCAGCCGATCGCCTCGCATTCATGATCAAGGACAGCGGCGCCAAACTGGTTCTGACCGAGCGACGGCTGGCAAAATCCGAGACGCTTGATGGCATCGATTTCCTGTGTGTCGAGGATGTCCTTCGAAGCCAGGCCGCAGCCGATCGCCCGGCAACCGACGTGACTTCCAGCAATCTCGCCTATGTCATCTATACTTCGGGCTCGACTGGCCTGCCGAAGGGCGTGATGCTCGAGCATCGCAACGTCGTCAACTTCTTCGTCGGCATGGACGAGCGGGTGCCGCGCGCCGCCGATCGTCGCAATGTCTGGCTGGCCGTCACCAGCCTCTCTTTCGATATTTCCGTTCTGGAACTTTTCTGGACCCTTGCCCGCGGCTTCAAGGTCGTCATCCATTCCTCCGAAGTCATCGAAGCCAAGGCAAAGGGCGCGTCTTCCGCCGGGAGAGGCACCCATCTGGATTTCGGCCTCTTCTACTGGGGCAATGACGGCGGAGCTGGTCCGGACAAATACCGCCTGCTGATCGAAGGCGCGAAATTTGCCGATGCCAACGGATTCGATTCCGTCTGGACGCCGGAGCGCCATTTCCACGCCTTCGGTGGCCCCTATCCGAACCCGGCCGTTACCGGAGCGGCGGTCGCGGCGGTCACCAAAAACCTTTCGATCCGCGCCGGCAGTTGCGTTTTGCCGCTCCATCATCCGGCGCGCGTCGCCGAGGAATGGGCAGTCATCGACAATCTCAGCAATGGGCGCGTCGCACTTGCCTTCGCCTCCGGCTGGATGCCGGAGGACTTCGTGTTGCGGCCCGAAAACGCACCGCCGAAGAACAAGGCGAGCCTGACCCGCGACATCGAGGTCGTCCGCAAATTGTGGCGTGGCGACAGCGTCGATTTCGATTTCGGCGCCGGCACGGTCGCAGTCGTGACCCAGCCGCGGCCGGTCCAGAAGGAGCTCCCTGTCTGGCTAACCACCGCCGGCAATCCGGAAAGCTATCGGGAAGCCGCTCGGCTCGGCGCCAACGTGCTCACCCACTTGCTCGGCCAGTCGGTCGACGAGCTTGCGGAAAAGATCCGCATCTACCGGCAGACGCTCACTGAGACAGGTCGCGACCCCGCCGATTACAAAGTCACGCTAATGCTGCACACCCTGATCGGCGAAGATCGCAACGAGGTGCGGGATCTGGCGCGCGGCCCGATGAAGGAATACCTGCGCAGCGCAGCGGCCCTCATCAAGCAATATGCTTGGGCGTTTCCGGCCTTCAAGAAGCCGCAGGGCATCGCCCAGCCGATGGATATCGACCTCCAGTCGCTCGCGCCCGAGGAGATGGATGCCATCCTGGAATTCGCCTTCCTGCGTTATTTCGAAGACAGCGGCCTGTTCGGCACGGTCGAGGATGCGCTGGAAAGGCTGGATCAGGTCAAGGCGGCCGGCGTCGACGACATTGCCTGCCTCATCGATTTCGGCCTGGCCGACGATATCGTCATGGAAAGGCTGCCGCTGCTGGCCGAAGTGGTCAAGACGAGCAAGAATCCCGTCAGCGACGAGACCGGAGACGGTTTTGCAGAAGAGATCCGCAAGCATCGGGTTACCCATCTGCAATGCACGCCCTCGATGGCCCGCATGTTCATGATGATCGACGAGGACCGCGCAGCACTCAGCGACGTCAGGCATCTCTTCCTCGGCGGCGAGGCGCTGCAGGGGTCGCTTCTGGCAGCCTTGCGAACCGTCACCGATGCGACGATTGAAAACATGTACGGCCCGACCGAGACGACGATCTGGTCTTCGACATTCACGGCCGGCCCATCGACAGGCGTCGTGCCGATCGGCCATCCGATCGCCAATACCCAGCTCTATGTGCTCGACAATGCCTATAATCCGGTGCCGCCCGGCGATGTCGGCGAACTCTATATCGGCGGCGATGGCGTCGCCCGCGGATATCACAACCGCGAACAGCTCACCAAAGAACGCTTCCTGCCGAACCCGTTCATGGAAGGCCGGATCTATCGAACCGGCGACCTTGCTCGCTTCGACAGGAACGGCGTCCTGCATTTCCTCGGCCGTACCGATCATCAGGTAAAGATCCGCGGCCATCGCATCGAGCTTGGCGAGATCGAAGCGCGGATCGGCACCTTCGCCGGCATCCGCGAGGCGGTCGTGGTCGCTCGCAAGGACAACCCCGGCGACGTGCGCCTGGTGGCTTATATCCGCACCGACGGGACGTCCGTCTCCGAACAGGATCTGCGTGCCTATATCGCCGAAGCTCTGCCCGATGCGATGATACCATCGCATTTCGTGACGATGGAGGCCTTCCCGCTGACGCCGAACGCCAAGGTGGATCGCAACAAGCTGCCGGCTCCGACGGAAAAGGTCCAGTCCACGCCCGCGACGTTCATAGAACCGTCCAACAGTCTGCAACGCGACATCAGCGAGGTCTTCAGCCGCGCACTTGGGCTCGAAAAGGTCGGCATCTTCGACAACTTCTTTGCACTCGGAGGACATTCGCTGCTCGCTGTGCAGGTTCATCGCGAGATGAAGGCAAAGTTGGCACCGGATCTGACGATCACCGACCTCTTCCGTTTCCCGACGGTTGCCCTTCTAGCCGACCATATCGCCGGCAAGGGTAAGGCCGATATCCAGCTGAGCAGGGTGGCCGAGCGGGCCGCATTGCGCCGCAATGCGATGGAACGGCGCCCGACGCTGGTCCGCGTGGAAACGAAGGTCTAGCTATGCTGCTGGAAGGCATATTCGATCCTTCCGTGTCGGTTGCCGAATCCGACCTGTACGGCGACGTTTCGAAACTCTATCCCGAAGAGAGAACGGCGATCGCCACGGCGGTGAAGAGCCGGCAGCAGGAGTTCACCGCCGGCCGCACCTGCGCCAGGCGGGCCATGGGCCATCTGGGCCTGCCGGATATGGCCATCCCCGTGGGGGCGGACCGGGCGCCGATCTGGCCGGCCGGCATTGCCGGAAGCATCAGCCACTCCACCACGCGATGCGTTGCGGCCATCGGCCGCCATTCGGACGGCATCAAGGCTCTCGGACTCGATCTGGAGGAAGCGACGCCGCTTGACGACACCTATGCGCAGGAGATCTGCACACCCCGCGAGCGACAGTGGCTCAACCGCCAGCAATGGGGCACTCGCGGCCGGTTGGTGAAGGCGATCTTCAGCGCCAAGGAATGCACCTACAAGTGCCAGTACGGCCTGACGCGCACGATGTTCGGTTTCGAGGCCATCCGCATCGAATTGAATCTCGCCGACGGGCATTTCGCCGCTTATTTCGAGATCGATGTCCCGCCCTTCAGGACTGGTGACCGGCTTGTGGGCCGGATCAGGCTGCGCGACGGATATGTCGTCGCCGGCATGATCATCCGCTGAAGCATCGGCCGCAGCCTGCTCGGCCCCTGGCCCAGGCCGCCAACCGCCAAGAACGACGCAGTTCAAGCCCGTTTCACCATGAGACAGCCGGCGGGAAGCCAGCAGCGGCATTTTGCGTAACCGCCTGCATTCACTCGATCGATAACCGTTTTGGCACGAAGAACAGGCTTCAATTGACCCACCTGCCATCAAATGGGCGTAGATAGGTTCGACCTGATCCCACCTGCCCCAAAATAGGATGAGCCCGCGCTCACTCGAACTGTGTAGCGTGGTCAGCTTAGAACGCTCGGCCCTCCCGTTATGATTGACTCCTTGAGACGCTATCGTCGGAGGGAAGTCATGCAACAGGACATACTGGTCGCCGCAGCATTGTTATTGTCCGTCGTTGTCCTTGTTCCGACTGTCTTTTTCGCAATTGAATGCCTCGCGGGAAGCATCGGCCGGCAGAGCAAACCGCCGCGTCAGAACGGGCAACGACCGCAAGTCGCAGTTCTTGTCCCGGCGCACAACGAAGAGCTTCAGATCATTGGCACCCTGCAGAGCATCCAAAGCCAGATGCGCGATGGCGATCGGCTGGTCGTCGTGGCGGACAACTGCAACGATCTCACCGCCTCGCTGGCGCGCGAAGCGGGCGCAGATGTCATCGTGCGGTTCGATCCGCTTCGCCGCGGCAAGGGATACGCCCTCGACGCCGGCGTCAGGTACCTCGGCCTGCTGCCGCCGGACGTGGTCGTCATTGTCGACGCCGATTGTTGGCTGGAACCGGGCGCGCTCGATAACCTCGCCCTGATGGCCGCGGCAACGAACGGACCCGTGCAATCCCGCTATCTGATGTTCGCGCCGCCGGACGCAAGCATCAACCTCGCGGTTTCCGAATTCGCATTTCTCCTGAAAAACCGGATCCGGCTTCTTGGACTGGCTAAACTCGGGCTTCCTGCGCAATTGACCGGCTCGGGCATGGCATTTCCCTGGGCCGTCCTGCGTGACGCCGCACTTGCGAACGGCGATCTGGTCGAAGACATGAAGCTTGGGCTGGACCTCGCGCGGATCGGCCAGGCTCCGCTTTTTTGCGATGCCGCAGCCGTAAGCAGCAGGTTTCCGTATTCAAAGAAAGGCCTCGAAACACAAGCCTCCCGATGGAACGCGGGCCGCTTGGCGTTAGCGGCACACCTTTTCTCGGCCTTGCTTGACGTCAACACGTTGCGGAACAGGGCCTATCTGGCGCTCGTCGTTGATGCGCTCATACCGCCGCTGACATTGCTGGCAGCGCTTCTCCTGCTCTCACTGTTTCCGGCAGTCCTCCTCGCGACTTCGGGAATTGCAATCGCGCCGTTGGCCATCTCGATCATCAGCATCCTGGCTTTCGATATCGGGCTGTCCGTAGCCTGGTGGCGTCACGGCAGACGCGCGCTTCCCATGCATGCCATGGCTGACATCCCGGGATACATCTTCAGGAAACTGAGGCTCTATCCGCGCCATGTCATCGAAGCCGGCGGGGCCACCTGGATCAGAACCGATCGAACCAGGGTCCACTGATCCGGGGCGAGAGGGGCATTCCCCTTTCGGAGAGCCGGCTCAGGACGCAGGATCCGGGACGGCCTTGGCCTCCGTCAGGTTCGTCTTTGTCGCTGAGAGTTTCTGAGCAATATGCTCTGCAACACGCAAGGCGTTCGCGGCGACCGTCAGGCTTGGATTGGCCCCTCCGCTGGTCGGAAAGAACGAAGCATCGACGACATAGAGATTGTCCAGGTCGTGCACGCGGTTGTTGGTATCCAATACCGCAGTAGAGGGATCCGAACCAAACCGGCATGTGCCACAGGCATGGCCGTAGTTGAGGTTGACTTCGGAACCGAGCATCATCATCCGGTGCCACTTGAATGCTGTCCGGTATAGTTTGCGGAATGCCTGCATTCTTTGCCGCAACTCGGCATGAATGGTATATTCGAAATACATTCTGGCCGGATCTTCCGGATCGGGCCTGACCCGATTTTCGGGATAAGGCAGATCCTCGAGGATAGAGGTGAATATCGTCGCATTGCCTGAGATAAGGGCGCCGATCATCGCCGGGATGCGCATCAAGGGCTTCAGCGGCTTCAGCCAGATCCAGCCATTCCGGTCGATCAACGATTTCAGGAAGTGAAGCACGTTGTTGGCGGTCGCCGTCAGACCCGTAGACTGGATGACGCCCAGCTTGAGGCCTTGATACTCGTAAAAATCGCGAAGACCGATAGCCTTTCCCGGCTCTGAAACACGGGTTCTGCCGCGAGGCCAGACAGCGAAGAAATCAGACGCGTGGAACATCAGATTGCGCCCCACGAGATCCGACGTGTTGGCAAGGCCGTTCGGCCAGAACTCGTTCGTGGAATTAAGAAGCAGCAAGGGCGTTGAAAGCGCGCCGGCGGCGAGCACATAGAGCTTTGCGACGATCGCCAGCTCGTTCCCGTTCTTTCGGCAAGACAATTGCGTGACCGCCTGGTCATCGGCCGAGATCTTTTCCACACTGCACTGATCGATGATCATCGCATTGCCCGTCGCGAGCGCCGGCTCGACGAATGCCCGCCGTGCGTCCTGCTTGCAGGACTTGTGACAGATGAAGCCGCCGCATTGGCTACATCCGTCGATATATCGACAGGCCGTGTGTACCCGATAGGGATGCATTCCATTCGACTGCGCGGAGTCGAAAAAGTGCTGGTCGCATCGGGTCATGGCGGGAGGCTCGATGACATCTGATTGCGGCTGCAGCGGGTCCTGGCTGCCGCGAACGTGCAGAAGGCCTTCCGCCTTGCGGTAAAAAGGCTCCAGATTTTCGTAACCGATCGGCCAGGCCGACCTGCCGGACTTGTCGACGATTTTGAAGTCGCTTGGGGAAAACCGTTCGAGCGCTGCAGCATAGATGAGCGTCGAACCGCCGACGCCGCAACCGAGTGCAGGAAAGAAGCGCACGGGATGGGCATCCACCGTGCCGGAAATCTGCTGCGGCCACCGGCCATTTCTCAGGCGTTTCGTTTCATCCGGACTGTCAGGATCATCAGCTTCATCCTGCGGGAACTCAGCCAGACCTTTTTCGATGAAAAGGACTCGATATCCGGCGGTTGCCAAAGCGTATCCCATTGCCGCCCCGCCCATTCCGGCGCCGACGATGGCAACGTCCCATTCAAATTCCATCCACACCCCCAACTGAAAACAAAGGGCTGTTGCGATTAGCCTTCAGCCGGCAGGACCCCTCCGGCGGCTGAGCCCCGATATCCAAAATTGCTGCTAATGTTCATTTTCATCGGCAGAGCAAGACAGTCCCGCCTTCTCGTTCGAAATATAAAATTGATCTATACCATTTAACTTAAGTCAAAATAAAATTACCTCGGAAATCTCGAAGGCAGATTCAACCTTATAGAGGAAAGATTGTATTCAATCGGTCCAGCAACAAAAGTAGGTAATAGGGAGATCATTCTTAGGAGGTAGGCTGGATACATTGTGCCTACCCTCTCCTCGGCTATACTCTTATCGCTGGTAGGGGTTTTTTAACGATGATCACACCATTCGAGCCGAAGATTGGAAATGATTACATCTCGTTTGAGCAGAAGTCTCAACGCGGGGGGCCTGAATATCATGTTATCGCCTATGTGGCTGCCGCGGCCGACTTCATCTATCTTCTCGGCGCGACCGGCGTCGGCTTCACGGGCTATCAATATGTCGTTTTCGGATCTGCGCCCGATCCGTCGCTTTTTATCGGGATCGGCCTGGTTCTATCGACGATCTTCGTGCTCGCAATGCACAGCGCCCAGGCCTACAGCCCGGAGAGTATTCAGCTCCTGCGGCCACAAATCCGGCTGATCTGCATTCTGATTCCAAGCGCTCTCGCTTTCCTGCTGACGGTCATTTTCTTCTTGAAAATCGGCACGACCTTCTCGCGCGGAGCGATCTTGATGACAGCTGTCATCTCTCTGTCCGGGCTGATCTGCACCCGCCTGTTCTGGCACTGGTATCTGCCGTCGGCAGCGGCTGCGGCGTCCTTCAAGATGAAACGGATACTCCTGATCTGCCATGAGGAGTTTTCGGCGGAACACTGGCAGCATAAGGCGGCCGCAAGCGGTATGACACTCGTGCAGGTCCTCCGCCTCTCGGATGAAAATCTGCTGCCCGTGAACGCCCTGCAGAGACTGAGGCTGAGCGAGACCGATAATATCGATGAAGTATTCATCATCTGGCGGGACCCGAATGTCTCCAAGCTCGAATTCTACCTCGGAGAACTCAGGCGCTCTGCATCGCCGGTCAATGTCATCTTCGATGGCGTCGTCGGCCGGCTTACCAGCGCTCCGGCCCGCAAGATCGGCGGCATGACAGCATTCCAGACGCAGCGGCCGCCGCTGAACCTCTACGAACGCGGTACCAAGCGCGCGTTCGACATCATCTTCTCGCTATTGGCCATCCTCTCGCTGTTTCCGTTGTTGCTCGTCGTGGCGATCGCCATCAAATGCGATTCCAGGGGTCCGATTCTGTTCAGGCAGGTCCGCAAAGGATATGGCGGCCGCTCGTTCCGAATTTTGAAGTTCCGCAGCATGACCGTCATGGAAGATACTGCTGATATTCGCCAGGC
Source organism: Neorhizobium sp. SHOUNA12A (assembly GCF_023006505.1). GTDB lineage: Bacteria > Pseudomonadota > Alphaproteobacteria > Rhizobiales > Rhizobiaceae > Neorhizobium. Next base: position 93,536 of record NZ_JALBGV010000011.1, read on the forward strand.
TACCAGGAACGACCCCCGCGTCACGAGGATGGGGGCCATCATCCGCGCTTCGAGTATCGATGAGTTGCCGCAGCTCTGGAACGTCCTCCGAGGCGAGATGTCGATCGTCGGCCCCCGTCCGCACGCGCTCGCCCACGACGAACTCTATGATGCGCAGATCGCCAAGTATGCCTTCAGGCGGCATGTCAAACCCGGGCTGACCGGTTGGGCTCAGATCAACAATTGCCGCGGCGAGACGCCGAATATCGAGAAGATGGAAGAACGGATATTCCACGACCTCTGGTACATCAACAACTGGTCGTTCTGGCTCGATATGAAGATCATCGTCCGCACCGCAATCGAGATCTGCGATTTCGGCAAGGTCTACTGATTCACTGCAAGATCGGAAGGCTTTAAGCCGATGGCAGCGCCGGGATGTGGGTGACATCCCGCATCCCGGCGGCCTCGATGAGGACTTCGCAGGGCGGTGCGTGGCTGATGAAATGGATTGGGCTGGCCGTCAGCCCGTAAGCGCCGCTGTTATGCACGGCAACAAGATCACCCTCTTTAATCCGCGGAAGCATCGCCGCGACGGCGAGCCGGTCGATCGACGTGCAAAGCGGGCCGACGAGATTGACTTTCTCCGGTTCACCCTGCCCACCGACCTTGTGCATCGTATAGTTCCGATGCATCACCATTCCGAAATGACCGGAAGCCGGCAGGTGGTTGTTCATGCCGCCGTCGCAGATACCGATCCGCACGCCGCGTGATTCCTTGACCGAAATGACGCGCGTCAGAAAATATCCGGCCTCACCGACAAGATAGCGCCCAAGTTCGAGCACCAGCCGGGTCGCGGTAAATTGCGGCAACGCCTTGAGACCATCGAGATTCGCCGCGATGCCGTCAGCGACGGCAGTCAGGTCGAGCGGCAAGTCGCCGTCGTGATAGGGAATTCCGAGCCCGGAACCGAACACCAGTTTTTCCGGCTGCGGAATGTAAGCTTCGCAGACCTCCCGGAAAATGCCGATGAAGTTGCGATAGTTCTCGCAGATGGCTTCGGGCTTCAGGCACTGCGTGCCGGAATAGATGTGCAACCCGACGATCTTGAGATTGGGCAGGGCTGCGATCTCAGGCATGTCTCTCGCAACATCTTCCCAGTCGATGCCGAAGGCCGAAGGTCGCCCGGCCATCTGATCGCCAAACCCTTTGGGAACCGTGGTCGGAGCAATGCGGACGAGGACATGCTGGATACGCCCGAGTTCGGCGGCGATGGAATTGGCAAGTACAGCCTCGCGCACCGATTCCAGGATCAGTTCGCCAATGTCGCCTTCGATCGCCTCCCGGATTTCGAACTGCCGTTTTCCCGGACCTGTGAAACTGATGCGCGCGGCTTCCCATCCCGCTGCAATCGCCGTCCTGAACTCGCCGATGGAAGAGACGTCGAGATATTCAGCCTGTCCCCTCATCAGGGAAAGCAATGCCGGATTGGGATTGCTCTTCGCGGCAAAGCTCAGCGCAAAACGCCCCTCGAAAGCTTGCCTCAGGAGCGCTGCCCGGCTTTCGATCGCCGACGCGAGATAAACGTAGGAGGGGGTTCCGAATGATGCCGCCGCGCTCTGCAGCCAGACATCGAGCGCCGAAGAGTGGTTCATCAGGCGCTGGCTTCGGCAAAACGGATGATCCGGGATGGCGTATCGAAATTCTCGAGCGTCACGTCCTCGGCGCGGATGGCAAGGCCCGTCGTCTGCTCGACAAAGGCCAGCAGGTTCACCATCGAAACGGAATCGAGAAGCCCCGAGGAGAACAGTTCGCTCTCGCTGTCCGCATGAGCGATATTCAGGGACTCCCGCAGGTAACCAATCAATTTTCCATGGGTAAGGCTCATTGCAAGTTCTCCCTCGTTTCGGTCACTTTGACTGGGACTGCCGGCGGAGGCGCACTGAGGACAATTTCCCCGCCTTGCATGCACTCGCGGGAAAGGCGCACCACATCCGGTCGCGCCAGTTTGCCGCTCGACGTCCGGGGCATTCCTTCCGCCCACACATGGAACTGGCGCGGCACCATATAGGACGGCATCGCGCGCCGGCAGTAACGCAGCAAGGCTTCCTCATCGAACTCGCCGATCGGCGTTATCGCCACATGCACGGTTTGCCCCAGTTCCTCGTCGTCGACACCGAAGGCGACTGCTTCCGCCACCACGCCGCTGCGGCAGACGAGATCCTCGATCTCATCGGGACTGACGCGGAAGCCGCTGGTCTTGATCATCGCGTCGTTACGGCCGATGAACCACAGGTCGCCATCGGCATCGATCCTGACGATATCGCCGCTATAGACGACCGGTTCGTCGCCGATCAGGTGCCAGAGCTCCGGACACGGCCTGATCTTTTGCTCCGTTATCTCGGGCTTGCCCCAATATCCAAGGCTCACTAGCGGGCCGCGGTGAACGAGTTCGCCCTGCTCGCCTGGATAGGCGATGCCTTCGCCATGCTTGATGACATAGACTTCGGCGCCGGGGATCGCCTGGCCGATCGCGCCCATCTTGCGGGTAAATTTTTGCGGCGAAAGATAAGTGGAGCGAAAAGCCTCGGTCAGCCCGTACATCAGGTAGACATCCGCATCCGGGAAAACTCGCGGTATCTGCTCCAGGATATTGAGCGAAATCTTGCCGCCGGAATTGGTGATCCGCCTGAGCGCAGGAAATTCCACGGGGTTGTCTTTCAGCAGCCGCACGATCTGGCTCCAAAGCGGCGGCACGGCGGCGACGCCGGTCACCCGATGCCGCTGCATCGCCAGCACGATTTCAGTCGCCATCGGCACCGCCTGATGAACAACCGTGCCGCCCATCAGCATCATCGTCGTCAGCTGGTTCAGGCCATAGTCGAAGCTGTAGGGCAGGACGCTGAGCAGCCGATCGTCCTCCCTGAGGCCCAGATAGCGCGACACGGACCGGGCGCCGGCAACGATGTTACGATGGGTCAGCATCACGCCCTTCGGCATGCCCGTCGAACCGGATGTGTAGATGATCATTGCAAGTTCTGTGTCGAGGCGCGCAATTTCGTCGCCGGAAAAGTCTTCCGGAAGATGATCCCAAACATCGAATATGGTGTCGGCCGGCAATTTGCCTTTGACCAGGACATTGTCGACCGTGTCGGGTAGTTTGCGTGCGCCAAGCGCCTCGGCGACCCTTGCCTCGACGATCAGCAGGCGTGCGCCGCAGTCGTTGGCGACATATTCGAGCTGCTCGACCGTCCATTGCGTGTTGACGTTGACGATCACTCCACCGACCTTGGCGATGGCGAACATGGCGGTGACTTCTGCGATGCTCTTGCGCAGGTGCACGATCACCCGGTCGCCCGGCCGGATATTGCGGCTCTGAAGATAGCCCGCCAGCCGATCCACCTCGGCCACCACAGCGGCATAGCTCGCTGCACGATGACCGTCGATGATCGCCGGCTTGCCCGGCCTTGCATCAAGGTTGTCAGCCAGAAGCTGATAGAAGTTGGTGGTCAACGCGTTCATGGCAAACTCCTCCAGCGATGGGTGGATCAAGGGCCGGCATCAGCCTTGGTGTGCTCGCTCAAAAACGGGCCGAGGCGGGGATAGATCCTGGCCGGTGAGCCGACGACGATCGAATCCGACGGGACATCGGTGGAGACCGCCGTATTCGCTCCTATCCGCACCCGATCGCCGATCCGAATGTCGCCAAGAATGGTGGAATTTACGCCGATAAAGACGTCATCGCCGATCCTGGGCGCGCCGGCGCTCATGTTCGTGCCGATCGTGACATTGTGCATGATGCCGCATCGTTTTCCGATCACGACCGCCGGGTGGATCGAGATCGACCCCTCGACGTGGATGATGTGAAAACCCTCGCCAAGCGTCACTTCGGCCGGGATCCACACGCGCGTCAGCGTTGAAACGACCATGTTGATCGCACCGTAGATCTTCTGGAAGAACCGCCTGGCCGCGTAGCTTCTGCGGCTACCCGCCCATCGACCCAAGCGATAGACCAACAGCGCGATGAAGGCGGCATTGAGGACCGTCCCGCCGTGACGGTCATAGTCCTTGCGCACCAACTGGCCGAACGGGACGGGAGGCGCCTGCAGAGATGCCGTACTATTGTGGTCCTGCATCGCAACCGATTGAGGATGGAGAAAACGAAGCCGTGAGGTCATGCGAACACCATCTCCAATGTGCGGTCGATATCATCCCAATCGACCCTGAAGTTTGCGCAGGTTCCCTCGCCGATGACGAGAGCGTAGCCCTGTCCCTGACGATCGGTGATGATCTTGAGAGCTGAAACCGCCCGGTCCGGGGGCTGGATGACGAAGAGGGTCGCGTCCGGCGGCATGACGGTGAGGCCATGCACCAGATGGCTGCCTTCGACGCCGGCGACGATGCGGGCGCCGGCACAGGCAAGAATAATGTTGTCAACCGACGACGCCATCGGATCGAGGATCCGGAATCCGAGTTTCGATGCGAACTGTTCGGCGATCTCGGCCTCGTTTGTCAGGTTCCGGCTGCTTCCCCCGTTTCCTCGCAGGATGAAGACACCGGGATGAACGGGAAAAGGCGGCACCGACGCCAGCAGCTTTTCGCGCAGCTGATCGGCCCGTTTCCTCTTGCTCGCGTTCTGCCCCTTGTCCCGGAAAAGGACCACTTCGTCGAAATGGACGTCGCTGACCTGGATCGGCTTGAAGCCCAGTTTCTGGGCGTATTGCGGCTCGTGCTCCCACGTGGCCGGCCGCGTCCTGACCGGCGTCTGATATTCGTCCGCCAGCGAATAAGTCAGACAGTCATCCAAAAGCCAGTTGCCGAACCAGCGATTGCCGACCCAGCTCTCGAACAGTGCCCCACTGGCCGATTGCTTGGGGGGCACATAGACCGGCAGCCGGCGGCTGCGAGGCCTGAGGCTCCTCGACGACTTCTGCCCATAGAGTACGCCATCGATCAGGTCGATATTCTTGACCCGGTAACCGACTGTTGCCTCCTGGATGGTTTCGTAATTTCCCCTGAAGCCCTTCAATATCTCGGCAACGGAACCGAATTCCGCACCCGTGATGCGATCGAGATGATGCGGAAGAAATTTGGCAGGGTGGATGAAGCGTCTGACTTGCGGAGCGATCGTCCAACGTTCGCATGCGACCGCCTCGATGTCCGGAACAGAGATCCGGGCCGCTCTTCTCAAAGAATGCATGATCGGCGGAAAAGATATCAATCAACCATCCTCCCGGGGCCCGCGACGGCGCTTCGAACGCTGAGGCTCCATGCCCCCAAACTACCGCCCTGGGCAGGATAATCGCATAGCGGCCAATGGTTTCGCCGTGATCTTTGGGTTATCGGCCTACTCATTTCGAAGTATCAGATAACGATATTTTCCTCGTGCTCCAGCAGTGAAGCAATCGCCTGGGCGCTGATGCGATGGTGGAATTTCGCGGCGATCTTGGCCCGCGATGCCTGCCTCAACCGACGTGAGAGATCATCGTTCAGCAATACTCTTTCGATAGCGGCTGCCATCTCCTCCGGACGCTGCGCTTGAACCAGCATGGCATCCACACCATGGTCGACGAGCTCGCTATTTCCACCGACATCGGTGACGATCACCGGCATCTCCATTGCCATCGCCTCCATGATGGCAACTGAAATCCCTTCGTTCAGACTGGCGAGCACGAAGATATGCGCGTCCTCCAGCCCTTGTCGCACCCGGGTTTCGGAGACCGCTCCCAGAAGTTCGACACAGCCGGTGAGCTTCTTTTCCGCAATCAGGGCTTCCAATGTCCTGCGATAGCCGCTGCCGCCCTGCTCGTCTTCGCCGGCAATCTGCAGGCGGACGTCGATGTCACGCCTTCGCAGAATTTCGACGGTTTGGAGCAGGAGGTCATGTCCCTTCACCGGATTGAGCCTGCCGCAGGTAAAGATCCGGCACGGTTCCCCAGGTTTCCAAGGGTTGTAGGGACGGCTCCTGCGAATCTGCTCCAGATCCACCCCCATCGGCGCAATCGCGATCCGGGACGGTTTCGAGCCGTTTAGCTTGACATCGATATCGTTGAACAACCGCTTGGAGATCACCGTCGCAAAGGCGGCATTCTTCCATTTCTGCCGCTGGTTGGGACCATAGCCCTCGAGTGTCGGGCCATGAAGCGTCAGGCTATAGGGTATTCCGGACAAGAGCGACGCCAGCGCCGCGACGTTCGCCGCGTCGGCGCAGGAATGGACATGAATATGGGACCAGTTTCCACGACGCGCGAGCCGCACAAGTTTGCCGGCAACCAATAGGATGGCGAGCATGCGCAGTCGACCGGCTGGAGATTTGATTTCCGCACCGAGAACGGCGGCAAGACTCCGGCCGACCCGACGCGGACCGGCGCGAACAATTTCCGCCATCGCTGCAAGCGCTCCGCGGAAGCCGAGCGGCAGAAGGTAGTCGGTCTCCCTGCGGGCTTCGTCGGCCCAGGCATGTGACGCGATCGCCTTCGGAGGAGGCGCCGTGGAAACGAATTGAGCCTCGATACCGAGCTCGGACAAGGCCTCGTGTTCACGCCACAGGAATATATGGGTCTGACCCGGAAATTCCGGTATGAAGAAACCTATCCTGCGACCCATCACCCCTCCTTGTTCCGACGCTCCCGCGACACGCGACCTTGTCGGCTGCGGCACTCGCATGACAGACCACGCGCGGCCGGTAACCGCAGGCACTAATCGGTTGAATGCAGAAGGATCATGGTCAGCGCCAGGTCGCCATTTCACAAGCTTTCTTGGCGGCGGATGGCCTTATCCTAAAGGGGACGGATCGCTTGGCACTCATCCGTTCGGGTTAGGAACGGGGATCGGACACGTACCTCTTTGTGCCTTGTTTGCAGGTGCCCGACGCGGCCGTAGTATAAACCGTCTTATCCCAGTTGGATGGGAAGGGGTTACCAATCACCGGGGGTCTACAGATGCGTGGGATAACGAGTCTCGCGGGGCTTTTGCTCTGCCTGACATTTGGGGACGTTGCCGCCCAGACAGCCTATCGCCTACAGCCCGGCGATACGCTTCAGGTATGGATTGCCCAGGAGCCAGAGCTCACCCGCGAGGTCGTCATTGCTCCGGACGGATGGCTGTCATTCCCGCTTGCAGGCCATATTCAGAGCGCCGGGCTTTCCCTTTCGGAACTGGAGGCGCAACTTCTCGATCGGTTGAAAACCTATTTCAACGACAAACCCAATCTGACGATCATGCTGCGGCCCAACACCCAGAACCCGCAGCTGATCTACGTTCTTGGCGAGGTCGCCACACCCGGCGCATACCCGTATCGGGCGAACATGACTGTCCTTCACGGCCTCAGCGTTGCCGGCGGCGTTTACCGCACGGCTTTGCTGGCCGCCGATCAGGACCGGTCCGTGATTGTACGCCGCGACGTCGAACACTCCCAAAAACGCCTGCAGGAACTGAAGGCCCGCATCGTCCGCCTCGAGGCGGAACTGCGGGGCGAAAAATCCATCGGCACGACCGAAGCGCTTGCCGCCGATCCGGCCCTTGCCCAGGAACAATCGCTGTTGAACGCCCGCATGGAAGCGCTTTCCATGGAGGAAAAAGCACAGGCACAGGCAAACCAGCTCACGGAGCGAAACAGTCTCGCGATGCAGGAGCAGGTCGATACCATGACGAAGCGGATCGACCTGGCCAAACGCCGCCTCCAGAGCATCACCGGGCTCGTCGCCAAGGGCGTGACCGAAGGTTCGCAGCAGATGGTCCAGGAAGGCACGATCGCCGAGCTCGAGGGACAGATCAGCCGACTGACATCTGAAATTGCAGTTGCCGAGCGCACCAAGATGGCGGAGCTCGCCCGTTACGATAGCGCTCGACAGGCACAGCGGACCCAATTGCTGGTCGAACTCAATGCAGCCCAGCGCGAGCAGGAAGAAACCGCAGCGCGGCTGGCCGACAGCACGCGGATCATGACCATCTATGGGGAGAGTGCTGCCTCAAGCCAGCAGAGGGAGCGGCGGCAACTCGGCTATCACGTCGTGCGGACCGCCAACGGCGAAACCCGCGAGTTCGTCGCAACCGAGATGACCCCGATCCTGCCGGGCGACCTGTTACGGGTCGTCTACACAGACCCGACGAAGACCGGGGATGCGGGGGCTGGTCAGCCGGTGGCTCGAGCCGAAACCCGCTCGTCCGAAGTAACGAGGGCAGCTCGATGACGGAGACTTCGTGATGACCAATGTATCTCGTACGCGAAGCAATGAGGCGACAGCATGATCAACGAGTTAGGACGCAATATTCTCTATTATATCGAAATCGCCCTCGCCAAACCTCTCTACGCCATCGTACCAGGACTGATTGCCATTCTGGTTGGCGCCTATTTCATCTACACGATGCCACGGAGCTATTATTCCGAGGCGCTGCTGCTGATGGAATTTCAGCAGATACCAACGACGCTCGTATCACCGACCGTATCGAACGACCGCCTGCAATTCATCGAGCAACGGGTATTGTCGCGCAATAACCTGCTGGCACTGGCCGAAAAATACCGTCTCTTTCCAAATATGCCGGATACCTTGGCCAAGAACAATTTTGCGGCCTTGATACGCAACCAGATCACTCTGCTGATATCGGTGACCGAGGGTGCCGACCGCGTCGCAAACAACGCCTCGGTCAGAATTGGCTTCAAATATGGCGATCCCATCATTTCCGCGAATGTAGTTTCGGACCTCGTTTCGCAAATTATCGAAGAAAACCGGCGCATCCGCATGGCACGCGCTTCGGAGGCAACGAAATTCCTGACGCAGGAGGCCAATAACGTCACCCAGCGGTTCCGCGATAGGGAAGGCGTCTGGACCAAATATCTCGAGGAAAACAAGGAATCTCATCCCACGCGAATCCCAACCTTGCTGATTGAGCTTCAGGCAAAGGAAGTGGAACTCGCGGCACTCGACCGGGCCGCCGTTGCGCTGAACGAAGAGATAGGAATCTACGAAGCCCAGCTGCGCATGGGCGTCGGACAGACGACCGAAAGTACGCGTTTTCATGCACAGCTCGTCGAGCTTGAGCGTGATTTCGCAGTCAAGTCGGTCATTTATTCGGACACGCATCCCCAGATTCGCGCCATGAAGCAGCGTCTCGATGAGATGCGGGCTCAGGTTGCACCGGCACCGCGCGACACATCGGGGAATATGCCGACGCCTGAAGAGATCAAGACGCTTTCGCCCGAGCTCATGCTGATCGCAGAACGTATCGCGATGGCAAAGCCGCGCCAGCAACAGAATATCGCCCAAAGGAGCGCCCTTACGGAACGCATCGCCAAGCTGCGGGAGCTTGTCTCTCACGCTCCCGAAGTTGGAGCACAGATCGCGGCGAATGAAGCCGAGAAGGTGTCGTTGCAGCGAAACATGGACGAGATGCAGACTAAGCTCGACGCGGCACGCCTTGGCGAGCGACTGGAGGACGGCGATGCCGCACAGCAGATCGAGGTGGTCGAGGAGCCGGAAGTTCCCAAAGCCGCTACGGGACCACGGCGACTCCAATTGATCGCTGGAGCCTGTGCTGCAGCGGCCATGGCTGCGGCGGCGGGCATCTACGGCGCGCATCTGTTTGACCAGACCATCCGCGGCACGTTCGATCTCAGCGACGCTCTGGCCGGAGAAACGCTGGTGGTTATTCCACGGTGGAAGCCGAAGCGGCGTATTGCCAGGGCATTCCGGAATTCCGCTTTTGCGAACCCAAGTCCGCTTGCGGGAGGGTGACGTGGTTCGACTACGGCCGAACCGCCTCTAGTTGAAAATGGTATCGATGGGACAGGGCACGAATTTCATGGAAGTCATCAAGAATATTTCATCTCGGGGAAGAATGGCGGAGAGGCTGGATGGGACCGGCCTTGCTGAGCTGAATACCAATTACCTCAACGGCTCGGTCATCCACTCCCATGAGGAATGTCCACCGCTGCCCGGCGTCTCTCCAGTCTCCCCCACCTTTCTGTATTCCAATCGCATCATCGCCTTCGACAGCGACAGTCCGATGGCACATTCCTACGACGTCCTGCGAAACCAGTTGCTCAACGCACACAAGGACCGGGACACGCGGGTGATTTCGGTGACCGCCCCGACGATCGGATGCGGCACCACCGTAACCGCCATCAATCTGGCGCTCAGTTTCGCCCGCGTACCCGGCGCTAATGTCTTGCTCGTCGATGCGAACTCCCGGGATCCCGCAATAGGCAATATACTCGGGCTGTCGCCTCGTCCGGTATCGGACGATCCGGTTCACGGTTGGCTGACGACGGTGGATATTCGAAGCGTCCGTTGTCATCTGCTGCGCGCGGCCTGGGGGCCGGGCAAAATTCCGCTGCCGGCGGACCTGGCGCGGATGACGGCGCAGGTCGATCTTGCGCGACAGATGCTGAGACCGACGATCGTTCTTTTCGATCTGCCGCCGATGTTGAGTTCGGACGAGGTGATCCCGTTTGTCGAAATGTCGGACACCGCCTTGATCGTACTCGCGATCGGTAAGTCAAAACTTGCGGAACTGGAGATCTGCCGGAGCTATCTTGGCCCCGAGAAAAACATGCAGGTGGTCCTGAACAAAACGAAGAGGCACGGCCTTTGATGGATGTCGAACTTAACCGGCAGTACGACGCCACGGCGCTGAAACTGGTCGTCGTCATCGTCAACTATCGGACCGCCGATCTCACCATCGATTGCCTTGCATCCTTGAGCGTCCCCGGCACGGTCCCGGACGGGACGCGGATCGTTGCCGTCGAGGGGGGATCCGGCGATCGCTCGGCCGATCTCATTGCAGCAGCCATAAAGAAGAACGGCTGGACGAACGCCGTATGCCTTCCGCTGGAAGTGAACGGCGGCTTTGCCTACGGCAACAACCGGGGCATTGAATATGCGATGGCAAACTTCGGTCGACCAGACTATGTCCTGCTCCTCAATCCCGATACCATTGCCCGCCCCGGCAGTATTACGCGCCTGGTCGAATTCATGGACCGCAAGCCCGACGCCGGCATTGCCGGCAGCCGTCTGGAACATCCGGACGGGAAAGGTCAGGCCTGCGCTTTCCGATTTCCCTCGATTGCCAATGAATTTGAAAGCGAGGCGAAGCTGGGGCCGGTTACCCGCCTGCTCGGGCGCTGGCGTATCGCTCCGGATATGCCGCGGGAGCCCAGCCGGATCGACTGGGTCTCCGGAGCCAGCCTGATGGTCAGGACAGACGTCCTCGATCAGATCGGCACCCTCGATGAAGGATATTTCCTGTATTATGAGGAAGTGGATTTCTGCATTCGGGCAGCGCGCGCCGGATGGTCCTGCTGGCATGTGCCGCAAAGCCGCATCATCCACCTGGTCGGCCAGTCGACGGGCGTGACTCGACACGTCAAACCGTCCAGGCGACCAGCCTACTGGTTCGAGTCCCGGCGGCGTTACCATCTCAAGCATCACGGAGCCGTCTTCTCGGTCCTCTCGGACCTTGCTTGGCTTTGCGGACACATCGCCTGGCGCATCCGGCTTCTCGCCGAAGGCAAAAGCTCCAGCGGGCCACCGCATCTGCTGCAGGATTTCATCCGGCACTCGGGGCCGTTTCGCAGGATCTGACCGCTTTCACAAACAACATCCGGCTCAAATGATACCCGGTCTGGCCATCAATATTTCCAATGCCGCCGCCGACTTGTTGATGTCGTGCCGTTCGAGCGCCCGCCGCCGCCCCGCCTCGCCCTTGCGGAACAACTCGACATCACTTGCGAACAACGCCTGCCGCATTGCGCCGGTCAATGCCTCCAGATCGCCGGCTGGAACGAGCCAGCCATTGTCCGGTTGAACAAGCTCCGGGATGCCGGCGACATAGGTCGAGATCACCGGGCGCTTCAGCGCCATGCTTTCCATCAGCACGACGGGAAGGCCCTCCGCGAAGCTTGGCAGAACCAGAGCCTTGGCGCGAAGAATTTCATTGCGCACATCGTCCTGCGAGATCATGCCCATCAGTACGACTGTGCCGCCGAGGCCAAGCCGTTCGATCTCGCGTCCGATTTCGGCCCGCAACGGGCCATCGCCGACAAGAACGAGTTCGAAATGCGTCCCCTCGGCCCGCAGGTTGGCCGTTGCCTGAAGCAGAAGGAGATGACCCTTTTGCTCGGAGAGCCGCGCGACGCAGACAAGACGCGGATCGGAGCGGTTTAGCTCCACATCGTCGCTCAGATAACGCTGGTCGATGCCGCAGTGGACCACCTCGATCTTCCGCCAGTCTCCAAGGTCGGCCCAGCGCAGCAGCTGGCTGCGGCCGTAGGAGCTGACAGCGACCACAAACGACGATGCCCGGATCTTGTCGCCAAGGCCCAGGGTCTCAGGCCGATCGAACTCCTCCGGCCCGTGCACGGTGAAACTGAACTTCATGCCGCCGATCTCATGCGCCAATGTCGCGACCGTCGCGGGGTTGGTGCCGAAATGCACATGCAGGTGATCGATCTTATCCCTGCGGCACCAATCGGCCAGGATCATCGCCTCCCAGAAATAGACCAGGTGACGCAGGTAACGCCCTCCGGACGTCCTCGCGAACCGGAGCGCAATTCCCAAGGCTTTCAACGAAGGACCGGGGCGGCCAAGCGCTTGGCGAACGACGCTTGCGAAGGCTCTTATCAACGGGGTCCGCAGGATATGGCGGGTGCGGCGGGCTTCCCCGATATCCTCGGGATCCTTCAATGTGCCGCGAAAGGGGCGTATCGCATATCTTTCGACCCGATGCCCCCTCGCCTCAAGCGCCACGATTTCGCGCCGTATGAACGTGTGGCTCGGCGCCGGATATTGGTTGGTGAAATACGCAATCCGCATTCCACAAGCGCCCCTTCATATTTGCCTATCAGCGGCAATTCCCCTGGATCAGGTATAGCAAAAAGGGTTTCGCGGGCTCAGTGCAACAAAGAGCTTAGGAGCACTGCATCGGCTTCCACCAAAGAGGTAAATTTACACCAGCGAGCCGAAATTATACAGACAGTATAGAGGCTTATCACGTTCCGGGGCCGAGATCGCGACAGATGACCAATAAACCAACGGCCGGGGGATACGCGCACATGGACATGGATATCCAAATGCACCGCGGCAGCTATTCGGGGCTCGGGGCTGATGTCTGCGTCGTTGTGATCGGACGTAACGAAGGGCAGCGTCTCATCGACTGCCTCAATTCGCTGAAGAACCATCGCGAGCGTACGATTTACGTGGATTCAGCCTCGTCGGACGGTAGCGTCGAGGCAGCTTCCAAGCTCTGCGCGGAAGTTGTACCGCTAGACATGGCAATTCCATTCACGGCGGCGCGCGCGCGCAATGCAGGTTTTGATGCTGTCATGCAACGCTGGCCTGACACGGCCTTTGTGCAGTTCCTGGATGGGGATTGCGAACTTGACGCCAGGTGGATCGCGACGGCCACAACCTTTCTGGCCATGCGCAAGGATGTCGCGCTGGTCTTCGGAGATCGGCGTGAACGGCATCCCGACCGCACGATCTTCAACGCCATCTGCGACCGCGAATGGGAGGGCCCGCCCGGTGAAGTCCCGGCATGCGGCGGCGATATCCTCATGAGAGCCTCTGCCCTCAAGGATCTCGGCGGTTACTCCAACGAGCTGATCGCGGGAGAGGAACCGGAACTTTGCGTCCGTCTACGCGAAAGAGGCTGGAAGATCTGGCGCCTCCCCTGCGAAATGACGCGCCACGATGCGGACATAAGTCGCCTGAGCCAATGGTGGCGGAGAAGCGTGCGTTGCGGGCATGCCTATGCACAGGTGTCCCATCTCCATTGGAAATCTCCGTCCAGGATATGGGTCAGGAATTTCCAACGCGCGGTTTTCTGGGGCGGTTTGGTACCACTGGCGGCGATCGTCGGCACGGTTCTCGATCCTGTTGGCCTCGCGCTGCTGCTGGCCTATCCGCTTCAGATCCTGCGCCTGGCGTTCAGAACCGCATCCAAACCAGGTGATAGATGGATCTTCGCCACATTCGATGTCCTCGGCAAGTTCCCGGAGATGCAGGGCATCGCTCAGTTTTATGTAAACCGACTGATCAATCGCCAACAGCGGATCATCGAATATAAATAGTAGCCATTGCTGAACAGCGGCTCGGCGGTTGTCCGCCGCTACTGGCGCGACCCAAGAACCCGCATCTTCTTGACCTCAGCGGAGGTCGGGATAACCGGGTATGGCAGCCCGGTTCCCATGCTTTTCATCCCTACCCTGGCCATCGGAGAAAACTCCCACTCCATGCCCGCGCCTCGTCTCAGAAGTGCGGCGCAGAGGCCAGAGAACGGCCAGTAGATATAGGGAATGATCGAAACGCTACTGGTAGTCGCGATAGTAAAGAGCATGGCAGCCAGAAGCGCGAGCACGCCCTCATAACTGACGATATCCGATTTGCTCGTCCAGAACAGGGCAGCGAGCTTGACCGCGAGCACTCCAAAGAACATCGCGAACAACAGCAGGCCGATCAATCCGTAATGGAGTGAAATCTGCAGGTAGGTATTCACCACGTCCACGATGCCCTGCCCCTGGATCATCGTTTGCATCTCCGACTCGCGCACGAATGTGTCCGATCCGAAAAGCGGATAACGCTCGATGACGATAATCGAGTTTTCGAAAAGCCTGGAGCGATAGGTCTCGCTGCCCTTGTCGGCAGAACCGACAAATGGAAGCAGGTTGGTAAACCGGTCGATGAATGGCGGATGCACAAATATCAGAGTGGCAATACCCGGGATCATTCCGACCAGCAGCTTGAGCGAGACCCGCAGATTGGTCAGCAGCAGCACCATTGCGCAGAGCGCGAAACCAAGCCAGGGGCCGCGCGAGACACTGGACAGAAGCCCGATCATCAGCACGCCGAGCGCCGCATATCGCCAGAGGCCCAACGACTTTGGCGTCCGCAACGCCAGCAGACAGCCACCCGCGGTCATGCAAAGGAATCCGAACGCGATGGACTCCACCGACGTCGTAGCGGCACGCAGAAAACCGTCGCGGAAAAGATAGACGGTGATCAACACCACGTCCCATTGCAGCACAACCACGTAATAGATCCGCCAGTTTCTCCAGATTTCGAAAAATCCGATCGCGGCAAGCGGCAGCGCCGCGACGACGAAGGCGAGCAATACCTGGTTTATTTCCAGCGCCGAGCGCAGCGATCGGCTGAAGACGAAGTAGGGAAGCAGGATGTCGAGAAAATAGCCCGGTACGACGCGCAGAATAGAATTCAGATCCCCCAGACGCAGGGCGAGCAAGGATATATAGACGAAGAAGGCGATGACCAGGACGTCCGGGCCGCGAAGTTCCCGATTGTCGTGCTCTCTCCAGAGCCTGATCGCGATCGGCAACAGGATGACGACCGCCAGCAGGCGCGGCGGATCAAGATCGATGATCCTGTTGAAAACGCCCGGAATGCCCACCCCGATCGGAACGCAGGGCGCCACGAACATCAGGATCACGTAGAGCAGGACGGGCTGCTTGGAATTTCGATGGATATATAGGCTCATGATCGCAAGCGCGGCAGCGAAATCGAAGAAACTTCGCGACAGGAAAGTGGCGCAGGTCGCGATGACCCAGCAATTGCGCCAAAGCTTGAACTCGGCTTCGCCGATGAGGGGCACGGCGACCTTTCCGGCGATATAAAGCGCGGGAGCACTGATGATCAGAACGTAGAGGAGAGCGCGGAGATATTCAGGCATTTAAGTTCTCGCGCCTGAAACCGCGCCCGTGCGAAGACGTCTCGCGCTGCGACTTTTCCCCATATGGCTGCCCCTTGCCAATGCGCAACCCCGGCTGCGCGCCTCGACTTAGGCTACACGCCCGGCTCGCCTTCCCACACATATCCAAAAGAGCTAACGCCTACTTCGATCGTAGCCCCCGTACCGCCATTTGCCTTGCTTGCCTGCGCTCCTGCTATGCCGTTCGATTCAAGACGGCCGCGCCACAGCTCCTGCCCATCGAAACCGACGACCCAACGCCAGCATCAGGAAAGGATCCGCCGTGAACCGCCGAACGTTTCTCCAAATGCTGTCGAATGTCGCGATCGCACCAGTCCTGAGCGGCATCCCCTCCGGCGCCAACGCCACCGACGAGATCTTTCCCGAGCAGGTGGGATTGAACATCACCGGAATGAGCTATTGGGCAACCGAGCAGGCTTTTTCCAACCTCGCCTACAATGCTTCGCCCTGGCGGGTGCAGGTCAAGGACGCCCCCTTCACATGGGATACGCCACTGCCGCCGATGACCAAGGACGGGTATCCGACGCGGGTTCCGGCCGGATCGTTCGTCGAGAGCTTCCTGATCTTCACAGCGCATCGAAAAAACCTGCCCGTCCAGCTTTCGGTCCACTACGACGGCAAGGGCAAGCTTGGCTACATAGCCGGCGCCGAACTGGAGTCTCGGTCGCCGGGGCGCGACGACGTGCGCAATCTTCGAAAGGATGCTCCCTTCACCTCCATGGTGATGGAAACCGATCCGACCGATCCGATCCGCAATATCCGGGTGTATGAGCGCGGGCCAATACCGAAGGAGACGTTCAGGGCGCCATTTCTGGACCGGCTGAGCGGCATGTCGACGCTGCGCTTCATGGACTGGATGGGAACCAACAATTCGAAGGTCCAGAGCTGGAGCGACAGGCCAAGGCCCGGCCAGTTCGGTAAATCCGAACTCGGCGTCCCGCTCGAACACATGATCGAACTCTGCAATCTGGTAAAATCGGATCCGTGGTTCAACATGCCCCATCTCGCCGACGACGATTATGTTCGTCATTTCGCGGAACAGGTCAGGAAAGACCTCGACCCGGATCTCAAGATCCATGTGGAATATTCCAATGAAGTCTGGAACACCAGCTTCGATCAGGCCGACCATGCCCGCAGCCGCGGCCTTGCTCTCGGCTTCTCGACCAATGACTACGAAGCGCAGCTCCGCTATTACGCACAGCGGACAAACGAAATACTGGCAATCTGGGAAGACGTTTTCGGTGCCGCCAGACAGAGGATCGTCGGCGTCTATTCGGCACAATCCGTAAACGTCTGGACCAGCGAGACGATCCTGTCGTGGAAAGGTGTCAAGGCGCATGCGGATGTGCTTGCGATAGCTCCCTATTTCGGTGGGGGCTTTGGCGCGCCGGACCGACAGGAAGAGGTTTCGAGATGGTCGCTCAACCGCCTCTTCTCGGCACTCGAGAATGAAGTCGAGACAGACAACAAGAAAACCATTCAGGAGCAGGCAGCGATCGCCAAACAATACGGCGTCAAGCTCTACGCCTACGAAGGGGGCCAACACCTGGTTGGCAGCAGCGGAGCGGAAAACAACGAAAGACTGACAAATCTCTTTGTTGCAGCCAATCGCGACCGCCGAATGGGCGAACTCTACCTTCGCCATCTCAAGAATTGGCGGATGTCGGACGGAGGCCTCTACGCCGTGTTTTCGTCGATGAGCGAACCCAACAAATGGGGCAGCTGGGGATTGCTGGAAGAAGAGGGCGGCAGCCACCCGAAATGGCAAGCTATCCAACAGGTTCTTAAGCGCAAACCTGCACTATAGGTCTCTCGTCCACTCTCTGCTCAGCAATTGAAACTCGCGATATCACCCGAGGCGGAAACCGCGCAAGGTATGGACCACACGTCCTTGCCGTGGACGCCTGCCGCGGCTGATGCGCTCCATCCCGAAAAGCAATAGGCCTGAAATCTGATGTCCTCGAGGAGCGGATGCCCGCCAGACTTTGGTCGTCGAAAGATTGAGCGGATGCGATGCAGGTATTCATCAAACAACTGACCGGCTGCCTGGGTATGGCAACCGGTCAGTCTACCACGCCGAAACCCGAGGCGTTCTGCTCAAGTCCGCACTACAAAGTACCACAATCCTAGATCGGCGATATTGCAAACGGGCCACACCTCAAGTGTAACTTTTCGATACCTAATTTAGCTCAATAAATTTCGAGTGAATAGCGATCTACCTCATGTACATCGCCTCAAATCCTATGTGGAAAAAGAGGAATCAACCGGTGATTATTAAATCACATACTTACTGCAACGTTTGATAGAACCTAATCCTTTTGATTGAGTTGATATGGTGTGCAGATAAGGGAATAATACTTTCGCCAAACAGACTGCTGAAGGCTCGAACGGGAAAAACGGTCGGGCCTTCTCCTTTTGGTGAACCTGACATTTCTCATGGCTCGTGGTGTTATGGTGTGCGAGGCGTCCTGTCAGCCTCGATGACTTCCCGTTTGTGGACGCCCTCGCTGTTTGATCGGCGAGGGCTTCTTTTTTGGCAGCAGCGGGGAAGCACCAAGTGCGGGCGTCCCCACGAGCGTTACACCCTGTCAGCGTTCGGTGAATGCTCTCGACATGCTGTCGACAACCGGCTTGATCAGATAGCTGAAAAAAGTCCTGACTGCGGTTTGAATCATGATCTCCGCAGGCATGCCGGGTTGCGGGGTAAATCCCTTGATGCGGGCGATCTCCTCGGACGAGATGTTGATGCGCGCGACATAGACGTCGTGGTTTGAGAGCCCCGCCTTGCTATCCTCCATTGCGTCCGCAGAGACATAAAACACCTCGCCCCTCAGGACCGGGGTGGTGCGCTGGTTCAAGGCGATGAGACGGATCGTCGCCTTTTGTCCCACCTTGACGCTATCGATCTCGTTGCGCGGCACCTTTGCCTCGATGATCAACGGCACGCCGGCCGGCAGGATCTCCATGATCCCCTTGCCGCTTTCGATGACGCCACCCGTCGTATGGTAGTAGGTCCGCACGACCGTGCCGGAGACCGGCGCGAGGATCGTAGCCCGGCGCAGCACGTCGTCGGCTTCGCGTGATTGTTCACGCGCCGCATCACGCTCGCCTTGGATCGATTGCAAGCGGTCGAGTGCCTCCTCCCGATACGTTTCCTCCGCACGCGTGATCTCCTGCTGCCCCTTCAGGAGCTCGGCTCCGGTTTCCGAAACTTCTGCCTCCAGGCGGCCGATCTGCCCCTCGGCATCGGCGATCGCCCGCTCAAGCGCTCTGACCTCGGTTGCGCGCAACAATCCCTTGGTCAGCAGGACCCGCTTGGTATCGTATTCGTCCTTGAGCAACATGAGCTGCCGCGACATGGCATCGCGATGGCGGGTGTAACCTTCGCTCCGGAACTCCAATGCCTTCATATTCTGCTTCAGCAGAGAAAGCTCGGTCGCCAGCTTCATGCGCTGGGCCTTGAAGTTGAGCTGTTGCGTGAGGATAATCGCGGAAACATCCGGGTCATCCCTGAAATCGTTGAGGTATGACGAAATCGTCATGGAGTCGGCGGCCTCGGATTGAGCGGTAAGCCGGGCGGCCGTTGCTTCCAGCCTGACGCGTCTGAGGAAGAATTCCCGTTTCTTGGCCTGCGACGCGGTCTCGTCCAGCCTGATCACCGGCTGGTTTTCGACAACTTGGTCGCCTTCGTTGACCAGCAGTTCCCTGATGATGCCGCCCTCGAAATGCTGAACGATCTTGTTGCGGCCGGTTGCGACGAAACTGCCTTGGGCGATGACGGCTGCCGCAAGCGGGGCGGTCGCAGCCCAGGTACCGAAACCGCCGAAGGCTATGGCCGTCAGCGCAAGGCCGGCGACCGTCTGTTTCCAGACTGACCGAGGAACCTCCGAGTACCATTCGAGATCGTGTACCTTGGCAACGGCAGACATGACCCAACCCCTATTGCAACAGATGGCCGAACGAACCGGTATTGATATCGATGCCCCGGGCCTCGATCGCTTTCAGGACATCCGCCCGCATTCCGAACAGCGCGACGGTGCCGTTGACCACGAGCAGAATCTTGTCGACGCTGCTGAGGAGAGCCGGACGTTGCGTGATCGTCGCGACGGTTATCTTGTGTTCCTTGGCATGGCGAAGTGCCTGGAGCAGCGCCGCATCGCCGGCATTGTCGAGATTGGAGTTCGGCTCATCCAGCACCACCATCCTCGGATCGCCGAAAAAAGCTCGGGCAAGCGCAATACGCTGCTTCTGTCCGCCGGAAAGAGGCGAACCATCGGCGGCAACCACGGTTTCGTACCCGTGCGGCAGGCTGGCGATCATCTCATGAACATCGGCAAGCATTGCGGCCCGGTAAATCTGCTCGTCATCCGCGTCCATCCGCATCCGGGCAATATTGGCCTTGATCGTGCCGGGAAAGAGCTGCACGTCCTGCGGCAGGTAGCCGATGTTTTCGCCGAACTGGCGCTGATCCCAGTTTCTCAGGTCCATCAGATCCAATCGGACACTGCCCGACGTGGGCAGTATCGATCCGACGAGCATTTTTCCGAGGGTCGTCTTGCCGGCACCGGAATTGCCGATGATCGCCAGGGAATCCCCCGGCTGCAGGGCAAACGAAACGCCGTTGAGCACGACGCGCTTCGTTCCCTGCGGCACATAAAGGAGGCGCTCGACATCCAGGCGCCCCTCGGGTTTCGGCAGGTTCAGGCGGTCGAAATTCAATGGCGAGGATTTCAGCAGCGCCGATATGCGCGCGTAGGCCGCGCGGGACTGGCTGTATTGGTTCCATCCTTCGATGGCCCCTTCGATCGGCGCCAACGCGCGACCCGCAATGATGGAGGCGGCGATCACCATGCCCCCCGTGAGCTGCCCTTCGATCGACAGAAAGGCACCCCAGCCGAGCATCGCGATCTGGGTCAGAAGGCGACAGGCCTTCGATATGGCCGCAATGGTGATATTCCGGTCCTGGGCGATGACCTGCGACTTGAGCGACGAAGCCGTGTCCTTGCCCCAGATCTGCACCGTCTCCGGGATCATGGCGAGCGCGTTGATGATCTGAGAATTGCGCGACATCGATTCCAGATGAAGGTTGGCCTTCACCTGCGCCGTGTTGGCTTCGGCAAACGGCTCAGCGGTCATCCGCTGGTTGATCTGGGTGAAGGCCAGCAGCATGAGGGCTGTCAGCACCACGATGAAGCCGAGATGCGGGTGGATGAGGAAGACCGCCACCACGAAGAGAGGTGCAATCGGCGCGTCGAGAAACGACAGCAAGGTCCTGGAGACGAGGAACGAACGAACCTGCTGAAGATCGCCGAGCACCTGATATTCGCGGCCATTGCTTTGAAGCGAGGCGCGGGCGGCCGCGCTCAGGATCGGAGCGCCAAGCTGTGCCGCGATTTCCACCGCGGTCCGCATCAGGATGAAGCGCCGAAGAGCGTCGAAGGCCGCCTGCAGGATGACCGCTCCGACGATCACGATCGTCAACATCACCAGCGTGTCGAGAGAACGGCTGGTCAGCACCCGGTCCGATATCTGGAACAGGTAGGTCGGGATCGCAAGCACGAGGATATTGCTGGCGACGGTGAAAAACATGACGATCGCCAGGTTCCGCCGCACCGCAGTAACGCCCGCGCGCAGGCTGGCAGAAAAGTCGACCGGCGCGAGGCGCTTGTGAAACGTACCGTCGCCGCCACGCCCGCCACCGGTCGTCGGCGGCTTTCCAAAGGGCTTTGCCTCTGTCCGCAATGGCCCGGTGTCGGCATCGATCGTGATCATGCCTTCCGGCGCCTTCGCCTCCGTCGCTTCGCGCTGCGGAGGCTTCGGCTCGATCTCCGGTTCGATGATCCTGCCATTGGCAGGCATGGCCAGAATATCGGCGCCCGACGAGCCCTCGTTTACGCGCAATGAACTCGGTGGTGAGTTCTTGGGTTCCAGCCTGGATATCGTTGCTGAAGAGACTGCGTCACCGGATGACATTTTCAGGCATTCGTCCACGGCGCGCTCCAATTTTGCATAAAATTCCTCCCCGGCAAGTTGCCGACTTTCATCGTGATCGTGGGCCTGTTCTAGGTCGGCCCTCTTTTGAGCGTCCGACATGTTTCCCCCCATTATCCGAGCACATGTTGCAGTCCATCGTTCTGATAGTGGCCGTCATGATCCACAGGCACGCCGTATCCAGGCTCGGTTGGATCGGCTTGCAGCATCGAATCGTCGAGAAAGGCCACCGCTTCGTTGACCAGTGCATCGGGATCGTGCGCCGCCAATTCCGGATGGCTTGAAATCAATCCCGATTGGAAAAGCGTTTCCTGGGAGTATTGCTCGCCGCCGACATAGGTATGGCCGAGAGAGTCCAGGTCGGCGATCGCGGCGTTGTTGATGAGCGTATTTCCCCCGGTCGAGATCGACCATGTCGCTTCCGCGTGAGGATTGACCGCATTCATCGCCAGGGCGATCTGATCGCTGTCGCCGACGATGCTGGTCTGGCTGATATACTGGATATTCAGCATGTCGCCGCTGATATAGAGAACGCGCAACCCGGCCAATCCCGCAAACGCCGGATCAGTCAGAACGCCGCTGGAGAGATTTCTTCCGCCGCCGGCAAAATCGGTCGCCGTGTCCAGGTAGGCGGAAGGCAGCGTGTCGAAACGATCGGCGCCGCCAATATTGTAGATATGGGCCTGGTTCCAGAGCAGGTTTCCGGCGCTGGAAAACGCGCCCTCGCCGGTCGTTTCGAAAACCGTGACCGCGCCGACAATATCGTTGTCGAACAATATGTTCATCTGGTGGATGATATTGGCGTCGTAAAGGCTGCCGCCAACCAATATCAGATCGTAGGCATGGCTGAGCTCGTAGATCGAGGTCTGGTTCACGCTCATGTTGTCGCCGCCAATGACCTTGGTCGTGGCGCCGGAGGACGACAGGATGCCGACGTCATTGTCGGACATGAAGATGTACTGCTCCAGCCAATTGACGATCAGCAGGTCGCCCTGGATCTCCGTGACGATCCAGCTTCCGGGATAACCTCCGCTGGCATGCGAGGAGGCACTGTCGTCCTGCAGCGGATCGACCCTGTGGAATGTGGCGATGTTGAATATTTCGTCGGGTGCGCCGTCGTTCGTCCAGCTGCTGATCGCCGAGGTAATGGCGTCGACATCCTGAATGACATTGACCTGGATGATCGCGTTGATCTCGAAATGGTCGCCGACGACCGCCGTCACCGTTGCGCCGGTCCAGATATTCTTGAGGACGGCATCGTTGACGGTGGTATTGGCGCCGCCGATCAGTTCGACCGAAGCGTCTACCTGGACGGAGCCATCCGCAAAGATCTTGGCGTTGGATGGATGAGCATCCTCCTCCGCGTCGGCGTCATCTGTATCCTTACCGAAGGAGTGATAATCCTCCAGCTTCGGCGCCTCGTCGACGAGCACTCCGTTGACGTAGGTACCTTCGATCGTCGTGGATTGATGGACGAAAGCTTCCATCGGCCCGCCGGAATCGGCTGAAAGGGACTCCAGCTCGCTGGCGACGGACTTGATGATCTCGATAAGGTCTGCCGAGGATTCAGGCATATCGAGATGGCCGACCGGCGCGTCCGACAAGACCTCCTGCGCCCTATCCAGCAGCTCGCCGTTATCAACCGGAGCAGGATTGAACGCGAGGCCGTGTCCCCCGACGCCGAAGCTGTCATTGTCGGAAAGCGAGGCGGCCTGAACGATGAAGTTCACCACCGAGCCAAGAGGCTGTATCCCCAATGTAAATGACTTGCCGCTCGCATAGGACGGATACTCGTGCCGCGGCATCTCATGCCGGCCGTAATGCGTCCTGATTTCTACGACGGGAATTGACGGATGGTCATATCGACCCACGAAGTGGGGATGCCAGATGGGCGTGAAAGTGGCGGGAGCCTTGTAGACCACCGACGGATCGAAGCCGAGCAGGTCGTAAGGCGCCTCGAAATGGGATGGGGTCGCGACAGATGGCGGGATGAATTGTTCGGGCGTGTTGAGCGAGAAATCGGTGTAATTATCCCGCAGGCGCGCATCCTCGGGGTTCGTGTGGAAGAGCCCGATGAAATGAGCGATTTCCTCCGTGATTGTATCCATCATCGTCATAACCGCTGCCTCTGCATTGGCATGCCTGGACCAAAGGTCGTTCGGAATGAGGGACTGCGCAGGAGGTCTGCGCAGTCCGCGATGTGAAGGTCTCTGCCTGGAGCAGGGAAAGCGACGGCTTAGAGACTGGTGCCGTCGTGGGTGTCGTCGCCTGCCACCGTGCTGTGGAGGTCGCCGCCGACGATCGTCATGTCGATTGCGTTCTGCTGCAGGTTCGCACCCATCACGATTTCCTGGTTGAAGGCGTGGGTGTCAATCGACGCATCGGCCGAAGCGGAGCTTGTGCCGGTCACGAAACCGTCGTCACCGTTGTGCGAGCCCCAGACACCGCCGTCGCCGCCAGCTCCGCCGGCGCCGGTATAGGCCAGGCCGCCATCGCCGCCGGCAGCACCAGCACCACCGAATGCCCAGCCACCTACCGCG
>NZ_JALBGV010000120.1 GCF_023006505.1 Neorhizobium sp. SHOUNA12A
AGCCGCCGCCGCGTTCCGCCCAGCCGACCACCGGGAAGATGCGGTGGCCCATCTGCCGGAGCCACGCGCGTTTCTCGCCGGCCGCGAAGGCCACATAGGCTTCCGCCCAGAGGCGTGGCCAATGATCCTCCTCGCGGTCGAAACCGGCGGTGCCCAGCCAGTCCTGCCAGGCGAGATCGAGCGAATCGCGGATGCCCATCCGGCGCTGCTCGGGGGAATCGACCAGGAACAGACCGCCGAGGGACCAGAATGCCTGGCCGCCGAGGTTCTGCTCCGGTTCCTGGTCGAGGATGACGACAGAGCGGCCGGCGTCTGCAAGTTCGGTCGCGGCGACGAGGCCCGAAAGCCCCGCGCCCACCACGATGGCGTCAACTCTGTCGCTCAAGCGCGCTCCTCCCAAAGCGTGAAGATACAAACCATGCTGCATCCTTACGGCGAATACAGTCATGCGGTGTGGCAGGAGTCAATTCAGGCGTGGCGACACAAAAAACAGGCCCGCAAAGCGAGCCTGTTCTTCAGTCGTTGGATGGCCTATTAGCGGACGTAGACGATCTTGCCGCCATTGGCAGCCGTTTCGATGCCCGCCACATGCTGCAACTGGACATTCTTCTCTTCGAGAGCCGCCATCAGGTTGGAATCCGTTTGGATCTGCGCCTGGGCGGCCTCCGCTGCCTGCGGGTTGGGGGTCGTCAGCGTCGGCGGGATCTTGTCGTTCGACGATTCGCTATCCGTGGCCTCGGTAATGTAGACCACCGTCACGTCCGACGGGGAGGGGGCCGGCGTGGTCGGGGCGAGGTCCTGGGCGTATACGCCCCCGATTGAGGAAGCGGATATAAGAGTTGCGAGAGCAATAACCTTCTTCATAACATGTTCCTTTCTCGGTTCTTAGGTGCCGAACACGTGTCTCTTCGGCACCAAGATATGGACGGAACCGGAAATGCCCGGAGATTGTTCCGGGCTTTTCTGAAATCATCTCTAGGCAGCAATGATTTAAGGTTCCATCACCCGCGTAGAGGCGACTGTGAATGGCTTTCGCCGAAACGGGGTCCGGAGGAAAGACACCGGCCCCCGTTTCATCAACGGCGAATCAGCGGACGTAGACGGTCCGGCTGCCATCGGCGGCGGTGTCGATCGCCACGACGTTGTTGAGTTCGACGTTCTGCTTCAGAAGGTCGGCCCGCAGCGCGCGGTCGGCCTTCACCTCGGCCTGTGCCTTCTGCACCATTGCCGGGCTTGGATGGATGATGCTCTCAGGCACGTCGAGCCGTTTGGCGCTGTTGTCGATTTCGGGATCGGTATAGACGATGGCGACGTCGCCGGCGGGCTTGGCCGTCATGCCCATATCGCGGGCATAGGCGGTTCCCATCGTGGCTGCGGACATCAGGACTGCGAGAGCAAAAGCCTTGTTCATGGTCGTTCTCCTATTGGATAAACCAGCCGAGGGGCGTTTGAGGCATCGGTTGGGCGTTTAGCGACGGGAGAACGTCGACCCGGTTCCCCGGTTCCGTTTAAAATTGTTACAAATAAGCAATGATTACAAGGCGTTAATCTTCCGTCACATTTGCGTGTGACGGAAGATCCGGACATAGTTTCGGACTTTTTAGCGGCCTGCGAAATTACGCGGCTTCGCGCGCCAGTTCGTCGGCGATGACAGTGTCCAGGTTCAGGAAGCAGACCATCGTCTTTTCAAGCGCGACGATGCCGCGGCAGAAGGCGCGCTGGGCTTCCGGAATGATTTCCGGGGCCGGCTGCAGGTCTTCACCACGGATGGTCATCATGTCGGAAACCTGTTCGACCAGCAGGCCGACCAGCTTGCCGGCGATGTCGGTGACGATGATCGCGGAACGTTCCGACGGTTCGGTCATCTTCATGCCGAGGCGGCAGGCCATGTCGATGACCGGGATCACCGCGCCGCGCAGGTTGATGAGGCCGAGCACGTAGGACGGGGTGTGCGGCATCGGGGTCACCGGTGCCCAGCCGCGGATTTCGCGGATAGCCATGATGTCGATGCAGAATTCCTGGTCTCCGAGATGGAAGGAGACGATTTCGAGGTAGGCGCCGGACTGCTTGATGGCATTGCTCATGTCAGAACTCTTCCCATTTGTCTGAGGATCCCACGGCCTTCGGCTTGGCGGAGGTGGGGCTATTGCTGAAGGCTCCCGCGAGCTTGTTCATCAAGTTGAGTGCGGGCGATGGTTTGGGTGGCGTGGAAGCGCTCGCAGCCTCGACGGCGCGCGGGCCATTGCCTCCGCGGATCTGGAAATGGCTGATCAGCTGGTTGAGGTTTTCGGCATCGCTTGCCAGCGAATGGCTGGCAGCGGTGCTCTGCTCCACCATTGCGGCATTCTGTTGCGTTGCTTGGTCCATCTGGCCGATCGCGATATTGATTTCCGTCAGTCCGGTCGATTGTTCGCGTGCAGAGGTGAAGATCGCGTGAACGTGGTCGTTGATTTTCAGCACGTCGTCGCCGATCCGCGTCAGCGCTTCGCCGGTCGCCTTCACCAGATCGACGCCTGTCTTGACCTCGTGGTTCGAACGGGTGACCAGCGCCTTGATATCCTTGGCCGCGCCGGCAGCGCGTCCGGCGAGTTCGCGGACTTCCTGGGCGACGACGGCAAAGCCCTTACCGGCCTCGCCCGCGCGGGCCGCCTCGACGCCGGCGTTGAGCGCCAGCAGGTTGGTCTGGAAGGCAATCTCGTCGACGACGTTGATGATCTTGCCGATCTCGGCCGTCGCGTCCTCGATCCGCCCCATGGCGGCCGTGGCATCGCGGACCACGCTGGTGGACTGTTCCGTATAGTCCTTGGCGTGGCTCACCATCTGGGTCGCCTCTTCGGCGCGGCTGGTGGCGTTGCGCACGGTCGAGGTGATTTCTTCGAGGGCTGCGGACGTTTCTTCGAGCGAGGCCGCCTGCTTCTCTGTGCGCTTGGCGAGATCGTCGGCAGCGGAGCGCATCTGGTTGGCGTTGGCGCCGATGGAACTGGAACTGTTCGCGACCTCGGTCATGATGTGGCGCAGGCGTTCGACGACCCGGTTGAAGTCGGTGCGCAGGCGCTCGAGGTCGCCCCGGAAGGGACGCTCGAGGGCGGCCGCAAGATCGCCTTCCGAGAGACGGTTGAGGGCGCTTGCAAGCGAATCGACTGCGAAGTGGAGCGCTTCGGCTTCTGCCTTCTGTTCGGACTCGCTCGTCTGCCGCCGGGTCTCGTTCTGGCGGCGTTCGTCTTCCAGATTGAGCTCCAGGGTCTGGCGCTCGACGGCTGCAAGCCTGAAGACGTCGGTGGCGCGCGCCATTTCACCGATCTCGTCGCCGAGATCTATGCCGGGCACGGGCGTGTTGTAGTCTCCGCCAATGATCCGCTGCATGCTCGAACGGACGCCGTCGATGCCGCGCCGGATCGCGCCGCCGTGAATGCTCTGCAGGATTGCCATGGCGACCAACGCGATCAACCCGCAGCCGAGCTGCACATAGAGCGAGGTCGAGGAAAGCGTATTCGCCTCCTGGACGCGGTTGCGCACCAGTTTCTCGCCCGCGACGGCAGCCGTATCGAGCATTGCGCCAACCCGTTCGCCGGCACCGTCGATGGCGTCGTCGATCTTGTCATAGGCCTCTTTGGGCGCGCCGGTTTCGACCATTTTTCTGAGGTCGACCTGGATCGCCGTCGAAAGAGCTGCGAGGTCCGTCTCGAAATTCGAGACGAGGCCTGGATTGCCGATTTCAGCCGCGAGTTTCTTCAGATTACCGGCAGAGCTTTTCAACTTGTCGGAGGAGTCCGCCATCGCCTTCAGCCGGCTCGGCTCGACCCGTTTGTCGTCGCGGTCGACGATCGTGTCCATCGCTGCCAGAACGAGTTCCAGGTTGGCGATGCGCATGCCGTCGACCGTATCCACATGCTCCTGGATATCGGTCGCGCGCTGCAGCGCTTCGTCGAGCTGTCGGCCTTCGTACCAGCCGACAAGCAGCATCGCGCCGATGCCGACAAAGGCGGAGCCTGCCAGCGTCCAGAGCCGGTGATTGACCGACAGCGTCTTGCGAAGGGGTTTTGCCGTCATGCTGTTGAAATTCCTCCCGCGCCGGATCAGGTCCGGCAGACTGCAGATAGAGATGGAAACTGAGGGCGAGCCGGTGTCGGCGACATCATGTCTTTTCGCGGTCGACATAGCGGCCCCTAGTGCGATGCGTGCTGCATCCTCACTCCCATTCGCCGCTACGAATCGTAAACCACGTTCGCCTTTATAAGATCTCAGACAGGTATTAATCTTACCCTAAACTTGTTCGAATGTTGCGACCTTCTGAAAAGCCGGAAAGGGTGGTAGATTGAACGTCATGAACAGCACGATCGAGATTTACCGCCTGCCGCTGATCGCCGCCGTAAGCCTGCTCTTGCTCGGATTCGGCGGTGTCGCCTTTTACGGCTGGCTCCGGTTCGGCTCTTCCATCCTGCTGACGCTCGGCGAAACCGGCCTTTCCTGGTGTTTCTGACCGGCTGCCGGTTCGGTGAGACAGATCAGCGCGATATCTCTCGAAAACGACTTCTTGAATTGCTTCGCTGCCGCCTGGGGTCTATCGATCCGTCATTAGGTCTGAGCTGAAGAGATACCGATGAAAAGCTTTCGCACCATCCTCTGGGTCGCCGTCGCGGCGCTTGCCGGCGTGCTTGTCTGGCTGACGATGGAGGTGACGGGCTCGAAACAGCAGCTTGCGGAAGGTCCGTTCGGCGTGCCGTTCCAGCTCGTTGCCCAGAACGGCCAGCCGATCACCGAAAAGGCCTTCCAGGACAAGCCGACGGCGCTGTTCTTCGGCTTCACCCATTGCCCGGAAGTGTGCCCGACGACGCTGTTCGAGCTGAACGGCTGGCTGCACAAGGTCGATCCGGATGGCACCAAGCTCAACGGCTATTTCGTCAGCATCGATCCGGAGCGCGACAGTCCGGAACTGCTCGGCCAGTATGTTTCCAATGTCACCGACAGGGTGAAGGGCATTTCCGGTCCGCCGGCCAAGGTCCAGGAGATGGCCAAGGGTTTCAAGGTCTATTTCAAGAAAGTGCCGGTCGACGAGAAGAATCCGAACGGCGACTACACCATGGACCATACGGCCTCGGTGTTCCTGCTCGACAATGGCGGGCGCTTCGCCGGCACCATTGCCTATGGCGAAAACCCCGACGTCGCGGTCAAGAAGCTCGAAAATCTGATCAAGGGCTGATACGTTTGACGTTGAAGCGGACACAGCTTCTGTGGCAATCCTCTCCGCCACCGATCAATAGCTGAGAGACCGTTTCCTTGAGCGAAATCCGCCTTTACGTCACGTCCACCGAAAAAGGTGCGGCCGAGATTCTCGATATCCTGTCGGAGGTCTTCGGCGAAGAGGATTTCGCCATCGCCACAACCGAGGTGGACGAGAAAAAGGACATCTGGGAAGCGTCCGTCTATATGCTGGCGGGTGACGAGGAGATGGTACGCGAGCGCATCGCGGACGGCCTCGCCCAAGCCTTTCCCGCTCTCGAAATCCAAAGGGAAGTCATCCCGGATATCGACTGGATCGCCAAGTCGCTGGAAGGGCTGAAGCCGGTGAGGGCAGGGCGGTTCATCGTCCACGGCTCACATGACCGCGACAAAGTAAAGGTCAACGATATCGCCATCGAGATCGATGCGGGCCAGGCCTTCGGGACCGGCCATCACGGCACGACCGCCGGCTGTCTCGAAGTGATCGAGGAGGTGATGCGCGCAAGGACCGTCCGTAACGCGCTCGACCTCGGAACCGGAAGCGGCGTGCTGGCGATAGCGGTGCGCAAGCTGCGCAATATCCCGGTGCTCGCGACCGACATAGACCCAGTCGCTGTTCGGGTGGCCCGGGAAAATGTCCGCCGCAACGGCATCGCCACCGGCATCCGCCTGGAGACGGCGCCGGGATTTCATTCGCCGGCATTCGATCGGGAAGGGCCGTTCGACCTGATCATCGCCAACATTCTGGCACGGCCGCTGATGAAGATGGCGCCGCAGCTCGCGGCCCATCTGGCGCCCGGCGGTTCGGTGATCCTCTCCGGCATCCTAGCCACACAGCGCTGGAAGGTGCTGGCCGCCTATAGCGGCGTCCACCTCGCTCACGTCCGTACCATCTGGCGCAATGGCTGGGTAACGATCCACCTGCGCCACGATTGATTCGTATGCGTGTGCAGCATTGAATTCCGCGCATGGCTTCTGAGGCAGACAGCAAAAAGGCGACACCAGTGGTGCCGCCTTGCGATCAGTTCTGAGACTGATCTACCCGCGAGCCTGAGGAGGGAGATGCTCGAGCGGGCCTCGCATCCTGAAAGCCGGGGCGGGTGAGGGAGGAGAGCCCGCGCCGGCCGAATATCAGAATACGTAGCTTAGAATACGTAGTTCTGTGCACCCTTGCGGCGCAGTTCTTCGCGGCTGGTGCCGAGGCCCTTCAGCGTTTCGTCGTCGAGGCCCAGCAGGGCGCCGTTGACGTAACGGGCAACCTGACGCTCGCGAGCTTCGACCATGCGGTTGAAGGCATTGCGGAAGAAAGAGTTGGCCATGGAAGCGATCCTTTTGATACGGGCCTTGTTCGGCGCCCGTTCGATGAGATGAATATAGCGATTGCTGCACCGCACAGTGAGAGGGGTTCTCTCATTGGTGGTATGCGTTCGCTGCATATGAAGGCTATGTCGGCGCCAAACGCATTGAGCAGATGCACAATCGCCGATCATCTCCGGCTCGGCTGGCAATGTCTGCCGAAGATCGGCTAACATGATCGCAGCCTCTCGGAATCAAGCAGCCCGGAAACTCAAGCCCATGTTCCAATCCTTCGAAGTGAAGTCCGCCCCGCAGTTCGGCCGCGATCGCGTCAGCGCGCTCCGGGCGAAATTCGCCGATCTCGGCATTGACGGTTTTCTTATTCCCCGCGCCGACGAATACCAGGGCGAATACGTGCCGGCCTCCGCCGAACGCCTGTCATGGCTCACCGGCTTCACCGGATCAGCCGGCATGGCGCTCATCACGCAACGTGAGGCTATCGTTTTCGTCGACGGACGTTACGTCACCCAGCTTGCCGAACAGGTGGACGGATCGGTCTTCACCGCTGGCGATCTCGTCAACGAACCGCCGCATGTCTGGCTGCCGCACCACGGCGCAAAAGGTTTCCGGCTCGGTATCGATCCGTGGCTGCATGCGGGCGCGGAAGTGCGGCGGCTGGAAAAGGCGCTTGCCGAGATCGGCGGTTCGCTGGTGCTGCTCGACGCCAATCCGCTCGACGCCATCTGGACCGATCGTCCCGCCGAGCCGCTTGGCGCCGTGTCGATCCAGAAACAGGAGCATGCCGGCACCCTGGCGAGCGAGAAGATTGCGGCGATTGCAAGCCAGGTGAAGGAGAAGGGCGCTGCCGCTGTCGTCATCGCCGATCCGACCTCGGTCGCCTGGATCTTCAACATCCGCGGCGATGACGTGCCACACACACCCTATCCGCTGTCGCGCGCCATCATTCCGGCCGAGGGCAAGGCGGAGATTTTTCTCGACCCGCTCAAGACCGGCATCGAACAGGCCGCCTACCTGGCTCAGATTTGCGTGCAGCGCCCGCCTTCGGAATTCCCAGCGCGGCTTGCGGCCTTTTCGGCGGATGGCGCAAAGATCCTGATCGATCCCGAGCTGACGCCGCTGGCGCTCACCAAAGCGATCACGGCCGCCGGCGGCGAGGTGGTCGAGGCTTCCGATCCGGCAAAACTGCCGCGCGCCTGCAAGAACCGCGAGGAGCTCGACGGCTCGGCCAAGGCGCATCTCCAGGATGGCGCGGCGATGGTCGAATATCTCTGCTGGCTCGACGCCCGGGCGCCCGGCACGATCACTGAGATCGATGCGGTCAAGGCGCTGGAGGCGACCCGCGCCCGCGTGGGCCAAAACATGCAGAACCCGCTGAAGGACATTTCCTTCGACACGATCTCCGGCGCCGGCGAACACGGCGCGGTCATCCACTACCGGGTGACAACCGAGACCAACCGCAAGCTCGAAGCGGGCGAGCTGTTCCTGGTCGATTCGGGCGCGCAATATGTCAACGGCACGACCGACATCACTCGCACGGTCGCGGTCGGCTCTGTTCCGGAAGAGCACAAGCGTTTCTTCACGCTGGTACTGAAGGGCATGATCGGCATCAGCACGGCGCGGTTTCCGAAGGGCACCCGCGGCTGCGATCTCGATCCGCTCGCCCGCATCGCGCTCTGGAAGGCCGGCGGCGATTATGCACATGGCACCGGCCATGGCGTCGGCTCATACCTCTCGGTGCATGAGGGGCCGCAGCGGATCTCGCGGCTGGCGACCCAGGAACTGCTGCCCGGCATGATCCTTTCCAACGAGCCCGGTTATTACCGTCCCGGCTCCTTCGGCATCCGTATTGAGAACCTGATCTATGTGAAGGGTCCGCAAGAGATCGACGGCGGCGACCAGCCGATGCTCGCCTTCGAGACGCTGACCTGGTGCCCGATCGACCGCCGCCTCGTTCTGCCTGACCTGATGACCGCCGAGGAACTCGGCTGGCTGAACGGCTACCATGCCGCCGTGTGCGAAAAGCTGCTGCCGCTGATCGACGACGAGGCGGTCAAGACCTGGCTGGTGAAGGCGACAGAGCCGCTTTCCTGAAGCAGGACGCCTTTAGAAGCCCAGGAGGTGGCGGCAGATCATCGCTGCCGCCCAGCCGGCGCCGAGCAGCAAGAGACCCGGATACCGGATGCCGACCACGAGCGCGGCCAGCATGGCGATCTTGACGTCCCAGCCGCCGTTGAAGAAGGCGGGGGCGACGAGCGTGGTCAGGACCGCTGCCGGTACCGCGTTGAGAGCCTGCTCCATGCGCGGCGGGATCGTCTTCATCCGGGTAATCAGCACATATCCGCCGATGCGGGTAAGGTAGGTCGCGACCGCAGCGGCCAATATCAGCAGAGCCATATCCGCGGAGATGAGGTCGGTCATGTCAGCTCTCCATCTCGGCGGCGGCGTTCGCCGGCACGGAATCGGTGGACAGCGGCAAGAAAGCCGCGACGACCACTCCGACCGCGGCACCAATGCTGACATGCCAGGGCGAGCCGACAAAATGATAGCCGAGCACGGAACCGAGTGCGCTCGCCACTACCACCGGATAAAAGCCCGGCTTGCTGCGAAAGCCGATGACCAGCCCAAGGAAATAGACCGGCAGCAGCACGTCGATCGCAAGCGAACGCGGATCGCCCATCATCCGCCCGAAAAACGCGCCGATGACGCTGAAGAACAGCCAGGGGAAATAAATCGCAGCGCCGAAGCCGATATACCATCGGAAGCTGACGCCCTGGCCGCTTTCGCCGCGTTTCACGGCTTCCGCGAATTGCGGGTCGGTCAGCACGAAGAAGGTCAAGAGTTTCTGGACCGGCGTGAAATGGGTAATGTATCGGGTCAGCGCCGCCGAATAGAGGATATGGCGGAAATTGACGGCGAAGACGGAGAGCACGATCAGCCACGGCGCTACATGGTGGCCGAAAAGCTCGATGCCGACGAGCTGGCTGGCGCCGGCATAGACGGTCGCGCTCATCAGCCCGGCTTCCATGACCGAGAGGCCGTTGTCGCTTGCCACGGCGCCGAACAACACCGCGAAGGGCGCCGAGGACAGCGCGATGATAAGCCCACCCTTCACACCCTGTTTGAATTCGCTGCGATTCATTGGATAAATCCTTTTCGCACCGGCTTTAGAGCCCTGCGGGACCTCGCGCAATTCAATTGGGCTGATGGAACGATCGATTCCGCTGAACTATCGAGCTCCGGCGGCTCCGGTGCCGCCGATCAGTCGGCGAGGATGTCCTTGCTCGAAACGATGCCAATTCCTTTGGCTCTCATCTCGGCGATGGCGCTCTTTACGCCTTCAGGATCGATGCCACGGCTGGCATCCTCGATGAAGCGCACTTTTACGCCCGGCAGCATTTCCACGGCGTCGAGAGCGGAAAATTTCACGCAATAGTCGGTTGCAAGCCCGCAAAGATCGAGTTCGGTCACCTGCTGGGCTCTCAGATAGCCGGCGAGGCCCGTTGTTGCGGCCTGGTCGTTGTCGCGGAAGGCGGAATAGCTGTCGACAGCAGGGTTCTCGCCCTTCTGCTGGATATAGTCGACGGCATCGATGTTGAGGTCGGGATGGAATTCCGCATCCGGCGTGCCCTGCACGCAATGGTCGGGCCACATGACCTGCGGCTGGCCGGACAGTTCGCCCATGTCGAACGGCTTCTTACCCGCATGTCGCGAGGCAAAGCTGCCATGGTTTTCCGGGTGCCAATCCTGCGAGGCGACGATGACGTCGTAACCGCCGCCTTCTATCAGCTGATTTGCGACCGGCACGATCTCGTCACCGTGCGCCACGGGCAGATTGCCGCCCGGGCAAAAACCGTTCTGGATGTCGATCAGGAGCAGCG
The DNA here is from genome assembly GCF_023006505.1 of Neorhizobium sp. SHOUNA12A. GTDB lineage: Bacteria > Pseudomonadota > Alphaproteobacteria > Rhizobiales > Rhizobiaceae > Neorhizobium. The sequence continues at coordinate 10,416 of NZ_JALBGV010000120.1, forward strand.
CTTTCATCGGTCGTCCTCCGAATCCTGGATTGCCGGAGGATGCCAAGGGTGAAGGGCAGGATCAAGGCCGATATGTTTTGCAGCGCAGCAGTCAGCGTGGTTCCGTCGCGAGCTTGAGCACCGTATCCTGGCCAAGCGGGGCGTCGTCGGGAGCGACGATCAGCCGGTAGCCCATCAGTCTGGAAATCGGGGCAAGAGCGGCGAACATCAGCTTCTGCACCCAGATCGGCGGGCCTGCGAGGTAGAGATGGTCGCGATAGGCGTGGAGCTTCAGAGCGATGGCGAGCAGCTTCGCGTCCCCCTGCGGCGAGAAATTCTCCGGCGTCAGCACCGTCGACGCAGCGAGGTTGATGAAGAAACGCAGATGCTTCTGGCCGGGCGTGAACGACACCGTGGCATGGGTTTCGTCGTCGCTGGCATTGCGGAAGAAATGCGCCTTGCCGCGCGGGACCATGACGGTTTCGCCGACGTCGGCGAAATGTTCGACGCCGTCGATCATGATCATCAGCCGGCCCTTGTGGACGTGGAAATATTCGTCCGCCTTTGGATGGATATGAGCGATCGCATTGCCGCCGCCCGAACCACCCTTTTCGAGGATGACGTCGAACTTGGACAGAGCCTCGCTTTCCACCGGATCGGTGAAGACGAAGGTCTCCTTGTTGAAGTGGTTGACGATCCTGGTATGGGCGGGCACGAGTGCTCTCGGCATGGGTTCTCTCCTTGGCAATCTTTGATCAGGGCAATCTTTTGATCGGGGCAACCCGTCGAACGGGGAAGTGCCGGGAGAATGACCAGCAAGGCCAGTTCCGCCGGCGATAAAAGGCGTGTAGGTTGCCGGCGAAACTACCGCAAACACCTTTTTTGCCCGTCCGTTCACCGTTTTTGCATAACCAATCCATGGGCCAATTGAACTACGACGATCTGCGCTTTCTGCTCGCCGTAGCCGAGACCGGCTCGACGCTTTCGGCTGCGCGCCTGTTGAAGGTCAGCCAGAGCACGGTGTCGCGGCGGATCGCCGGCCTGGAGCAGGATCTCGGCGTCGAACTCTTCGACAAAAGGCGCACCGGCTACGAGTTGACCGATATCGGCCGATCGCTGATCGGCCCGGCGACGGTGGTGCGCGATGCCATGACGGCGTTCTCCAATGCAATGGACGCGGTTTCCTGCGACATTACCGGGAGCGTCCGTTTCACCACCAACGATGTATTGGCGGCTCGATTCCTGCCCTTGCTGATCAGCCGGCTCAAGGCGACGCATCCCAATATCAGCCTGCACGTGGTGACGACCGACAGCCGGCTCGATCTTTCAAGAGGGGACGCCGATATCGCGCTGCGCGCTGCCGCCCGTCCGGTCGAGGGCGGACTCGTCGGCGTGCGGATCACCGACGACATCTGGAGCCTCTACTGCAGCCGCGCCTATGCCGAACGCCACGGCGTGCCTCGTGAAGTCGGCGAACTTCACCGGCATTCGCTGATCTCCATCGACCCGCATATCAAGGATCATCCGGCCGTTTTGTGGGTGCGGAAAAACTTCCCCGAAAACGCGATCGTGGTGCGGCAGAACACCGTCTCTGCAACGCTGTCGAGCATTCGCAGCGGGCTCGGGATTGGGCTGTTTTCGGAGTTCGTGGCGGCCGGTGACGACGACCTGATCTACTGTTTCCGACCCGAGATGCCGCCTGCCGCGGAGATCTGGCTGATCACCCATGAAAGGCTTCGGTATACACCTCGCGTCCGCGCGGTCATGGATGCCGCCAAGGCACTGCTGCTCGAATATGTGTCCGAGGGTCGGCGGAGGGCAGAAAGAGAAATGGTATAAAAATTGTGATAAGCCTTGAAAGAATGAGATTTTGTGGCTAAACAGCAACGGTCGTTGGCTTGACCTGCCTTAAAGCGCGCCGAGGGGGGACACCCTGTTGCCGCATTTCGGTTAAACTTCCGACGGCATGCGCTTTTATGTGCACCACCGAAACCAAATCGGGGCGACGTAAAGACATTGGTTACCATAATCGTTCATCCTCACATGCAGTCGATTGGCGGCGGTGAGCAGGTTCTCTTCTTGCTCAATGCTCGTCGGGGTTGTTTTGGCAGTCTCGCGGAAGCGATGACTGCCCGTGTGAGTAACGGTTCGGGTAACGAGTGATGGCGCGTTCGGTCCAGACGTCGGTGAATGGCAGGCAGGCAGGCAAAGTTCCGCAACGCCGCAAAAAATCCCGCTCTCTCCTGGTCAATGTCACGGTCGGTTTCGGCCTGACGGTCGCAGCCCTGATGGGTGCGTCGATGGTTACCATGGCGACCGCGGTGAAGTCGGCTTCCGACGTCAAGTTCGAAACGGCACTGACAAGACCGATCGCCCTTGCATCTCCCGCCGCTGTTTCGCGCGAGCGCGAAATCGACGTCTCGAAATTCTCCCGCCTGCCCGGTAGCGCACCCGCCGATCCGAAAGGCAAGCGTCTGGCTGGCGCCGATGTGGCAGCCCTCGAGGCCCGCAAGCCGGATATTTCGGCCATCAAGCAGACGCTCAATGTCGCGATGGCGAAGGCCGTACGGCATCAGGAACATGAACAGCAGTTTGCCGCTCTCGAAAAGATCCGCCCGGATGCCAACGCCATCCGCGCCGTGCTTGCGCCTGCGATGGAAAACCTCGTCGTCGTGGCGCCGCGTGCCGGATCAACCTTGCCGGACATGATCCAGGATGCCGAGACGGTCACCACCGTTGCCGGGCTCAGGGACATGAAGCCCGTCGAGATGGCGGCGCTTGAAGAAACCGCTCTGAAGGAAGACGAGGACGGCGACGACGAAAGCGAAGTCGCGGTGGTCGAACAGGCCGCCCCGGCGGCGCCTGCCTATGCCCTGCCGAAGGCCGGCCCGCTGCCCGTGATCCGCCAGGGATCTACCGCCGACAAGC
>NZ_JALBGV010000121.1 GCF_023006505.1 Neorhizobium sp. SHOUNA12A
TGCGCTCCGAGGGTGCGCTCACCGGCTGGGCGGCCGTCGTGGGCGCCGGCGACGAAGCCGCTTTCCGTCGTTTCGCCGAACGTATCCGCGCCACCTCCGTCTCGTTCGACATCGACGACAAGGTGCTGAGCCTTTCGCCGCCGGACCGCGAAATACTGACGCTCTCTTATGCCGGCGAATTCACCGTTGGCGGAGAGCCGCGGCCGTTCATTCACGACCAGCCCGTGCCGGTCCTGACCTATGACAGCGCGACCGCCGGCGACGACGATCACCCATTCTATGCATAAAGGACATTCCGACCGATGGATTCGATGACCCTCAACAAACCGGCCCTGCAGGAGACGATCGATCAGGTCGCGGTCGCGTTCAGCCGCCTCAAGGGCATCAAGGAAGGCCTTGCCGGTGCCGATGCGGACGGCGGTATCCAGTTCGACGAATGGGACTGGGAAGTCGGCGTCGGCCTCTACGGCTTCCTGCGCCGCGCGCTTGCGGCTGGTGATCGGCAGGCCATCGACGATCTCGTCGCCTGGTACGGCCGGCAAATCGGCCGGGGCCTGCCGCCGCGGCAGATCAACAGCACGGCCCCCATGCTGCCGCTTGCCATTCTCATCGAACATGTCGACCGGCCGGATTTCCGTGCGCTCGTCGAGGATTGGGCGGACTGGCTCGTCCACCGTCTTCCGAAGACCGAGGACGGCGGTTTTCAGCACGTCGTCAAGGAACGGCTGAACGACGGCGAACTCTGGGACGATACGCTGTTCATGGCCGGGCTGTTTCTGGCACGCGCGGGCGTTGCCTGCGGACGTCGCGACTGGATCGACGAGGCTGTCTACCAGTTCATGGTGCATGCCCGCTATCTGTCCGATCCGGTCACCGGGCTCTGGTATCACGGCTGGACCTTCAACGGCCGGCACAATTTCGCCAGGGCCTTCTGGGCGCGCGGCAACGCCTGGATCACGGTTGCCATTCCCGAACTGTTCGAGCTCGTTCCCGATCTCGAGGAAAAGGACAAGCGTTTTCTGTCGAACGTGCTTGCAAGCCAGGTCGGCTCGCTGAAGCGACTGCAGCGTCCCGACGGCATGTTCCATACGCTGCTTGACGACCCGACATCTCCCCTCGAAACATCGGCGACGGCCGGGATCGCCTACGGTATCCTGCGCGGTATCGATGCAGGCATCCTGGATGCCTCCAACCGGGTGCATGCGGAACGCGCGCTGGCGGCCGTGCTCTCCCGGGTCGATGGCGAGGGCGTCGTCCAGGGCGTCTCGGACGGCACGCCGATGGGGCACGATCTGGATTTCTATCGTCGTATCCCCAACCTGCCGACCCCCTATGGGCAGGCGCTGACGATGCTGCTGCTGACGGAAGTCCTGCTCGAGGGCGAGGAGGGCGCATGAACAGGTTCCCGTCCCTTCTCATCGAGCCCATGCAGGAGGACGAGACGGCGCGCATTCAAGCGGCAATCGACCAGGTGGCCGCGCGCGGCGGCGGCTGCGTGGAACTTGCCGAAGGCATCCACAATACGCGCGGCCTGAGGCTGCAATCCGGCGTCGAGCTTCATCTGGCGATGGGCGCGATCCTGCGCCCTGCGGCCGACTACGGAGCTTACGCGCAGACATCGGTTTCGGTTATCGCCGAGAAGTCGAACCGCGCCATGATCGTTGCAAGAAATGCGACGGACATAGCCTTGACCGGCCCAGGACGGATCGAGGCCGGAGGTGAACATTTCATCGCCGGCAGCGATGAGGCGATGGGCACCTTTGTCCCGGCGGAATACCGCCCGCGGGTGGTGGTCTTCGAATCCTGCCGCGGCGTCCGGATCGAGCGATTGGAAATCGTCGATTCGCCGATGTGGACGCTGCACCTGGTCAATTGCCACGACGTTTATGTCGGCGGCGTGAAGGTCTCGAACAATCGGCGCATGCCGAATACCGACGGCCTCGTGCTCGACGCCTGCCGGCATACGGTTGTGGAGGACTGCGACATATCGACGGCCGATGACGGCATCTGCCTGAAGACCAGCGCCGGACCGGACGGACAAGCGATCGGAGAATGCGAAAACGTGCTCGTGCGCCGCTGCCTGGTCGAAAGCAACAGCTGCGCACTGAAGATCGGCACGGAATCCTACGGCGATTTCACGGACGTCGTCTTCGAGGACTGCCGCGTCCAGGATTCAAACCGGGGGCTGGGGCTGTTTTCGCGCGACGGTGGCCACATGACCAATATCCGCTTTTCGCGGATAGAGGTCGATTGCCACGAGACGCTCGATGGCTTCTGGGGATCGGGCGAAGCGCTGACGGTGACGGTGGTGGATCGCATCCCCACCCGCCGGGCCGGTGCGGTTCGAAATCTCGTCGTCGAGGATCTGCGCGGCCAAATGGACGGGGCGATCGCGCTCGTTTCGACTTCCGCCGCGAAAATCCACGGCGTCAGACTTTCGCGTCTACGACTGCGGCAGCGGAAAGGCCCACTCGGCACCGGACTTCGTTATGATCTGAGGCCGACCAACGCTGATATCGCACCGAGCGCTGACGCTGCCGGCCGTGCAAATGCATGGACGAAGGACGCGGACGGACGGGTGGTCGGCCTTGTCGACTACCCGGGCGGCATGCCGGCACTTTTTACCACCGGCACAGAGGGGATTTCGATCGAGGAGGCGCATTTCGAGAGGCCGCAACCGATACCGGAAGGCTGGAACGTCGAAAGCGTCGTCCACAAAGTGACTGAACCTGACGGGAGCAGGGAATGGGAAATCTAAAACTTACGAATGTCACCAAGGCGTTCGGTGCGCTGACCGTTCTGCACGGTATCGACCTGACGATCGACAACGGCAAGTTCGTCGTTTTCGTCGGTCCATCCGGCTGCGGCAAGTCGACCCTCCTCAGGATCATCGCGGGACTGGAGGACATCAGCGCCGGCGGCATCGAAATCGGCGGGCGCGACGTCGTCCAGCTGTCGCCGGCGGAGCGGAAGATCGCCATGGTCTTCCAGTCCTATGCGCTCTATCCCCACATGAGCGTGCGCAAGAACCTCGCCTTCGGGCTCGAGAACCTGAAATTCAAGCGCAGCGAGATCGAGACCCGGATCGGGGAGGCGGCGCGGATGCTGGCGATCGAGCCCTATCTGGATCGCAAGCCACGGCAGCTTTCCGGCGGCCAGCGCCAGCGTGTCGCGATCGGACGCGCCATCGTGCGCAACCCCGATATCTTCCTCTTCGACGAGCCGCTCTCGAACCTCGACGCGGCGCTGCGCGTGCAGACAAGGGCGGAAATCACCCGGCTGCATCGCCAGCTGAGAACAACGATGATCTACGTCACCCACGACCAGGTGGAGGCGATGACCATGGCCGACGAGATCGTCGTGCTCAATGCGGGCCGGATCGAGCAGGTCGGAACGCCGCTCGAACTCTTCGACAACCCGCGGAACCTCTTCGTGGCGGGCTTCCTGGGCTCGCCGCGGATGAACATGCTGAAGGGCCAGGTCACTGCGATGGGCGAAGCGGGCGTCACGATCGACGCCGGCTATGGCGCTCCGCTCGCGGCGTCGATCGATCCCACCGCGGCGAAAGTAGGCCAGGCCGTGCTTGTCGGCATACGGCCCGCGCATTTTTCGGTCGGCGACGAAGGACTGCCGTTCGTCGTTCAGTATCACGAGAGCCTTGGGACCGAGACCTATGTCTACGGGACGCTCGAGGGGAGGGACGAGCCAATCATCGTCCACCAGACCGGCCATTTCGCACCGCGGGCCGGCGACCTTCTGCGGATCATGCCGCTATCCGGCCGGGTGCACGTCTTCGATCCCGATAGCGGCCTGGCTCTGCTGCAATCCGTTCGCCAACGGAGTGATGTCCATGAGCACGCCTAAGGCGACAGATCTCGGCGGCCGTGCCCTCGACGTCGTCATGGGCCTCGTCGAGGCGCCCATCAACGGGTTCGAACGGCTGATGGGCAGGAAGCGGATGCCCTATCTGTTCCTCGCGCCGAACCTCATCCTTTTCGGCATCTTCACCTTCCTGCCCATCGCCATCGCGGTCGGCTACGCCTTTACCGGCGGGACCGGCCTGTTCGTGTCGGAGCGGCCTTTCGTCGGCTTCGACAATTTCCGTCAGCTCCTGCAGTGCGAGGACTACCTTCGTCCGGGGAGCTGCCGCGAATCCCTGTTCTGGACGGCGGTCTGGAACACGCTCTGGTTCGTCGGCTTCAACGTTGCCGCGACCCTGCTCGTGGCATTGGTGACGGCGCTCATCCTCAACCGGGCGATGGCCGCCCGCGGTTTCTTCCGGGCCATGTTCTTTTATCCCGTCCTGCTGTCGCCGGTCGTCATCGGCCTGATCTGGAAGTGGTTCCTGGACCGCAACGGCCTGCTCAACGCCTTCCTGCAGATGCTCGGCGTTCCGCCGGAAATCTTCCTGCTGGACGTCGGCTGGTCGCGTTTCTTCGTAGTGGTGGTTTCGGTCTGGTTCCATATGGGCTTTTATACGCTGATCCTTCTCGCCGGCCTGCAGGCAATTCCAAAGGATCTCTACGAAGCCGCCTCGATCGACGCGGCCTCGCCCCGGCGCACGCTTTTCCGGATCACGCTTCCGCTTCTCGGGCCGAACCTGCTCGTCGTGCTGATCCTGCTGATGATCCGCTCGGTCCAGATCTTCGACGAGGCCTGGGTACTGACCAATGGCGGCGGACCTGGCACCGCGAACAGCTTCATCGTGCAGTACATCTACCAGATGGCCTTCGGCAGCGACCTGCGCCTTTTCGGCCTCGCCTCGGCGGCGTCGGTGCTGATGGGCCTCGTGCTGCTGGTCCTGACGCTCATACAGCTGCGGCTTGGCCGCAAGATGGAGTCCTGACCATGTCGCAAGGCCTCTCACCCATCGCTTTCCTGACGCGCACCCGCCGGCCGGGCCGGATCGGTGTCACCGACATTCTCTCCTGGGCCTGGCTGGTCCTGGGCACGCTTGCCGTGCTCATCCCGGTGGTCTGGGCGGGGCTTTCCTCGTTCAAGCCGGCCGCCGAAATCACCCGCTTTCCGCCGACGCTGCTGCCGCGTGCGGCGGTTCAGCAGACCGTACCGGGTTTCGACGCCCCGCTCAGCCTCTGGACCGTCGACGTCGACGGCCAACGGCGCGAGATGGCGATGGTGCGGCGGATCGGGCTGAAAGCCCAGATGGTCGATCCGAGCAATCCCGGACCGCCGGTCAGCGTCGACGTCAAGAACATGTCGCCGGTCCAGCGGCTTACGATCGCGACCGAGAACTATACCGATCCGCTCACCCGGTTCGACTTCCTCACCTTTCTGAAGAATTCGGTCTTCGTCACCTTCGTGGCGACGCTGCTGACGCTCGTCGTCAACGCGCTTGCGGCTTTCGCGCTGTCGAAATACCGGTTCCGGGGCGAGAAGGCGATTTTCGTGCTGATCATCTCGACGCTGATGATCCCCCTGACGGTGGTCATGGTCCCGGCCTATCTGGTCGTCGTCGGCGTCGGCCTTGTGGACAGTCTCTGGGGTATCATCATTCCGACCGTTGCCTCGCCGACCGGCGTCTTCCTGCTGCGCCAGTACATGCTTACCATCCCCGACGAACTCATCGAGGCGGCCCGTGTCGACGCGGCAAGCGAGTTCCGGATCTTCTGGCGCATCATCCTGCCGCTGACGGCACCGGCGCTCGCGGTGCTGGCGATCTTTTCCGTCCTGTGGCGGTGGAACGACTTTCTCTGGCCTTTGATCGTCTTGAGCAGCCGCGAAAACTTCACCCTGCAGGTCGGGCTCAACGCCTTCCAGGGCGAGTTCTCCGTGCAGTGGAACTACATCCTCGCCATGACCTTCCTGAGCCTGGCACCGGTCACGGTCGTCTTCCTGTTCCTGCAGAAATACATCACCACCGGCATTGCCGGCACCGGAATGAAGTGAGGTTCACCTGCGGGGCGGAGCGACGCTGCCCCGCAGCACCAGCTTGCAGCCGAGTTCCAGCCGGTAGGCCGGCCGCAGCGGATCGTTGGCGACGAGCCGTTGTTCCAGAAGGCTGATTGCGGCGGCCCCCAGCCGGTCGGTCGGCAACTGGACCGTCGAGAGCGGCGGTGTGCTGAACTCGCCGGGCACGATATCGTCGAAGCCGAGCACGGACATTTCCTCCGGCACGCGCATGCCGAATGCCGCCAGCGCCCTCAGGCAGCCGAGCGCCAGGTTGTCGGCGGCGCAGAAGATCGCCGTCGCGCCGCGCAGCCTGCTATCTTCGGAAAGCAATTGGCGGATCGCCTGCTCGCCCTGGTGGGGCTCGTATCCCTCCGCCTCGACGATCATCTCCGGCGATACGGCAAGGCCGGCCGCAAGATGCGCATCGGCGTAGCCATCATACCGGCGGCGGATGGTGGTCCTGCCCTTCCAGGTCAAATGCAGGATACGGCGATGGCCGAGCGAAAGCAGGTGCTCGGTTCCCTGGCGGGCGCCGAAGCGGTTTTCACCGGTGACCGTATCGACCAGCATCGAAGGGTCCTCGCCATTCAGGATGACGAGCGGTATGCGACCTGCGGCAAGGACGCGGATCAATTCCGGCTGGTCGTCGTTGAGGATAACGATGCCGTCGACGTTTTCGGCCTGCGCCATGCGGCGCACCTCGCTCGCGTCGATCCGGCTGCCGGCGCTGACGAAAGGGACGATCCGGATGCTGAGGCGCTCGCATTCCTGGCGCAGGCTGTTGAGCATCGTCCAGCTGACGAGATTGACGTCGCTGTGAGGCGCCGCATCGCTGGTGATCGCCAGGAGGATGGTGCGAAGCGTGGCGATCGTCGCCCGGCTTCGACGCTTTTCCAGATATCCCAGCCTTTGCGCGGAATTAAGGACCCGCTCCCGAACTTCTATGGATATGGGCGCGGTTCCGTTGAGAACATGGGACGCGGTACTGAGCGAAACACCGGCATCCAGAGCCACATCTTTCAAGCCTATCTTGGCTTTCAATAGAATTTCTTTCGATTTAAGCTGGGTTTTCGAAGCGCCAATACGAGCAAACAATGTCTCACATTGTTCGTGCCGGCCATTTGGATATCCCCGCGCAGACCTGTTGCCGGAGCGATGCCTCATCCCCTGATGCGATCAACTTCGTCCATCATGCATGTTTGCAGCGGTCCAACGCAAGACAATCTTGACGCTGCCTTCCGCCGAAAATCTGCGTCGGGTTGTTGTGGAATCGCTTCGTCTCCACCCTAAGCACCGTCTTTCTATAGGTGGCTCGTCGGTCCGCGTGTGATGGGAGCTCAATTAATTATAGCAGCTTTCTGGCCGTCGATGATTACCAACGGTGCGGAGCCTGGAGGTCAACAGTGACATCGTGACCGTATCGCACGGAAGTGTCGAACGCTCTGCACTTTTTCCTTCCGTCCGCGCGCCGGTGCTTTATCTGATGACGGCGAGTGAATATACAGGTTTTAACGGTGCCGTTCAAAGCTAGGAGCAACCGCGATGATCGCAACCTATATCGACGAGTTCATCATGTTTTGCGCCGGGCTGTGGATGACGTCCCTGGGCTTTGGCTATCTGTCCTTGTCGCGAAATCCGGCGCACAAGTTGCCGGTGGTTCGTCATTTCAGGTGGATGGGGCCCTTGCTGCTCGTCATCGCCGTTATCCTGGCGATCGCCTCATGACCTCATGATCAGAAGCAATGTGCGCGGTTAAATTTGGGCCATGAATAGTATGTTACTCTGTAGGGCTTGCGGATTGGAGAAAACGGAATCGGTCGTCCACGGCGGCTCGTATATCCTGCGATGCGCTGCCTGCGGAGAAATGATTGTCGCGACATCGTTCATAGCAATGCTGGAGTTGGATCACGAATGTTCGGCCTTCATTGATCCGGGTCCGGGAAAACACCCGCCGCCGGAGATGCTCATCGCCCGCGGACCTCTCCGGCAGATCGCAGCGGCGATCATTGCTGCGGCGATGGACGGAACTTTGATACGGTTGTCTCCCTAGCGCACAGGATTGACGCCGCCCGGGTTCGATAGCTTTCCCCTCGGCTTTCAAGCCTGCGGCGTCGTTGCTTCCGGATCCGGCCGCGGTCTTTCGGGCCGTTGTTCCTGGATCAGCTGCAGGGTGCCGTCATTGGGGCACGGTTGCCGAGTGCCCACAGCCTGCTGATCATCTAGCGTTAGATGTCCAGTCTCCTGGCAGCGTCAGGTTCGGATGTTCAGCAATGTCATCAAGGATTTGGAAGCCAGGCAGGCCCCACCAGGACACTGTCTACATCTCGGTTCGGGAGTTGGGGCGTCCACATTGGAACTCCCACAGCGGTGGCGTAGTTCGGCGTCTTCAGTGATCACAGCATTGGAAACGGCATGGAAACGCGGAAAACGAGTCGTGGCAGTGACCGTTCGAAAGCATAGTTCGGAGCTGGTACGATGATCTGATCGGATGCTGCGTCGCATTGGCGATAGCAGGGCTCTTCATTGGAGCCATCGTCATTTATGGCGGGATCCACGCTTGTTAGCGGTCTTGTCGCGAGGGCAGGGGTCGCCTGCTGCGCCAAGGCTATAGATTGCCGGCGCGAAAGTGGCTATTTGCAAGCCTTGCTGCGATACCGAACGCGTCGCCGAACACATCACCGCAGACACCCGAGGCCTCTCAAAGTGAAAAAAGTCCAGCGCAGCTTTGCCGTCGAGTACAGATCGGGTCGGCGAAAACTCAATTCCAATCCGAACTCGATCTGGGGAGACATGGACCTCAAATCCGTGGCGCAGGATCTGCGGGACGAGGCAATGCCATTTATGTCTTCAACTCCTCAGACCAGAAGCAGCGAAATGCTTGTACCCGCAGAACAACAGGCGGCAGTGTTGTTGACACTGCCGAACGAGCAGGAGACAAATGCATCGGCTTTACAGGAGACCATAATGGCCGACGATATTGACACGATAAGCGATGCTGACACGCCGGCCGTAGCGGCGCCCGCGCCGAAGAAAGAGCGCAAACCTCGCGCCAAAAAGGCGGCGCTTGAGACGGCCTCAGCTGCAGTTTCGGCGCAACCGGCAGCGGCTTCGAATGCCGTAGCTGCAAAGCCGAAGAGAGGACGCAAGGCAAAGTCCGACGAAGGTGCGCCAAGCGCCAAACGTGCGCCTGTCAAACGTGCTCCGAAGGTTGTGCAGGTGGCGGCTACTCCTTCGACGGCGGTCGTTGACGAGTTTGCGGATCTCCTGCAGCTGGAAGAGGAAAACCAGAGACTGCGCAAGCAGCTGGCCGAGAAGCTGCGTGCTGAAAATGCCGATCTGCGAAAGCGGCTCAACCTCGGTTGATCGACAGCCGTCGGTCAAGCGCCGGCCGCATTCTCATGTTTATCGAAATGAACATTTTGGCGGCGGTTCGTTCTGCCGCCAAGGCTTTTGGCCGCAGCCTGGCTGTGGGGTAGAATACGAGGTCGAATAAAATGGCGTCTCCATGGAAACTTCTTGCCCGGCTGGTGTCGCCGCGACGTCAGCAGAGGCAAGAACAGGGGCCGGCCGATGACGTGAAGCCGAACGTCTTGGCTATCGCCAAACCGACAGAAACCGCTGCTGAAAACGGATTGAACACAGCGGATCCTCCGATCAACGAAGAGCCGGTCGCTTACGGTCGATCGGAGGCGGTGTCGGCGGACCCGGATCATTCCAAAGAAACGGCAGGCGGTGTTCACGGCACGGCAGATATCGAAGGCGCCAAGCCCGTGGAGGCGGCTGATCCGGCCTTATCCGATAACGCCAACCCGGCCGCACGCGACGCACCGAAACCCTCGCAGACTGGCGAAGGTGCAACGCGAAAGCGCAAAAGCCGGGGCAAGACAGCGGCAGGGGGTGAAGCCGTTCCGCCAGCCTCTCCTGGCCTTCCCACCGTTTCTGGTGACGCAATCCGCCTTGATGAGGAGATCAGGCTGCTGCGCGACCAGCTGACGCGCAAGCTTCAGCTGCAGAATGCACAACTGAAGAGGATGCTGGAACGGTTCGACCGCTGAATATGTCACCGGATCCACCTTTCCGTACTAATTCCAATCCGACCGCCGTGCCAGTCTAAGCTTGTAAATCCAGACCGGGGAGATCTGTGTGTCCGCTAAACCAAGGCAATGTAAATTCTTCAATCGACCGGATCTCCAGCGTTTGTTGAATGGTTTTTCGCTTGCGATCATCCGATAGGAGCTACTTGGCGCCCTGCGATTGCAATTCATCCAGTATGCTGTAGCGGCCAACTAAGATCCCCAGTGGCAGTATCGTGAACGCTTGTGTTCCGTCCTGGACACGGACAAGGCGCTCAACGATTAGCGACCTCAGTCGGTCGTGGCGGAAGTTCGGCGGCATGGTACTGCCCTTGGCCGCGATCTCCTCAGCGAGGGTAGCAAGCCCGTTCACGAGCGTCTTGTTGCTCCGCCACCCTTCCTAAGCTGCAGTGCGGTATTCATTCTGGGCGGCCTCCCAGACTTCCCTCGCTGCATCCATGTTCACTGCAGCGATGCCCAGGCCGACGATTAGGTCGGGCCATCCCGAGTTCCAGACAAAGTTTATGACGAAGCCCGCCCCCATGATGGCAATGTTGGCGAGGGCATCATTGCGTGCGGAAAGGAAAGCCGCCTTTGTGAGACTGCCGCTCTCGTGACGGAACGCTGCCAGCATGAGGGCACAGGACAGGTTGATCGCGAGTGCTCCTGCACCGGTAATGGTCAAAAGGAAGGGCTGTGGAGGGGCTGGATCGACGAAGCTCTGGTAGGCGGCCAACAGCGTTGCAATGCCGGGAACCATTAGTGTCAGCGATAGCGCGATCCCAACGCGAGCCCGGTTCTTGAGCGACCATCCAAGCGCGAGTAGGATCAGCAGGTTGACTGAAGCATCTTCAAGGAAATCAACGCTGTCCGCAAACAGCGACACGGAGCCGATTTTGAGCGCTACAGCGAACTCGATCCCGAAGTATCCCAGATTCAAGAGCGCCACAAGGGCGGCGATCTTGCGTAGTGGAGTGTCGAGGTATCGGTTCAGCACTGGCCTGGCTCCGCAGCAATTGACTTGTAACTTTATCCCGCAACCATTGAGCCCGCGATACCGTGGACATCGCCTCTAGAATCCTTGATTGTCCCCGCTCATGTCATGAGTGAGGATCTGCTCGAGTTGGGTTTGGGTGAGGCCGCGGCTTCGCCTGATATTCGCAGCCAAGCCGAGCGCCTTCTGTCCGATTTCGCTGTCAAGCGTCTTCTCGTTCTTCCGGCACCAGTTTTCAACAGCTCCCATCACGTCCTCCAGTTGATCGTCGGTCAGGTTGAGAAGCGATTGCACGAGCATCGTTTGCTGCCAATCAGAGGAAATCGCATCACGTAAACGAGGATTCAGGTGACGCCTGGCGGATGGCTCTGCTCTGCAGCAATTCGCCCTGCCGTTCGAGGATCGGATAGGCGGTCGCTGCCACAAGATGTGAGTTGATCTGCTTGAAGTCGCGGAGCAGGTCGAGGTGGAGCGAGCTTGTTTCGGTGGTATCTAGATCGCCCGTTCGCATGCGCCTGAAATGGTCGCTCATCCCTTCGCGTTCCGCCTTGCGGAAGACGATCTTTTCATCCGCAAGCATTCTGGCCACACGTTCGTCCTGAGACATAAACAATGCGGAGGCGGTCCTGAGATTTGTGGAGAGGCGGTCAATCAGATCTGACAGTTCGCGCTGCCCCTCTTTCGAAAACTTAAGGCCGCGGCGCAGCCTTTTGGCCAAATGGGGAAGGACGTTCTGGTCAAGCACATCGCCCGCGTTTTCGAGGCCGGTAGAAAAAATCAAAATTTCATCGAGCCGATGTTGATCGGACTCACTGAGTTCATCTCGATCAATCGAGGTTAGATATTGTTTCACTGCCCTGTTAAGTCGGTCCAGGATCGTGTCCATCTTTCGCAAGGAAGAAAGTGCACGTCGATCGTTGCTTGTCAGAGCTGCTTTCGTTCCCGCCAACATGTCGCCGAGTATGTCCACAAGCCGCAGCACTTCTCTAGCGGCAGCTTGCAACGCGACGACCGGCGTCTCTTTGGCAGATGCGTCGAGATAACGGGGACGGCCAGGATCGGTCGCGTCGATCTTCTGCGGCAATAGTCTGACCAAAAGGTTGGCGAAAGGCGTAAGGAATGGCATGACTGCGACGGCGACGATGAGATTGAATGCAGTATGAAAATTCGCGACTATCCGAGCGCCGTCGGTATCGATTGCCGTCATCCAACTGACGACAGGTGAGAGTGCTGCGAAGACGATACCAATCCCTGCAAGACGCGTTGCGAGGTTTCCCAAAGGCAGCCGTTTGGCGGAATAATCACCCGTGGTATTGCCTTCCACAACCGGATTTATCGCTGTGCCGAGATTGGCCCCGAGAGTGAGTGCGAAGGCCTGATAAGGATCGATCAATCCTTTGCTGCATAAAGACATGACGAGCAAGACTACGGCAACGCTCGAATGTGCTGCCCAGGTCAGAATGGCGGCGAGTATCACGCTTGATGCGGGCGTCTTGGAAATTGCCGAAAGCACGGCTTCGAAAGCCGGCGTGTCCGCGTATTCAGTCAGCACCGCAAGCAATTGGTGTAGCGCAAGCAGCATAAAGCCGAGACCGACAAAAACACGCCCCAGGTCGTGGATTTGCGGGTTTTGACCACGGCGAAACATCAGCGCACCCAGGAGAATGAGCGCGGGCGACATAGCGGCGACGTCGAAGGACAGGGCCTGAACGATCAAGGTCGTTCCAACGTTCGCGCCAAGCATAACAGCGAGCGCCGGCACGAGATCGACTAGCTGTTTGATCCCGGCATTTGATGGTGCATCATTTTCCTTGGCATGGAGGGAAGCACTATGGGTCAGGTTTTACATGGGAGCGCCACGACGACAGAGGCAGTCCGTCGAGC